>NZ_WQEP01000010.1:0-174599 GCF_013033705.1 Ruegeria sp. HKCCA0370
CAACCCGCAAAATCAACCATCTTGCCGCCAAGCTCGACGTGCAAAGAGTGGAGAGGCGTGCGCTTCGGTGTGGTCATGATCCGGTCAACTTCCGATTATCCAAAGGTCAAAATGCATAACCGTCAGTCTGCCCCAAGCCGCATAGAATGCAATGATTCCACCCGGTTTCTAGTGAAACACCAATCCGAAGAAGAGGCGGTATACAGACGCATGCATCATGAATGTTCCTATAGGAAACTATTTTCCGTTAGGCAACAACCCTCGTTTCCATCGCATGAAATCCCCGGCGCCCGGCCGGATGCCGGGGGGAGGATTTCACTGTCGATGCACCACCTTCTTCGGGATTTTTCGTTGCAAAGTGGCGTTTAGACAGAGAGGGACCGTACGGCACGCATCAGAACTTCGAGCCCCGCAATCAAATCGACCTCTGCCGTATCTTCTGCAAAATCATGGCTGATTCCGTCGATTGAGGGCGTGAACAGCATCGCGACCGGCATCAGGCGAGACACGTTGGTGGCATCGTGCAAGGCCCCCGAGGGCATTCTGCGCCACCGACCCGGCGCGACTTGTTCCGCACCGCGTTCAAGAGCGCGGCGCAAGGTCGGATCCATGGCAACGGGATCCAGCCCCAACATGGGGCCGTAATCCAAGCTCATCCCCAGTTGCTCAGCGGTTTCTTGTGCTGTCGCCCGTATGATCTCCTCCATCCGGGCCAAACGGTCTGCATCAGCATCGCGCCATTGCATCGAGAACCGAACCCGTCCCGGCACGATGGACGAAGCGTTTGGATGCAGGTTGACCCGCCCGACGGTCCAGACCGTCTGCGGCGTGACGACATTGCGAAACCTCTCATTGAGCCGGGTGTTGAACAGGGACAGGGCCTGAAATGCGTCGCGGCGCAGGTGCATGGGGGTGGTGCCGGCGTGGTTCTGCTGACCTTCGAAGGTGATCGACATATCGCGGATGCCAACGATATCCGTGACAACTCCGATCTGATCTCCGGACGCGTCCAGAGAGGGGCCCTGTTCGATATGCATCTCTATGAAGCCATCGAAACGGGACGGGTCCACGAAGCCCTGGGACAAGTCTGCCATGGAGGATCGGGCCTGGCCAAAGCTGACTCTGGCCCCATCGGTCAACACATCGGCTTTTTCCAGAGACAACCCGCCCGACCAGACAGCAGAACCTGTGGTCACGCCAAACCGCCCCTCTTCGTCCTGAAAGCTGACAACTGAAATGGGACGGTCGACGGAACGTGCAACTTCCAGCGCGGCGATGACGCCAAGGGCGCCGTCCAGCCAGCCGCCTTCGGGCTGACTGTCGGAATGTGATCCCATCAGCAGCGAAGGGCCGGACGCCAATCCGAACAGGTTTCCCACCGGGTCAAACTGTGGGGTCAGGCCCGCTTCGCGCATACGTCCGGCAAGCCACTGGCGCGCAGCGATATCCGCGTCGGAATAGGCAGGGCGGACAACCCCTTTGCCCACTCCCGAGGCACCGAATTCACGCAACTTATGCAGGTCGGTCAGAAAACGCGTGTGATCGACGGTCATGAACCCCTCCGAAGGTTTGTTCGGGGCAAACCATAGCCAGAAACAGTAAAGGAGCGAGGTTTTTTTCGACAGGCGTGAAACCCCTCTGGCACCAGAGGGGAACCTGCCCTAAGACTTCGGCGCAAGAGGGACCGACATGTCACATATCACATTGGTGCGCCACGGGCAGGCAAACACAACGGCGCGGGACGAGGCAAGCTATGACAGGCTCAGCGACTTGGGGCATCAGCAGGCGCGCTGGCTGGGGGCGCATCTGCGTGATACCCGCAGCCACTATGCCCGGGTCTATTGCGGCACCCTGACCCGCCACGCCGAGACAGCGGACAGCATGGGATTGCACGAGCCAATTCGTGACGCGCGACTGAACGAGATCGAGTATTTCACGCTGGCACAACTGTTCGAGGACCAACACGGCGTCGCGATCCCCACCGACCGCGAAGGTTTCGTAGAACACCTGCCCAGAACATTTGCGGCCTGGGCCAATGGCGAAATCGAGAACCCGCCGGAAACCTTCGAAGAATTCGAGACGCGCGTGCGCGACGCGCTGCACGAGATCGGGACCGAGGGCGGACCGGCAATCGTCGTGACCTCGGGCGGGTTGATTTCGATGGCGGTGCGGCAGGCGATGGGGTTGGATATCCCGTCAATGGCACGGGTGGCCCTTGCCATCATGAACACGTCGATGCATCGTCTGCATCCGATTGGTGCTCAGCTGAGCCCGGTTCTTTTCAATGCCGTTCCGCATCTGGAAGCCCCTGATCGGCAGTTCGCGCAGACCCACCTGTAACCAGATCGGAGACGCCTGATGCAGCTCTACTATGCACCCCGTACCATCTCGGTCGCTGTTGCGATCGCACTGGAAGAGGCCGGGCTGGAATACGAAGCGGTCAAGCTCGACTTCGCCGGGGGCGAACAGACGAAACCTGCTTACAAGCAAATAAACCCCAAAGGCCGCGTTCCGGCGCTGGTGATGGATGGCGGCATCCTGACTGAAACCGGAGCCCTGCTGGAATTCGTTGCAGCCAAGGCCCCCGAGACCGGGCTGGTGCCGGCTGATCCGGTGATGGCTGCCCGGATGCGCGAAGTGATGTTCTACCTTGCCTCGACCATGCATGTGAACCACGCGCACAAGATGCGCGGGCACCGCTGGGCCGACAAGAAATCCAGCTGGAACGACATGAAAGACAAGGTCGCGCAGACGATGACCGCGTCCTGCGATTATATCTCGTCGAACGGCCTGCGTGGTCCATTTGTGCTGGGCGAGGCGTTCTCGCTGGCCGATGCCTATCTGTATGTGGTGTGCAGCTGGCTGGAAGGCGATGGTGTGGACGTTTCGGCCTTTCCCAAAATCGTCGCCTTCCGTGAGGCGATGGAGGCGCGCCCTTCGGTTCAGGCAGTGCGTGCTGCCGGAATGCTCTGACAAAAGGAAATATGATGACACATCTCTGGGTCCGGGCAGAACAGCGCCCGAACGAAGAACGGGTTGGGCTGACACCGGAAGGTGCCGCGGTGCTGATCGCGGCCGGCATCCGCGTGACGGTCGAGGAAAGCCATGCCCGCGCCATTCCACTGGACGGCTACAAGGAAGCAGGCTGCGAGATCGCGCCCGAGAATTCCTGGCCCGAGGCCCCGCTGGACGCGATCATCTTCGGCCTCAAGGAACTGCCCGAAGACGGTACACCCCTGCCCCACCGCCACATCATGTTCGGCCATGCCTTCAAGGGCCAGCATTCGGGCCGGGCTCTGCTGGAACGGTTCAAGGCGGGCGGCGGCACGCTTTATGATCTGGAATACCTCGTGGATGAGGATGGTCGCCGGGTCGCCGCATTCGGCTATTGGGCAGGCTACGCGGGCGCGGCGGTGACGCTCAAGACCTGGGCGGCGCAGCAACGGGGCGAGCTCTGCGGCCCCGTCGGCGTCTATCCCGGCAAGGACGCGCTGAACGCCGAACTTCTGGCAGAATTGGACGCCACCGGCGCGCCCCGGCCCCGCGCCATCGTCATCGGAGCTTTGGGCCGTGTAGGCACCGGCGCCGGAGACCTGTGTGAGGCGATGGGCGTCGCGGTCACCAAGTGGGACATGGCCGAAACTGCCAGCGGTGGGCCTTTCCCGGAAATCCTCGACCATGATCTGTTCCTGAACTGCATCTTCGCGCGCCCCGGAACGCCTGTCTTCGTCCCGCGCGAGGCGCTGACCGCCCCGCGCAAGCTGACCGCCATCGGTGACGTGGCCTGCGACCCGGACAGCGACTACAACCCGGTGCCCGTCTATGACCGCGCCACCACGTGGCAAGAACCCGCCCTGCGCGTGGCCACCGACCCCGTGATGGACGTGATGGCGATCGACAACCTGCCGTCGATGCTGCCGGTCGAAAGCTCGGAAGACTATGCCGCGCAACTGCTGCCGTCCTTGCTGACTCTGACCGATCTGGACAGCGGTGTCTGGGGGCGGGCAGAAGCAACTTACAAAACGCATATTGAAGGACTCTGAACGATGACCATTCATTGGTGTGGCACCGGCCTCTCGGCCATTCCCGGCCTGCGTCGCCTGATCGAAGGCGGCCACAAGGTCACCGTGTGGAACCGGACCGTCGACAAGGCCAGGGCCGAGGTCGGAGACCTGACCGACGACATCCGCGCCTTCGACATCGACGCGCTTGGCGCCGTACTGGAGAAGGGCGATGTAATCGTCTCGATGCTGCCGGGCGACTGGCATGTGCCGCTTGCGGACCTGGCGATTTCCAAAGGGGCCAATTTCGTCTCGTCCTCGTATATCGCGCCCGAGATGCGCGCGCTGGATGACAAGGCGCGCGAGGCCGGTGTCGCACTGGTCAACGAGGTCGGGCTGGACCCGGGCATCGATCACCTGATGGCACATGCCCTGATCGACGACTACCGCGGCTCCGATGCGTTCGACCCGGAAAACCACCTGAGCTTCATTTCCTATTGCGGCGGCATTCCCAAGAACCCCAACCCGTTCCGCTATAAATTCAGCTGGTCGCCGCTGGGCGTGTTGAAAGCGCTGCGGTCGCCGTCGAAATCGATCCGCGATTACGCGCCGCTGGACGTTGCCCGCCCCTGGGATGCGATCAGCAGCTACATCGCCCCGCTGCCGACACCGGAAAGCTTCGAGGTCTACCCGAACCGCGATTCGATCCCCTTCATGGCGCAGTACCATTTCGAGGACCACTGGCCGGTCAAGGAATTCGTCCGCGGCACCTTGCGTCTGAACGGCTGGGCCGACGCGTGGTCGGATGTGTTCACCGAGATCGAAACCCTGTCCGGCCCGGAAGGGGATGCGCGTCTGAAAGAGATGTCGGACCAGTTCTGGGAGGAAAACGCCTATGACGAAGGCGAGCCTGATCGTGTTGTGTTGTGCGTGGGATTGAAGGCCGAGAAAGACGGCATCGAAGTCTGGCACAAGACCTATGTCATGGACGCCTGGGGCGACGAGCGCGGCACGGCAATGGCGCGTCTGGTGTCGATTCCGGTCTCACTTGCGGTCGAGGCCGTACTGAACCGCGCCGTCCCGGCCGGTGTTCACGCGGCCCCCAGCGATCCCAAGCTGGTGCAGGGATGGATGGGTGAAATCGACAAGCTGGCCCAGCATCTGCAAATCGTCGATCACACGGCCTGAATGCAAAAAAAAGCCATTCCAGACTGTCTGGAATGGCTTTCATTTTTGTACTTTACGCATGTTGTCCTCGTTCGGGTTTCCCTCACCCGGCCTTCAGATATACCGCTGGATGGTATCTTCGATATCACTGCGGTTGATGCCCAGCTCGGACAACTGATGATCGGTCAAAGCATTCAGATGCTGGGCTGCGCGGACAATATCAGGGCTGATCGAACGGATCCGCATGGCACGATCGAACAGCAAAAGCGCACTGGCGGCCGGAGCCGGTTGATTGGTGGGCGGTATGACGTCGAACATTCTGGTAACCTCACTGACAGGCTTTTGGGGATGGGTTTCAGTGCACGCTGAATGCTTGATCACTGCCGGTATGGCTTGTTGTGATAAACACTTTCATATGCGCGCCTTTTGATCTGATCCCGCTGGATGCCGATGTCGGCCAGTTGTACGTCATCAAGCTTTTCCAGATCCCGCACGGTTTTCGAAAAAATCCGGCGGCGGAAATGCTCGACCTTTGCTTCTGCATAGTTTGAAAACAGACCGTCAAGCAGGCCATCCCGGCCTTCGAATGTTTGTGTATGTGACATGTCTTTCTCCTCCTGAACTCAATGTCTTTGTCTTCCTGACATCAGATTTGGGAAGGCTGCCTTAACGTTGCCAAACCGGTTCATTAAGGTTTGTTAAGACTGTATTGGAGGGAAAGTTCGGGCTGGACCGGCGCGTTGATTACAGTCTTCGATCCAGGCCCGCGACATGCCCTTTCAGTGGCGGATCAAGATAACGCGAATATCGATCCGTCGCAGAAACCGCCCCTTTGCAGGCAAGTCACATCAGATCGTTTTCGACGTCCTCGGCTGATATCCCCAGCGCGTCCAGACCGTTCTCAAGGTGGTCTGACATGTGCGGAGTGCCGATCAGGTAGTCGGCGCAGGGGGTCGAGGCCTCGGCCTTGGCAGTGGCGATCGCTTCGGCCAGATCCTCGGGGAAAAAGCTTTCGCGGCCGATCCACATGATGGCAACCAGTTCGGCTTGCTCGTCTTCGCTCATACGTTCGATGAAGGCGCGCATTTCACCTTCTGCCCGGTTCAGCTCGCGCCCCATCATGGCAATCTGAGCGACCTTTCTTGCCGATATTTCCAACATGCATCAGTTCCTCGTGTTCGCGGTTGTCGTGCCATCACAATCACCGAACAAGGGCCGAGTCTTTGATCTTACGCAAACAACGGCCCTAGTTCCGCGCACGCGAAATCGGCTGGTCCGGTACCGGTTGCCTGCGAAACGGGCGAAAGGTGGCTTTTTTCAGCCACAGCCTGAAAGCCTGCCAGACGATCAGTGCAAAGGTTCGCCGGGCGCCGAATGGCCGCCGCAGCAAGGACCACAGAATCACGCGGTTGGTCAGGGGTTGCCGCGGGCCGGTCAGCGTCGCGATCAGCCCACCGTCAGCGCGGCCGTAATCAATCCAGACACCGACGCGATCCGCGCGATAGTCGAAGCGGAACGTATAGATGCCTTCGATTTTCTGAAACGGTGAGACATGCATCAGCTTGTCCGCCACCACCCTGTCAGTCGGTTCGATGACCGAGAAATCGGGTTTGTGACACAGGTAACTGTGACGGGTGCCATAGGTATTGGTGACCTCGGCCACCACGGCATAAAGGTGATCGCTGTCGTCAAAACAGAACCAAAAACTGACGGGATTGAAAACGTGACCCAAAACGCGCGGTTGCGTCAGCAACTTAAAACGCGCCGGTTGTTGCACCGACATTTCATCAAATCGAACGCGGAGCCACTGGGCCCCTTCCCCATGACCCGGCTCTCCCCCATGATCGCTGGTGCGCCAGTTCGTGACATTCGCGCGATCAACCGAAAACAGCAAAGGGGTGTCCAGCTCTGCTTCGGGATCCAGCAGGATGTAATCGACCGAGTATCGGAATGCGTTTTCAATCGCACCCTTGCGCCCGTGATAGGTATGACCCGCGATATGGTCTATTTCCTGCGTCATCCGCCGCTTTCTGGCCTTCCCGTAAATGCCTTGAACTACACTGATTTCCTTCAGATGCTGGTAATTCTGATACGGCAATTTGCACAATTTGGATCATAATGTCCCGATAAAGTGATCCGGCTTGGGGAACGCGCCGTAATGAGGTTATGTTTACCGAGATCGATACCGTGACCTTGGACGAACCTGCGGCTGAACCGGCCGCCCTTCAGCCTCGGCGCGAAAAGAAACGCATCAAGGGTAGACGGGTGAACGGAAGAAACGGCAGGCGCGAGACCAGAACCGAATGGGTGGATCACGTCAGGCGCATCCGCGACGCGCAGGATCAGGCGGCATTTGCCGAGCTGTTCCAGCACTTCGCGCCACGAATCAAGGCGTTCCTGATGAAGTCAGGATCAGACGCCACAATGGCCGAGGAGTGTGCGCAGGAGGTGATGGCGACCTTGTGGCACAAAGCCCATCTGTTCGACCCGACGCGGGCAACAGTGGCTACTTGGGTATTCACGATTGCTCGGAACAAGCGCATTGACGTTCTGCGAAAGCAACGCCGCCCCGAACCCGAAGAATTGTGGTGGGGTCCCGAGGCCGAGCCTGAGCAGGACGATGTCATCGCGCTGCAACAAGAAACCGCGCAGCTTCGCACCGCTTTGACAGCGTTGCCAGACGCGCAGAGAGAGCTGATCGAAAAGGCGTATTTCGGTGATCTGAGTCATCGGGAAATTGCGTCTCAGACCGGGTTGCCCCTGGGAACGATCAAATCACGAATCAGGCTGGCGCTGGACCGCTTGCGCCATGCAATGAACTGAGATGAGTACGATGAGTAAATCGATCAAACATCACCTGACAGATGACCTGCTGATGGCATATGCCGCAGGCAGTCTGCCCGAGGCATTCGACCTGATGGTCGCGACGCATCTGTCGCTGTGCGACCATTGCCGTGCGCGGGCGGAAAGTTACGACGCCGTGGGTGGGCATGTTCTGGAGGAACAGACTGAATCCATCGCCATGACTGACAAATCTCTGGCCGCGACTATGGCGTTGATCTCCAAAGGTGCGCCAGCGTCCAAACCGGCGCGTCCGAACTGCTCGGTATTGCCGGCCCCGTTGCAGGATTATGTCGGCGGTACGGTTTCAGATATCCGATGGAAACCGATCGGCATGGGTGTGAAACAGGCCATTCTTCCAACCACAAGCGAGGCCTCGGCCCGGTTGCTGTTCATTCCAGCCGGAACGGCTGTACCAGATCACAGCCACAACGGTATAGAATTGACGATGGTGCTTCAGGGCGCATTCTCGGACGAAGTGGATCGCTTCGCCCGTGGCGACGTCGAGATCGCGGACGAGGATTTGGAACACACGCCTGTGGCGGACATTTCGGAAGATTGTATTTGTCTGGCGGTTACGGATGCACCGTTGAAATTCACCAAGTTGATGCCACGCCTGTTCCAACCCTTCCTGCGCATCTGAATTTGCCCGCGAGCGCCGCGTACGGCGTGTTTTGACAGGAATGATCATGTTCGCAAGACTTGCTGTGTGCGTCCTTCTCGTTGCAATCGCGCCCGTCGCATCAGCCCAAATGTCGGCCGAGGTTCAGTTTCAGTCCGGCAATTTTGGCACCATGGTCAGCGGAACCATCTCAGGAGATGAGTACTTCGACTATTCGCTGGGCGCCAAAGCCCGACAGGAGATGTTTGCCGATCTTCAGGTCAGCGACACCAATGGTAATGGTGTAATCTATTTCAACATTCTGCCGCCGGGCAGCGACGGTGTGGCGATCTATAACGGGTCGATTGACGGCAATACGGCCCGGATCACCTTGCCCGACGATGGAGACTATACGATCCGCGTCTATCTGATGGGCAATGACAGGGATACCGGAAAAACCGTGGGGTACAACTTGGATCTGTCCATCCAGTAGATTTCAACCTTCGTGTCGAGCAAGGGGTACAACGCCGTTTTCGGCCTTGGTCTCGATTTCTTCAAAGTCGAAATTGTCCAAACGCTGCGCACGTCGGCCAGCCTTTTCGGCGCTGATCTTGATTTCCGAGATATCCTTGGCCGCCTGCCCGAAATGACGATCCAGGTTCGAGACGCGATCACCCAGGCGGTCCACATCCTTGTGCAGCAACCCCAACTCTTTGCGGATCGCTCCGGCCTGTTCGCGCATACGCGCGTCTTTCAGGATAGCCCGCATGGTATTCAACGTGGCCATGCACGTCGTCGGGGACACGATCCAGACCCGCGCGGCGAACCCTTCACGCACGACGTCGGGCAGACGCGCGTGCAGCTCGGCGTAAATCGCCTCGGAAGGTACGAACATCAAGGCGCCGTCCGCAGTTTCCCCGTCCAGGATGTACTTTTCGGAAATCGCCTTGATATGCACTTTCACCGCAGCGCCGAAGGCCCGCAGGCATCTCTCGACATCCGCCTTCGTCTGCGCAGCGGCCAGCGCCTCGAAATCCTCCAACGGGAACTTTGCGTCGATCACGATCGGTCCCGGCGGGTTCGGCAAGTGAATCAGGCAATCCGCCCGCCTGCCGTTCGACAACGTGGCCTGCAACGAATAACTGTCAGCGGGCAGCGCCTTGGACACGATATCGTTCAGCTGGATTTCACCGAACATCCCGCGCCTTTGCTTGTTTGACAGGATATCCTGCAAAGACAGCACATCGCCTGACAGTTTGGTGATATTGTCCTGCGCCTTGTCGATGGCGGCCAGGCGTTCCTGCAGTTGGGTCAGCGAGGTCGCCGTCTGTTTCGACGAGCCATGCAACGTTTCTTTCATCCGTTCCTGCATCTCGGCCAGCGCGCGCGCCGATTTCATCGCATTATCCGCCAGCCGGTCATTCATCTGTTGCTGGACCGAAGCCAAACGCGCCTCGACTGTCTGAATCACCTGCATCTGCGCGTTGGCCTGAGTGTCCGAGACATGCTGAAGACCGCCGCGCAACTGTTCCTGCCCCTGGCCCAGTTGCTGAACATGCTGACCCAGATGCGCCATCTGCCGCGCCAGAGGTTCCGCCATCCGGGCCGAGCGGTTGGCCGCCCGCAACGACAGAAACAGCAGCAGCAGAATCAACGCCACCACGCCACCCCCGACCAGTATGACAGGGTCATTCAATGCATATTGGGTGCCTGCAATCTCGATCATCATAACTCGCGTGTTCTTGTTTTATTCTTCATAGCCCCGCCGGGCCGCAGGATCAACTGCGCCCGAACAGGCGTTCGATGTCGCTGAGTTTCAGTTCCACATAGGTGGGCCGCCCATGGTTGCACTGGCCGGAATGCGGCGTCGCCTCCATTTCACGCAGCAGGGCATTCATCTCTTCGGCGCGCATCCGACGACCGGATCGGATCGACCCATGGCAGGCCACCCGGCTGAGGATCGCCTCGATCCTTGCCTGCACCATCTGGCTTTCCCCTTGATCGGCGAGTTCATCCAGGATGTCGAGGATCATCGCGCGCGCATCGACTTCGCCCAGAATGGCGGGGGTTTCGCGTACGGCAATGGCGCTTCCGCCGAAGGGCTCGATGGTCAGGCCAAGGCGCGTCAAGTCATCTGCGACGGCCATCAGGCGGGCGCAATCCCCGTCGGACAATTCCACGATTTCCGGAATCAGCAGGGCCTGCGCCGCGACGCCATTCTCGGCCATCTGCGTTTTCAGCTTTTCATAAACCAGCCGTTCATGTGCAGCATGTTGATCTACGATCACCATGCCATCGGCGGTCTGGGAAATGATGTAATTCTCGTGCACCTGTCCGCGGGCTGCACCAAGCGGCAGATCCTGCGCCTGAGGCTGCTCCTGCACCTCGGCGACCTGCGCAACCGGGGTCGGCTCGACAATGCTGCCGCTGTAGTCGTTGGCCAGCTCGGCAAAACCCGGAGCCTGCGCGCGATACGCCGCCGTGCGCGCGGCAGGCGACGGGCGATCCATCTGGTAAACCCGTGCCGGAGCAGACGGTGCGGGTTCCGGCCGCATCGCGCCCAGCGTCGCATTCGCCACGGTCGAGGATGCCCTGTGCCCGGCTTCCGCCAAAGCATGGCGCAGACTGGACACGATCAGCCCCCGCGCGACACCGGGATCCCGGAACCGAACCTCGGATTTCGCGGGGTGGACGTTCACGTCAACCAGCGTGGGGTCGCAGTCGATGAACAACGCCGCAGCCGGGTGGCGGTCGCGGCTCAGGAAATCGAAATAGGCCGCCCGCAGCGCGCCGGTCAGCATCTTGTCGCGCACGGGGCGTCCATTGACGAAAAGATACTGTGCCACGGCGGCCCCCCGCGAGTAGGTCGGCAGGGCGCCATAGCCGTAAAGCCGGATGCCATCACGCGAGGCATCAATCTGCAAAGCGTTTTCTGCGAATTCGCGCCCGATCACGCGGGCCAGTCGGGCGTGGAGCGCATCAAACAGATCTCCGTTCTCGCGATCCGCACGGAAGGTCACGCGACCCTCGCCGCCGCCGGATACATCCCGCAGGGCGAATGTCACGGAAGGTTCGGCCATGGCCAGCCGTTTCACAATATCGGTGATCGCCTGCCCCTCGGCCCGATCCGTGCGCATGAATTTCAGGCGGGCCGGTGTGGCGTAGAACAGATCGCGCAGCTCGACCACAGTCCCCGCGCGCAGGGCGGCGGGTTTGACCGTATCCATCTTGCCACCCGCGACGTGCACCTGCGCCGCATCCGCGCCGGGAACACGGCTGGTTATGGTCAGACGCCCAACAGCACCCAAGGATGGCAGCGCCTCGCCCCGAAAGCCGAAAGTGTGGATGTTCAGCAGGTCAGAACCGTCAATCTTTGACGTGGCATGGCGGGACAGCGCCAGCGGCAGATCTTCCGCCGCGATACCGCAGCCATCATCCGTGACCCGGATCAGGGTCTTGCCGCCATCCGCGATATCGATGGCGATCCGCGTGGCCCCGGCATCGATTGCATTCTCGACCAGTTCCTTGACCGCCGAGGCCGGTCGTTCCACCACCTCACCAGCCGCGATGCGGTTGATTGCGGCATCGTCGAGCTGCCTAATTACGGGGCGTTCTTCGCCGATATTGGGGTTTGCCTGCGCCATACCCCTACACCTAGCATAGTCGCGCACGATTCTGCCACCGGTTTGAACCGCACATTCTAAAGGAGAGGGGGCGCCCGGGTATCCGCGAACAAGAACTCATTCAGGATCACCCGGACGTGCCAAGTGAGTGGTGTGTTTCAGCTAATTTATGAGACCGCATGTATCACGCACCTGTCGGAAAATCTGCTTAAGATTCTCAGGCTCAGTTTCTTGGCAGAGATTGGCCGATGACGTGTGGGCATGTGTGGCGGGAAAATGCCTGATCAGGCAGATATGCGCGCGCCGATCCTGCCCCGGCAGGGTCCGAACATCGCTGCCGCCGCAAGAATCAGGCCTGACATCGTGGCGATCATACCCGCCGCGCTGACGGCATCCGCGCCGCCCAGCCACAGAGGGCCATAACCTGCCAGCACATAGCCCGAAACCGCCGAGGCGATGGCGAACACAACGCTCCAGGCAATCTGCGCTTCCAGCCGGTTGGTCAACATCCGCGCCGCGGCAGGCGGGCAGATGAACATGGCGATCACGATGATCGAGCCCACCGCGTCAAAGGCCGCCACCGCCGCAATTGCCGCGGTGATGACCAGTGCCAAGCCCAGAACGCCGGTGCGAATGCCAATGGTCCGGGCAAAGCCTTCGTCGAAGGTAGAGATCTTCAGCGGCCGCCAGAAAAGCCAGGTGAACAAAGATACACCGGCCAGTGTCAGCGCTATGCGGGGTAATTCCGGAGGCAACCCGGACAGCGCCTCTGTGTCCAGCAAGGACGACCATCCGGTGGCGTCCAGCCAGATCAGGCTTTCGAGATTGCCGTAAAGCGCATGTTCCACATCCAGATGCACCGTCGACGTATCCGTCTGCTCAAGCAGCAGGACGCCCGCGGCAAACATGGTGGTAAAGACCACGCCCATGGCGGCCCCGGGTTCGATCTGACCCAATCGGCGAATGGCTTCGATCAGCACCACGGCCACAACGGCAGCGCCCGCCGCGCCCAGCATCATCGGCCAGGTCGATATCGCCCCTGTGATCAGAAACGCCACGACGATTCCCGGCAACACCACATGGCTGATCGCGTCTCCGATCAATGCCTGTTTGCGCAACACCAGAAAATTGCCGGGCAACGCGCAGGCAATGGCCGCGAATGTACCGATCAGCAACGGTGTCAGAGACAGGGGGACAAATTCTTCACCACTCATACCGGCACCCCCATTGGCCCGCCGATGCGACGGTCTATCTCGGCGATCTGATCGCGGGTCAGGACGGTTTCGATGTCCCGCAACCCGTCATAAAGCGCAGCCGTTGCCTCATGCGCCTGATCTGCGCGCACGATTTCCCATCGCTTTTCGTCCCGCAACGCCTTGGCCGCGCGGGCTTTGCCGATGTCGGTCGCAACGCCGTCCGCGCGCACCAGCCCAGCGCGGCGCAGCAAGCGCAGGGTCAGGGGCTCATAGATCTTTTGCCCCTGCGCCAAGGCCAAGAGACCCTGACGAATATGCACCCGACGCTGAAAGCGCAAATGGCGCAGCACCGCCGCCAAAACGCCACGTATCGGCGCCAGAAACAAAGACACGACAAAAAAGGCAAAGCTGACCAGAACGATAATCGGCCCCGTCGGAAGGTTTGGCGCCGAGGCCGAAATGGCCGCGCCAATGTACCCCGCCAACCCGCCGGCCAATCCCGCAAGCAGAACCACATGGTCCGAGCGTTCGGACCAGAACCGCGCGGTCACGGCGGGAATGATCAGCAAAGCCACGATCAGAATCAGACCCACGATTTTCAGGCCAACCACGGTCACGGCCATGACCAAACCCATCATGGCCAGATCAATCCTGTGCACCGGCAAACCGCGGGCCGCAGCATATTCAGGATCGAAGGCCACAAGAATCATCGGGCGACGAATGATCATGACCAGCAGCAGCGTCGCAGCGCCGCCGACCGCAATGATCATCGCATCAGCCCAGAGCATCCCGGCAGTGGACCCCAAAAGGAAGCCTTCCAGCCCGGCCTGACGGCCTACGCCCATCGTCTGTATGACCGTCAGCAACACGATGCCAAAGCCGAAGAAGACCGACAGGACCGCTCCGATGGCGGCATCTTCGGCCAAACGCGTGTGACGCGTCAGCCAGTTCATGCAGAGAAGGCCGATCCAGGCCGAGACGGCCGATCCTGCCAACAGGCCCAGCAGGTTGCGCCCGTCTCCTCCCAGTGCGACCAATACCATGAAAGCCAGACAGACGCCCGGCAGGGTTGCGTGGCTGATTGCGTCACTGACCAAGGCGCGCTTGCGCAGAAACAGAAACGTCCCCGTCACACCGGCAGACACACCCAGCAAGGTTGCACCGATGGCGACCAGCGTGGCGTTGTAGCCAAGTTGCAGGGTCAGAGCATCCCAAAGCATGCGTTACCCCAGCGCGCGCGATATCTGGTCGATCTGCGCGGTTGCCAGTCGACCGCCATATGCTGATTGCAACGTTTCCGCCGTGAAGGCCTCGGCCACTGGTCCCTCGGCCACCTTGCGGGTGTTGATCAGGAAGACATGGTCGAAATAATCGGTCACGGTCGCAAGGTCGTGATGCACTACGACAACCGTCTTGCCCGCCTCTTTCAGGGATTTCAGCACCGAGATGATGGCTTTCTCGGTGGCGGCATCGACGCCTGCAAAAGGTTCGTCCAGAAGATACAGATCCGCGCCCTGCGCCAGCGCGCGCGCCAGAAAGACACGTTGTTGCTGCCCGCCGGACAGCTGCCCGATCTGGCGATCCGCGAAATCCCGCATTCCCACGCGGTGCAAACAATCTATCGCGCACGCCTTGTGGCGGGCACGCACACGGCCCAGCAAGCCAAGTTCGCGCGACAGGCCCATCAGAACCACGTCGATGACGCGCGTGGGAAAATCCCAATCCACGCTGGCACGCTGAGGAACATAGGCAATGCGCGCGCGCTGCGTGTCCAATGGCTGGCCAAACACGGTCACTTGACCTGACAGAGGGGAAACGATGCCAAGCGCCGCCTTGAGCAATGTGGATTTCCCGGCTCCGTTCGGCCCGATGATCGCGGTCATCGCCCCGGGCTGTACGGTCATGTCGACTGAAAACACCGCAGGTTTCTGCCCGTATGAAACCGTCAGACCGCGCAGGGCAAGGGGGCTGTCGGCCAACCCCGTCTCACCGACGGTTACGCCTTCATTGCTGATCAGGCCCAGCATCGATCAAAACCCCGCCGACAGTTTTCCGTCCATGCCACGATCTGGCACATCGCCACCCAAAGCACTGGCAATGACCGTGATGTTATGGTCCAGCATACCAAGATAGGTGCCTTCATAGGTTCCTTCTTCACCCATGGCGTCCGAGAACAACTCGCCCCCCACGTGCACCTCATGACCCTTGGCGGCCGCGCCCTCGATCAGCGCGCGGATCGAACGATCCGAGACCGAGCTTTCGACGAAAACAGCCGTGATCTTGCGGTCAACCAGCAGATCGACCAATTCGCCTATCCGGTTCAGTCCCGCCTCGGACTGGGTCGAGATGCCCTGAATTCCCAGAACCTCGAACCCGAAACTTTCACCAAAGTAACCAAAAGCATCATGGGCGGTTACTAGAACCTTGTTGTTGTCCGGAACGGACGCCAGAACTTGATCTGCATAGGCTGTCAGACGATCGATATCTGCCAGGTGGGCCTGCGCATTCGCTGCAAAAACTTCGGCCGCTTCAGGACGTACCTCGGTGAGGGCCGCCTGCACTTCAAGCACCACGTCCCGCCACAATTCGGGCGTCATCCAAACATGCGGATCATATTTGTCGGCGTAATCGTCATGCGCGCGCAGCTTCGACGTGTCGATACCTTCGGCAACTGCAACCACGGTCCGCTTGCGTTCAAGGTCATGGAAGAAATCTTCCATCTGCGCTTCGAGGTACAAACCATGCCACAGGATCAGATCCGCACGCGTCATCGCCACGATATCGCTGCGGGTCTGACGATAGGCATGCGGGTCGACGCCCGGCCCCATCAGCCCTTTGACGTCTACCTGATCACCACCGACCTGACGTGCCGCGTCAGCAATCATGCCCGTCGTGGCCACAACCTTGAGGGGTGCATCGGCCCAGGCCGTGACCGGCAGGGAAAAGGCCAGCGCCAATACCGCAAGAAAATTCCGGCGAATCATCTTCTACCTCAGTTTTTGCTTCTCGTACGAACTGAATATGAGAACCATTCGCAAGTAAGTCAACGCTAATGCGAATTATTCGCAAGAAAGCGGTTACATTTTGTCCATTTGGTCAAAAATTATCCAAACATTGCCCGCCTGCATCTTCCATTCCCCGGTCTCCCGTGCGAATTTTGTCGCAAACCTCCCAAAGGACGTGACAATGGATACGCAGAGCTCAGAAAGCCCCGTGCGCACCGCGCATCTGCCGCAAGTGACCGAAGCCCGGAATCCCGGCATGGATCTGGACCTGGACTGGGTGCGCGCCGTGCAGGCCAACACCTCGGCCATCGAACGCCGGGCTTCGACCCTGCCCGGGCGCCGGTCGGTCAAGAAAGAGCATCAGGCCGCCTGGCTGCTGAAGGCGATCACCATGATCGACCTGACCACCCTGTCGGGCGATGACACCGAGGGCCGCGTACGCCGCCTGTGCGCCAAGGCACGGCAGCCGGTGTCACCTGACCTGCTGAAAGCGCTGGACATGCCGCCGATCACCACCGGCGCGGTCTGTGTCTATCACGACATGATTGAAACAGCGGTGGATGCGCTGAAAGGCACCGGCATTCCGGTCGCGGCCGTCTCCACCGGCTTTCCGGCGGGCCTGTCGCCCTTTCACCTGCGCGTGGCCGAGATCGAGGAAAGCGTGAAGGCCGGGGCCGAAGAGATCGATATCGTGATCTCGCGCCGCCATGTGCTGAAAGGCGACTGGCAGGCGCTGTATGACGAGATGAAGGCGTTCCGCGACGCCTGCGGCGAGGCGCATGTAAAGGCCATCCTGGCCACGGGTGAGCTGGGCAGCCTGCGCAACGTGGCGCGTGCCTCGCTGGTCTGCATGATGGCGGGGGCCGATTTCATCAAGACCTCGACCGGCAAGGAAAGCGTCAACGCCACCCTGCCCGTGTCGCTGGTGATGATCCGCGCCATCCGCGACTATTATGACCGCACCGACCATCGCGTGGGCTACAAGCCCGCGGGCGGGATTTCCAAGGCCAAGGACGCTCTGGTCTACCTGTCGCTAATCAAGGACGAGCTGGGCGACCGCTGGCTGCAACCCGACCTGTTCCGGTTCGGCGCTTCGTCCCTGCTGGGCGATATCGAGCGGCAGTTGGAACATTTCGTCACCGGGGCATACTCGGCCGGCTACCGGCACCCGATGGGCTGAGGACAGGAACAATGACAGTCAAAGAGATTTTCGAGACCATGGAATACGGACCCGCCCCGGAAAGTGCCGCCGAGGCCTTGGCATGGCTGGTCGATCAGGGCGACAAGTTCGGCCATTTCATCGACGGCGCCTTCACCAAGCCCGGCAAAGGGTTTGAAAGCCGCAACCCGGCCACGGGCGAGGTTCTGGCCAAGCTGACCCAAGCCACACAGGCCGATGTGGACGCCGCCGTTGCCGCCGCCCGCAAGGCCCAGCCCAAATGGGAAAAGCTGGGCGGCCCCGCCCGCGCCCGATACCTCTATGCCATCGCGCGGCTGATCCAGAAACAAGCCCGCCTGTTCGCGGTGCTCGAGACGCTGGACAACGGCAAGCCGATCCGGGAATCGCGCGACATCGACATTCCGCTGGTGCAGCGGCATTTCTACTATCACGCGGGCATGGCCCAGCTGATGGAAAGCGAGCTGCTCGACGCACAGGCGCTGGGGGTCTGCGGCCAGATCATCCCGTGGAACTTCCCGCTGCTGATGCTGGCGTGGAAGGTGGCCCCGGCGCTGGCCATGGGCAACACGGTGGTTCTGAAGCCCGCCGAATACACCTCGCTGACGGCGCTGCTGTTTGCCGATATCTGCATGCAGGCCGGCCTGCCCAAGGGCGTGGTCAACATCGTCACCGGCGACGGTGCCGTGGGTGAGATGATCGTGGCCTCGGACGTGGACAAGATCGCCTTTACCGGCTCGACCGTAGTGGGCCGCCGCATCCGCGAGGCCACCGCCGGGTCTGGCAAGGCCCTGACGCTCGAGCTGGGCGGCAAGTCGCCCTATATCGTCTTTGATGACGCCGACATCGATTCAGCCATCGAAGGTCTGGTCGATGCGATCTGGTTCAACCAGGGCCAGGTCTGCTGCGCGGGCTCGCGCCTGTTGGTGCAGGAAGGCATCGCCGAACGGTTCTATGCCAAGCTGCGCGCCCGCATGGACACGCTGCGCATCGGCAACCCGCTGGACAAATGCATCGACGTGGGTGCCGTGGTGGATCCGGTTCAGTTGCAGACGATCACTTCCATGGTCGACAGCAATACGGTGGGTCATGTGCATCAGGCTGCCTGCGAATTGCCCGCAAATGGCTGCTACTACCCCCCGACGCTGATCACCGGGCTCGAAACCTCGGACCCGTTGATGCAGGAGGAGATATTCGGCCCGGTTCTGGTCTCGTCGACCTTCCGCACCCCGGCCGAGGCCGTCGAACTGGCCAACAACACCCGCTATGGGCTGGCGGCCACGGTCTGGACCGAAAACGTCAACCTTGCGCTGGACATCGCGCCCAAGCTGGTCGCGGGAGTGGTCTGGGTCAATGCCACCAACCTGTTCGACGCGGCCGCGGGCTTTGGCGGCGTGCGCGAAAGCGGTTTTGGCCGCGAAGGCGGCTGGGAAGGGCTGAGCGCCTATACCAAGCCCAAGGGCAAGGCCAAGCTGCTGGCCAAGATCGAACCCGTCGTAGGCGAAGGTGGCCCGGTCGACCCGATCGACCGCACCGCCAAGTTGTATGTCGGCGGCAAGCAGGCACGGCCCGATGGCGGCTATTCCCGCGCGGTCTGGGGCAAGGCGGGGCTGCTGGGCCATGTGGGTCTCGCCAACCGCAAGGACGTGCGCAACGCTGTCGAGGCCGCGGCGGGGGCCAAGGGCTGGTCCAAGACCACCGGCCATCTGCGGGCGCAGATCCTGTACTATATCGGCGAGAACCTCTCGGCCCGTTCCGACGAGTTCGCGCATCGCATCGACGCGATGACCGGCCGCAAGGACGGCGCGAAAGAGGTCGACGCCGCAATCCAGCGCCTGTTCACCGCCGCCGCCTGGGCCGACAAGTATGACGGCCAGGTGCATGGCGTTCCGATCCGGGGCGTGGCGATTGCGATGAAGGAACCGGTGGGCGTGATCGGCGCGCTTTGCGCGGATGAGGCGCCGCTGCTGGGTCTGGTCTCGGCCATGGCGCCGGCGATCGCGATGGGCAACCGGACAGTTCTGGTGGCGTCCGAGCCCTATCCGCTGGCGGCCACCGATTTCTATCAGGTGCTGGACACCTCGGACGTGCCCGCAGGCGTGGTCAACATCCTGACCGGCAGCCACGAGGAACTGGCCAAACCGCTGGCCTCGCACCTGAACGTGGACGCGGTGTGGTCGTTCTCATCGACGGACCTGTCGGCGCAGATCGAGGTCGTCTCGGCCGGGAACCTGAAACGGACCTGGGTGAATAACGCGACGGCATTCGATTGGGGCATGGACCATTCCCGCCGCTTCCTTCAGGCTTCGACCGAAGTGAAAAACATCTGGGTGCCCTACGGCGAGTAGGGCTCCCCTTCAAGGGAGGCCTACATGGATTTTTCGGGAAAAACCGTCATCGTCATCGGTGGCACCAGTGGCATCAACCGGGGCATCGCCGAGGCCTTCGCGGCCTCGGGCGCGAAACTGGCCGTGGCCAGCCGCTCGCAGGACAAGGTGGATGACACCGTCGCTGCGCTGAAGGCGGCAGGCGCGGCCGAGGCGATCGGCGCGGCCTTTGACGTGCGCGACGCCGATGCGGTCGCCGAGGGGCTGAAACAGTTCCAAGCGGCGCTCGGCGATTTCGACGTGCTGGTTTCGGGGGCGGCGGGCAACTTCCCGGCGCTGATGGCCGAGATGTCGGCCAACGCCTTCCGCACCGTTGTCGAAATCGACCTGATGGGCACCGTGCATGTTCTGAAAGGCGCCTATCCCTATCTGAAACGGCCCGGCGGCAACATCATCAACATCTCGGCCCCGCAATCCTATCTGCCCTACGAGGGCCAGGCCCATGTCTGTGCCGCCAAGGCGGGCGTCGATCAGATCACCCGTACCCTGTCGATGGAATGGGGTGTGGAAGGCATCCGGGTGAACTCGGTGGTGCCGGGCTTCATCGAGGGCACCGAAGGCGCGAAACGGCTGGCCCCCACCCCCGACGCGGGCGAGCAGCTGCGCAGGGACGTGCCGCTGGGCCGCTGGGGTACGCCGCAAGACGTGGCCAATGCCTGCCTGTTTCTGGCCTCGGACATGGCCAGCTATATCAGCGGTACGGTTCTGGCAGTGGACGGGGCGTTGTATCAGCGCGGCTCGGGCCAGTTCGGCCAGATGATGGGAGACATGCTGCGCAGCATGAAAAAGGGGTAAGCCGCAGCTTACCCCAAAAGGTTCAGTTCGTTGTTTCCAGGCCCACCGGCTTGCCAACGACGACAAAGTGCAGACCGTCCGGGTCAAGCAGTTCGGCAGCAACGCGGTTCACATCTTCCAATGTCACCGCGTTCACCTTGTCATTGCGGGTGGCGATATAGTCAATCGGCAGGCCTTCCATCTGCATTCCGACCATGATCGAGGCAATCTGACCATTGCCATCGAACCGCAGCGGATAGGCGCCGGTCAGATAGGTCTTGGCGTCGTCAAGTTCCTCTTGCGTCACACCCTCGGTGGCCGCGCGCGCCCATTCATCGCGAATTACGTCGATGGCTTCGGCGATACGGTCATTGGCCGAGGACACGGACCCAAGATAGACCGAAGCCAGATCCTTGGGCACCAAATAGGTCCCGACCCCATAGGTCAGGCCACGCTTTTCGCGCACCTCCTGCATCAGCCGGCTCTCAAACCCGCCGCCGCCAAGAATATGGTTCAGAACAAAGGCCGCAAAGAAATCCGGGTCATCCCGATCAATCCCGGCCTGACCGAACAAGGCCACGGACTGAGGTGTGTCGAATTCGACAACGCTGACGCCGCCGGGAATGTTCACCTCGGCCTTGCCCGGGATGGGCTTGCCGGTGTCCGGCAAGTCGCCAAGCAGGGTATCAAGCAGGATACCCAGCTCCTCTGCCGTGATATCGCCGACGGCCCCCACGTACAGACGATCCTTGGCGAACACGCCTTCGTAAGCCGCGACCACGTCATCGCGGGTCAGGGCCGAGACGCTTTCGATGGTGCCTTTCCCCTCGGATCCATAGGGGTGATCGCCGTAGGCCATCTGCGCAAAGGTGAGGCCTGCGATTTCGTTCGGGTCAGTCTGGTCCGAGCGCAGGCCCGACAGAACCTGCGCGCGCACCCGGTCAACCGCATCCTGATCAAAACGCGGTTCGTGGATCGTCGTGCGCAGCAAATCGACCACTTCATCCCGGTTTTCGGACAGGAAACGCGCGGAAATCGAAACTGAATCGTCGCCAGCATTGTATCGGAACGAAGCCGCCAGAGCTTCCAGCTCGCGGGCATAGGTCCGCGCATCCATGTCGCCCGCGCCTTCTTCGATCAGCCCGCTCATCAGGTTGACCGCGCCGCGTTTGTCGGGGTCGTCCAGTGACGTACCACCACGGAACCGCAACTCCAACGCGGTGAACGGTATGGAATGATCCTCGACCAGCCAGGCTTTGATGCCACCGGGCGAGGTCACTTCTTCGATCTGAATCTCGGCCAAAGCCGGCAGGGCGACCAGGCAGGCAATCAGCGTTGCAACAAACCGTTTCATTGCGTCACCTCGTCATCGCGCATCAGCCAACCGGTGACCGACGCCTCGGGTTGCAGAACTTCGCGGGCCGCGGCGATGATCTCATCCCCGGTCACGGCCTGAAGGATCTCGGGCCAGGCCTGTACATCTTCGACCGTCAGGCCGCTGGTCAGGGCCCGGCCATATCGGTTACCGATGCCGTCCACGTTGTCGCGCGCATAGGTCTGGGCGGCGCGCAGCTGCATCTTGATGCGCTCAAGATCGTCTTCGTTCACACCTTCGGCGATGAAGTCGGCCACGGCCTGGTCCATGGCGTCTTCGGCCTCTTGCAGGGAAACACCCTCGGCCGGAACGACGATCAGATCAAAGGTCGTGTCATCCAGCGAAACACCGCGATAGAACGCACCGGCATAGACGGCCTTTCGCTGATCAAACTGCAACTTTTCGTTCAGGTAAGACGTCGTGCTGCCGCCCAGCAACTCGGCCAGCAGAAACAGAGCCGCCGCTTTTTCCTGTTCGCCCGGATCGCGTTCCGGGGCCAGATAGCTGCGCTGAACGTAAGGCTGGGCGACGCGCGGGTCCTTGAAGGTCAGGCGACGTTCGGCCGTTTGCGGCGGCTCTTGGGACCGAACCCGCTCGGGCAGGTCCGGGTTGGCGGGAATCACACCGTAATACTGATCGGCAAGCGCGCGGACTTCAGCGGCATCGACATCACCTGTGACCACCAGAATGGCGTTGTTGGGCGCATAATGGGTCTGGTAGAACGACAGCGCGTCCTCCATGTCCAGATCCTCCATCTCGTGCATCCAGCCGATGATCGGCACGCCGTAGCGGTGGTTCAGATACTGGGCCGCACTCATCTGTTCGCCGAACAGGGCGCGCGGGTTGTTTTCGGTGCGCTGGTTGCGTTCCTCGAGAATCACGTCCCGTTCGGTCAGAATGTCCTCTTCGCTCAGCCGAAGGTTCCGCATCCGGTCGGATTCCATCCGCATCATCAGCTCTAGCCTGTCGGCGGCGACACGCTGAAAATAGGCTGTATAGTCATACGAAGTGAAGGCGTTGTCGTTACCTCCATTGGCAGCGACGGTGGCAGAGAACTCTCCCGGGGCCAGCGTGTCGGTGCCTTTGAACAGCAGGTGTTCCAGGAAATGCGCCACGCCGGATGATCCGATCGGCTCATCAGCGGATCCGGCCCGGTACCAGACCATATGCTGCACGACCGGGGCACGGTGGTCTTCGACCACGACGACATCCATGCCGTTGTCCAATGTGAATGTGGTGACCGCTTCTTTCCCGTCCTCGGCAAATACCGGGGCGGCCGCGATCAGGGCAGCCGACAAGGCCAGGGCCCGAACCATAGGGCATCCTCCGTTTCGTTTCTGGTATTCAAACTACGGTGACGCGGCCCGGGTTCAAGCCCGATGACGGAAAGTTAAGAATTATTCACCCGGCGGCGAAGAAGGAGTTTCGATGCCGGCCCGACGGGCGGCTTCTGTTTCCGCGAACGGATCGATCGATTGTTTTTCGTAAACCTGACCATAGCGGTCGACCGGGAACAGACGCAGACCGGTCCAGCGCCCCCGGCGCTTGCGGAACGCGGCGTCATCAGCCTCGACCACCTGCCGCGCATCGGGGGAAACACCATAGCGGCTGGAGGCCGTGACAAGCGCTGCATCCGAGGATGGCACAGCCGCGTTCGGGTTCAGCGCAGCAGCATTTCCGCCCAGCGCAGCCACCGCATCGGCATTTGGGTTCGGATCCGTCAGATTCGCGCCACCCGGCGTGGGTGCAGGCAAGAAGGCATAGTCCTGAGGTTGGGTCAGCGGCTTGACCGGCAGCACCGAAAACTCATCCGGCCCCGGGCCCGGAGCCTCCAGATCCCGCAGGCCGGGATTCGAACACGCCGCAACCGCAGCGGCAACAGTCAAAACAAATAGGGCGCGCGGCATCCGCATTGGTGTCTCCAGCCTGTTTCAGGCGCTTTTATCGCATATCATTCCGCGCGTCACGAGGCCTTTTTGCCGTCAAACAGCACCAGCCCGATGGCTCCTGCAAATATGAAGACATCTGCGAGGTTGAAAACAAACGGATTGTTGATACCGCAACAGGACATGTTCAGGAAATCCAGAACAAAGCCGTAAAGAACCCGATCCACCACATTCGCCAGCGCACCGCCGATCAGCAGGCCGCCACAAAACAGCATCAGACCTGAATGGGCTGAACGGCTGAGCCAGACAAGCACGCCGACACAGATCGCCACGGAAACACCGATCAGAATCCAGCGCGCAGCCTCCGAATTTCCTTGGAAAAGGCCGAAATTGATGCCCCGGTTCTCGCCGTATTTGAACACCAGCAGCGGCGGTACAACATCAATGCCGCCGGGTTGATCGGCCACGCGCATGACATGAACGACCAGATATTTACTGATCTGGTCGATCGCAAAGGCGGCCAGCGCCGCCCAGAGAAGCAGGCGTGACCGCATCAGTGACGGAAATGGCGCATGCCGGTAAAGACCATGGCCAGGCCGGCCTCATCCGCGGCGGCGATGACTTCGTCATCCCGCATGGACCCACCCGGTTGGATCACACAGGTTGCGCCAGCCTCGGCCGCTTCCATCAGGCCGTCAGGGAAGGGGAAAAACGCGTCCGACGCAACCGCCGAACCGATGGTCAGCGGTTGGGCCAAGCCCAGCGCGTCAGCCATGCGTTCGGCTTTCTTGGCAGCGATCAGGGCCGAGTCCACACGGCTCATCTGGCCCGCGCCAACGCCGACGGTGGCGCCGTCTTTGACATAGACGATGGCGTTGGACTTGACGTGCTTTGCCACTTTCCAGGCAAACAAAAGGTCACGCATCTGTTCGTCGGTCGGGGCCTTCTTGGTCACGACTTTCAGATCATCCAAGCCGACAAAGCCGTTATCCTTGTCCTGCACCAGCAACCCGCCGGCCACCTGACGCACGGTTTTCCCACCGGCGGTCACATCCGGCAGAGCTTCGGTTGTCAGCAGGCGCAGGTTTTTCTTGGCGGCAAAGACTGCCTTGGCCTCATCCGATGCGCCCGGAGCGATCACGACTTCGGTGAAAATCCCGGTGATCTCCTGCGCGGTTTCGGCGTCCAGGGGCTGATTCAACGCCACGATCCCGCCAAAGGCCGAGGTGCGGTCGCAGTCGAAGGCAGCCTTGTAGGCCTGAAGCAGGGTTGCACCCTTGGCCACACCGCAGGGGTTGGCGTGCTTGATGATGGCACAGGCGGCGCCCTCGGTGGGGTCAAACTCGGCCACCAGTTCAAAGGCCGCATCCGTGTCATTGATGTTGTTGTAACTCAGTTCCTTGCCCTGATGCTGGATCGCGGTCGCCACACCGGGCCGATTGGTGCCGTCGGTGTAGAACGCAGCCTGCTGATGGCTGTTCTCGCCATAGCGCAAGGTCTGTTTCAATTCACCGGCAAAGGCGCGGCGCCTCGGGGCTTCAAGCTCCAGCGCATCGGCCAGCCAGTTGGACACTGCCGTGTCATAGGCAGCCGTACGGGCATAGGCTTTCTGCGCCAGCTTGCGGCGGAATTTCGGACAGGTCGCGCCGTCGTGCTGATCCATATCGCCTAGCAGTTTTTCGTAGTCTTCAACGTCCACGACCACGTTTACGAACGCATGGTTCTTGGCCGCCGCGCGGATCATCGCCGGACCACCGATGTCGATATTCTCGACGCACTCATCGTAACCTGCGCCTTTGGCCACGGTTGCTTCAAACGGATACAGGTTCACAACCAGCAGATCGATTGCATCGATGCCGTGTTCGCTCATGGCTACGACATGGGTGTCGTTGTCGCGCAGGGCCAGCAGCCCGCCGTGCACCATCGGGTGCAGGGTCTTGACCCGGCCATCCATCATCTCGGGGAAGCCGGTGATCTCGCTGACATCCTTCACCACAAGCCCTGCATCGCGCAGCGCCTTGGCCGTGCCGCCGGTCGACAGCAGTTCGACCCCGCGCTCGGCCAGCGCCTTGCCCAGCTCGATCAGCCCGGTTTTGTCGGATACGGAAAGCAACGCGCGGCGCACGGGGTGAAGATCGGTCATGGGTCCAAAGGTCCTTTTGGCGTCAGTCTAACTCGGGCTCGTCCCGATGCGTATCGCGCACGGCATAGGCTGTGTCCTGTGCCTTGCTCAGAGTCCACCGGGTGCGCGTCGCATACTCCATTGCGCGCCCGGATAGAACGATCTGTTTTGTCGCGCGTGGCTTCAAACGCCCTTTTTCAAGGTAAACGCTTGGCTCGACGGACAATTTTCCAACGCCGTCATGGCGGAATACCCAGATTTCACCGCTTTTGAGCGCCATCGATACCGCCGCACCGCCCAAATCCAGCGCCGCATCGACATCCGGATGCAGGTGAAACCGGATGTCATAGCCAATGCCTTTGAGGCCCGAAGCGTCCATCGCCTTGTCAAATTGACGCTTTGCCTTGTCGGTCGCCGTCAGCAGAATATCCTCGACCGTCAGCTCGCGCCCGTCAAATCGCAACTCAAAGGTCCGCGCATGGGTCAGACCAAAGACCTTTGCGTATCCATCGTGCCCCGCCATAAAGCGGATCCCCTCGAACGCATCCTCGAAATCAACGGGCACCTCCTGTGGCGCGTCCACCAGCGCCTGCGCTTCACGCCCCGACACCGGGTTGGCCAGCCGGGCGCTTGAGTACCCATCCAGGCAAAGCGTCGAGTGCGACGGCGTCGCCCGTCCTGCGCGGCGCCATTCCAGCCCGAAACTGGCCCCCGACCCGCAATTCACGATCAGCGGCCGCCGCCCCGAGGTCAACTCGAACGCCAGAGTAGAGGCATGCGCATTGTAAGAGGCCGCCCCCGACGGCGGTATGCTGGCATCCACGATCACCGTGGTGCGTGCAGCCGACAGACGGGCATAGCCCATCGGCAATTCGGTGGCCGCCTTGTGTTTGACGCCGCTTTGCGCAAGGGCCTGTTCCAGTCGCCCCTCGACACCGCGCCCGCCACCATGAAACCGCGCCAACGCCCCATCCGCGTGGCGCAGGCTGCGCAAGGTCGGCGCGATCCGTTTGATCGCATTGGCCTGGGCGGCAGGCGTCCCGCGACCAAGATCATTCAGCGCCGCCGAAGTCCAGCTGAGCAGCGTGAACACCTCGAGCAATTCTTCCGGATTGCGGGTTGGAATTCCGCCCTGCGCATCCACCTGACGGTCGCATTCCCCGGCCAGGGCGCGCAGGGCCGGGTCGGCCATCCGCTCCAGACCCTCCAGCGCCAGCCCGGCCTGTACCAGTCCGGCCAGCGCCTCGAACCGGGGCAGTCCCGGGGTCGCGGCATGCCAGCGCTTGGACAGGAACCATGTTTGCTGGGCCAACGAGCGGAAAAACAGTTTGCTTTGTTTTTCATCCGCCCCTCGCAGCAGAAAAAGCGCGTGGTTGATCCAGCGCATCACCCGACGTCCGGTCAGATCAGGCGCCCAGCCGGGCCCTTGCCCGCGGCCATGAGATTCAATCCATCCCCAGACCCAGCGCTGCGCCTTTTCCCGCGCACGCATGTCTCCGACCGCGGCCAGATCATCCAGCCACGCAAAGCCGTGACGTTCTTCGTCAAAGCCGGCGCTGGGGGCGGTGACGTCCCAAAGCCCGGTATCTTCGGCCTCGACCAGATAGCCGGCGAACAACAGATTTCCGGCAACCAGTTGCCGGCCACGTGCGAACGAACCCACCGAGCGCGGATCCGGTTGCGCAACAAACCCTGTGACCGCCTTTTGCCGTTGGCTCAGGTGCGCATAGAAACGGTTCTGAAACCGCATCCACCGACTGGCCATGGTGTCTGATTTCGACATGACGCGTGTTACTCTGCCCCTTGCGCTCTGCTGGCGCTTGAGACCCAACGATAGACCGCGCCGATCGTCAAGTCATCGAAAAGCGTGCGTTCAGACGGATTTGGTCAGACACGCGACATAGAACCCGTCCATACCACCCCGATCCGGCCAATAATCCGGTCGCAATCGCAAGCCGCCTTCCTCGGTGATCCAATCCGTTTCGACACCGGGTACGTTCAGCGCGTCGCGATCCACGCTCATGTCCGAATACATGTCCAGCGCCTCTTCCACCTGAACTTCCCCCTCGTCCGGCAGCAGGGAACAGGTGCAATAGACCAGGCGCCCACCGGGTTTGAGCAAGCCCCACGCATGGGACAACATGCGCGACTGGAGCTCGATCAGGCCGCCGAATTCCGAACCGTCCTTGGCAAACGGCAAGTCAGGATGTCTGCGAATCGTACCCGTGGCCGAGCACGGCGCGTCCAGCAGGATCGCGTCGTACTGGCCCTCGTGTTCCAGCGCATCGCCCACGATGACCTTCGCCCTGAGGCCGGTCCTTGCAAGGTTTTCGCGCACCCGTTCCATCCGTGAGTCCGATACGTCAAGTGCCGTGACATCGGCCCCTGCGGCCGCAAGCTGCATCGTTTTCCCACCTGGGGCCGCGCAGAGATCCAGCACTTTTTCGCCCGCCTTCGGGGCCAGAACGCGAACCGGCAAAGCCGCAGCGGCGTCCTGCACCCACCAGTCACCTGCTTCGTACCCCGGCAGGGTCGAGACCTGACCCGCGTCCTTTATACGCACCGACCCGGTCGGAAGGATCTCGCCTGAGGGGCCTTTCGCCCCTGGTTTCAAGGTAAGGTCCAGTGGCGCACCCGCGAAATGTGCCTGCTCGATTCCGGTTACGGCATCCGTGCCCCACGCTGCGATCAGCGGTTCACGCAACCAGTCCGGCAAACGCGGAACGCGCATCTTCGGCCACGCCTCGGGGCCTTCTGCCGCAACCTTGCGCAGAACGGCATTCACCAACCCCTTGAGGCGACCATGCTTGCGCGAGCGGCTGACGATCTCGACCATGGAGTTGACGACGCCATGGGCGGCTTCGCCGTTGCAAAGTTCGACCGCACCCAGTCTCAGCGCGTTGTGGACCGTCAGAGCGGGTGTTCGGTTCAGGTGGTTGGCCAGCAGGCGGTCGGCCCGTTCCAGCCCACGCAGTGTTTCCAACGCCAGTCGCTGGGCACGCGCGCGATCCTCGGGTTCCAAGCGATCCACTGCGCCCGCCGCCAGACACTCGGCCAGCAGGCGACCTTCGCCCAGAACCTGATCCAGAAGATAGATTGCGCTGCGCCGTGCTGCTGTCGCGCTGTTAGACATGGTACCGCCTTCATGTGACCTGCGTCCGCATTGCCAATGGCGGACGCGGGCGTATATCAAGACTGCGCAAGGAAAGGAACCCGATGTAATGAGTGACGACCGCAAAGACTTGCCCCCCGCCGCCCAGCGCGCCCTGGCAGAAGCGGAAGAACGCCGCCGCAAAGCCAAAGCCGAGGCCCGGGAATTGCCGAAAGAGCTGGGTGGCCGGGACGGACCGGACCCGGCCCGTTACGGTGACTGGGAAAAGAAGGGCATCGCCATCGATTTCTGAACGGTCAACCACGCAGCGCATTCAGGAAATCCTTGATCAGGGCACGCTGTTTTCTGGACTTCGCCCGGTCTTCAGGCCAGGTCAGCCAGTACCCGTCTTTCGTGTGCAATTCGGGTAAATCCAGCCGCCGCAACCGACCCTCTTGCAGGTCGGCAAGGGCCAAGGGAACCGATCCCAAAACCACACCCATGCCGCGCCGCGCAGCCGAAATCGCATGTTCCATCGAATCAAAGCTGATTTTTGATTGCGGCAGGTCCTGCTGGCCGCTTTTCTGGCTCCATTCTCTCCAGCCGGGGCGTTCTCCGCGCAGGTCAATCAATGGGGCGCCCCAATTGACACCCGGCGGCGCCATGGGGGCAAGGACCTCAGACGCGATCAGGGCGGCATCACGCCCGGCCCAGATACCCCGACCATATCGGATTTGCAGCCAGGTTCGTTCTTCGTCCAAAGACGACCGGCGCGCGACCGAGTCGGTCATCACCCGAACCCCTGGCTGCATCTCGTGAAACCGAGTCAGCGCCGGCAGAACCAGTGCGTGGATGTTCGACGACAAGCCGGCCACGCGCAGCTCGCGCGGGGATTTGCCAAACAGGTCCTCGGTATTGCGCTCCAGCGCGCGAAGGCTGTCCTGCACCAAAGGCAGATAGCTTTCACCTTCGACCGTCAGTGACACGCCCCGCGCCTCGCGCACGAACAAGGATCGGCCCAGCCAGGCTTCGAGGTTGCCGATCCGCTGGCTGACAGCGGCCTGCGTCAGCCCGAATTCCTTGGCTGCTGCCGAGAACCCACCAAGACGCCCGGCGGCCTCGAACACGCGCAGCCAGTCCAATGGCGGTAGCCCGATCTTTTTCCTAGCCATTAGATTTTCCAAGCCTCAGCCGAAATAAGGATTAATTGTCGTAATGCCATGAAAAGCGTATCTGCTCAACCAAAGCTCGCGCCGAACAGGAGACCCCAAATGCTGCGCACCGCCACCCATGACACTTCGGTCGTCACCGTCGCGTTCGACACAGGAACGCAAGCCCGCTTTCACGCCGTCTGGTTGCGCGACAACGCGCTGGACCCGGAAACCCGGGCCCCGGGCAACGGCCAGCGGCTGATCACCATCGGCGATATCCCTGCTGACATCTCGGTCAGTTCAGCCGAGGTTGTCGCGGGCGGCCTTCAGGTCACGTTCCAGCCCGAAGACAAAACCGTTACCTTCCCGGCCGAATGGCTGGCCGAACACAACTATGATTGCGAACGGGACGACACGCTGGGCCGCACCGGCCCCGGCATCATCACCTGGGAAGGCGGGATCGCCGCACCCAGTGGCGACTGGAACGAGGTTCATGCCAGCCCTGCGGCCAAACGCAGCTGGCTGGCGTCTGTGGCGAGTTACGGCTTTGCCAAGCTGACGGGCGGGCCAACCGAACCAGAGTCGCTTTTGAAAGTGGCCGACCTGTTCGGCTATGTCCGCGAAACCAACTATGGCCCTTATTTCGAGGTTCGGACGGAAGTGAACCCGACCAACCTCGCCTATACTGGGCTTGGCTTGCAGGCCCACACCGACAACCCCTATCGCGACCCTGTGCCGACGCTGCAAATCCTCTATTGTCTGGAAAACAGCGCCGAAGGGGGCGACTCGATCGTGGTCGATGGCTTTCGCGCTGCCGAAAAGCTGCATGCGCAGAACCCCGAAGGTTTTGCGCTGCTGGCAGGCTACCCGGCGCGGTTTGAATACAAGGGGTCTGACGGTGTCTGCCTGCGGTCTCGCCGTCCGATGATCGAATTGTCGCCGGATGGCGAATTGGTCGGCATTCGCTTCAACAACCGTTCCTCAGCGCCATTCGTGGACGTGCCTTTCGACAGGATGGAGGCCTATTACGCCGCTTACCGTCAACTGGGCGAGATCATCGACGACCCGGCCATGGGCGTGTCGTTCAAACTGGAGCCGGGCGAAAGCTTCATCGTCGACAACACCCGTGTCCTGCACGCGCGGCTGGGCTATTCCGGTGCCGGTTCGCGCTGGTTGCAGGGATGCTATGCCGACAAGGACGGGTTGCTGTCCACACTGGCGGCGATGGAGATGACGCAGCCGGAGGCAGCGGAATGAAGCCCGATTTCTCGACCCTGAACCGGGACAATATCGTCGCCTTCATCGGGGATATCTTCGAACGCCGCGGCGGTGAGGAATATCTTGGAGAACCCGTCACCATGGCCCAGCACATGCTGCAAGGCGCCACCATCGCCGAACAGAACGGCCAGCCTGAAGAGATCATCGTCGGCGCCTTGTTGCATGATATCGGCCATTTCACATCCGAGTTCGGGACCTACCATCCCGATGATACCGAAGATCGCCACCACGAAGATGCGGGTGCTGAGGTGCTGGAGCAGTTCTTCCCTTCGGTCATCACCGATTGCTGTCGATATCACGTGGCCGCCAAACGGTATCTCTGCGCCACCAAGCCCGAATATTTCAACCGCCTCTCTGCCGCCTCGGTCCATACCTTGGAACTGCAAGGCGGCCCGATGAGCGCCGAAGAAGTCGCCGCCTTCGAATCCAATCCGAACCTGAAAGACATCATTCAGGTCCGGTATCTGGATGAGGCCGGCAAACGGGCGGATATGGAAACACCGGATTTCGCCCATTTCGCACCTATGGTGCAGCGCATGGTCGACAAGCACCTGGGGGCATCATGACCGCACCCGAGTACATCTTCGAGGCCAGTTCCAAGCCATCCCTGCCGTGGCACGAGGTTCCTCTGATCCGGGCGACGGACAGCACGGTCAAGGGGTACGGCTGTTTGGTCGACGACCCCAGAACCTTCGAAATCGAGATCGTACGCTGGCCGCAGCAGGGCTGGCGACCGATTGACGACGGCACGGGTGACGAAGGCGGCTGGGTTGAAGGCACGTTCAAATGCGATTGGCAGGGTGACGTGCTTTATGGTGAGAACGAGGCGGTCAAAGGCCATTACGTGCTGGGTTGGTCCGCCGACCCTCAGCAGGCGCAAACCGACCGACAAACGGCCCCACGGGATCAAGTGTTGCTGTGGCATATGAACTATCACCCCGATGGCGGGCAGATGTTCTGGCCGCTGGACAACAAGCCCTTCATCGTGCCCGCGGCCCTGCCTGGCGACAATCTGACCCCGGACAAGGTGGTGGCGTTCTGGTGTGACGGGTCAAAGGGGCTCTATATCCATCCCGGCATCTGGCACGAGGGGATTTTCCCGGTCGAGGACAACCAGCGTTTTCTGGATCGTCAGGGCCGGGTCCACGCGCGGGTCAGCGCCGATATCGGCAAAGAGTTCGGCGTTTATCTGGCCTGCCCGCTGCGGGCAGACAAAGTCAGAGATTTGTGACCAACGCCCCCTGATGCCTCGGGCGCCGGCGTGCAATCCAAATCTGCACGGCCAGCAGATAAGGCACAAAGAACGCGAAATTCTGAATCCGATCGAACGGGCCCGAGAAATCGGGTTCTGACCCCCACCCGCCGGTCAGCAGATACCACAGTGTGTAATGCACGCGGTAAAGCCACGACCCCAACGCCAGCCAGAACAACCGCAATCCCCATGACCAATGGCCTGCGCGATCCCCTTCCAAAGCCCTGCGCGCCACCATCAGCGCAGCCGTGAAAAGACACAGCCCGTACAGAAAAAAGGCGGCAGACATCAGCGGCCCACCGATGGTTCCGCGCAGGGGAATATAGATCATGCCCGCCAGCCCGGTGATCCATGCCAGCGCCACCAGACAAGCTCCCATCATGCGGTGAAATCGATTGTACTTGAGCCGCAGCCCCTTCAACAGTTGAAGCGGGACGAGTGCGACCAGAAAAGTACCTGCCAAAATGTGCACCAACATCGCGGCATTGCCGAAATTCTTACCATCAGCGAACAAATAGCTGTGCCGGGCGGCGTCCTGCGAAAACCCAACGCCGATCGTGTCGAACCCGTGCATCACAAAGGGCAGCAGAGTCAGATAGAACGCTGCCAGCAATAGCCCGATAGCCACACGAGAATTCAGGGTTTGCATACTTGGATCTTAGCGCCCCAAGACAAAGCGTCTACCGCGTAAAACCCAGCAAATCCTCTGAACGTAGATGGAATCATCTCAAAACCGCCAGATTCGAGTGGACTAAATTGGAACAGGGTAAAAAAGTACCTCTGGAAAGCCTGTTTTTGCTCTTGTCAAAACGCAACTGTTGCACTGCGAAAGGAACTTAATTTGGGGCTCCTGTTCCTGTTCATGTTTGGTTTCGTGACAATCATGACACTTACAAGTTGGGCAGCAGCAATTTTGCTCGCTTCGGTTTTCCCGATATTCAACTTCAAAGATGAATTTATTGAGTTCTGGATCAGAACGCGCGGCTCTCCGCCATCACGCAGAAGGCTGATTCTGAACGCCTATGGGGCGGCCAACTATTTTTTCATGGCTGAAAAGTGCCACGACTTAAATGTGCCCAATGGCATAAGGATCGTCCCCAATGCCAATTTATTACAATCATTTATGCTAGGTTTCGCATCGATTCTTGTCGCAGTGCTCTTTTGGGTCGCCGTTTTCTTTACCTATGTCCTTGTGCGCGTCTACATCTGACGGAAGCGCCTACAACCCCAGCACATCCACCATGTCATATTGACCGGGCGCCTTCCCCTGCCCCCACAGTGCCGCCTTCAGCGCGCCGCGGGCAAAAATCGCGCGGTCGCTGGCCAGATGGCGCAAAACGATTCGCTCTCCGGGCGCGGCGAACAGTACGTCATGTTCACCAACGATGTCGCCACCGCGAATGGCGTGGAAGCCAATGTCACCACGCTTGCGCGCACCGGTGATGCCATCCCGCCCCCGGTCGGCCACATCCGACAGTTTGACGCCGCGCCCCTCGGCGGCGGCCTCGCCCAACATCAGCGCGGTGCCGGATGGTGCGTCCACCTTGTGATGGTGATGCCCTTCGATGATTTCGATATCAAAATCCTCATCCAGTGCAGCCGCGACTTTCTTGGTCAGTTGCACCAGCAGGTTGACGCCAAGGCTCATGTTCCCTGCCCGCACGATCACCGCGTGGCGCGAGGCCGGTTCCAGCGCGGCGATCTGCTCATCCGTCATGCCGGTCGTGCCGATCACATGCACGCAACGCGCCTGTGCGGCCAAAGCGGCAAAGTCCAGCGTCGCCTCGGGCGCGGTAAAGTCGATCACCGCCTGTGCCTGCGCAAAAGCTTCCAACGGGTCATCGGTAACTTTGACGCCCAGCGCCTTGCCACCCATGGCTTCGCCCACATCCTGACCGACCCAGTCATGCCCCGTGCGCTCGACCACGCCGACCAAACGCGCCTGATCACTGTCGGTTACGGTCTTGATCAGCATCTGCCCCATGCGGCCCGAAGCCCCTGTGATGACGATACCCGGAATATGGGTCATGGCGGTATTCCCTTGCTGCAAACTGCTCAAAGCCTCCTACCTCGTTCGCGCCCGCTTGGCAAAGCCCCGGTTTGCGCTTAGATCGGGGATTATGGCAAAGAACAAATTCCACGATGGCCCCGGCCCGTCCCAACGACAGCTGCGCGTCGGCGAACTGATCCGCCGCACCCTGTCCGAGGTTCTAGCGCGCGGAGATGTCCACGACCCCGACCTGAACCGCATGTCGATCACAGTGGGCGAGGTGCGCACCTCGCCCGATCTGAAAATCGCCACCGCCTATGTGCTGCCCTTGGGCGGCAAAGGGCAGGAGGACGTGATCGATCTGCTCGCCCGCAACAAAAGTGAACTGCGGCGCATGGTTGGCAAAAAGGTCGGCCTGAAATTCTCGCCCGATCTTCGGTTCCGCCTTGATGACACGTTCGATCGTCTGGACGACACCCGCCGCATGTTCGAACAGGACGCGGTGCGCCGCGATCTGGACGAGTGATCCGGGCACTTGTCACATTGGGCGCGGTTGTCTGGGCCGCGCAAGCCTCTGCGGTCACTTGCGAAAAGCTGACCCATGATGACAAGCGCTATACCGTCTGCGAGGTCGACGCGGAAAACGAAGACCTGCGCCTGTTTCTCAACGACGAAAACGGGGATCTGCTGGGGCATTTCTCGTCGGTGAACGAGGCGCTGGCCCCCGGCGGCAAGCGTCTGGCCTTTGCCATGAACGCGGGCATGTACCACGATGACCGTTCGCCCGTCGGCCATTATGTCGAGAACGGCAAAGAGGTCATGCGGGTGATCTCCAACCCCGGCCCCGGCAATTTCGGCCTGCTGCCCAACGGCGTGTTCTGCATCCGCGCGGGCCGCGCTGACGTGTTCGAGACGCTGGATTTCATCGACCGGGCCCCCGACTGCCGGTTCGCCAGCCAATCCGGCCCGATGCTGGTGATCGATGGTGAATTGCACCCCCGGTTCCTGGCCGATTCGACCTCGCACTATGTGCGCAACGGGGTGGGCACCAGCACCGATGGCACCCGTGCGGTGTTCGTGATTTCCGAAGATTACGTCACATTCCACGAATTCGGCCGTCTGTTCCGCGACGTGCTGGAAACTCCGAATGCGCTGTTCTTCGATGGCAATATCTCTCGCATGTATGACCGCGCGAACAATCGGTCCGATGTCGGGTTTTCGCTGGGGCCGATCGTGGGTGTGGTCGAAGACGCACCTTGAAATTGACAGGACGATGGCGATCCGCTAGGTCGCGCGCCTCAGCAAGATTGAAGGTGCTATATGGGACGCAAACGCAAGGGTCGCGACATTTCCGGCTGGCTGGTGGTGGACAAGCCCGCGGGCATGACGTCGACCGCTGTGGTCAACAAGGTGCGCTGGGCGATGGATGCCAAAAAGGCGGGCCATGCGGGCACGCTTGACCCCGAAGCGACCGGCGTTCTGGCCGTGGCTCTGGGTGAGGCGACCAAAACCGTTCCCTACATCACGGATGCTCTGAAAGCCTACACCTTCACTGTCCGTCTGGGCCAGGCCACCAACACTGACGATGCCGAGGGCGAAGTGATTGCCGAAAGCGATGCCCGCCCGTCAGACGAAGACATCAAGCGGGCGTTGACCCCGTTTCTGGGCGACATCATGCAGGTTCCGCCCAAGTTTTCCGCCGTGAAAATCGACGGCCAGCGCGCCTACAAACTGGCCCGCGGCGGCGAAGACGTGGAACTGACAGCCCGGCCCCTTTGGGTCGAGGAACTGATCCTTGTCGATCGCCCCGACCCGGATCACGTGGTGTTGGAGATGACCTGCGGCAAGGGCGGTTATGTCCGCTCGATCGCCCGCGATCTGGGTGAAGCGCTGGGATGCCACGGCCACGTCCGGGAACTGCGCCGGATCTGGTCCGGACCGTTCGAGGCCGAAGACGGGGTGAGCATCGAACAGATCGACGAAATGGCAAAGACAACGGCGCTGGACGACTATCTGCACCCGCTGGAAGCCGGCCTGTCCGACCTGCCAGAGCTTAAATGCACCCCCGAAGGCGCAACCCGCCTGCGCAATGGCAACCCGGGCATGGTGTTGGCCTCGGATGTTGAATACGGCGACGAGGCATGGGCCTCGCTGGATGGCAAGGCCGTGGCCGTGGGGGTTTACAAATCAGGCGAATTGCATCCCAGCCGGGTGTTCGCCGCCTGAACCGCGTGTTAGGCGAAAGGCATGATCACCCGAACGCACACCAAGGGCGATGCGCCCTCGACCGCCATCTACTCCGACTGCGAGAAATACCGCTATAGCCTGACCCGCGTGTGGGACCCGGCAGGGCGCAAGGCGCTGTTTGTCATGTTGAACCCGTCTACCGCGACCGAAGTGCAGAACGACCCGACGGTTGAACGCTGCGAACGTCGTGCCCGGGCGCTGGGGTTCGGCGCGTTTCAGGTGACCAACATCTTTGCCTGGCGCGACACCGATCCGCGCAAGATGCGTGCCGCTGCCGATCCGGTAGGCCCGGAAAATGACGCCGCCATTCTTGAAGGTGTTCGGTGGGCCGATCAGGTCATCGCCGCCTGGGGCACCCATGGTGCGCATCTGGACCGGGGCCCGGCGGTGGAGACCTTGTTGCGCAACACCGGCCAGCCGCTGTTCCATCTGGGCTTGACCAAAGACGGCCACCCCAAGCACCCGCTTTATGTCGCCTACAGCCAACAGCCCGAGCAATGGTGATAAAGTATTAACCATTTCAATAACTTGACTTTGACCCGATCGCCAATTGCATGGGATGTTCACCCTCGGAGCATTCTGCGATCGGAGAGGTGTCATGTTTCTGGCCGGATTGATCGGACTCGCCGCCATCGGCGGTGCCGCATACGCGATGAGCGACATGCTGATCGAAGACGAGGACGTTTCAGAGGACGGGCCCAACGAGGACCCGGAAACGGAACCCGACACCGGAGAGTTTCTTGATATTGGCGAAAACGTCGAAGACCCGGTAAACCCCGACATCGAAACCCCATCCACTGGCACCGTAATCTCTGAATTCGAAGGAGATCTCGTGATTGCCGGCAGCGATGGCCCGGACCAGGTCACCGGTCAGGACGGTGTTGACCAGATCAACGGGTTTGGCGGCGATGATACCATCGACGGCGGCAAGGGCGATGACGTTCTGCACGGGGGCGAAGGTACGGACACGATTTCGGGTGGTCAGGGTGATGATGTTCTGCACGGAGAGGCGGATGACGACTTTCTGTTCGGCAATGAGGGGGACGACGCCCTGTTCGGCCATTTCGGGGACGACACCCTGGATGGCGGCGAAGGCGAAGACGAACTTTATGGCGGTCAGGGCGACGATACTCTGACGGGCGGGGCCGATGATGACGCGTTGCAGGGCGGGTTCGGAGACGATGCCCTGAACGGTGGCGCAGGTGAAGATACGGTCTTTGGCGGCGACGGCGATGACTTTGTCTTTGGCCTCGAAGAAGGCGCAGCCGAAAAAGACTTCCTGAATGGGGGCGCCGGTGACGACACCATTGTGGCAGGCGGCGGGGATGTGGTTAACGGTGGGCAGGGCGCCGATGACATCGTGCTGAGCCCGGGTGACGAAGACGTGACCGTCATGGGATTCCAACCCGGTGAGGACAAGTTGCTTGTCACCTGGGAGGATGAGGCTGACCCGGAGATCGAGGTGGAACCCGACGCTGAAAACGCCAACCTGACCCGGGTCATGATCAACGGTCAGGAAGTGGCGCAGGTATACGGGGCTCAAGGCATGACGGTGGCCGACATACAATTGATCACCGAAGCGCAACTGGCCCAGTACGGGCAGATGGTCTGAGCCCGCAAATTCCCTTTGCCATTTGGTGAAAATGCGCTTATACGCGCCCATCCGCATCGGAATCGGTGCGGTTTTCTCCATGGGCCTGTGCTGGACGACATCCCGGCCTGCGCCATCAACTCTAACCTTTGAAGGAGACCCCGATGTCGATCACTGCTGAAGAAAAAGCACGCGTCATGAAAGAATTCGCAACCAAAGAGGGCGACACCGGTTCGCCTGAAGTACAGGTTGCCATCCTGACCTCGCGCATCACCACTTTGACCGAGCACTTCAAGACCCACAAGAAAGACAACCACGGTCGTCGCGGTCTGCTGAAGATGGTTGCCCAGCGCCGCAAACTGCTGGACTACCTGAAAGGCAAAGAAGAAGCACGTTACCAGGACCTGATCAAAAAGCTGGGCATCCGCCGCTAAGCGCTTTTTTGCAAATGACCTGAAACCGGGTTTTCCGGTTCAACGCCCGCCAACCGGCGGGCGTTTTCCGTTGGATCCGCCGCAAGCGATACATCCCTCTTAACTTGCCAGAGCAGCTGAGCATTCCGTGGCCGTCAGGGAATGTCCGTTGCGGCACTTGGTTCTAAGCTTTCTGCGTGTTTTCCCAGCGCGTGGCATAGTCACTTTGCGACACACTTGTACTTGTCTTGGTGTCAGCAACAGGTTTTCGAACCACATAATCCAGAAGAACAGGCAGTCCCGGACCAAAAGTTCCCAGCGGTCGCGGACGTTTCTTTGTCTTGTTGGGATCCGTCATCTTCACCACGTCACGGGCGGCGTATGGCCTCAATGGCTGCCACACGCATTTCAGAGCCTCATAGTTCATGGCGTTGACCCAAAAACCGTACACGATCTCTGGGCAAATCTGATAGAAGCCGTGATTGATCCAGTTGTTCGATGGCGAATGTGCGATAAACACACCCCCGGGCTTCAGCATCTTGTCGATGTTTCTGTAGGCCGTCGGCAAGTCGAACACGTGCTCGCATGTTCCACCGTCATAGATAACGTCAAACCGACCAACCAGATTTTCAGGCAAGTCCCCCGCGAGATCCTGAACGATGCTCGCACCTTCGAAATCCGAAAAATCCAGCGAATCCACTTCCAAGAACCCAAGTTTCCGAAAGAACGTTTCCGAATATCCATCATCCGGGTTGCAAAGGTCAGCTTCGGCCACTCCGGGCAAGTATTTCTGCAAGGTTTCCCTGAACAATGCGGCGGACGTAGACCGGCGCGCACCGATCCAATCCTGCCGCCCAAGCATCAGAAAGCTTCCTGAAAGGTCATTGGATTTGACATCTTCAATCAGGCGCGCAGCCAGGACATCAACAATTGACACTCATTCCTCCGAAGGGTGGTCCAAAGCGGTTTTCTTCGCGTGAACGTCCTATTCTGAGGATTCAATGTCAACGCAATAGCAATGTTCCGGAACATGCGGCAAAGCGGGCAAGTTTCCCGGCCAGCGTAAAGTTGGCAGCTTCCCTGCTTTGCTGACATCCTGCGCCCGGGTGTTCGGCATCCGGCATCAAGCGCAGAGCCCGACCTGTGCGGTTTTCTTCGCGCTGACGGGTATAAAATTCCGGTCAAGACACCGCGCAGATCTCTTCACTTTATGCAGGCTCCACAAAACCGAAGACGCCCACCAATCGGCGGGCGTCTCGTCCATGGGAAAAATCTTCGGCTCTACATTTTCGCCTTTTCTGATTTCAACGCCAGCCACAGGCAGTAGCACATTATCAGAACCACCAGCGTAAAGGGGATGCCGGTCGAAACCGCCGCGCCCTGCAATGCGGAAAGACCGCCTCCCAACAGCAATGCGATGGCAACCAGGCCTTCCAATGTGCACCAGAACACACGCTGAACCACGGGCGCGTCCATCTTGCCGCCTGCCGTGATTGTGTCGATCACCAACGACCCTGAATCGGATGAGGTGACAAAGAAGATGACGATCAGGACAAGGGCAATCGGGGCAACGATGCCGTAAAGCGGCAGCTCCTTCAGGAAACCGAACAGCGCTCCCTCGGGGGCGTAGCTGTCGATCACGGTCGCGCGCACACCTTCTGCTCCGCCTGCGTTCAACATGTCGATGGCTGCGCCACCGAAGGTCGACATCCACAGGGCACAGACGGCTGTTGGCGCCAGCAGCGCACAGATTACGAACTCGCGCACCGTACGGCCCTTTGAAATGCGGGCAATGAACATGCCAACAAACGGTGACCATGCGATCCACCACGCCCAGTAGAAGGTCGTCCAACCGTGGAAATAGCTGGTGTCTTCCCGTCCGAACGGGTTCGACAGCGCGGGCAGGTGCAGCACGTAATCAGTCATCACGTTGAAATACCGCGCGATGGCGGTGCCAATGCCCGTTACAGCGATGACGAAAAGGAACAGCCCCACGGCCATGATCATATTGATCTCACTCAGCCGTTTGACGCCCGCATCCATGCCCAGCAAAACCGAGCCCAGCGCGATCAATGTAATACCAATGATCAGCAGAACCACGACGGTGGGGCTGGGTTCGATGCCGAAGACCTCGTATAGGCCAGCGGCAACCTGCTGAGCACCCAGACCGAGCGATGTGGTCAATCCGAACAACGTGGCAAAAACCGCCAACGTGTCGATGATATGGCCCCACCAGCCCCAGACCCGTTCACCCAGAATTGGATAGAAGGCCGAACGCAAAGTCAGGGGCAGGTTCAGATTGTAGCTGAAAATCGCCAGGCTCAGGCCGACTGCGGCGTAAACCGCCCAGCCTTCCAGCCCCCAATGGTGAATGGTTCCAACAACGCCGATATACTCATTGCCCGGAACAGCGATATCGATACCCAGTGGGCGCGCATTCCCGTCTTCGGCAAAGTTGTAGTAGACCGGCTCCATCACACCGAAAAACAAAAGACCGATACCAATACCGGCGGCGAACATCATCGCGATCCATCCGGCGTAGGAATAATCAGGCTTGGCGTCCTTGCCGCCGATCCGCACACTGCCGACGGGCAGGATGATCAGAACGAGGCAAAACAGGGTGATTGCATCTACCGAAAGGACCAGAAACCAATCGAACGTGCTGGTTAGCCAAGGCCGGAGCCAGCCGAAAAACGTAGCTGCGGCCTCTTGGTTGGCCAATGCGATCAGAACGAACGCAAAGATCATGATACTCGAGATCAGAAAGACCGGGTTGTGAATGTCCAAGCCAAACGGCCGGACGTTATCCTGCCCCAGTTCATATTCCGTTTCGAAGTCGTAGATCCGGGGGTCCGGATCCAGCATCTTCTTTGTTTGTGCCATTCGATTGCCCTTCTGTTCGCTGTCTGCAAACGCCAAGGTATTCGGTCGGCGGACGGGAATGAGTTAGTTAACCCCCTTGGCGCGTTTCCGTCATTTCGACCGCAGGCTTAGTGATAAGAGCTTATACTGCCTTCATATTTTTACAAAATGCATTCGATTGCGGATATGTTAGCGCTACATGCTGTTCCGGGTTCCCGTAACCCCGGACCTGAAGAACCAACAGCGACTTGATAAGTTGAACGTTGTTCGGGCTTGACACTTTTGCACCCGGTGGCAGCACAAGCCAGCCCCGGCATGAAACGGCCATCCGATGCAGTTTCGCTTTCCTTCCAACGCATTCTCATGTATGCGCGCGGTATCTGAGACGTTGTGCCCTGACCCCGGCACTCGAATGGAAGATAAATTGGGGTCGGCGGCAATGGGGCCGCCACGCAAAACGGGAGACCCGCAGGGGCGGGAGTGCTCCCATCTAGGATACGCATATGTTTGATGTAACGAAGAAATCGATGCAGTGGGGCGAGGAAACGCTTACACTGGAAACCGGCAAGGTTGCCCGTCAGGCTGACGGCAGCGTGATTGCCACCCTGGGCGAAACCAGCGTCATGGCCAACGTGACCTTCGCCAAGGAACAGAAGCCCGGTCAGGACTTTTTCCCGCTGACCGTGCATTACCAAGAGAAATACTATGCCGCTGGCAAGGTTCCGGGTGGCTTCTTCAAGCGCGAAGCGCGCCCGACCGAGAAAGAGACGCTGACCGCGCGTCTGATCGACCGTCCGATCCGTCCGTTGTTCGTTGACGGCTTCAAAAACGAAGTCCTGGTGATGTGTACCGTGCTGAGCCACGATCTGGTCAACGATCCCGACATCGTTGCGATGATTGCTGCTTCGGCTGCTCTGACCATCTCGGGCGCACCGTTCATGGGCCCGATCGCGGGCTGCCGCGTGGGATACACCGACGGTGAATATGTCCTGAACCCGACCGTGGACGACATGCAGGACCTGCGCCTGAACCCCGAACAGCGTCTGGACCTGGTTGTGGCCGGCACCAAAGACGCCGTGATGATGGTGGAATCGGAAGCGTACGAACTGTCCGAAGCGGAAATGCTGGGTGCGGTGAACTTTGCGCATGAGCAGATCCAACCGGTCATCGACCTGATCATCTCGCTGGCGGAAGAAGCCGCGAAAGAGCCGTTTGACTTCCAGGCGCCGGATTACTCCGAGCTTTATGCCGCCGTTAAGGCCGCCGGTGAAGAGCAGATGCGCGCCGCCTTCGCGATCACCGACAAGCAAGAGCGCACCGCCGCCGTTGCCGCCGCCCGCGAAGCGATCAAAGAGGCGCTGACCGAAGAGCAGCTGGAAGACGGCAACCTCGGTTCCGCGATGAAAAAGCTGGAAGCCGGCATTCTGCGCGGCGACGTCGTCAGGGGCGGCAAGCGGATCGACGGTCGTTCGACCACCGATGTCCGCTCGATCGTTGCGGAAACCTCGATTCTGCCCCGGACCCACGGTTCTGCCCTGTTCACCCGCGGTGAAACACAGGCGCTGGCCGTGACCACGCTGGGCACCGGCGACGATGAGCAATTCATCGACGCGCTGCACGGCAATTTCAAATCGAACTTCCTGCTGCACTACAACTTCCCCCCGTATTCGGTGGGTGAAGTTGGCCGCGTTGGTTCGCCCGGCCGTCGCGAGATCGGCCACGGCAAACTGGCATGGCGCGCGCTTCAGGCGGTTCTGCCTGCGCCGACCGATTTCCCCTACACCATCCGCGTGGTGTCGGAGATCACAGAATCCAACGGCTCGTCCTCGATGGCCTCTGTCTGCGGCGGTTCGCTGTCGATGATGGATGCGGGTGTTCCGCTGAAAGCACCGGTTGCCGGTGTGGCCATGGGTCTAATCCTGGAAGATGACGGTGAATACGCTGTTCTGACCGACATCCTGGGTGACGAAGACCACCTGGGCGACATGGACTTCAAGGTTGCGGGCACCGAAAACGGCATCACCTCGCTCCAGATGGACATCAAGGTTGCCGGCATCACGCCGCAGATCATGGAAACCGCTCTGGCACAGGCCAAAGAAGGCCGGATGCACATTCTGGGCGAGATGGGCAAAGCCCTGTCCGAGACCAACGATTTCTCGGTCCACGCCCCGCGCATCGAGACCATGAACATCCCGACCGACAAGATCCGCGAAGTGATCGGCTCGGGCGGTAAGGTCATCCGCGAGATCGTCGAGGTTTCGGGTGCCAAGGTCGACATCAACGACGACGGTGTCATCAAGATCGCCTCGCCCGATGGTGAATCGATCCAGAAGGCCTATGACATGATCTATTCGATCGTGGCCGAGCCGGAAGAAGGTCAGATCTACACCGGTAAAGTGGTCAAGATCGTCGACTTCGGTGCCTTCGTGAACTTCTTTGGCAAGCGCGACGGTCTGGTCCACGTGTCCCAGATCGAAAACCGCCGCCTGAACCATCCGTCGGATGTTCTGAAGGAAGGTCAGGAAGTAAAGGTCAAGCTGCTGGGCTTTGACGATCGCGGCAAGGTCCGCTTGTCGATGAAAGTTGTCGATCAGGAAACCGGCGAAGAGATCGTTCCCGAGAAGAAAGAAAAGAAAGAGGAAAGCGCAGAGTAATCTGCCCCTCTGACCCACAGCGGAAGGCCCCGGTTTCATCCGGGGCCTTTTTGTTTGCGCGGCAGCAGGACGGTTAACTGCGCCGCAACTTTGGTAAATCAATTATTAACACTTATTGCGTGTATTAGCTCAACCTTAAGGGGTATATTGCCGTTTTCAAGGAAGCTGTTCGACCGTGGCATCGATTACTGTTTACGAAATCAGCGCAGACCCGTTCAGCAACCGCAGTGTTGATATTACTGCTGCGTATTCGGTCGAAGTCACGGATAATGACGCCCTGCTGCAAGATCCCGACCCGGATGGCAGCTCGCAACTTGACCTCGGGTCTCTTCCCGGCTTTTCCGGCTCGACCCAGAATTTCAGTACTTTCGAAAACTACACAGGCACGGTCGATGGCGCGCCGGTCACGTTCATCCTGATCCAGTTTTCAAACCCGCGTTACATCATAGTCACTTCGGGTCAAGCCGAACTGAATGACACGATTTCAGACACCAGTTTTTCTGGCACCGCGCCGCCATCCGCGTATGACACTTTGCCTTCTTTCGTGTGTTTTACCTCAGGATCTCTGATCCAGACAACAACTGGGCTGCGCCGGGTCGAGGCGCTGGAGCCCGGCGACCCGGTCATCACCGCCGGAGGCCATGCACGCCCGGTCCGCTGGATCGGCAAGCGCCGGTTGTCCGCGGCTGAGTTGCGGCGAAACACGCACTTGTCCCCTGTACGGATCAAGGCGGGCTGTTTCGGGCCGAACAGCCCAAGCCGCGATCTCGTCATTTCCCCACAGCACCGCATTGCCGTGACCTCGACCATGATGGAGCTTATGCATTGCGAAGCGGCGATGCTGGCCCCCGCAAAGGGCCTGATCAATGGGCATACCATCGTTCAGGAAACGCCCGCACATGGGGTGGAGTACATTCATATCCTCTTTGATCAGCATGAGTTGGTGAATGTCGAAGGAATCTGGTCCGAGTCCTTTTACCCCGGCGACACCAGCCTTAGGGCAATGGCACCCGCCACCCGAAGCGAGCTGTTCGAACTGTTCCCGGAACTGGCCAATGGTGAAGGCTGTTACGGTTCGACCGCATTGCCGGTCCTCAAACCCTTCGAAGTCCGGGTGCTGTCGGCGGATCTGGCGGTTCCGGGCTGGAAGATCCGCCCCAGTGAATCCGCGAAAGCCGCCTGACCGCAGGTCAGTGCGCGACACCACCGGGGCCATGTTTCAACAGGTGCCACTGGCCGTAGCTGTCTTTCAGATCCAGTTTGATCGCCGCATCGGCTCGGGTCGAGGCGCTGCCGATCTCGGCAATGGTGAATTCGATCCCACCGGGAATATCGATGCGTACGCGGTGTTCGCCGCCACCATGCGGGGCCTGAATCGGGCGCCCGGTCGACTTTAGAACGTCGCCAACGGCAACGCTGGCCGTTCGTCCTTCGATATCCATCTCAAGCTTGATAGGCAGGTACAGCGTGTCGTGCACCGTCTCACACATGGCCCGGAACACGTACCAATGGGTTGCCATCTCTTCGGTTTCTTCGCCGTGAAAGACTTTTTCCAGCGCATCGCGCTGCGCCGGTGAGGCCGCGGGGTCGACGATCACCTGCATTTCGCCGCCACCCTCGAATATTGGCCCGGGCCATGCATAGATCAACGCAGCCTTGGTTCCACTCAGATCCGTTTCGCCAAAATATCCGGAGGATATTTCAAGCACCTCGAAGCCGCGGCAATCGCCATGCGTCGGCAATTCCTCGAACTGGCAGGGGCAGGCATAGCCGCAGTTGCAGTTTCCGAAGCTTTCTCCCTCGACGTACCAATCTGTAAAAGCCATGGTTTTCTCCTGTTCAGGACAGTCAGAAAGCCCGACATCGTTGGTCACATGCCCGTATGTTTCCGCAAAACAAACTATCACAACTTGATTGCAATCTGAACCTGACGCGCGCAAACGGCCGCAAATGGCATAAACCTTGGTTCCATTCGCCCTGTTTCAACCAAAAACCAATCGCAGGTGTCCGCTGCCATCCCCAGTTCGACCGCATCGCCACAACGAAAAAAGGAGATGCGATATGGAAACCTTGAAACTGCTGACACTGACGGGATTGATCGCAACCGCACCGGTTCTTGCTTTGGCCAATGTCGGACTGGGCGACAAACTGGGCACAAGCGAAGCCGATATCCGCACGGCGCTTGAAGCCCAGGGGTACCAGATCGAAGAGATCGAATTCGAAGGTGGGAAGATCGAGGTTGAACTCACCAAGGATGGCGTGGAAACTGAACTGGTTCTGTCTGACACGGACGGGGTGGTGACAGCCATCGAGCTCGAAGAGGACGACGACTGAACCTGCAACGTCCAAGGGGCCGCATGAAAGTACCTCAAACGTCTTTGCTCTGGCTCCTTCTGGTGGTGCAGGCCCTCTGCGCCGCCTTTTTCATGACGGATGCGGTGCTGGATTGGACAGGCGGTGACGGCGCAGGGTTTCGTCATCTTCATTCGTTCGAACTGTTTCTGTCGCTGGCGCTTGTCGGCGGCCTGAGCGCCACGATCGCCCTGATCCGTTCCCAGTCCAGACGGGTGCGCGACATGCAGCGGCAACTGCAAGTGGCGCAAGGGGCCTTTGCCCAGGTCATCGAAACCCAGTTCAGCGAGTGGCAGCTCAGTGATGCTGAGCGTGACGTCGCCATGCTGACGATCAAGGGTCTTTCCATCGCGGAAATCGCCGGAATGCGACAGACGAAAGAAGGGACGATCAAGGCCCAAAGCGCCGCGGTCTATCGAAAGGCGGGCGTTTCCAGCAGGGTGCAGTTGCTCAGTTTTTTTGTCGACGAACTCCTGTCAGAACCGTTGATCAGGGATGTGCCCTGAAACAGTGGCAGAACCTCATGTCTATTCACTCACACATTCCTAAAAACCTGTGAAACGAAGTGAAGGCCCGGCGCCTTTCTTTTTGGGCCAGCCTCGTCCACATCCATGGCATGCGGACTTTGGAACACTGGAGATGGTTATGTTCACGCGCCTCATTCTCGCCTCTTCGGCTCTGGCGATCAGCGCAACGGCGCTTGCCGCGCAGAGCCTGGGCGACGGCACCTATATTCACGGCTTCATCGGCTACAGCCAGCTACAGGACAGCGATTTCACCGGGACGATCGGTGGCGCGACGCAATCGGTCGATACCGAATTCGACGCAGGTTTCGGACTGGGCCTCGCGATAGGCAAGGAAATCCCGCAATGGTCCAACGATATCATCGGAACGCGGATCGAGCTGGAACTGTCTTACAGCGAAAGTGACGTGGATGGTGTGAACTTTACCGGCAATGGTCCGGGGCCCGAGGGCAATATCTCGGGCGACGTCACGCAAACCTCGTTATTTGCCAATCTACTGTTCGATTTCAAACAGGCCGGTGTGCTGACACCGTTTGCCGGGTTTGGTCTGGGGGCCACCTATTCGGATCTGGATTTTTCTTACGGGCCGGGTGTGGCGCTGGACGACTCCGACACCACCTTGGCCGCCCAGCTGATCGCCGGTGTGGCATATGACATCAACGCGTCGACAGCGTTCACCGTTGATGCCCGTTACGCCCGTGCCTTTGTTGTTTCGTCGCAGCGCCTGGCCCCCAACGGAGCTTTGACCGGCAACGTAGAGGACGATCTGGATACTTTCAGCATCAATTTCGGAATTCGCCATAATTTCTGATTGCTTCGGGTGTCAGGTTTCTCTCCGGTTTCCTGCCCCTCTTTGCCTTCGCGCCTCAGGCGCGGGGGCACCCGGAAAACCCCGAAAATACAGCACGGGTAGGACATTTCGGTGGTCGCCCGAACTGCAACAACCGCCTGCTTCATCTGGCGAAAAAATATCCTCGGGGGGAATCGTGCCAGCGGGCACGATGGGGGGCAGACAGCCCCCCTGACCCGGCAACCGGCTTACGACGGCGCTTTGGTCTTGCGCAGATAGGGGAAGATCGTTTCGAACTCGCCAAACTTGGCCTTGGCGTCTTCGTTCGACACGGTTGGCGGGATGATCACGTCTTCACCCGGCACCCAGTTGGCAGGTGTCGCAACGCCCTTGGCCGACATCTGCAAACCGTCAAGCGCACGCAGAATTTCGGCAAAGTTCCGGCCCACGGTCATCGGGTAGGTCATCGACAGCTTTAGCTGCTTGTCCGGGCCGATGATAAAGACGGAACGCACCGTGGCACTGTCAGCCGGTGTACGGCCGTCGGGCAGATATGCTTCGGCAGGCAGCATGTCGAAAGCCTTGGACACAGCCAGACCGTCATCGGCGATGATCGGAAAGCCGGGTTTGGCCTTGCCATATTCCTCGATGTCCTTCTTCCACTTTTTGTGGTCTTCGACACCATCGACCGATACGCCGATCACCTTGGTGTTGCGCGCGGCCCATTCGTCATTCAACTGCGCAACGGCCGAAAACTCGGTGGTGCAAACAGGTGTAAAATCCTTTGGGTGCGAGAACAGAATGGCCCAGCTGTCGCCAATCCAGTCGTGAAACTGAATGGTGCCCTGATCCGTTTCTGCCGTGAAATTCGGAACGGTGTCGTTGATACGCAAACCCATGGGGCATCTCCTTCTCTGTGAAAAACCTGAATCGGTTGTTTGGAACCTAATCACTTTGTGTGCAGGTTAAACCGCCCATCACGCTTGGGGATACGGAATTCGTGGGCATTGCCAGAAAATAATTTGATCAAATTCACTATTGCTCAGCCTGTGCATGGGTGACAGAGTGTCCCCGAACAGCCGGTTTCAGGCAGACCTTCAGGAGGGCTCAGGATGATCGAAAAGCGGGATTTCTATATTAATGGTCAGTGGGTGGCCCCATCGCAGCCCAATGACTTCGAGGTCATCAACCCGTCGACCGAAGACCCCTGCGCCGTGATCTCGCTTGGCGCCGAAGCCGACACGAATGCGGCCGTTGCCGCGGCCAAGGCCGCCCTGCCGGGCTGGATGGCCACGCCAGTGGAAACCCGCATCGCGCTGGTGGAAAAACTGGTCGAACTCTATGCAACCCGGGCAGAGGATCTGGCGCAGGCGATGTCGTTGGAAATGGGCGCCCCGATCGATCTGGCGCGCTCGGCGCAGGCGGGTGCCGGCATCTATCACCTGAAGAACTTCATCCGCGCCGCCAGGTCGTTTGAATTTGAACGCCCGCTGGGGGATCATGCGCCGAATGATCGCATCATTTACGAGGCGGTTGGCGTTGCCGCTTTGATCACGCCGTGGAACTGGCCGATGAACCAGATCACGCTCAAGGTTGGGGCTGCTGCGATTGCGGGCTGCACGATGGTGCTGAAACCGTCGGAACAAAGCCCGCTGAACGCGATGATCTTTGCTGAGATGATGGACGAGGCAGGCTTCCCGCCCGGTGTGTTCAATCTGGTCAACGGCGACGGCGCGGGTGTTGGTTCGCAACTTTCGGGCCATCCGGATGTGGACATGGTCAGCTTCACCGGCTCGACCCGCGCAGGCACCGCGATTTCCAAAAATGCGGCTGATACCCTCAAGAAAGTACATCTTGAGCTTGGAGGCAAAGGGGCCAACGTCATCTTTGAGGACGCGGACGAAAAAGCGGTCAAGCGTGGGGTGCTGCACATGATGCAAAACACCGGCCAGAGCTGCAACGCCCCCAGCCGGATGCTGGTGCAACGCCCGATCTATGACAAGGCTGTGGAAACCGCGGCCGAGGTCGCAAACATGGTCAAGGTTGGCCCTGCCACAGAGGAAGGCCGCCATATCGGCCCGGTGGTGAATGAAGTTCAGTGGACCAAGATTCAGGACCTGATCCAGAAAGGCATCGATGAAGGGGCGCGGCTGGTCGCAGGTGGCACCGGACGGCCAGAGGGGCTGAACAAGGGCTACTATGTCCGCCCCACGGTCTTTGCCGATGCAAACAACCAGATGACCATCGCCCGCGAAGAAATCTTTGGCCCGGTTCTGACCATGATCCCCTTCGACACCGAAGAAGAGGCTGTCGAAATCGCCAATGATACACCCTATGGCCTGACCAACTATGTTCAGACGCAGGACAGCGCGCGTGCCAATCGCATGGCGCGGGCGCTGCGCTCGGGCATGGTCGAAATGAACGGACAATCGCGCAGCGCGGGCTCACCGTTCGGCGGCATGAAGCAATCCGGCAACGGGCGTGAAGGCGGCGTCTTTGGGCTTGAGGACTTCCTCGAGATCAAAGCTGTCGGTGGTTGGGCGGCAGAGTAACTTTACCTGCTAAGCAGACAGATCGGGCGGGGCAACGCGGTTGGCCCCGCCCGCAACCCCCTATAGGGGCCGCACTACAAGCTGGGGCACGCCATCGGACGTGCGGCGCTGGGATTGACCGTCCCACCCAATCTCTCCGGTGACGCGCTGTCGAAATGCAGAAAAGCTGTCAAAGCGCACCACATCTACCGGCGTATCGAAATGCAGGGTCACTCGGCGACGCGCGCCATCGCCAAGCATGGTCAGACCGCGAATTTCGGCCGTGAACGCCTGACCCAGATAGCGCCCTTCGACCCGATCACACACGCGCAGATGCATCCGGTTTCCGGCCATTGCGTGCAAAGTGTTCCAGTCTCGAACGCCATGCTGATGGGCCAGCAGTTCCAATGCCGCACTGTGCGACAGCGAAACGCCCTTCGTTTTCAAGTCTTCCCGCAGGCGTCTCGCCTGCGCTTTCAGCTCTTCAATCGGAGCAACGGTTCGGGATCGTGTCATCATGTGCCTCGTTTCCTTAAACGGGCGCGAAGTCAGGACGGGGCTCGCATTTCCATCCGCGCGCCGGGAAAGGGCAACAGATGCTTTTCAAACCGGGTTTCACCAAAGCCAATGGCCGCGAACGGCAGGGGACCCGAACCTGAGGTGCCTTTTGGCAGCGGCCGGGCCGTATGTCAATCAGGCGTCTGCCTGCGCCGCCTCATAGGCCAGCATGGCACGCTTGACAGGCAAGCCCCAGTGATAGCCCCCCAGACCCCCTGATTTGCGCAATGCCCGATGGCAGGGGATCAACCAACTGACCGGGTTGCGGCCAACTGCCGTTCCCACAGCGCGAACGGCTTGCGGCGAGCCGATTCGCTGGGCGATCTCGGAATAGGTCGTGACCTGCCCGGACGGGATATGCATCAGCGCTTCCCACACCTTGATTTGCAAAGGTGATCCGATCAGGAAAACCGGTGTCGGCTCCAACCGGTCGCTGGCAGCGCCAAAAGCACTCAGCGCCCAAGGACGCAGGCGCATCGGATCTTCGACAAACGTTGCCCTGGGCCAGCGCGAGATCATATCTTCCATCGCGGCCTCTTCGCCGGTCTCGGCACCGAAGGCGATGCCGCAGATGCCCTTGTCGGTCCCCATGACCAGCGCAGGGCCAAAGGGGCATTCGAACCACCCCCAATAGATCGTCAGGCCTTCGCCCTTGCGGGCATATTCGCCGGGGCTCATCGATTCCCACTTCAGGAACAGATCATGCAGACGCCCGCTGCCGGACAGGCCCACATTGTGGGCCGTTTCCAATGTCGTAAACCGTTCACGCAACAATGCCTTCGCATGGCCCAGCGTCAGGTATTGTTGATACCGTTTCGGTGACACTCCGGTCCAACGCGAGAACAAACGCTGGAAATGGGCCGGGCTCATATCCATCTGGCGTGCCAGTTCATCAAGGCTCAGGCCTTCACCGCCCTGATCGATCAACTCGATTGCCCGGCGCATGACGTTGTAATGATAACCGCTTTCTGGGGTCTGGACGTTCATGGTTCCACCTCATCATCTGACAAAACCATAGCGCGACGGCCACGCTGCCGCGACCCGGAACTTGCGCATTGGCTTTGTGCTTGTGTCAGGGCGCGGTGGACGGCATTAAGGCCCGGATGGCAAAGCAACTCGACTATCATACGATCCGCGAGATTTTCACGCGCTTTCAAGAGGCCGACCCGGAACCCAAGGGCGAGCTGGAGCATGTGAACGTCTATACTCTGGTCGTCGCCGTGGCCCTTTCGGCGCAGGCCACGGATGCGGGCGTCAACAAGGCGACGCGCGAGTTGTTCAAGATCGCCGACACGCCGCAAAAGATGCTGGATCTGGGCGAGGACGGCCTGATCGAGCACATCAAGACCATTGGCTTGTTCCGCCAGAAGGCCAAGAACGTCATCAAGCTCAGCCGTATCCTGGTTGACGAATATGGTGGCGAGGTTCCCAATTCCCGGGCTGCCCTGCAATCCCTTCCGGGTGTGGGCCGCAAGACGGCCAACGTGGTTCTGAACATGTGGTGGCGGCAACCGGCGCAGGCGGTGGACACCCATATCTTTCGCGTCGGCAACCGCACCGGTATTTGCCCCGGCAAGGATGTGGACACGGTCGAACGCGCCATCGAAGACAATATTCCCGCTGTCTTTCAACTTCATGCGCATCACTGGCTGATCCTGCATGGCCGGTACCACTGCAAGGCGCGCAAGCCGCAATGCCCGACCTGCATCATCCGTGATCTCTGCCAATTCGAGGACAAAACCCTATGAAGACTTATCAACTGACCGGCATCGGAAATGCCGTTGTGGACGTGATTTCCCAGGCCGATGACAGCTTTCTGGAGCTGATGGGCATCGAAAAAGGCATCATGCAGTTGATCGAACAGGAACGCGGCGAGGTGCTGTACGCCTCGATGGAAAGCCGAGTTCAAACGCCGGGCGGCTCAGTAGCTAATACAATTGCGGGCGCAGGCGCGCTTGGGCTGGATGCAGCGTTTATCGGCCGGGTACACGATGACGCTCTGGGCCGGTTCTATGCAGATGCGATGAACGAAGATGGCGTCGACTTCGTGAACCCGCCTGTTCCGGGTGGCGAATTGCCCACGTCACGCTCGATGATCTTTGTCTCGCCTGATGGCGAGCGGTCGATGAACACCTATCTGGGCATTTCCTCGGAACTGTCGTCTCAGGACGTTCCGGATGAGGTCGCAGGAAACAGCCAGATCATGTTTCTCGAGGGGTATCTGTTCGACAAGGAAAAAGGCAAGGCGGCATTCCTTGAGGCCGCACGTGCCTGTCACAAGGGTGGCGGCAAGGCCGGGATCGCCATTTCCGACCCGTTCTGTGTGGAACGGCATCGTGTGGATTTCCTGCTGCTGATTGAAAACGAGCTGGATTTCGTGATCGGCAACGAGGCCGAGATCAAATCCCTGTTCGAGACCGACGACCTGGAAGAGGCGCTGCGGCGCACGTCGGCGATCTGCCCGCTGGTGGTCTGCACCCGTTCGGGTGACGGGGTGACGGTTATGAACGGTGATGCCCGCATTGACGTACCGGTCGAGAAGGTCATCCCCGTTGACGCAACGGGTGCCGGCGACCAGTTTGCCGCCGGGTTCCTGTTCGGCATGGCGACGGGACGCGATTACGAGACCTGCGCCCGCATCGGCAATGTCTGCGCCCGCGAGGTCATCAGCCATATCGGCCCCCGCCCCGAGGCGAACATGCTGGAGCTGCTGAGGGAAGAAGGGTTGGTTTGAGGACGCGGGTTTCCCGCGCCTTTCTTCGGGAAAAAATTCGGCTCGACCCTGCGAGCGCGGCCTGAACACCGGGCCGCGACGCCCCTTTTTTGCTGGCAGGGCTAGCTCTGACGGCGTTATGTTTTTCGCATCAAAAAAGGGGGCCGTCATGAGAGCACTGCTGTTCACGACGGGATCGCCATTTGCAAGGGCGGTCAGGATCGTTCTGGACGAACTTTCGCTGGATTACGAAAGACGAGAGGAAATCACCACGCCCAGCGCCAAGCAACGCGCGCAGGCGACTCCGACATTGCAGGTGCCGACATTCTGGGACGGCGATCTTGTGCTGTGGGAAAGCGGCACCATCGTCGAATACCTGCTGTCGACCTATCCGGACAGGCCGCAGGCCGCGCCGAAACTGGCGCCCTTTGCCTTTCGGCCCGGGGACGCGCAGTGGCAGGACAAGCTGGTTTTCTCGACCATCCAGACCTTCGGAAACGCGGCCACGACCATCTCGCAAATGAAATGGTCCGGCGTGAGCGTAGACCAGAACGCGCATTTGCAGCGGTCGGCCGAGAAGCTGGCCCATATCCTGGGCTGGCTGGAGGACCGGCTGACCGGCGAGGGTGGTTTCGTGCCGGGCTACCTGTCGATGCAGGATATCTTTCTGGCCGCCCATGTGCGTTTCGTGCAGGCCCGGCCGCTTGGGGTGGATCTGAAGCTGGACCGGTATGGCAAGGTTTCGGCGCTGCTCGACCGGCTGGATGCGCGCGGCAGTTTCAAGGCGAACCCGATCTGGTGGTGGGAACCGGGGGTCATCGGCTATGAGCCCGACGGCACGCCTGTCTACGAAAAACAGAATGCCTGAGCCGGGATCCCCGCGGAATTACGACAGCGTTATTTAGCACAGGTACCCACGAAAGGCCTCCATGACGCGCTCGTAGACCTCGCGTTTGAAGGGCACGATCTCGGCGATCAGGCGCTCGGGGTCCTGCCATTTCCAGCGGGTAAACTCGGGGTGGTCTGTTTCGATGTCGATCTGGTCGTCGGTTCCCAGAAACCGCATCAGGAACCATTTCTGCTCCTGCCCGCGGAAGCGGCCCTTCCAGATCTTGGGCACGATGTCATGCGGCAGGTCATAGGGCAGCCAGCCCTCGGTCTCGGCCACGATTTCCACAAGATCACCGGTTACACCGGTTTCTTCCAACAGCTCTCGCAAGGCCGCATCACGAGGGTCTTCGCCCTTGTCCACGCCGCCTTGTGGCATCTGCCAGGCGTCCTCGAACCGGTCGTTGCGCTGGCCGACGAAGATCTGGCCCTGATCGTTCATCAGCATCAGCCCGACGCAGGGGCGATAGGGCAGTTTGGCAATTTCTTCGGGGGTCATGCGCGGCCTCATCGTGTTGTTTCGCCCACCTCTAGCAATCACCGGCGCAACAGCAAAGAGGGTGACGTGGGGTTTCGCGTGACAAAGTTTACGCGAACGTCAATCTATCACGCAAATTCAGGAGGGAGAGTTTTGCCATGACTGTGTACCCAAACATGCTGGCACCACTGGATCTGGGCTTTACCACGTTGAAGAACCGGGTCCTGATGGGCTCGATGCATACCGGGCTGGAGGAAACCGGCGACTGGAACCGGGTGGCCGAGTTCTATGCCGCCCGCGCGCGCGGTGGCGTGGCGCTGATGGTCACGGGCGGCATCGGGCCGAACCTCGAAGGCTCGGTCCTGCCGGGGGCTGCAATGATGACCAGCGACAAGGATGTGGCAAACCATTCCGTCGTCACCGACCGTGTGCATCACGCGGGCGGCAAGATCGCGATGCAGATCCTGCATGCGGGCCGCTATGCCTATGGGCCGAAATGCGTGGCGCCCAGCCCGGTGAAATCGCCGATCTCGCCCTTCCCCCCCAACGAACTGGACGAGGACGGCATCGAGAAACAGATCAGCGACATCGTGAACGCCGCCGTGCTGGCCCAAAAGGCGGGCTATGACGGGGTCGAGATCATGGGGTCCGAGGGGTATTTCATCAACCAGTTTCTGGTGACCCACACCAACAAGCGCACCGACCGCTGGGGCGGGTCCTATGAGAACCGGATGCGCCTGCCGTTGGAAATCGTGCGCCGCACCCGCTCGGCGGTGGGAACCGATTTCATCATCATCTACCGGCTGTCGATGATCGACCTTGTACCAAATGGTTCGACCTTCGAAGAAGTGGTGCAGCTGGCGCAAGCGGTCGAAAAGGCCGGGGCCACGATCATCAACACTGGCATCGGCTGGCACGAGGCGCGGATTCCGACCATCGCCACATCGGTGCCCCGCCGGGCCTTTGCCTGGGTGACGAAGAAACTGATGGGCAAGGTGGGGATTCCGGTCATCACCTCGAACCGGATCAACACGCCCGAAGTGGCCGAGCAGGTGCTGGCCGAGGGCTGTGCCGACATGGTCTCTCTGGCGCGGCCGATGCTGGCGGATGCGGATTTCGTAGCCAAGGCGATGGCAGGTGACTCGGCCAGGATCGCGCCCTGCATCGCCTGCAACCAGGCCTGTCTGGATCACACCTTCAGCGGCAAGCTGACCTCCTGCCTGGTGAACCCGCGCGCCTGCCACGAGACCGAGCTGGTGATCGAAAAGGCCGCCACGCCCAAGCGCGTGGCCATCGTGGGCGCGGGTCCGGCGGGCCTGTCCACGGCGATGACGGCGGCGGAGCGCGGCCATGACGTGACCGTGTTTGACAAAGCCGACGAGATCGGCGGCCAGCTGAACATGGCCAAGCAGGTGCCGGGCAAGGAAGAGTTCTGGGGCTTGGTGGACTGGTACCGCACCATGCTGAACGATCTGGGCGTCAAGGTCGAACTGGGCCGCAAAGTCGGCGCCGACGATCTGGTCGGGTTCGACGAGGTGGTGATCGCCACGGGCGTCAACCCGCGCGACCCGCAGATCCCGGGCGAGGACAGCGACAATGTCGTGAACTACGTCGACGTGCTGCGCGACAAGGCCCCGGTGGGCAAATCGGTGGCCGTGATCGGCGCGGGCGGCATCGGCTTCGACGTGTCGGAATACCTGTTGGAGGAAGGCCATTCGCCCACCACCGACCTGCCCTTGTGGATGAAGGAATGGGGCGTCGCCGACCCCGAGCAGCACCGCGCAGGCCTGGCGCCCGAAGGCCCGCAGCCCGAGGCGCCCAAGCGGCAGGTCACGCTGTTGCAACGCAAGAAGCAGGCGCATGGCAAGGGGCTGGGCAAGACCACCGGCTGGATCCACCGCGCCACGCTGAAGATGAAGGATGTCAACTTCGTCGGCGGCGTGAACTATGAACGCATCGACGACGAGGGGCTGCATGTCTCGTTCGGAGAAGAGCGAGCCGATCCGACCGTCATCAAGGCGGATACGATCGTTCTGTGTGCAGGACAGGTGCCCGAGCGGTCGCTGGCCGACGCGCTGATCGAACGCGGGATCACCCCGCATGTGATCGGCGGCGCGGATGTGGCCGCGGAACTGGACGCCAAACGCGCAATCAATCAGGGCACACGCCTTGCCGCGGAGTTCTGAAGCCACTCGTTCAGAGTGTCTTCAGTCCGACAGCGCGAGCTTTGCACCCAAGGCACCAAAAGCGGTTGCGAAACACCGCTTTATCCACGCCATCACAGCAGGGCGCCGGATCACATAGTCCCGCGCCAGTGCGGCGCATGCGCCATACCCGACAAAAACAAGAAATGTCATGGCCATGAAGGCCAGCGCCAGTTTGGCCAATTCCATTCCTGCATTTGCTGCACTCGCCGGCAGGAATTGAGGCAGAAAGGCCAGGAAGAATAGCGACAACTTTGGGTTCAAAACGTTGATCAGCGTTCCTGTCACGGCAATTCCAAAGTCGCTTTTTGCGGATTTCTCCGCCGCGACATCCATGGCACCGCCGTCCTTCAGGATACCCCATGCCATGTAGAACAAGTACAAGACGCCAAGATATTTGATGAGTTGAAACGCGACGGCACTGGTGTGCAGCAAGGCTGCAAGTCCGATGATGCTGGCCAAGGCCGCCGGAACGATCCCAAGTGTGCATCCGAAGGCTGCGGCGAGACTTGCGCGAAACCCGCGCCCAAGACCGACAGCCAAAGTATAGATGACGCCGGTACCCGGCAGCAAAACAACAATCAATGATGTGACGAAGAATTCCAGCGACATTATTACCCCCCTGCAAATGCAGGCAGATTCACTAAGTGCGCCGAAAATGTAAATGCCTTTCCATCACATGAACCGAACGGACGGTTTCAACGACCTGCGGCTATTCCACGGTGATCGTGATCACCTCGGATACAATCGGCGGGGAATGCGGCACATGCCCGGCGTCGCCCAGAACCAATTGCAGGGTGTGTTGGCCCGGCGCCAGATCCAGCGTTACTTCGGTCTGACCGCCTCCGAAGTGCATGTGATTATCGTCGGCGGGCAAACCATTTGCCAACTCATCCGCGCCATCCTCGCCTTCACCCAGCGGGGGACGGTCAAGCAACAGGTGGTGGTGCCCGGTGTTTTCTTTCTCGGTTCCGGCGGGTGCGACGCCCATGCCGCTTAGGCCAAAGACAACCGTGACCGGTGATTGCACGGTATCGCCATCCGACAGGTTGACGAAATAGACCTTTGCATCAGGATTCGATGGGGTCTCTCCTCCGGCATGCGCAAAGCCCACCGAAAGGCAAAGCGCAGCAATGGCGAAAAAGGTTCTCATGATCTCCTCCCTGGTCACAAAAATGCCATTCTCAATGTGAGATCTTAGCGCGATTGTCTGAAAAACACAGCATCACAATGCCTGAGGCGAGTTTGGAAACCACTGTTTCTACGTTTCCCATACGCAAACGATCCGATTCAAATCCCTGATATTATCCCATGTCTGCCCCGTTTCCGCCCAGATTCAGCGCCATAGTCAGGACGGAAATCAAGATCTGGGGAACGAGTATGGACCGACTGACCGAAATGGAAGCCTTCGCCAATGTGGTGGACCAGGGTGGCTTCACCGATGCGGCCAAAAAGATGGGCATCTCCAAATCAGCTGTGTCCAAACACGTATCAAGCCTCGAGGCGCGCCTGGGAGCGCGGCTGTTGAACCGAACCACGCGCCGGGTTTCACCAACGGAAATCGGGCTGGCCTATTATGACCGCGCGCGGCGCGTGTTGAATGATGCCGGAGAAGCGGATTCACTGGTCACGTCAATGCAATCGGCCCCGTCTGGTCTTTTGCGCATCAGCGTTGCCACGGATTTCGGCGTCAATCACCTGTCACCTGTTCTGTCCGAGTTCCTTGCAGCCTACCCCGACATCACTGTGAACATGGTTTTGAACAACCGCTATGTCGAGCTGATTTCCGAAGGATTTGACGTGGCCGTGCGTATTGGTGAGCTGGAAGACAGTACACTGCGCGCCCGCAAACTGACCGAGACGGTCAAACGCATGGTCGCCGCGCCCAGTTATGTCGAAAGGTTCGGCCGGCCGCAGAAGATCGATGATCTGAACGAACACAAGCTGCTGCATTATTCCAGCCAATCCTCGGGCAATGTCTGGAAACTGACCGCGCCATCCGGCGAAAAACGTCAGGTTCGTACCGCCGGGTGGTTGAGTGTCAATGATGGCCAATCCCTGTTGAACGCAGCGGTTTCCGGCCTGGGTATCGCATATCTGCCCAGCTATCTTTACGCTGAAGCCCTAAAGGCCGGGCTGGTTGTCGATGCAATGCCGTCCCTGCCTGACGAAGTTCAAGGCGTTTACGCTGTCTACCCGCCGGGCCGCTTTACGCAACCCAAAGTGCGGGCCTTCATCGATTTCCTCGTTGATTCCTTCCACGGGAAGGGTCCGATGGACTGGTAATTTCTCCCTGAAGACCAACCTTTGGCCCGCATGTAAGAGTGCGGGCTTTTTTTACGGGTCGATTACTGACAGTCCCATGGACCGGGCGGAAGTGCGCAAGCTGTCCGTCAGCACATTCTGACCCGGCGGTGGCGTCTCGGAACTGCGTGCCAACAGGGCGATATCGCGATTTGCATTGGCGATGGACAGCGGTCGCAAACGCACCTCGTCGCGGTAGATCCCCTGTCTGCGAGCATAAAGATCAGGCAGTACCGCAACACCAACACCCGAAGCCGCCATCAGAACAATGGAATCAAGCGTCGTGCCTTCATACTCATCCGAAACAACCCCACCGCATTCCGCCGCCAATGCATAGACGATGCGCGACAGGCGGTGGCTTTGATCCAGGGTGAGGAAGATCCGGTTCTGAAGATCGGTGGCACTGACACCCTGCAAATCCCGCGCCAGAACGTCATCGACGGCAACGGCGACCCAAAGAGGTTCGTTGAACAACCGGTGTTGCACGGTATTCGGATGGTCTTCGGGCGTGGACAATATCAGATCAAATCGACCGGATTTCAGACCCTGTTCCAGATCCAGTGTGTTTTCCTCGCGCACCGCAATGCGCAATCCGGGGCGAATCCGGTGCACCTGTTTGATGGCTTGCGGCAACAGATAAGGCCCGATCGAAGGCAAAACCCCCAGTCGCAATCGTCCTCCGACGGGCATATCGTTCGACATGGCGTGGCGCAGGTCCTTGACCTCTGCCAGGATCTTCTGTGCGCGCAAGATGAACTCTTCTCCCTTCGCCGTCACCTGGATACCACCACGGTTACGCTCAAAGATCCGAACGCCAAGCTCTTGTTCTACAGTCGCAATTTGCGTCGACAGGCTGGGCTGGCTGACATTCAGCACCTCGGCTGCCAAACTGAATCGCCCAAGGCGACTGACCGTAACGATGTATTCCAACTGTCGTAATGTCGGGCGCATTGCATAGCCTAAAACTATTTATAACTTAGAAAGATAGTATTTGGCGAAATCAGTTTTGCAAGGCACCTAACCCGAAAACGAGGGATCAGGAGTTAATTATGCCCGGAGTGATCGAGACACTGTCCAGCAACCTGCTGGTGCCGACCATACTGTTTTTTGCTCTTGGGCTTCTGGCGGCCTTTGTGCGCAGTGACCTGTCCATTCCCGCGGGCGCGGCCAAGTTCATGTCGCTTTACCTGCTGCTGGCCATCGGGTTCAAAGGCGGTGCCAGTCTGGCCGCGCATGGCATTCATCTGCAACTGTTCCTGACGCTGCTGGGCGGTGTCGCCTTGTCCTTTGCCATCCCATTCGTGGCCTTTGGCCTGCTCAGGGTGATGACACGGCTGGATGCGCTGAACGCGGCAGCGGTGGCAGGGCACTATGGTTCGATCTCGATCGTCACCTTTGTTACAGCCACCAGCCTGCTGGATCTGGTGGGGCTGACCCATGACGGATTCATGGTGGCCGTTGCGGCTGCGATGGAGGTGCCCGCAATCCTGTCGGCGCTTTGGTTGGCGCACAAGACCGGAAGCAATGGCGTTAAGGATGACAAGCTGTGGCGCGATCTGCTGGCCAACGGCTCGATCGTGCTGCTTACCGGTGCCTTCCTGATCGGAGCCATCACCGGTGGTGAAGGCATGCAGATGATCGCGCCCTTCATCGTGACGCCTTTCACCGGAATTCTGTGCCTGTTTCTGCTGGATATGGGCTTGTCGGCAGGGCGCAGCCTGATCAGCAACCGAGACAAGCTGTCGGTTGGCCTGTTCGCCTTTGGTGTTTTGATGCCCCTGATCGGCGCATTTATGGCCTGGGCGGTAGGTGCCTTGATCGGCTTGCCACAGGGCAGCTTGTTCCTGTTCATGGTGCTGTCAGCCTCGGCTTCGTATATCGCGGTTCCCGCCGCGATGAAGATCGCCCTTCCAAAGGCCGAGGCCGGGATCTATCTGACCTTGTCGCTGGGGGTGTCGTTTCCGTTCAACATCACCGTCGGATTGCCGCTGTACCTGTGGTGGGTCAGTTGACCAGCAATACGGCTTCGACCCGACGGTTGAGATCGCGCCCTTCCGGAGTTGCATTCGACGTGAGCGGAGACAGATAGCCAACACCCTGCGCTTCGATCCGGTCGGGTGCCACGCCATGCGCATCGATCAAGCGGGTTCGCACCGCCTCGGCCCGGCTTTTGCTGACCGCAATATTTGCCTGTAAGGCACCGGTATCGTCAGTGTGCCCCACCAACGCCAGGCGTGTGTTCGGGTTGTCGGTTAAGTATCCTGCCAGCAAGGTCAGCGAGTCAAACGGCCCTTCGCCCAGGGCAACCTCGCCCGTCGGAAAATGCAGATCATCCAGGATCACGTGGCCCGTTGTCGCCAATGCCTCCAACACCCCGACCGAGCCTTCCACAGCTTGCTCGACCACCACAGGGTCCGGGTCCGGCGCGTCCTGGGGTGTGACCCGGATCATCTGAACATAGCCATCCGGGGGATTGCGGCTGACCAGCAGGCTAAGGGCAACCGGCCCCTTGGTGGCCGACAAAAAACGGTAATCCTGAATGGCGACATACATGTCCGGGGTTGGCACGACCTCGGTGCCAAAGCGAAAGTCGAAACCACCGCAAACCCGCGCGTCGCATTCGAACAGGATCTTGTAGCCCTGCGCCTCGATCTGATCCCGCAACGGTGCCAGCAGCTGCAATGTCGTGCTCGACCCCGCCTGAAGCCGCCACGTATAGCGCTCCACGCGCCCTTCGCGCGTTTCTGCGGGAACCGAGCCATTTGCATAAGGCCCCGTCGGCAGGTCATAGCTGTCCAGTGGCGATGTTCGGTCGCTGATCTGTCGGGCACTGGCCGGCAGGGTCAGGTCCTGCGCGGCAACAGGTCCTGTCATCAGCAGGGCAGCAAGGGCGGCGGCGCGAATCATCGAAACTGTGCGTGATATTCTTCGTTGGGCACCATCGCCGTCGCGCTGGCCACCCGGTTTGACATGTTGAAAAACCCGGCGACATTGGCGATGTCCCAGATGTCGCGGTCGGAAAAGCCTGCATCGCGCAGGCGCTGGCGGTCGGGCTCTTCGATCTCGGCGCTGGCGTTGGTCATCTTTGCGGCAAAGTCCAGCATCGCCCGTTGACGCGGCTCCAGAGGGGCGACGCGATAGTTCATCACCAGCATTTCGCCCAGTTGCGGATTGCCCGAAAGCTGACGCACCGCCGCCCCATGGGCGACCAGACAGTAGAAGCATTTGTTGATCGACGAGACGACGACCGCGATCATCTCGCGTTCCAGTTTGGTCAGCCCGCTGTCAGCCAGCATCAGGTCGTTATACATCGCGGTGAAGGCGTTCAGCTTGTCGATATCGAATGCGTTGGCTTTCAGCACATTCGGCACCATGCCCAGTTTTTCGACACAGATATCAAAGTATTTCTGCGTTTCCGGCGGCAGCGGATCGACCATGGGCAGGTTCAGCGCGGTAGGCATGTCTTTTTGTGTCACGGCGGCCTCTTCGGTTCAGACAAGATGACGGTAATGGTATTCGCCCGCGATCTCCATCCCGCGGGCACGATAAAGACCGTTGGCGCCCTCATTGGCCTTGGTGCAGATCACGCTGAGGTTCTGCGCACCGTGATCACGCGCCCAGAATGCCGCCGCACGCATGGTCCAGTGGCCCAACCCCTGACGACGGTGTTCGGGCAACACTTCCAGCGCGTGGACCATCGCAGTGTCTGCATGCATCGCCACAAAAGCCACGCCGCTGGGTTTGTCGTTGTGACGCAGCAAAAATCCTGTCTTGGGGCCCTTGGCACGTTCCATCACCGCGATCCGCTCGGGTCCGATCCCGCCCGAGGCCCAGATTTCGCGCATGATCTCAAGCGGTTCCCAGATTGAAAACACCATGACCGGTGGGATCGGCTGATCGATCAGCCGAGAGACGGGGCAGACATATATGTTGACCGGGTCAAGAATGTCGTATCCCCGCTGGGCCAGCATTGCATCCAGGGCTTCATCCCCGGGCCGCAGGCAGAAGATGCGTTTTTGCCCCATGGCCAGCATCGCGGCCTCGGCGGCGTCGATATCGTCTTCATCGGCCGGGCCCAATGCACTGGCCGCAGACACGCGCGACCCTCCGCCCTGCCCCTCACGCAGCAGAAACGGGCCAAGCCGCTGATAGCGTGCGGCGGGCCAGGTTCCGTCGACTATTTCCGCCCAGTTATTGCTCAAAGCTTAAGCTCTTTCGCCAGGCGGGTGGTGGCCGCGTCGATCCGGCCCCCGTCGGTGCCGCGTACAACCACATTGGCCCCGAAGGCACCGTTGATCTGAAACGGGTAGCACCCGATGGACAGGTCGCTGAAATCTTCGGCCAAGGCCGCCAGGGTTGCGGCGATATCACCTTCTCCGCGGTCCACACGCAGAGTTTGCGACAGCAAAGGGCGGCCTCCGGTCAATGTTGGCAACACGCTCGCCACCATCGCCTGAAAAACCGACGGCACACCTGCCATGACATGCACATTCGCAAGCGTGAACCCGGGCGCCGTCGAAACCGGGTTTTCGATCAGCGTCGCCCCGTCCGGAATACGCGCCATGCGCAGGCGGGCGGCATTCAGTTCCAGCCCGGATTTGTCGTAATGGGCCTGCAACAGCGCGCGCGCGTCATCGCGCACATCAATGGGTGTGTCGAAAGCGCGGGCAATGCAATCGGCCGTGATATCGTCATGGGTCGGGCCGATGCCGCCGCTGGTGAAGACATTGTCATAGGCGTCGGACAGCGCTTTGACGGCCGCTTCAATGGCAGGGGCGTCATCGCTGACAATGCGGACCTCTTTCAGGTCGATGCCGTGTTTGGTCAGTTCCTGCGCCAGAAAATGCATATTCGCATCGCGGGTGCGACCCGACAGGATTTCATCCCCGATCACCAGCATCGCTGCGGTTGGATTGGCCATGGCGCTGTCCCCTCTTGATCGTTCTCAGGGGCAGGTATAGGCCCTGAACCATGCGATTTGAAACCCCTCTTGTCCCCGCCCGGCTGATCCGCCGCTACAAACGCTTTCTGGCCGATTGCAGGCTTGAGGACGGGAGTGAGGTAACGGCCCATTGCGCCAATCCGGGGTCGATGATGGGGCTGGCCGAGCCCGGCGAAAAGATTTGGCTGGAACCCAACGACGATCCGAAGAAAAAGCTGAAATTCGGATGGCGGCTGGTGGACCACGAGAACGGGCATTTTACCGGGGTCGATACCTCGGTCCCGAACCGGGCGCTGCGCACTGCTTTGGAAGCCGGTGAGATTCCCGAACTGGCCGCCTATGACACCGTCCGGCCCGAGGTGAAATACGGCGACAACAGCCGCATCGACTTCCTGCTGACGGGGCCGGGCCTGCCGGATGCCTATGTCGAGGTGAAAAGCGTGACACTGTCACGCCAGCCCGGACTGGCCGAGTTTCCCGACAGCGTCACAGCCCGTGGCACCAAGCATCTGGGCGAGTTGGCCGCGATGGCCGCGCAAGGGCACCGGGCGATCATGCTGTATCTGGTTCAGAGAACCGATTGCGACCGGTTTGCTTTGGCGGCCGATATTGATCCAGCCTACACGGCGGCGTTTGAGGCGGCTCAGGCGCAAGGGGTGGAACGGATCGTTTACGGGACGCGGATAACGCCGTCGGGGGTTTGGGTGCAGACTGAAATGAGGATTTTGGCCGGCTGAGTCAGTCCGAAACGACAGCATCAACCTCAATCTCGACCAGCCACTCGGGATTCACAAATCGTTCGATGGCCATGATAGTATCTACAGGGCGAGCATCCAGACAATACAGCTTTCGGGCTTCGATCGCCTGTTTCCAGTTTTCGATTTCGGTCAGGATGACACGCGTTCTGACAATATCGTGCAGCCCTGACCCGGCACGCTCAAGCGCATCTTTGATGATTTCGAAACACTTTCTGGTTTGCAGATAGACATCGCCGACACCCACAGTGTTGCCCTCAGCATCGACTGGTGCGGTTCCCCCGACCGCGATGAAGTTCCCGACCCGAACCGCTCGGCTGAACCCAACGATGCTTTCCATGGGGTTTCCGTTAGAGATCAATTCTCGTTTCTGTGACATGCATCCGGTTCCCTGATTTTCTCAAGAAAAAGTGCAATCATTAGATACTGATCCGCCTGCCGTGAAAAGAGTCCAAGCCAGTAGCCGTACGGATTGCGGTCGAGGCGGTGGGGTCCGAGATGCTGCAATGCAGCCCCTACTCTTGAATCCTGAGCCAACGGAACCAAGTTTCCCGCATGGTTTACGCAGTCTGAACACTCGCCCTCTGGTACTTTCTGCACAAGCAGCGTAAAAGGAATGCTGCGCGCAACATTTGGAGCTTAGCGTCGATGAAAGAGCATCGTGGCCGCCTGACCAAGGACGGCATTCGCATCTATGAACAAGGTGACTTTGCCGGGATGCACGCGGCAGGGGCTTTGGCGGCGCGGATTCTGGATGATATTGCAGAACATGTGTTTCCCGGTCAAACCACCGGCGCACTTGACGGGCTGATCACGCAGATGGTCGAAGACGCCGGTGCGACCTCGGCCACCATAGGTTATAAAGGCTATCAGCACGCCAGCTGCATCAGCGTGAACCACGTTGTCTGCCACGGTATTCCCGGTGAGAAAAAGCTGAAGGACGGCGATATCCTGAATATCGACGTCACCGTCATCGTCGATGGCTGGTTTGGCGACACCTCACGCATGTATGTGGCGGGCAAGCTGCCGCGCAAGGCGGAGCGGCTGATCCAGGTGACCCATGACGCGCTGTTCAAGGGCATCGAGATGGTCAAGCCGGGCAATACCTTTGGTGACATCGGCCATGCCATCCAGTCCTACGTCGAAGCACATCGGATGAGCGTCGTGCGTGATTTCTGCGGTCATGGTCTGGGTCGTGTGTTTCACGCGCCACCGAACGTGCTGCACTATGGTCGCCCGGGCACCGGTGCCGTGCTGGAAGAGGGTATGTTCTTTACCATCGAACCCATGGTCAATCTGGGTCGTCCCGAAACCAAGACTCTGGCCGATGACTGGACAGCCGTGACCCGCGACAAATCGCTGTCGGCACAGTTCGAACATTCGGTGGGCGTCACCTCGGATGGGGTCGATATCTTTACCCTGTCACCCGCTGGCAAATTTCACCCGACTTATTCGTCCTGATCAGCGGCCTGCTCACGTAGAAGTTTCAGCAGCATCGTTTCAGCCCCCCACGGCGTAACCGCGTCGTGGATGAAGGCCGGCGCGCGCATAGGTTTGCGCTCGGGGCCAGTTGAGGCTTCGGTGTCACTGGAAAAGGTCCAGGCAAAAGGTGTCAGGGTGCGGTCCATGCGGGCACATTAGCACAACCGCGAGTCAAAGTCCCAACACCCCATGCGCCTGTGACATGTCCGTGATCACCTCGGCCCCCAGATCCGCCAGCTTTTCGCCGCCGCCATGAGGCGCATAAGCAAGGCAACGCATGCCGGCGCGGATCGCCGCCGTGACACCGCTGTGACTGTCTTCGATCACCACCGGAGCCGTTGCGCCAAAGTGCTCGGCGGCCAGGCGGAACATCTTTGGGTCCGGCTTTCCGGTGCCAAGCACATGGGCCGAGAACATCACGTCTTTGAAACGGTCCCAAAGCCCGTTCTGACCCAGAGTGATCTTCATCTTGTCCGGGCTGCCATTCGACGCGACGCAACAGGGGATACCCTTTTGATCCAGCCCCGCAAGCAGGTCTGCGATACCGGGGACCAATGGCACACCTGCGCGCAGGCGGTCATAGGTTTCGGCATAGATCTGATCTATCCAGTCTTCGGGCAGAACGGCACCCATCGCGCGGGCCTTGTCCCGCACCCCCACCATGGTTCCGCCCACGAACAAGGACATGCATTCACGCAGTGCCAGATGCAGGCCATGATGCGCCAGATTGTCCACCAGCACCTGGTTCGAGATCACCTCGCTGTCCACCAGAACGCCGTCGCAATCGAAAATGACAAGATCGTGCATATGGGATTCCTGCTGTGCCTCGCGCTCGGCCTATCCAAGCTGTCCCGTCATTGCAAACACAGGCCGCCGGCCAAACCGCGCGGATCGTCTCAGCCTGGCACACCTTTCCACATCAAGGAAATATGCGTGTCGCCATATTTGCGACTGTCTTGCAATGTGAACCCGGCCGGCGCCTGCATCGGGGCGTTTTCTTCCCAAACCAACAATGCATCATCCGCGATCCAGCCATTGGCCAAGGCGGCGACGGCCTTCTGCCCCATGGATTTCCCGTAAGGCGGGTCCAGAAAAACCAGATCGTATGGCGCGCCGGGGTTGTCGCCCAACCGGGTCGCATCGCGGCAGAACAAGTCGGTACGGTCGGCGCTGCGGGTCAGGTCGATATTCTTGCGTATCAACCCCTGAGCCACCCGCCCGTCATCGACGAAGGTGACATGCGACGCCCCCCGCGACAGCGCCTCGAGCCCCAGCGCACCGGTTCCCGCGAACAGATCCAGCACCCGCAAACCGTCAAAATCGATCTGGTGGTTGAGCACATTGAACAGGCTTTCACGCACGCGGTCGGTGGTGGGGCGCAGATGCGCGCCCGCATCACCCTTGCCGACCGAGGCGAGGGCGCGGCCCCGGAATTCTCCGGCTATGATCCTCACGCCTTGAGCAGCGGTTTCAGGTCCGCGTTCGGGTCTGCCACGACTTCGGGATCAGCGGTCTTGCCCATTTCGATCAATCTTTTGCCGACCATGTATGCCCGCGGATCATTCATCGCGTCCACAGCAATCAGCCTGCCGCCCTTGTAATACCAGAAGGACACGGTCTGACCCTCGCCCTTGCGAGTCACCACGCGGTCATATCCGGTGTTCAGGCCCGCGATCTGAAGCTTGACGTCGTACTGGTCCGACCAGAACCATGGGGTCGCCACATAATCCTTGGCCGCACCCAGCATGTTCTGCGCCACGATTTCGGCCTGGTCGATGGCGTTGGGGACGCTTTCCAGACGGATACGCCCTTCGCCATGCGGAAAAGAGGCGCAATCGCCCGCCGCCCAGATCGACGGATCAGACGTGCGACCATGGGCATCGGTTTTGATGCCGTTATCCAGTTCGAGCCCTGCCATCTCGGCCAGTTGGGTAGAGGGGGTGATGCCCACACCGACCACGACGAAATCAACGTCCAGCGTCGTGCCGTCCGTCAACACGGCCCCCACAACCCTGCCATTTTCGCCGATCAGACGATCCAGCCCGACACCTTCGCGGACGTCGGCACCGTATTCGCTGTGCAACGCGCGGAAATACGCGCTGGTTTCGGGCGCAGCCACCCGTTGCAGGATGCGGTCGGCCATCTCGACCAAGGTGACCTTGACGCCGCGTTTCGCGCAGACGGCGGCGGCTTCGAGCCCGATGTAACCGCCGCCCACGATCAACGCGCGGGCGCCTTCGGTCACTTTGGGTTCCATCTCATCAATATGGGCCAGGTCGCGCACCACGTGCACGCCATCCAGATCGCCTCCGATGACGGCAGGCAGGCGGCGCGGATCTGACCCGGTGGTCAACGCCAGTTCGTCATACGGGATGACTTCGTCCCCAACAGTGACCGTTTTGGCCTTGGGGTCGATGCCGGTCACGCGCTGGCCAAGCCGCAGAGTGATGTTGTTTTCGGCATAGAAGCTTTCGGGTCGCAGGAACAGGCGCTCCAGCTCCATCTCTCCAAGAAGATAGGCCTTGGACAAAGGCGGGCGCTGATACGGCAGATGCGGCTCGGCCCCGATCAGAGTAATTTCTCCGTCGAACCCGTCCTTGCGCAGCCGCGCCACCAAGGACGCTCCTGCCTGACCCGCGCCAATCACGACAATATGGCTCATGCTTTGCCCACCCTGCAGTTTTCCCGTGGTCTCTCTGATTTGACCACCTATATTGCGGCTTAGCCCAATTCTGCAAATCCAAACGACAGGAGCTGAAAAATGATTTCAACAGGAGACACTCTGCCCGAAGCCACACTGATCCAGATGGGGGCCGACGGGCCGGAGGAAGTTCGGATTTCGGACAAGACAAAAGGGCGCAAGGTTGTCATCTTCGCTGTGCCCGGCGCCTATACCGGCACATGCACCACCGCACATGTGCCAAGCTTCATTCGCACCAAAAAGCAGTTCGACGACAAGGGCGTGGACGAGATCATGTGCCTGTCGGTCAACGACCCGTTCGTCATGCAGGCCTGGGGTGAATCCACCGGCGCGACCGCGGCCGGACTGACCATGGTTTCAGACGCGGCCTCAGAATTCACCAAAGCCATCGGCATGGATTTCGACGCCCCGCCCGTTGGCCTGTTCGCGCGCTCGAAACGGTATGCGATGCTGGTCGAGGACGGCAAGATCACGGCCCTGAACCTGGAAGAAAACCCCGGTGCCTGCGGGATCTCGGCGGGTGAAGGCCTGCTGGAGGTGATCTGAATTTGGCCGGCCCCGGTCTGTCCGGGGCCGCGTGAACCCAATTTAACTTGAAGCACTGCCTCAATGCGCGAATACTCGTCGCACAAAATTGGGGAGATTTTTATGAAACTTAAGGTATTTTCATCCATCCTGACCGGCGCAGCGCTTTTGGCAGCCTGCGGTCCGGCCCCAACCCCGCAACAGCAAGCCGCACGACAGCACGAGATTGCCTGCCTCAGCGGCACATTGGGCGGCGCCTTGATCGGCGGTGCAATCGGCAACCAGTTCGGCGGCGGATCGGGCAAGACGATCCTGACCGCAGCCGGCGCTGCCGCCGGTGGCATTGAAGGCCAAAGATTTGCATGCTGAGGAGATTGGACATGAAACGGGCGATTTTTGTATTCACAGCTGCATTCCTGGCCTCGGCGGCCAATGCCGAAACCTTGGCCGAGCTGCATGAAAAAGAATTGAATGCCATCGACGCAAACAATGACGGGTTCCTGTCCAAAGACGAGTTCGACGCTTTTTCGGACTATGCGTTTCAGGCCATGGACGAAGACAAGAACGGCACACTGGGTCAGGCCGAGGCCAAGCCGTTTCTGGACATAAAGCAGTTCCAGAATGTTGACCGCAACAAGGACAGCTTTATTTCAAGATCGGAATATGATGCACAGATGAATGAAGATTTCGGCGCGGCAGACCAGAACGGCAACGGTCAACTGGACTAATCCCACTTGAAGGAGCTTGCTATGAAGAAATGGATCGGAATGGGTGCTTTGGCACTGGCCGCGGCCTGTGACGTTCCGCAAGCTCCCGTGGTGACGGGGCCTGACGGACAGGCCCGCATCCAGATCAATCCGTCTGGCTTGACCTGCTATGAAAACCGGTGTCTGGATATCAACCCAGCGGCGCGCAGCGTGCGCCAGATCGGGAACAAGACTACGGGTATCCCAAGGTCCATCGATGTCAGCGATGGCACCGTCACACCTGCGGAATTCAAGCAGATGGGCACGGCTGCGTCGCTTGCCGGTGGCCAGGGGTCAGGCAACGACCGCTAGCACAGACTGTCCATCTTTCGGGCCAGTTTGGCGTCCAGTGACGACAGGCCGCCTACGTCATGGGTGGACAGGACCACCTCGACCGTGCGGTAGACGTTGGACCATTCTGGATGATGGTTCCATTTCTCGGCCCAGATCGCCACTTGCGTCATCCAGCCAAATGCGTGCACGAAGTTGTCGAAAATGAAGGTCTTGGTGATCGCGTCGCGGCCTTCGACCATGGTCCAGCCGTTTTTGAACAGCGGATCCAGCAGCGGGCCACGGGTCTCGGCGGACAAAAGTTCAGTCATTGCTGTTCCTCCGGGTTCGATTTCCTGAACGGGCCGTAATCCGTCAGAATCTCGATCTCTTCTCCCACTGCGCGGCCTTCGGCGTCCAGATATTTTTTGACGGCATCGGCAAAACCCGGATCGCCGACCCAGTGCAAGCTATGCGTGCGCGTCGGCAAATAGCCCCGCGCCAGCTTGTGTTCGCCCTGAGCGCCCGCTTCCACCCGGGCCAGACCGTGGGCAATGGCAAAATCTATCGCCCTATAGTAGCACAGTTCGAAATGCAGGCAGGCATGATGTTCAATGCAGCCCCAATACCGCCCAAAAAGCGTTTCGCGGCCTATGAAGTTCAGCGCACCCGCAATGGAATGACCATCCCGTTCAGCCAAAACCAGGGCCATGTCATTCGCCATCGTCTCTTGTGCGATGTCAAAAAACCGGCGCGTCAGATAGGGTGAGCCCCATTTTCGCGCCCCGGTGTCCTGATAGAACCGCCAAAACGCATCCCAGTGTTCCGGGCGCAGGTCATCGCCCGTCAATGTGCGGATTTCACCACCAAAGCCATTGGCCTGCGCCCGTTCCTTGCGGATGTTCTTGCGCTTGCGTGAGGACAAGGCCGCAAGGAAGTCATCGAATTCGGCGTAGCCATCATTCAGCCAGTGAAACTGTTGCGAGCTGCGAAGCATTAGCCCCATCTGCTCACCGGCCAAGGCCTCGGCTTCTGTACAGAAGGTCACGTGAACCGAAGAAACCTGATTGTCGGCCGCCAGTTGAACGGCACCCTGGACCAAAGCCGCCATTCCGATCCTGTCATAGCCCGGGCGCACCAGAAACCGCCGCCCGGTGGCGGGTGTGAACGGCACCGCAATTTGCAGCTTGGGATAATACCGCCCGCCTGCGCTTTCATAGGCATGGGCCCAGCTGTGGTCAAAGATGTACTCGCCCTGGCTGTGCGATTTGGCATACATCGGGGCCGCTGCGATCAGGATCCCGTCAAGAAAGGCCGTCAGGTATTGCGGCTGCCAACCCGTACCGCGCCCGACCGAGCCGCTTTCTTCAAGCGCCAGCAAAAAGCGATGCGTGGTGAAGGGATCAAGGGGCCGCCCACCATCGGCGGCCTCGGGGCAGGCGCAGGCATCCCACTCGGCCGCTGAAATCCGCGACAGAGACCCAATGACCTGAACTTCGATTTGGGCCTGATCCATGTTTCCTCCGCACCAGCCCTTTATCTGTGACCGAAGCGGCAAGGTTCAAGCTGAATGCGCAGCCAGATACCCTTCGAAGGTCACATTGTCGGCAACCATGCGGGCCTCTGCCTCTTGTTCGGGCGTTCGGACAGTCCAGCACAGGATCGGCACGCCTTGCGCCTTCAGTTCGGCCACACGCGGGCGGGAAAGATCTTCCGCCTCGTGGCTGATGAAACCGGCCCCGACACGTTCAAAATCAGGAATGTCGCGCAGGGTGTCGCAGACGTCTTGCGGCAGAAGCTCGACACTGGGCTCATAGGCGCAAGTCGTGATGCCGCGCGGCAGGTGCGGGGCCAGCCGCGCCAGTTCCGCAACCGAGTTTGGATTGAAGGACATCAGGGCCACCGGGCCGTCATAGCCCTGCAATGCGCGCACGGTGTCGTGCTCGAGGGCACCGATATTCATACCCATAATGCCGTCCTGATCCTTCAGCTCGATTAGAAGCGGCACCCGGCCTGCGACCATATCCAGCACTTCATCCAGCGTTGGAATGCCGTCATCACCATACAGAAGGGTCAATTCGGACGCCGCCGCCGCCGACACCTGCCGGATCGGCCCGGGCTGGCCGGTCAGACGCCCCATGTCGTAATCATGGAATACGACGGCACGATCATCAGATGTCAGCTGAAGGTCGATCTCGATCCCGTATCCGGCATCAATGGCGGCACGAATGGCCGCCCGGCTGTTTTCCGGGCGGTTTTTCGAGACGTCATGCAGCGCCCGATGAGCAATCGGGGCCTGCAAAAACGCAGCTGGCAGGGGCGGTATCATTCGATCTCGAAAATGCCTTCGATCTCGACCGCCACGCCCAAAGGCAGCGACGCAGCACTTACGGCAGAACGCGAGTGGCGACCGGCGTCGCCCAGCGCTTCGACCAGGAAGTCGGATGCACCGTTGATCACTTGCGGCTGCGCAGTGAAATCTGCGGTCGAGTTCACGAAACCGGTCAGCTTGATGACACGCACCAGTTTGTCGATATCTCCGCCACAGGCCGCCTTGACCTGCGCCAACAGATTGATCGCGCAGACACGCGCCGCTGCGGCTCCGGCTTCGACATCCATATCATCGCCCAGCTTGCCGGTGATCAACTCATCCGTTTTCGATATCTGGCCGGACACGTACACGATATTGCCCACACGTACATACGGCACATAGTTTGCCGCTGGAGCGGGTGCGTCGCCCAGCGTGACACCGAGGCTTTCCAGTTTTGCAGCGATGCTCATTGAAAGGGTCCTTCCCTGATTGACTCTGCCGGACGCTAACCGGGAAGCACAGCCGTGGAAAGACGGAATGCGGCAAATTCCGGCTTGCATGCGATCTGAGCATATCTTTACTTATTATGACTTGCAGATGCTCAATTGCTTTACCCGGACCTGACGGACAGGTTACACGCTAGGTGTTTCATTTGAGACCTGAAACGACTATGTGACAAGAACTTGTGCCATACCGGCGAGTAAGTATTGGTGAATTGTGATTGTTTGCCCGACAGAACGTATGCCGGGCATTTGGGAGAAGCAAAGATCGTGTCGAGCAGATTTCGCCTGAAACACCTGGTTGTCCTGTCGCTCATGGCCATTCTGTCCGCCTGTGCAACGACACCGCCCGAGGGCGCCTCACGCAGCGACGTGTTTGACCCTTACGAAAACACGAACCGGGGAATTCACAAGTTCAATCTGGGCGTTGACCGGTTTCTGTTTCGACCTGCGTCGAAAGGGTACGTGAAGATCGTTCCTGATCCCATGGTCACCAGTTTCAGCACATTCGCCGAAAACATCTCGCTGCCCGGACAAGCGGTCGACTACCTGCTTCAGGGCAACCCGAAACAGATGGGCAATGCGCTGCTGCGCTTTGTGATCAACATGACCGTGGGCGGCTTTGGCCTGTCCGCGCCCGCAGATGAGCTGAACCTGCCGCCCGTCGATACTGATTTCGGTGAGACCCTGCATGTCTGGGGGGTCGGTGAAGGGGCTTATGTTGAACTGCCTTTCTATGGCCCGTCGACCCAAAGGGATGCCATCGGGGTCGTGATCAACCTGTTCTCGAATCCGATCAATTTTACCCCGGTCCGGCCCGCTGACAATCTGGGCGTCTATGCCGAAGTCGTTCGCCGCATGGGCGATCGTGGGCGGTTCTCGGATACCGTGGACTCGATTCTGTATGAAAGCGCAGACAGTTACGCGCAGGCCCGCCTGATCTATCTGCAAAACCGCCGCTTCGAACTGGCAAGAGATGACGAAGACGCCTATCTGGATTTGTATTCCGACCCCTATGCCGAAACCGGTACAGACCCGGTCAGGGACCCCTATTTAGACCCATACGAGGACCCCTATGCTGAATAACGAGTTGAACCGCCGTAGCTTTGTCGCAGCTGGTCTGGCCTTGGCGGTCCTGCCCAAATCCGCATTTGCCCAGACCGAGGCATCAGCCAAGGCACTGGTCAACAGTGTGGTCAACGACATCAACAGGGTTATCGCATCGGGCAAGTCAGAGAATGCGATGCTGCGTGATTTCGAGAAGATCTTTGTGCAATATGCCGACGTCCCGATCATGGCGCGTTATGCCCTCGGTGCCGATGCCCGCACGGCCACCCCATCCCAGTTGAAGCAATTCACCAAGGCGTTTCAGGGCTATATTTCCCGCAAATATGGTCGCCGCTTCCGCGAGTTCATTGGCGGTGAGGTCAACGTGCGCAATGCCCGCAAGATCAAGGCCGGATATGAAGTACGCACAATGGTCAAGCTGCGCGGCTCGGCGCCGTTTGATGTAACGTTCCTCGTTTCGGACAAGTCTGGGCGTGAAAAATTCTACAACATGTTCATCGAAGGCGTTAATTTGTTGTTGACCGAACGCACCGAAATCGGCGCGATGCTGGATGCCCGCAAAGGCAACCTGGACCAGTTGATCAAGGACCTGAAAAATACGGGTTGATCCGTTTCACTTGCGGCCGGACATTGAATTACGCCTTTGACAACAGTGGAACAGAGGCGTCTGACCACCTGTTTTTTCGGCGCGCCGCGGCTACGTGTCGAGGTCACGGCATGTAACTGCGCACCAAAGCGCCTGCAATCAAATCCCACCCATCGGCGATCACGAAAAACGCCAGCTTGAATGGCAAGGATACGATGGCCGGAGGCACCATCATCATGCCCATCGACATCAATACAGCAGCCACGACAAGATCGATGATCAGAAATGGCAGGAAAATCAGAAACCCGATCTGAAACGCCCGTGCGATTTCCGACAGCATGAAGGACGGCATCAAGACCGACAATGGCGCTTGTGCGGACAACTCCATAGCCTCACCACCGGGGCGCAAAGCCGCCATGGCATAGAACGTGTCCGCATCCAGTCGGGCCGCCATGAAGGCCCGGAACGGCTCCAACGCGCGCTCCAGCGCTGGTTCCACTTCCATCGTCTCTTCCATCATCGGTCGTATCCCTGTCGCCCATGCTTCTGAAAACACCGGGTCCATGATGAAATAGGTCAGGAACAACGCCAGGCTGACCAACAGCATATTGGGCGGAGATTGTTGCAGGCCAATCCCTTGCCGCAGGATCGACAGAACGGTGATCAGGAAGGGAAAGCAGGTGATCATGATCGCCAGCCCCGGAGCGATGCTCAGTACTGTGATCAGCAGAATCAGCTGGATCGTCCGGGCGGAAATCGACCCGCCCTCGCCCAAGGACAAGGTCAAATCCTGGGCAGCGGCCAGTGAGGGCGTCAACACGGCCACCAAAGCCAGGCAGATTACATAGCGCATCAACCGATTCCGTTGTGCAAATCCGCAATCTCGGTCAAGCGCACTGCAAGCTGCCCTGCCTGATCGCCTTCCATTTCTTCCAACAGCCCGCGCGCCACCAACTGATCCCCAACATAGAGGTCAACCGGGTCTTCGATCCGTTTGTCCAGAGTCAGCACGGCATTCTCTCCCATGTTCAACAGGTCCTTGATCAATGGGCGCGCACGACCAACGGAAACGGTCACTTCAATCGGGACCGAGTCGAAGGGGTTGGGTTTTTCAGATTTCGGGATCTGGGTGTCATTCATTGGACAAAGCCTCTCTTGTCTCAAAGACATAAGCGTCAAAGGTCTGCTCGATGGCGGCGAGCAAAGCGGTGCAATCAACCTCACGTCGGCTCGTGCCGACCTGAAGGCGGGCCTGACCCGGCTCCAGTTCAGAGCGTTCGATCACCTGAGGAGTGGAATGCAGATCTTGCGGCAACAGCGCTGCGACACTCCCGGCACAACCCGGCGGCACCAAAATCTGCATCGGCTGCTCTATCCGCGAACGCGCCATTTCACAGAGTTGCTCCACGATGCGGGCTGCAAGGCCGCGCTCGGCCATCTCAGGCAGTACGGTCTGAACCAGGCTGGTGAACATGGGCTCCAACGACAGGGTCATGCGGGCGATGGCTTCGTGATAGGTGAAAGACATATCCTCAAGCGACCTTGCCAATTCAGCCGAAATCTGGCCGCGGCTTTGCTCCTGCGCCCGCGAGGCATCTTCCCAACCGGCCCCATACCCGTCTTCGAAGGCAGCGAGCCGTTGTTCTTCCAGCGTGTCCTCATTCAAGATCAGAACAGGCCCCGTACCGGTCTGGGTGGTGAAATCCTCAAGAAGATGGGCAATCGACATCACACCCGCTCCTCACCTTCTTCAAGCCAACTGCGCAGGATCTCGACAGTTTCTTCCTGCTTGTCACCGATCATGGCGCGCAGCCGGTCGACAGGATCCTCCGTGGCGTTCGAGCCGAGAGCCGGAACACCACGCTCTGCCGGCAGGGTCGAGAGCTCTGCCGGTTCCTCCGGAGCGATTTCACCTGTCAGTGCCAGGGTATCCGAATCCGCCCCTCCTGCCGCCGCCAGCAGCGCCGGTGTCGGTGTCGCATTCGTCAGGATCGGGCGGATCACGAACAGGGCCAGCACGAGCGAAACCAAAGCCAGCACGGCCATCTGTATCAAGGACATGACGTCCAGATGGATGTTCTGCCAGAGCGACGACGAAACCAGAGTGCCCTGCGGTTCGACCGACGGTAAATCCATGGATTTCAGTGTAATAACGTCCCCGCGCGCCGCATCGTACCCGACTGCCGACGCCACGAGCTCTTCCAGAGCGGCCAGCTCTTCCTGGGGCAAGGGCGTGAAGACTTCGGCACCAGAGGCGTCCACTGATCTTTTCCCATTGACCAGAACTGCAACCGTCAGGCGCTTGATCGCGCCGGGGGCCTTATGAACTTCCAACTCAGTCTCGGAGACTTCGTAGTTCACCCGCTCACGAGTCTGGGTAGCCGTCGAGTTCGATTCGTCCCCGCCCGCCGCATCGCCATCCGGCAGGTTCGACGCCACGGTGACATCCGATGACTGGTTTCGGGCGCTGTCCGAACGTTCTTCGACATCCGTGCTGATCGCCACGCGGCCTTTGGGGTCAAAGCGCCGCTCGCGAATGGATTCCGTCTTGGTTTCGGTGTCCACACTGACCTCGACCACGGCATTGCCTGTACCGACACGCGCCTCGACCAGACGCAGAACACGTTCCCGCAACTGGCGCGACTTGTCGTCCGCAGTGTCCGCAGGCGCTGCGGTATCCTGCCCGCCAATCACGGCCCCGTGCGAATCAACCACCGTAACGTTCTCGGGCGTCAGGCCGCTGACGGCCGAGGCAACAAGGAACCGGATGGCCTTGGCCTGATCCCCGGTAATTTCGGTCCCGGATGGCACGAGGTAAACCGAAGCCGTTGGCGACACGCTGCGCTGAAACGGGTTTGCCGTCCCGTTGGCAATATGGACGCGCGCCTGACTTATATGCGGGCTTCCGACAATCGTCCGCGCCAGTTCACCCTCTTTCGCGCGCCAATAGGCAGCATCGAACATCTGAGAGGTGGTGCCAAACCCGCTTAGCGAATCAAGCAGTTCGTACCCTTTGTTGCCGTTTGCGGACAGGCCTTCGCTGGCCAGGGTCATTCGCAGCTCGTCGCGCTGCGCGCCGGATACGTAGATCGATCCGCCCCGGATTTCATATGTGACGCCGCGCTGGTCCAGCGCGCGTACTATTTCCCCGGCGGCACCGCTTTCCAGACCCGCATAAAGCAGCGTCATGGACGGAGCCGTCACGAGGCGCGACATGCCAAGGATTCCCAGAAACACCAGCGCAACCGCACCGGCGACGATGATTTGTTTACGCCTGTCCAAATTAGCCCAGACAGTTCCAATCTGCTGCACGCTCACCTCCGACTCGCCGGCATTCTGCCCGACGCACCCTCTGTTTGGACGATTGCTCTTAACAATCGGTTAGTCCCTGCGCGGTTATGACGGGGTCGGAACTGATGAATGAGGACGTCATGACCGACGCAACCGACGAACTGGCGGAACCCACCGGGAAAAAAGGGAAAAAGGGAATGCTGATCGGGATGCTTCTTGCCATCGCCGGCGCTGCGGGCGGGTATTTCCTGACGTCATCCGGATTGATTCCGCTGGGTGGCAAGGCCGCGGTTGAGGCCGGCAAGGACGAGGCGAAAGAGGAACCTGCCAAAGCGCTGGCGGATGTGGGGTTCATTGATCTGCCGCCGGTTGTTGTATCGGTGAATTCCGGCAATTCGCGACATTTGAAGTTCCACGCTCAGCTCGAAGTTAACGCGCCGTACATAGCTGATGTGAAAAAAATGCAGCCACGAATCATGGATGTCCTGAACGGATACCTGCGAGCCGTTGAATTGAAGGACCTGGAGGATTCGCTGGCATTGACGCGCATCCGAGGTCACCTGCTGCGACGCATTGGAATTGTTGTTGGCGAAGGGCGCGTTCGCGATGTGCTGGTGATGGAATTTGTACTGAATTAGGAGGCGGAATTGGAGCTGATTGCGGATATTTTGCTGGTCGCCGGTGCGTTGGGCGCGGGTCTTTATTGTTTTGTGCTGTCGCGCCGCCTCAGGCGGTTCACCGATCTTGAAAAAGGCGTCGGTGGCGCGGTGGCCGTGTTGTCGACCCAGGCAGAAGAGCTGAAGAAATCCCTGGACAGCGCGCGAAATGCCTCGGATCAATCGGGGGATCAGCTGAAGGCGCTGACGCAAAGGGCTGAGACCGTGGCTCAGCACCTGGAGCTGATGATGGCATCTCTGCATGATGTCATCCCCGAAGAAGAAACTGCCGCCCCGGAAACGGCAAAGCCTGTCCAAGACGAGCCCCAGCCTGAAGAGGAACAGGGCACCAAGCACGAGAAAGCAGCGGAACCGGCCGAAACTGGTGCGCGTGAAGAGCAACCCAAGGCGCCAGAGGGCCTGATGTTCTTCCGCCATGACCGCAAACAGAACGGGGCGCAGGCATGAGCCTTGCGCGCAACGCCAAACACGATACACGTCCGCGCGGCGGTGTGCTTGCTGTCATCTCATTGCTGATGATCGGCTCGGCAGCCATTCGCGTTGGCTTGGAGGCAGGACCCGCGCTCGCCAAACCGGCGACACCCGAAGCCGTGGAAAACAAGCCCGCCGCGTCCGAAACACGCGATGTTCAGGTTGTGCTAGCAGAACTTTTACGCCGGGAGGAACGCGTCAAACAGCGAGAGGCTGAATTGCGCGATCAGGAAAAAGCACTGGAGATCGCAACCCAGGCCGTTGAAACGCGTCTGACGGCCCTGAAGGAAGCAGAAGATGCCCTGCGTGCCACGTTGGCGGTTGCGGACAAGGCGGCAGAGAACGATCTGGCGCGCCTGACGGATGTTTACCAGAACATGAAACCCAAGGACGCAGCCGCGTTGTTTGAAACTATGGACCCGACCTTTGCCGCAGGGTTCCTGTCCCGCATGCCGGCAGACGCAGCGGCTGGCGTACTGGCGGGCCTGAGCCCCGAAGCGGCCTATACGATCAGCGTTGTCATGGCCGGACGCAACGCCTCGGCCCCACAGGAGTAGTCCCCCGTGTTGCCCGGTATCGCACAGAACTCATCTGGAGATCTCAAATGATTGGAATTGTTGGAATTGTTGTCATCTTCGTAATGGTCTTCGGCGGCTATCTCGCGGCAGGTGGCAAGATGACCATCATCATGAAATCTCTTCCCTTCGAAATGATGATGATCGGTGGTGCCGCCGTAGGAGCCTTTCTGATCAGCAATGACATGGGCGGCGTGAAACATACGATCAAAGACATGGCCAAGGTTTTCAAGGGCCCGAAATGGAAGCCCGAAGACTATCGTGACCTTCTGTGCCTTCTGTTTTCGTTGATCCGCATTGCCCGCGCCAACCCTGTTGAGGTCGAGCAGCATATAGAAGACCCCGAAAACTCCAGCTTGTTTTCCGCATACCCCAAGATCCAATCAGACAAGGAGGCCGTCGACCTGATTTGTGACACCATGCGGTCGGCGGCGATGAATTATGACGATCCGCATCAGGTTGAAGAGGTTCTGGAGAAGCGCATGGAGGCGAATTTTCATCACGCCATGCACTCAAGCCATGCGCTTCAAACAGTAGCAGACGGCCTGCCCGCGCTGGGGATCGTTGCTGCGGTTCTGGGCGTGATCAAGACGATGGGATCAATCGATCAGCCGCCCGAAGTGCTGGGGAAGCTGATTGGGGGTGCCCTGGTAGGCACGTTCCTGGGCGTTTTTCTGGCCTATGGTCTGGTCGGCCCCTTCGCAGGCAAACTGAAAGCCGTGGTTGAAGAAGACAACCACTTTTATCAGCTGATCAAAGAAGTACTGGTGGCCAACCTGCACAACCACAATGCCGCCATGTGCATTGAAGTCGGACGCCAGAACACCCCAACCCATAACCGCCCGGGCTTTTCCGAGCTGGAAGACGCATTGAAAGAGCTCAAGCAGGCTGCGGCATGAAGCGCATCGGGTTTCTGATTGCGGTTTTGGTCATGGCTGCATCTGCCGTGACTGCACAGGACGTGGTGGTGCGATCCGGTGAGCATGACGGATTCACACGTCTGGTTTTCGACGTGCCACCGGACACCCGCTGGGTGCTGGCGCAACGGAAGAACGGCGCCAGCCTTACCATTGCCCTGGACGATGTCACATTCAAAACCAGCTCGGTTTTTGGGCGTTTGACCACGAACCGCCTGGCCTCATTGTCGCAGGAAAACCCCGGCAGCGCTTTGGAGCTGGAGTTCGGGTGCGACTGCGTGGCGTCGGCGTTTCTGTACAGAAACTCGATGATCGTACTGGACATCGCGCCAGGGGAATTGTTGCCGCCGCTTCTTGAGAATGTACCGCCACCCTTGATCGGAAAAACGGCCGAAGGCAAACCGCCATCGGTTGAGACAGGGTTGCATCTTCCGCTCCTCACCATGACTGAGCAGGGGATAAAAGACCAGCTGTCCACTCGTCTTCTGCAAGGGACCGATCGCAAGTTGCTGGATTTGAAGCTTGCTCCTGTCGGGCCACGCAATACCGCCCCGTCCGGTACAAGCGTTGTGCCGCCCCGATTGCGTTCGAACGTACGTCTGACCACGGTTCTGGACGATTTGCAGAATGTTTTGAACGTAGAACTGCAACCAATTGACCACAGACCGGCCTGCATCTCGACTGCTGAGCTGAATTTTGCGGCCTGGTCAGGGGACACGCCTTTTCCGGATCAGGTATCAGCTCTCCGCTCTGGGCTGTACAAAGAGTTTGACAAACTTGACGGCGAAAAGGCCATGAACTTGGCCAGGCTCTACGCCTCTTTCGGTTTCGGAGCCGAAGCGTTGAGTGTCTTGAGGCTGTTGGAGACGCCGCCAAAGGGCTTCGAGCCCGTTGCGGCAATTGCGCGGGTTGTAGATAACCGGCCGCCGCTGCCCAGGAATCCATTCAACGACCTGCAACGATGTGACAGCGATGCCGCGCTTTGGGCTGTGTTGTCCGAAGGGGAACTGGCACCTGACGCAAACGTGGAAGCAATCGAAAACGCGTATTCAAGACTGCCGGATCATCTTCGCCGCCAGCTGGGGCCGCGGTTATCAGAAATACTGGTGAGCGCACAACAACTGGAGGCTGCCCGCAGAATCCTTCGTTCGGTTGACCGGATTGAACCGGAAACGACATCCCGTTTCGCTCAGGCCAAAGCCAGCGTTGCCAAGGCGGAAGGGGACAGTGACCGTGAAGAAGAGTTGTTGACCGAGGTTATAACCTCTACCGACGCCGCCACTGAATCTCCGCTGGCTTTGGCGCGCCTGGTGGAAAAACGTTGGTCTGAACGCAAAGCTGTTTCTTCTCAGGAGCTTGATCTGGCGGCATCTTATGCGGTCGAGTTCAGACGATCGGAGCTGGGCCCGGTGATGAACCGCACCTATGCGATCGCTCTGAGCCTGAGCCAGGAATTCGACCGCGCATTTGACGTGATCAAAGCGCAGCCACCCGGGCCCGATAGTGACGGCGCGATCAATCGGCACCTGCAATTGCTTGCCGAAAGATCGGATGACGCAACCTTTCTACGCCAGACGATGGAGGTAATGCAGCCGGACATGACGGCAGTGCTGACAACCGATACTGCAATTGCATTGGCAAGCCGTCTTGCTGATCTGGGCTTTGCTCAGCAGACATTCGCGCTGGCGAACAGACCGGAAGATCAGTCTCGGCGCTCGGATCGGGCTCGGTTGCGGGCTCGGGCCGCTTTGCTGTCGGGGCGTCCTCATCAAGCCCTGCTGGAGCTGGCTGATGACAATTCCGAAGAGGCGATCGCCTTGCGCGCGCAGGCGATGGTTTCAACAGAAGAATTTGCAGCCGCCGGCGATATGCTCCGAGATCTCGAACAAAACGAAGCGGCAAACCGGTACTTCTGGCTGGCCGGAGTATCGGATGAAAGGTTGGAACCTGCGGGCGGGAAATACGCGGCATTGAACCAAACGACCCAAGCCTTGTCTGACCTGCCGGAACGGTTGGCGGAAAAACCGCTGGCAGATGCGGAAAACTTGTTGAAGGACAGCCAGTCGGCCCGCCAGCGGATCGACGAGATGTTGAACGCAGTTGGGGTAAAATGACGTATATCGCGACTGTTCCGGCCGCACCCGGCAAAGTGAACGCCGGTCCCGGTATACCCTGCGATGGGTTTCAACCGCTGGCAACCCGGCGCCGTTGCTTCAAAGCGGATCCAATCAGAACGCCCGATCAGGCGGGATGCAAACAGGGCTCCAACTGCTTTCAAGGATGTTGTGCTCCGGGTTTGACGCCGAAGAACAGGCCGCCGAACTTCAAGCCGCGTTCCTCAACCAAAAAGGTCACGACGGCTGACCGCCCGTAAAGCAACCAATGCTGTGGCATTGGCGGCAGATGCGTGAAAACGAAACGCCCCATCCGAAATACGGCGGTAAGAGTTCCGCGCCTTCAATGAGTTCAGTGGTCAGAGAAATCGCGGACGTGTCTCCTCATCAAACCTGCTGGCCAACCGGCTTGGGATGGCAACGTTTTTGGACACAAATTCTGCAAGCCCGCCTTTTCCGGCACGCTGACAGGCATCGGTATTGCCAGTGCGGTATTGCACGCCACTGGCTGGCGTTTCTTCAGCTCCCGGTGCCGGGCACCGGGAGCTGAGATGTCAAAAACAGCGGACAACCGTCCTTGATTCAGTACGGTGCCTCAACATCATTCATCGAGACATAGACGGTTTTCATCTCCGAGAAATGGTTGATCGCCAGTTTCGAGTTCTCGCGCCCGACACCGGACATTTTCGATCCGCCAAACGGCGCTTCGACCGGGGCAAGGTTGTAGGTGTTGATATAGCAAGTGCCAGCTTCGAATCCGGCCACGATTCGATGCGCCCGGGTCAGATCATTCGTGAAGACACCTGCGGCCAGACCGAACTCGGTGTCATTGGCGCGGGCCATCACCTCTTCCTCGGTCTCGAAATCCAGCACCGACATGACGGGGCCAAAGATTTCCTCGCGCGCGATGGTCATGTTGTCCGTGACGTCAGCAAAAACCGTAGGCTGCACAAAATAGCCGTCTCTTTCGATCCGTTCACCGCCATAAACCAATCTTGCGCCTTCGGCTTTGCCCTTTTCGATATAGCCCAGGGTGATGTTCATCTGGTTCTCGCTGACCATCGGGCCAAAGCTGACGTCCTCGTCCATTGGATCGCCGGTTTTCGCGTGCGCCAGACGTTCCGACAGACGTTTCAGGAATGCCTCTTTGATACCTTTCTGAACGAAGACGCGGGTGCCGTTGGAACAAACCTGGCCCGAAGAGTAGAAATTGCCCAGTATCGCACCTGATACAGCGTTTTCGATGTCGGCATCGTCAAAGACGATCATCGGGGATTTGCCGCCAAGTTCCATGGTCACATGCTTCATGCCATCCGCCGCAGCAGCATAGACCTTGCGGCCCGTCGGCACAGAACCTGTCAAAGAGACCTTGGCCACGCGCGGATCAGAGACCAGCGAAGCACCGACATCACCGTAACCCTGGATCACGTTGTAGACACCCTTGGGTGCGCCGGCCTCGACAAGAATTTCGGCCACTTTCAATGCTGAAAGGGGCGTGGTTTCCGAAGGTTTGAATACCATCGTGTTGCCGCAAGCCAGTGCAGGTGCACCTTTCCAGCAGGCGATCTGCGTGGGGTAATTCCAGGCGCCGATCCCGACGCACACGCCCAGCGCCTCGCGGATGGTATAGACGAAATCCCCCCCGCCCAGCGGAATATGCTCGCCAGTCAGAGAGGCTGCCAATCCACCAAAATACTCCAGCGCATCGGCCCCCGAGGTGGCATCGGCCACTGTGGTTTCCTGAATCGGCTTGCCGGTATCATGGGTTTCCAGAACGGACAGGTCGTAATTGCGTTCGCGCATGATATCAGAGGCGCGGCGCAGGATGCGGCCACGTTCCGTCCCGGACAGGGCCGCCCATGCTGCCTGAGCGTTTTTTGCACTGTTTAGAGCCTGTTCCACGATCGCCGGCGTCGCTGAATGCAACCGTGCAATCACTTCGCCTGTAGCGGGATAGATCACTTCGATGGCCGCGCCGTTTGTATCTTCGACATATTCGCCGTCAATGAAATGGCTGGCCCGGGGCTGAAACTTCATACCGTGTCCTTTTCTTTCGCACCCGTCAGGACGGGACAAATGGTCAGTCGAAAATCGGCCTATCGGTTATTGATTGACCAGTCAATAAAATCATCGAAGGGGCGGCTTTACGCCTGTCGAACCCCGTAAACCTTGAAATTTTCGGTTAATGTTCTATTTATGTTCTGCATAGTCAGAGGACAAACCGATGGCCCAGCAAACACGCCCCACAGCCTTGAACGGGCTGAACAACGACTATCACCTGCTTCCGGTCACCGATCGGCAGATGCGGTATGCGCGTGCGATTGCCGAGAAGTCAGCCCTTGAGATTCCGGTTGAGGCACAGCGTGACCGGCGGCTTTTGTCTGACTGGATTTCAGCCCACAAACCACGCGGGACCTCGCAGTTCGACAATTACCCGACGGGAAAACAAGTCGCGTTTGCCGAGCGGATTTCACGCAGCAAGCGCCGCCCGATCCCATCCGAGTGTTTCCGCGACAAGAAAATGATGTCGCGATGGATCGATCACAACAAATAGCCCCTAATTAGGGTCTATCCGGATCGTGGTTGCGGGCATAAAGCGAAACTGCTGCGGCAACAAACATCCCCAGCAGGATATAGCCCGTTACGGCCTCGGACACAGCGAGCCCACGGCACAGACCGGTCGGGGACATGTCGCCATATCCGACTGTGGTGAAGGTGACATAGGAAAAATACAGGATATCCCCCGGACCCTGCGCACCGATGACACAGTGGTCGTTATACCCAAAGGCCCCGTAAACTGCGGCGAACAGGAATGGAACAACCTGTATGAACGAAACACCCATCAGAAACAAAAGCCTGCGGGGCGATTTCACCTGTGTCATGTAATACCAGGACTGTGACACCAGCCAGATCAACAGCCCGATTGAGGCGACTGTGCCAATCGTATCGCCCGCAGCCGCCTCGCTCAGGCGGGACAGGCCATACCAAGCCAGGAAGCTAGCAAGGACCAGCCCCAGTGCCGCAATCAGGGTCGATTTCCATTCGTCCAATGTCGTGGGTTTGCGATGCATGAACGCCCCCTCAATCCGGATTTCGGGCAATCATCCGACCTAAAGGCATCGCCCGCAACCCGAATTCAATCCTGCCGCAAATGCGCCTCATCCCGTTCCCGCGCCAGCAGGATCTGCTTTTGCCGCTCGCGAAAGCGCATTTTGTCAGCATCGGACGTCTCATTGATGCATTGATGGCATGAAACGCCATGCTCGTATTCCGGGCGCTTCATATCCTCGGGCAGGATTGGACGACGGCAGCCATGACAAAGCTTGTGCGGCCCTTCAACAAGACCGTGGCCAACTGAAACGCGATTGTCGAACACAAAGCATTCACCCTGCCAGGAACTGTCTTCGGCGGGGATTTCCTCAAGATATCGCAGGATACCGCCTTTGAGGTGATAGACATCTTCGACCCCCTGCCCCAACAGGTAGTTGGTGGATTTCTCGCAACGGATACCGCCCGTGCAGAACATGGCGACCCGCTTGTTGTGAAAGCGGTCCTTGTTCTGTTCCCACCATGCCGGGAAATCGCGGAAACTGGCCGTTTCAGGGTCTATTGCGCCTTCAAACGTCCCGATTGCCACTTCGTAATCGTTTCGCGTGTCGATCAAAACCACATCGTCAGAGCGGATCAGGTCATTCCACTCCTGCGGGTCGACATAGTTGCCGACACGGGCGCGCGGGTCCACGTCGGGCTGGCCCATAGTCACGATCTCTTTCTTCAGCCGCACCTTCATCTTGCCGAAAGGCGGATGCTCCGAGGTCGCTTCTTTCCACTCCAGATCAGCGCAACCGGGCAAGGATCGGATATGTGACAGCACAGCGTCAATTCCGGCCCGCGGGCCGGCGATCGTGCCGTTGATCCCTTCCTGGGCAAGCAGCAGCGTACCTGTGACGGACTGCGCACGGCACAGGTCCAGCAAGGGGTCGCGCAATGCGGCCGGATCCGCGAAACGGGTAAAGTGATAGAGGGCAGCGATTGTGTACATACGCGCGATCTACCTTTGCAGACCCAGAGTCGCAAGGGATTGCATTGACGCCCCGCGCGCCGCCGCCTACCGATAGAGCGGTAAAAGGAGGCCGCCATGACCCATGCTTTGCTCGTGATCGATGTCCAGAACGACTTCTGCCCAGGTGGGGCACTGGCCGTGGCAGAAGGGGACGAGATCGTCGCACCGATAAACGCCATGATGGATGAATTCGACGCCGTGATCCTGACTCAGGATTGGCATCCGGCGGGGCATTCTTCGTTTGCCAGTTCCCACGATGGCAAAAACCCGTTCGACCTGGTCGACATGCCCTATGGCCCACAGGTTCTGTGGCCCGACCACTGCGTGAAAGGCACACGCGGCGCCGGTTTTCATCCCGAATTGCGCACGGATGGCGACCTGATCCTTCGCAAGGGATTCCGCAGTGCCATCGACAGCTATTCCGCGTTCTTCGAGAATGACCACCAGACACCGACAGGCCTTAAAGGCTATTTGGATACACGAGGCATCGACCGTTTGACCCTTGTGGGATTGGCCACCGATTACTGCGTGCGTTATTCTGCGGTAGATGCCGCCAGGTTGGGTTTCGACGTCACGGTTCGCATGGGTGCCTGTCGCGCGATTGACATGGACGGTTCGCTGGCAGCCGCCGAGCAGGCGATGCGGGACGCCGGAGTCGCTTTGACCTAAGGTGTGGCCCCTGCGGCAGCCAAAAGCTTGATCATCACGAACAGAACAACCGCCAGACCCAGCGCGAACCCAATGCGCCCTGGTATCGTCCGACGTTCCGGGTTGGTCTGGCTTGACGGTGGTGACGGAACGGGCATCGGCCGGCTGCGTACGATCCCCGCCATGGGCTGCGCCGTTCGCACGTAGTGCAGGAAATCCCAAAGGTTGAAATCGCCGCAATATTCACCCTGAATTCCACGCGCCCTGATGTTTTCAAACAGCGACCGCAGAATTCGCACCCGATCCGCCTGATCTTCGGCTGGAAACACACCAGGCACGATGCCGCTGTTGCGCGACTCGAGGCTGAATCCGGCATCCATGAAAATCTTGCGGATTTTCGGCGATGTTCCACGCAACGCGTCCGCGGCTCTGATATCGCGGAACACAGCACATACCTGGCGTTCCGTATCAGAGGCAGACCCCAGCTTTTCAGGGTCCAGATCTTCCAGCGCTACGTTAACAATATCAAAATCGTACTCGATACCCATTCACAAACTCAGTTTCGACTTTCCATCCCCTCTTCTCACTAACCGGTAAAAACAATGCACAATATGCCGGTATTGTGACGTCAAACTGGCATTGTCACCAAATCAGTGACTCTTGCTATTTCCAGAGTCGATTGATCTAACTACGGAAATCGCAGGAGTTCCCCATGGTCGACATCGCGACCCGCGTCTACAATCACAAATGGAAGATTGACCCGATTGTACGGTCTTTGATCGATACTGATTTCTACAAACTGCTGATGTGCCAGTCAGTGTTTCGAAACAAGCCTCAAACAGATGTCGTGTTTTCGCTGATCAACCGGTCGAATCACGTACCTCTGGCGCGTTTGATCGATGAGGGAGAGCTGCGGGAACAGCTAGATCACATCCGCTCTCTCAGCCTCAGCCGTGGGGAAAGCACCTGGCTGCGCGGCAACATGTTCTATGGAAAACGGCAGATGTTCCGCTCTGACTTCATGGAGTGGTTCGAGAATTTGCGCCTGCCGCCCTATCACCTTGAACGCAAAGGTGACCAATTTGAACTGACCTTTGAAGGCAAGTGGCACGAGGTCATGTTGTGGGAAATTCCCGCGCTGGCGGTGTTGATGGAGCTGCGCTCGCGCGCGGTGCTGAACGATATGCGCCGGTTCGAATTGCAGGTCCTGTACGCCCGCGCGATGACCCGGGTTTGGGAAAAGATCGAAAAGTTGAGCTCGATAAACGGGCTTGGGATCGCGGATTTCGGCACCAGACGGCGGCATTCCTTCCTGTGGCAGGATTGGTGCGTGCAGGCGATGATCGAAGGGCTGGGCGCATCCTTTACCGGCACTTCGAACTGCCTGATCGCCATGCGACGCGAGGTCGAGGCGATCGGCACCAATGCGCATGAACTGCCCATGGTCTATTCCGCGCTGGCCGATACGGATGAAGCGTTGGCGCAGGCGCCTTATGATGTGCTCAGCGACTGGCATGACGAGCATGACGGCAACCTCCGCATCATCCTGCCCGACACCTATGGCACCAAGGGGTTTCTGGACAATGCTCCTGACTGGCTGGCGGGATGGACCGGCATTCGCATCGACAGCGGAGACCCGGCAGCAGCGGCCGAGGTCGCAATAGACTGGTGGAATGCACGCGGCGAAGACCCGACAGGGAAACGGATCATTTTCTCTGACGGTTTGGATGTCGAGAAAATTCAGGAATTGCATGCCCAGTTCGCGGGCCGCGCCAATATTTCCTTCGGTTGGGGAACCTTGCTGACCAACGATTTTCGCGGACTCGTCCCCAATGACGCGCTGGCACCGTTCTCATTGGTCTGCAAAGCGGTATCCGCCAATGGCCGCCCGACGGTGAAACTGTCGGACAACCCTGAAAAGGCGATGGGTCCGGAGGACCAGATCGAACGCTACAAGCGGGTGTTTGGAGTCGGAGCGCAAAAGGCGATCGAGGTGATCGTCTGAACCACGGCGGTGCATTCATCATTTATCGGCACCTCACCTGATGCTATTTTGGAAGGCATTCCCATTGAGCATTAAGGTTGAGACACAATGATTTTTGAACCAAGGAACTTCTACGATACCGGCGGATCCCGGGATGAGCTTTCACTTTTTTCCTACGCCGCATACCTGATATCCCGCGCGCAGTTTCTGCAAGCCGAAGGCGATGACAGCGACCTTTTACTGTTGGGCCGCGATTGGGAAGAAACCGACGATGCCGTTCTGTCCAAACAGCTTGTCATGCTCGGATTCCGGCCAATTGACGACCGCCAAATATCCGCCCACGAATATATGCGTTTCTTTGATGGCCCCGGCGATCCAAGGCCCGTTGACCTGCTTACTTCGCCAGAGCCTGAGGGGTATTACCAACGTTTGTTCGAGGCGATCAGAGCAGCAGAAGAACAGCCGAGCGTCGAACATATTGACGCTGCTTTGAAGCTTGGGCTGGCGGCCCCTGATTCAATTGTTGCTCTTGCCGCACTGAGTTCGTGCCTCAAACTGTATTCGCCGGAATCTTTTCCGCCACGTCTTTGGCTTGGTGTGTTTATGGCACGTTGGGCGCAGTTGGAGCCGCTCTCGCAAGATTTGCTTACTGTGCTGTCGTCCGCTCTGATTTCAGACCCGCCGGGTTCGAAGGTTCCACCGGCGCCCGCGCAACAGAAAGCCGGTGCGCCGGGGTTGCTTCTGGTTCATGGCACTCACTTCGAAGTCAATCCCGACCCTACATGGTACTATCCCCATGTCGGAGATCTGCACAATTACATCAGGCCGCATCGCAACGACATCTTTTCAGGGCAGAACTACTATGAATGGGAGGGCCGGTGGTCCGACCGCGGCCGACATATTGCTGCCAAACACTTGAAAAACTGGATAGATCTTGAGGCTTATCACGGCTGCGATGTGGTTGCCCACAGCCACGGCTGCAATGTCGTCATGAAAGCCGCCGAGATGGGGGCACATTTCAACAAGGTCGTTTTCTTGAGCTGCCCGGTACACTGGCACAAGTACAACCTGAATTCAGGCCGGATCAATGTGCCGTATTCTGTTCGGGTCTGGTTTGACCTGGTGATCCTGGCAGATGGCGGAAGACAAAAGTTCCCCGCCAGTGCCAACGTTGCCGACGAGGTCGTCGGAGGTTGGTTCAGTGGGCATTCTGCCACGCGGACATCACAGATTTGGGGCAATCATACATTGGAAGCAAAGCTGATCTGAATTGCCTGGGGAAATGTTATCCGTGAAACGCGGCAACTGTCTTCAACTGTGAAAAGCCGTACAAAGCTTCGAACCCTTTTTCGCGGCCATGGCCGGATTTTCCCACCCCGCCAAACGGCAGTTCAACACCACCGCCTGCACCGTAGTTGTTGATGAAAACCTGACCCGAGTGCAGCGCTTTCGCCAACCGCATCTGCCGCGCGCCATCCCGCGTCCAGACGCTGGCGACCAGGCCGTACTCTGTACTATTCGCTATGGTCAGAGCCTGTTCTTCGGTGTCGAACGGGATCAGAACCTGGACGGGGCCGAAAATTTCGTCCTGTGCCAACTGATGATCTGGCGGCACGTCTGCGAACAAAGTGGGCCGGACATAGGCTCCGGTCTCTGGCGCGTCTTCGACAATCTGTCCCTGCGCAGCGATCGTCAGGTCCGTGGCGGTTTTCAGAAAGCCCCTGACAATCTGTCTCTGCCGGTCCGAGATCAACGGCCCAACCCGCAGATCCTGCATCGCCGGGCCGACGGTCAGTTCTTCATAGGCCTTGGACATGCGCGATCTGACCTGCTCATAAACGCCCCGCTGCACCAGGATCCGGGACGAGGCCGAACAGGTCTGGCCCGCATTTTGGATACCCGCATTCACCAGAAACGGCAGCGCCGCATCCAGATCGGCGTCGTCAAAAACCAATTGCGGGGATTTCCCGCCCAGTTCCAGCGTCACGGGCACCACGTTGCGTCCCGCCGCCTGCTGCACAAGGGCCCCTGTGGCAACAGAACCGGTGAACGAGATGTGGTTTACACCCGAATGTCCGGACAGCGCCGCACCCGCCTCGGCCCCCAGACCGGGCACGACATTCAAAGCACCGGCCGGCAGCCCGGCCTGTTGCGCAAGATGGGCAAAGGCCAACGCGGTCAGACAGGCCTCTTCCGCCGGTTTTAGAACACAGGCGTTGCCCATGGCCAACGCCGCCCCGACCGAACGCCCGATAATCTGCATCGGATAGTTCCACGGCACGATATGGCCCGTCACCCCATGTGGTTCGCGCAGGGTATAGACGGTGTAGCCATCGAGATAGGGAATGGTCTCACCCATCACCTTATCCGCCGCACCGCCGTAGAACTCGCAATAGCGCGCCAGGGCGACCGCGTCTGCCCGGGCCTGTGTCAGCGGTTTGCCGACATCCATCGCCTCAAGCCGCGCCAGGTCGTCCACCCGTTCCAGCACCAGCTGGCCCAGCCGGGTCAGGATGCGGCCGCGTTCCAACGCCGTCTTTCGCCGCCAATCACCATTCAACGCAGAACGGGCGGCTTGTACCGCCGCGTCGATATCCGCCTCGGACCCTCGGGCGATCCGGCAGATCTCGGTCCCGTCCGAAGGGTTGATCAAGGGCAGACTTCCGCCCGCAGCCGCCTGGCTCCAGCGCCCGCCGATCAGGCACAAGGTGGGATCAAACCAAATCTTCTGGGTCATTTTGGGGCCTCCAATCAGGCTCTAACAAGGGACTTTATGCCATCAGTGGCCTTATCTCGGGCAACCGGGGCGCAGCGGCAATCAGGGTTTGCGTATAGGGATGTTGCGGATCTTCGAACACCTGCTTGGTCTGACCCTGTTCGACGATCCGCCCGGACTGCATCACAAGCACACGGTCCGTGATCGTGCGGACAACGCTCAGGTCATGGCTGATGAACAGATAGGTCAGGTCATAGGCGTCGCACAGTTCAGCGAGCAGATCGAGGATCTGAGCACGGACCGAAACGTCAAGCGCCGAAACCGCCTCGTCGAACAGGATCAGATCGGGCCGGATGATCAGGGCGCGCGCAATGGCGATCCGTTGCCGTTGCCCGCCCGAGAATTCGTGGATGTACTTGCCCGCGTCGTCGGGGCCGAGGCCGACGGCCGTCAGTATTTCCGAGATCCGATCCTGTCGATCTGATCCGGTGGGCGGGGTGTCCAGCAGGTGGAAAGGCTCGGTGATCAGGCGCGCGACGCGGTGGCGGGGGTTGAAGCTGCCATATGGGTCCTGAAACACAACCTGCATCCTCCGACGCACGGCAAGGTTGGGTTTGTGACCGGTGAATACCGGCTGACCACCCAGCTGGATTTGACCGGACTGAACCTCCTCCAAGCCCAAAATTGCCCGTGTCAGGGTCGATTTTCCGCATCCGGATTCCCCGACCAGCCCCAACCGCTCGCCTCGGTTGAGGCAGAAGCTGACACCATCCACCGCCCGGTGATGGCGCGGCGCGTCCAACAGGCCTTTTCGGGGCAATCGGTAGTCCCGGACAACCTGGGTTACCTCCAGCAACGTTTGCGGGTGCGCGGGTTCCGCCAAAGTGACCTGATGACCAGACGCCTCGAACAGCATTCGGGTATAAGGGTGTTGCATGTGATGCAGCAGGTGCTGTGTGGCCCCGCTTTCAACCACTTCTCCGTGGCGCATGACGATGATCTGGTCGGCCATGTCAGAGACAACAGCCAGATCATGGGTGATCATAAGCAGCCCCATGTCGTATTCGCGCACCAGCCCCTTGAGCAGGTCGAGAATCTGCGCCTGTGTCGTGACGTCCAGCGCTGTCGTCGGCTCGTCCGCGATCAGCAGCCTGGGGCGCAGAGCGATGGCCATGGCAATGACCACGCGTTGCCGTTGCCCGCCGGACAGTTCGTGTGGATAGCGGGAAAGGGGGAACCGATCAGGCGGCAAGCCGACGCGGGTCAGCACCTCTTTGGCGCGTGTTCGGGCCTGGGTCGGGGGCATCGCCTTGTGGATCAGGATCGTCTCCATCACCTGATCACCGATGGTTTTCACCGGATTGAGCGCTGTCATCGGTTCCTGAAACACCATCCCCACGGACGCGCCGCGCAAGGCGCACAAATCGGGCTCTGACCGTGTCAACAGATCCTGACCGTCCAGCCAGATCGCACCTTCCGTGCTGGCCCCATGCGGCAGCAGTTGCATCACCGCCAATGCGGTCATCGATTTGCCCGAGCCGCTTTCACCCGTCACCGCCACGATCTGGCCGGGATCGATCGGCAAGCTGACCTGTTTCAGAATCGGTATCCCGTGGATCGTCAGCGACAGGTTTTCAATCTGCAACAAACTCATGCCCGCGCCACCCTGATCCGGGGATCCAGCCAGTCGCGCATTCCGTCACCCAACAGGTTCAGACCCAGCACCGTGACGATGATCGACAGACCCGGAAACAGAGCCAAATGCGGGGCAAAACTGACCATCGTCTGCGCGTCTGCCAGCATCCGGCCCCAGCTGGGCGTTGGAGGTTGAGCGCCCAGACCGACATATGACAGGCCCGCTTCGGCCAGAATGCCAAGGCTGAACTGGATGGTCCCCTGCACGATCAGCAGATTGGCCACGTTGGGCAGAATATGTTCAGCCGATATCCGCGCGGCCCCTTTGCCCGACACACGGGCGGCGAGGATGAACTCTCTCTCCCAAAGCGACAAAGCAGCCCCGCGGGTGATACGGGCAAAGACGGGGATGTTGAAAATGCCGATCGCAACAATGGCGTTGATCGCTCCGGCGCCATAGACGGCCGTGATCAGGATGGCGATCACCAGCGAAGGGAAAGCGAAGACCAGATCGTTGCCACGCATGATGACCTCATCCAGCCATGAGCCTTTGCGCGCGGCCGCCGCCAGTCCAAGAGGAACGCCGATTGCCATGCCGATGCCGACGGCCACCAGCGCCACCGCAATTGACGTACGCGCACCGACCATGATCATCGAGAACATGTCGCGGCCGAAATGATCGGTCCCAAACCAATGCTGCCCGTTTGGTGGCTGCAATTTATTGGGAATGTCCAGCGCGGCATGGTCGTAGGGGGTCCAGATGAACGAGACCAACGCGGCCAGAACCACCAGCGACGACAACAAGGCCCCAAGGATCAGGTTCCGGTTCATGTCCTGCTCCTCAGTCGCGGGTCCACGGCCGCATAAGCAAGATCGACAAGGAAATTGACCGTTATCACGGCAAAGACCAGCAGCATCACGACCGATTCCACGACGATGAGGTCACGGGCAGAAATGGCCTGAAACACCAGCCGCCCGAGACCCGGCAGATAGAACACCTGTTCGATGATGATCGACCCCGCCAGCAGGAAGGAAAACTGCAAGCCTATGATGGTAAGTACCGGGATCAGCGCATTTCGCACCCCATGCCGCCAAAGGGCCTGACGGCGGGACAGGCCCTTGGCCCGAGCCGTGCGCATGAAATCCTCACCCAGAATGTCCAGCAAGGCCGACCGCATGACCCGCGCCAGAATCGCCGCCTGTGGCAGGGCAAGCGCCACGGCAGGCAGGGTCAGGGATCGCAGGCCGACCCACAGACCGTCGTTCCAACCGGCAAACCCGCCCGCATTGAACCAGCGCAGATTGATGGCGAAGATCAGCACAAGCATCATCGCGAACCAGAAGTTCGGGACTGCGATGCCAAGCTGCGTCGCCCCCATCACTGCAAGGTCCCCCGGTTTGCCCCGACGCGCAGCGGCATAGATTCCGGCGGGAAAGGCGATCAACGTGGACAGTGTCAGCGCGTAAAGCGCCAGGGGTAACGAAACCCACAGCCGGTCAGCGATCATCTGCGCCACTGGTGTGCGATAGGTGTATGACGTGCCAAAATCGCCCACCAGCATGCCGCCAACCCAGTGGAAATAGCGCTGTATCTTTGACCCATCCAGGCCCAGCTCGGCCCGCAGCGCCGCCAGCGTGTCCTCCTGCGCGTTGACGCCCAGCATGAACGAGGCCGGATCACCCGGGGCAACCTCGATCACGGCGAAGATGACCACCGAGGCGACGGCCAGGCTGACAAGCAAGGAAATCAGTCGTTTGAGGACGTAGCGGAGCATTGGCACCACGTTAGGGTCACATCAGGCACGGGTCCAGCGTCTAAGGCACCAGAAGGAAAGCGGAAACCGCATAGGCAACGATCGCGGCATAGCCCAGTGGATAGATCCACTTGATCGCATAATTGTCCAAAGTGCGCGCCGCCCCCTCCTTGCCGGACACTTTCAATCGTCGCAGCGCGACGTTGAACACGATCAGCGCCCCGGTCATCAGGAACATGCACTGAAGGACAAAATCCAGAAAAGTCAGATAACCCAGCTTGGGCAGATCTGCGGATATTGCCCAGTTGAACGCGACGAAGACCAGCAGGTTGCCGCCCGCAATCTCGATCCTCCGGCGGTATTCATCCAGAAAAAACAGCGCCCAGCCAACTGAGATCAAGACAAGCATCGGCAGGAAAACCCGAATGACGTAATAGGTCAGATGTCGATTGCCCTCAAAAACAAGCGCGACCTGATCGCTTTCTTTACCGGATAGACCCAAGACCCTGGATGTTTCCAACCGTGCATTGTTCAGAATCCATTCTTCTTCGCCCAGCTGATCTCCGAGGCCAGAGAATTCGTTCAACGGATGGTAAGTGACGTATTCAGAGGGAAAGACCGAAACGACCTCGAAATGAAACTCCTGCGTGTCGAACGGGTATTTTCGGAAATCGAAATGAGGCGCCTGGAGTGTAAGAGACGATTTTTCGACATACAGCACCCGCCCGTCGTAACGCAGGGATGCGGCGGATTCGTGGATCCACTTGTTGGACTGCTGATTGTGAATGACAAAAGCCGGCAGAACGGACCCGATACTTGCCGCATGATTGGCAAGGTCGGGCGGGTTGAAGACCCTGATATCCCTCCCCAGTTCCTCAGGATCAAACGCCAGCGCCGGATCGGTCCATTCCACCCGCAAGACCACAACCGCGCCATAGTTTTCGGCCTTTTGATCAACACCGGTGATCTGGTCGATGCGAATGCCGATCCCAACGTTCAACGGGTTCTCGGGCGTTCCGGGCGGGGCATCCATCCGACCCCCCAACACATTCTGCGCCGTGGCCGCGACAGAGGAACCGAGCACCAGAAAAAAACCTAAAACCAAGACGGGAATGGCACGGAGCAAGAACATACGTGAGAACACCCTGACACAATGGAAGGCCCGGGCCGCCCGGCGCGGCCCGGGCTGTAACATTACTCGGACCAGCTGATCTGAGTCAGATCGATTGCGGCGGTGGGCGCGTTCTCCCAAAGGCCCTGAACGCCGACTTTCGCAACGCCCAGTTTGGCCAACTGGAACAGGTAGCCATTGACATAGTCGCTTGCGATCAGGCGCTGCGCCTCACCCAGCAAACGGGTGCGTTCTTCGGGGTCGGTGGTGGTGTTCAGAGTGTCCATCAGCGCCTGAAAATCCGTGCTGTCATACTGAAAGTAATAATCAGGCCGCGCATAAATACCGATATCCATAGGCTCGGTATGGCTGACGATGGTCAGACCGAATTCCTTGCCCTTGAACACGGATTCCAGCCATTGGGCCCATTCCACATTGATGATCTCGGCCGTGATGCCGACCTCGGCCAGCTGCGCCGCTATGATTTCGCCCCCACGACGGGCGTAAGACGGCGGCGGCAAATGCAATGTGGTCTCGAACCCATTTGCGAATCCCGCCTCTGCCAGCAAATCTCTGGCTTTTTCGGGGTCGTGAGCGGATTGCGCGGTCAGATCGACGTAAGCCGGATTGTGCGGCGCAAAGTGGGTTCCTATCGGCGTGCCATAGCCAAACATTGCGCCGTCGATGATCGCCTGCCGGTCAATGGCATGGGCCAATGCCTGACGAACAAGGATATCATCAAACGGAGGTTGCTTGTTGTTGGTAGACAGGATCGTCTCACCTTCGGTCGACCCCACAAGGACCTGAAAGCGCGGGTCGGCCTCGAACTGAGGCAGGTTTTCCGGCGCCGGGAAGTTGTCAAACACGTCGACATCCTCGGCCATCATGGCGGCAAAAGCGGCAGTCGGGTCCGAGATGAACTTGAACGTCGCAGTCTCTAATGTGGGCTGTTCGCCCCAGTAATCGGAATTTCGGGTCAGCGTGATACTGTCGCCCTGCACCCAGTTTCCAAAGGTATAGGCACCGGTACCAACCGGGTTTGTCTTGATGTTGTCTATGCTTTCCGGCGCGACGATGACCGCATCCCCCCAGGCCAGGTTGAACAGGAAATTTCCGTTCGGCTCTGACAGGGTAACCTTCACGGTCAGCGGGTCGACGACCTCGACGGTTTCGATACCGGCAAACAGGGCCTTCTGCGCGTTGGCGCTGTCTTCCGCGGTTGCGCGGTCAAGGCTGAATTTGACATCCTCGGCGTCCATGGTGGTGCCATCATGGAAGGTCACCCCGTCATGCAGGTTAAAGGTATAGACCGTCCCGTCTTCGGAAATCTCCCAGCTTTCCGCCAATCCGGGCACGACCGAGCCGTCGCCCATGAAACGTGTCAGGCCTTCGAAGATATTGGTGTAAACCACCGAGTCGATGGCTTGCGCCGCGGCGCTTGTCGGGTCCAGATGCGGCGGCTCAAGCTGCATCGCAATGGTGATGTCCGACTTGGCCAAAGCCTGCGTGGCAAGCAGGCTGGCCCCTACGGCCAGGGTCGATGCAAATGTCCGGAACAGGAATTTTGTCATGTGAACTCTCCCTACTGAAATGGGTTGTGCCCTTGTTTTCAGGGCCATTTTACTGACAGTCTTCCTGTAAACCTCAGGTCAATCAAGGGAATGTTCGCGCAACCGGGGTTTCTTCGGCCCCTCCCGATCTGCTATGCCGCACTGCAACATAATACTGCAGGAGCGATCCATGAGCGCCACCGCCCGCAAGAAAGCCCCGAACGCCGAGGACATTCGCGCCCGAAAAGGCGGCGAACCTCTGGTCTCTTTGACCGCCTATACCACGCCAATGGCGCGCCTGATGGACGCCCATTGCGATTTTGTGCTGGTCGGTGACAGCGTCGGCATGGTGCTGCACGGGCTGGAATCCACGCTGGGGGTCACGATAGAGATGATGATCCTGCATGGTCAGGCCGTATCACGCGGCCTGAAAAGTGCGATGATGGTCATCGACATGCCTTTCGGAAGTTATGAAGAAAGCCCGGCACAGGCCTTTCGTAACGCCGCACGCCTGATGGCGCACACAAATGCCGGCGCGGTCAAACTGGAAGGCGGGGTGGAAATGGCTGAAACCATCCGCTTTCTGGTGAAACGAGGCATTCCGGTGATGGCTCATATCGGACTGACGCCGCAGTCGATCAATACGCTGGGCGGCTACAAGGTGCAGGGCCGGGACGAGCAGGCTGAAGCCGTCATGGCAGACGCCCGCGCCGTGACCGAGGCTGGCGCGTTCTCGGTCGTTCTGGAGAAAGTGCCCCAAGGTCTGGCGAACCAGATCACCGAAGAGATTGCAATCCCGACCATCGGCATCGGTGCATCTGCGGGCTGTGACGGGCAGATTTTGGTCGTGGACGACATGGTGGGCTTTTTCACCGCCTTCAAACCCAAATTCGTCAAACGCTATGCCGAGCTTGGTCCGTTGGCCGAAGCGGCCATCGCGGAATACGCGGCCGAAGTCCGCGCGCGGACCTTCCCGGCGGATGAACATGTCTTTGCCGATCAGGCTCCGGCCAAAGGACAAAAGACATGACCGCACCGATTCTGCGCTCTCTGGCCGAGCTGCGTGCCAAAACCACCACTTGGCATCGAAACGGTGAGACCATCGGCGTGGTTCCGACCATGGGTGCGCTGCACGAGGGGCATTTGTCACTGGCACAGGCGGCGAAACAGGGCTGCGACCGGGTGATCGTGACGATTTTTGTGAACCCCAAGCAGTTCAACAATCCCGAAGACCTGGCAAATTACCCCCGCACCGAGCATGAAGACGCCCAAAAGCTGGCCCCTTATGGTGTGGATGCGATCTATGTGCCAGACCCGCAGGAAATCTATCCGGAAGGGTTTTCGACGACGGTATCGGTTGCCGGTCTGACCGACGTGATGGAAGGCCCCTTCCGCCCCGGACATTTCGAAGGTGTCGCCACGGTGGTCGCCAAGCTGTTCCTGCAAACACAGGCGGATCGAGCCTATTTCGGGGAAAAAGACTATCAACAGCTGCTGGTTGTCCGCCGGATGGCGCGTGATCTGAACATCCCAATCGAGGTGATCGGCTGCCCGACTGTCCGAGAACCTTCGGGCCTGGCGATGTCGTCGCGCAATCTTCTTCTTTCCCCCCAAGGGTTGAAGGTCGCAGAACAAATGAACGGCGTCATGCAACAGGTGGCCGACGATCTGGCTAAGGGAGCAGGCTTTGCCAAACTGGCGCAGGATGCCAAGAAAACCCTGCTGAAGGTCGGGTTCACCGAAGTCGAGTATGTCGACCTGCGCTGTGCCGAGACGCTGGAAAGCCTGTCCAGCGCAAGTCGACCCGCCCGCCTGTTCGTCACAGCCTGGGCCGACGGTGTCCGCCTGATCGACAATATCCCTGTCAATCCGGCCTGATTTCTGCACTGGCCCCTTCGCCATTGTTTGCGCTAAAGTCCGGCAAAACGATACCGGGGGAGAGCGGAAATGACCCATATTCTGGCAATCGATCAAGGCACCACATCCTCGCGCGCCATTCTGTTTGACGCACAGATGCGGCCTGTTGGCACCGCCCAGCAGGAGTTTCCTCAGCACTTTCCGCAGGAAGGCTGGGTTGAACACGACCCCGAGGATATCTGGTCCAGCGTTCTGCACGTGTGCCGTGAGGTGATGGAAACCACCGGTGTTTCAGCGGATCAGATTGCCGGTATCGGCATCACCAACCAGCGCGAAACGACGGTCGTCTGGGACAAACAGACCGGCAAGGCCATCCACAATGCCATCGTCTGGCAGGACCGCCGCACCGCCGATATCTGCGCGCGCTACAAACAGGCCGGGTGCGAGGATGACGTCACAGCTCAGACCGGTCTGCTGCTGGATCCTTATTTCTCGGGCACCAAGGTCAAATGGCTGCTAGATACCGTTTCCGGTGCACGCGAGCGCGCAGAAGCCGGAGACCTGCTGTTCGGCACGATCGATAGTTTCCTGATCTGGCGGCTGACCGAAGGCCGTGTTCATGCAACCGATGCCACCAACGCCGCCCGTACCCTGCTGTTCGATATTCACTCGGGCACGTGGAGCGCCGAGATTTGCGACCTGCTGGATGTGCCCCTGAACCTTTTGCCCGAAGTGAAGGATTGCGCCGCGGATTTCGGAACCACCACTTTGCTGGGGGGCGACATTCCCATTCTGGGCGTTGCTGGCGACCAGCAAGCCGCCACCATCGGGCAGGCCTGTTTCCAGCCCGGTATGATGAAATCAACCTATGGCACGGGTTGCTTTGCGCTGCTAAACACCGGCGCGCAGCCGGTTCAGTCGAATAACCGCCTGCTGACGACGATCGCGTATCAACTGGACGGCCGACGAACTTATGCGCTGGAGGGTTCGATCTTTATCGCGGGGGCCGCAGTGCAATGGCTGCGCGACGCGTTGCAGATCATTGATGCGGCGCCACAAAGCGGCGAACTGGCGGCTCAGGCCGATCCGAACCAGCATGTGGTGCTTGTGCCCGCCTTCACCGGCCTCGGGGCGCCTTATTGGAAACCTGACTGTCGCGGAGCGCTGTTCGGGCTGACGCGCAATTCCGGCCGGGCCGAGATTGCCCGCGCCACGCTGGAAAGCATCGCCTTCCAGACCCGCGACCTGTGGCATGCCATGCAGGGCGACTGGGGCGCCGATGCCGATGTCATCCTGCGCGTCGATGGCGGGATGGCCGCGTCTGACTGGACCATGCAAGGCCTGTCGAACTGTCTTGGCGCGCCTGTGGACCGCCCTGTCATGCAAGAGACGACAGCCCTGGGCGCCGCATGGCTGGCAGGCATGAAAGCCGGAATTTATCCGGATCAGGCCGGGTTTGCGGAAACATGGGCGCTGGATCGCCGGTTCGAACCAACGCAGGAACAAGCCGAACGCGATGCGGCTTATGAGCGTTGGCAACGCGCGGTACAGGCTGCGATGGCGTTCTAGCTGTGGTCTTTCAACAAACGCTGTTTCTGCCGTGACCAATCGCGCTTGGCCTGGGTTTCGCGCTTGTCATGGGTTTTCTTACCCTTGGCGATGCCGATCTTGATCTTGGCCAACCCCTTGTGGTTGAAATACAAAACCAGCGGCACCAGCGTCATGCCCTTGCGCTGGGTTGCATTCCACAAATCGGACATCTGTTTGCGGGACACCAGCAGCTTGCGACGGCGGCGTTCTTCGTGCTTGAACACTTTGGCCTGCTCGTATGGCGCGATATAGCTGTTGACCAGCCACAGCTCGCCATCATCGACGGTGGCATAGCTTTCCGCGATGTTGGAGCCACCCGCGCGCAGGGATTTGACCTCGGATCCTTGCAGAACGATACCGCATTCGATGTCGTCCTCGATGGCATAATCGAAGCGGGCGCGCCGGTTTTCGGCGATCACTTTGTAATTCGGGTCTGTCTTCTGCTTGGCCATGACGCGTTGATTTAGGCGGCTTGCGCCGCCCATGCAAGGCACGGAATTCCAGCTGAAGTCATGATTTGGCAGAAATGATCAGATCCGGGCCAAAAATCGTGTCCGCGTGGTTGTGAAGATATATCTTCAACCAGGGCGTAAACCGGTCCGGGTGGCGTTTCACCTCGGCCAACAGATCATGATAGTCGATCCAACGGATATCCATGACTTCATCCGGGTTGGGCGCGATTTTCAGCGGGCCGCGGACATGGGCCAGAAAGACGTCGACAACCTCGTTTTCCACCATGCTGTTGCCGACATCGGCGTGATATTCCAGCCGGTGTCGGTATTCTGGATACAGGCCCGTGATCCCAAGCTCTTCACGCAGGCGGCGCACGGCACAGGTGGACGAGCTTTCGTCCCAATCGGGATGCGTGCAGCAGGTGTTCGCCCAAAGGCCGGGCGTGTGGTACTTGCCCAATGCGCGACGCTGTAACAGGATCTCGGTCCCCCGTACGACAAAAACCGACACAGCCTTGTGCTTGAGCCCCTTCTCGTGAACTTCAAGCTTGTCTACAGGGGTCAACTCACCATCGACCCAAGCTGGGATCATGATACCCATCTGTCCTCTCCTGCTGCCAATCCGCCTGACGAGCCCTGATTTTGATTATAGCTGTTGCCGGACCGGCTTGACTTTGCGACGTTGCTTGGCAATCCGCCGTCTGACTTCAAAGTGTCGCTGTTCCACACTGTTATCAATCGCACCAAAGGCCGCAGGGGCTGCGGCCTTTGGTCCTTGTGCAGTGGTGCACAGTATCAGGTGTTATTCACCCGACACGCTTGCGATATAGGCATAGACGTCTTCGGCACCCTTTTTCAGCTTGAAGGTCATTTTCGATTTGGCGGATGTGTCATCCAGATAGGTTTTCAAAAATGCCTTGGGGTCCTGAGCATACTCGACAAAAGTAGTTTCGTCCCAGACCAGACCCTTCTCACCGGCGGCAACGATGCTGTCTCCGTATTTGAAACCCTCAACGGTACCGGCGGTGCGGCCCGCGATTCCATAGAGGTTGGGGCCGGTCTTGCCACCTTTGACGATCACTTCGCCTGCCGGGTCGGCGATCATGTGGCAGGACTTGCATTTGTTGAAGGTTTTCTTGCCCGCCTCAGCGTCACCTTCAGCATAAGCAGGAAGGGCCAGAAGGCCGACGATTGCGGTAGCGAGGATGCGATTCATAGCTTTTGCTCCGATAGAAATTGGCTGCACCGAATGGACCGTCGGCGCAAAAAAGAGTCAACGCGCAGATTGCCGCGCGCGCTTAATGTGCCACTGCGACAAATACGATGTCCTTAACTTTTGTCATGTACCTCGGACCAGCAAGGCAACAGATCGCCCGCGGCCGGAGTCGCCAGATACACGGCGCGCGCAATAGCTCGCGCCAGGCACAGCGAGGCCGCATGCCCGATGACACCTGGTTCGGTGTCGGTGGCGACACTCCGCGCGCCCGTGCTGACCCCGAATACCAGATCACCATCCCCCGGCGTGTGGGCGGGTACAATGGCGCGGGCAATACCGTCATGGGCGGCAACGGCCAGTCTCTGACATTGCGGTTTGGTCAGGGCCACATCCGTCGCAACGATGGCAATCGTGGTATTGGCCTTGTCCGGGTTCGCGGACTGCATCACCTGCGCCTTGCGACTGACCGTTGGTTGGCCAAGTCCGGCATTGGAATCAGGCCCCAACCCGCCGAATTCGCCGTCCACTTCAAAGGGGGCTGCCCAGAAATGCCTGTCACCCGGCGTGGTGACACTGCCCAGCGGATTGACCGCAACCAATGCGCCAACGGTAACACCACTGTCCAAAACAACCGAGGCCGAACCCAACCCGCCTTTGTGCATCGCGGTCAAAGCCCCGGTTCCTGCACCTGCTGTTCCGAGTTCGAACCGGTCCGACGCGGACTCGAACGCCGCACGGCCCAATGCGCGATAGGGATTCTCGTGCCACGCCTTGTCGCCGCCATTCAGCAGGTCGAACAGGATCGCCCCGGGCACGATCGGCACCACGGCGGAACCCACCTGAAACCCGCGGCCTTGGGCATGCAGCGCGTCCATGACACCCGAACAGGCATCCAGCCCGAAGGCCGACCCGCCCGAAAGCACGATCGCATCCACCTTTTCAACGGTCTTGTCGGCGGCCAGCAAATCTGTCTCGCGCGTGCCGGGAGCGCCACCCATCACATGCACCGAGGCTCGGAGTGGTTGCGCGCCGGTCAGGACGGTGACGCCTGATTTCAAAGTTGCGTTCTGTGCGTTGCCGACCTTCAGGCCGGGGACATCCGTGATCAGGTTTCTGGGTCCGGGGATCATGCAAGCCTCGGCGGTTGAGCGGGAAAGCGCGCTGGCGCGCGCTGCCTCCGGCGGGGATATTTTTGGCCAGATGAAGAGCGGGTCAGATGCATCGGCCTCCGTCCACCTCGAGCGCGGCGCCGGTGATCATGCTGGCCTCGTCCGAACACAGGAAACAGGCGGCATTGGCCATATCTTCGGGGGTTGAGAAGCGGCCCAACGGGATGGTCGACAGGAATTTGGCACGGATTTCGGGCGTATCCTCGCCCATGAAGGATTTCAATAGCGGCGTTTCCCCGGCAACCGGGCAGATCGCGTTCACCCGCACGCCGGACGGGGCGAGCTCGACCGCCATCGTTTTGGTTGCGGTGATCATCCAGCCCTTGGAAGCGTTGTACCAGTTCAGGTTCGGGCGCGGTGACAGGCCCGCGGTTGAAGCAACATTCAGTATTGAACCCGCCCCGCGCGCCTTCATGGGTGGAACCAATGCGCGGGCGGTCAGATAGACGGATTTCATGTTCACGTTGAAAACACGGTCGAAATCCGCTTCGCTTACCTCCTCCAGCGGCGCCGGCAAGTGGGTCACACCGGCGTTGTTCACAAGGATGTCCAGATGGCCGAAGGTTGTGAAAGCCGCATCCGCCATCTTTTGAACCGAAGCGCCCTCGCCTACATCGACCTGCTGGGCAACCGCCTCGGACCCAAGCCGGGTTGCGAGTTCATGCGCAGCATCGCCATTGATGTCAGCGATCATGACACGCGCGCCTTCGGCCAGGAACTTCCTTACGATCCCAGCACCAAACCCGGATGCACCGCCAGTGACGATTGCGGTTTTTCCCTCCAGCCTCATGGTGTTACTCTCCTGCACCTTTTGCAGGCCAGACTATCAACGCCCGGACGAGATGCCAGATCAATCTTCGGACACCTTGCCGCGCAGCGCCTTGACGTCGCCCCGCGCCTTTTTCGCCGCAAGCCTGCGTTTGACCGAACCATAGGTGGGTTTCGTCGCGATGCGCCGCTTGGGTTTGACCAGCGCCTTGCCGATCAGCTCGGCCAGCCTTGTTCGCGCAATTTCCCTGTTGCGGGCTTGGGAACGTGTTTCTTCGCATTGAATGATGATCGCGCCATCCTTGGTCCATCGGCGCCCGGCCAGCCGTTTCAGCCGCGCCTTGACCGGATCGGGCAGCGAGGGTGAGCGCGCGGCTTCGAAGCGCAGTTCAACGGCGGTCGAGACCTTGTTCACATTCTGCCCACCTGGACCGGAGGAACGCATGAAGCTCTCGGTCATTTCCCAGTCTTGCAGAGTGATTTCGTCAGAGATGCGCAACATGGGCAAGACCATAGCTGGAGCGGTTAAAAACAGAAAGGGCCGCCCCGGTGGGACGGCCCTTCGAAAGTTCAGGAGGTCGGGTCGGTTAGATCAATCGACCAGCCGGAGCATACGCTCGGCCAAGGGCTGCCCTAGCAGGCGGTCCCCCCGGTTGTTCCGACACCTCTCTCCAATCTCTTTCTCGACACTGGATCACCTCCTTTTCTATCTGTTGCGGTTGAAAAGGATGGTGACACAACTTGTGCCACTCTCAAAGCGTTTTTTTACGCGGGCCGTGCGGTCAGGCGCGCGACGATCACCTTGAAGGGGATCAGCGCGACCAGGGCCAGCGACAGCTTCACCAGCCAGTCGGCAAAGGCCAGCGTCACCCACAGGGGCGCCTCGGGGCCTGACAGCATGAAGGGCACGGGCTCCCACGCCCAGTTGATGGCCGCATCCGCATCGGCGCCGAAGACGGTCACCGAAGCCGAGAACGCGATTGTGAAGAAGATCGCTGTATCCAGCGCCGACCCGACCAGTGTGGACACCAGCGGCGCGCGCCACCAGCGGCCTTCACGCATGGCGTTGAACACGGTGACGTCGGTCAGCTGCGCGATCAGGAACGCGGTTCCCGAAGCCACGGCGATGCGCAACGGCACGGCGGCGTAGGTGAAGCCGTCGCCCTGCAGCATGATCTGGCTGCCGATCAGCGAGCAGATCACGCCGGTTACGAAGCCGGCGAACACGACCTTGCGGGCCGGGCCCACGCCATAGACGCGGTTCATGATGTCGGTGACCAGAAAGGCCAGCGGATAGGTGAAGGCACCCCAGGTCAACAGCCCGTCAAAGATCAGGAACTGGACCAGGATGTTCGAGGCCACGACGATGGCGGCCATGGCAAGAATGCCGGGAATAAAGTTGCGTTGCATTTTTTGATGCCCGTTTTGACAAGGTAGCGGCGACTTGGCCAAGGGACCGTCCCAAGGCAGGCTGTGCGTTTAGACCTTCATCTGCCGCGTGTCAATCGGGCAGCAGATACTCGACCAACTCGGTCCGTTGCAGTGCCAGAAAGTTGTCATCCGAGATCATCGTGGCCCGCAAACGTCCCCGATCATCCCGCCAGATCGACAAGCCTTCGAGGTTGTCATGCGCGCCGGTTCCGGTTTCGAACAGGGTTTCCTCGGCGTTTGGCACGTCGCCTGTCAGATCCCATCGCCGCAGGCGCGAGCGAAATCCGATTGCCGTGAGGTTTCGCTCCAACACGTAGAACCGCCCATCAGGACCGAAATCAGCGGCAACCGGTTTGAACCAACCACGCTGGGGCAGAACAAATGGGGTCGACCAGGTTTGGCCATTCCAGCGATAGACGGGAATATCTCCGTCCGAGGTGCGGTTCGTTTCCGGCAGCGTATACAGCCGCCCGCGCCTGTCGATGGCCAGACCTTCAAAGGACCCGTTGTCGGCGAGATGCTGAAATGCCTGCGGGCGTGGCAATACACGCGCCTTCGTGCCCGGTGCGGGGTAATGGGCGACGCGGTGCACCCCTTCGAATGAGATATAGAATCCACCGTCAGGAGCCGCCGCAATCCCCTCGGAATCGCCAACGCCGCCGGACATAAGATGCCCGTTGCTGGACAGAACCGGCCATTGCCCCAGAATGCGAATGCCGGTGATCTCGCCATCAAGACGGTCAATGCGCGCCGTCACCAACCGTGCCCGGTCGCTCAGCGCCATCATCTGCTGCCCATTGTCCGAAATGAGCAGCGCCGAGAATCCACCGAACCAATCCGCCTTGTCACGCCATGCAAAACTGCTTTGATGTGTGGCGGTTTTTACATCCACTCCAGGGGCCGCCGTGGCCAGAAACAGTGCCGCACCTACTTGGATTGCAAGACTGAGGCGCATTGTTTCGGCAAATCGGCCAGCACATATTCCCGGCGTTTCTTGGGCGGCGGCGCGTTCGGATCGGGCGGCGGCGGGTTCAGGATGTTACGCACCCATTGTTGCGCCTCGGCACAGCCATCGCCCTTGGGTGGTGCATCCTGGTTGACGCATCCCTTTGATCCTCTTGGGCATTTCAGGCGTACGTGAAAGTGGTAGTGATGCCCCCACCAGGGCCTGATCTTGCGCAGGTAGGCCCGGTTGCCTTTTTCATCGTTGCACATCTGAACCTTAGCCCCGGGGAAAACGAAGATACGTGCCACGCGCTTGTCCTTGGCGGCTTCGCGCAGTACCGCGTGGTGCTGTTTGGTCCAGTTGCTGTTGACATAGGCACCGTTCGAGCGGCGCAGCGATATGGACGAAATATTCTCGCGCGCCTTGCGCGACAGGCGCATGTTGTCACCCGGAAGCATCCAGATATCGATATCCAACCCCAGCTGGTGCGAGCGGTGGCCCGAAGTCATTGGCCCGCCCCGCGGCTGGCTGATATCCCCGATATAGAGACCGTTCCAACCCGGCTGTTTCGCTGCAAACCGGCTGAGGTCCTGCACGTAATCGATCGCTTCGGGGTGCCCCCAGTTGCGATTGCGCGACAGCCGCATTGCCTGCCACGTGGGCCCGGTCTCGGGCAATTGAACCGATCCGGCCGCACATCCGCGCGAATAACTGCCGAACGCCGCTGCTTTTTGTTGCGAGCTTACCTTCTGTGCCCCGAACAACTGCTTTGCCAAGGGCTGCGCTGATGCCGTATTCGCCAGCGCGGTTATTACCAATAGTGCCAAAAAACGTAGTAAAATCATCTGCTCTGATCCCCTTCAGGTCTGACCCAGCGCATCAGGAATAGACCCAGAATAAACAACAGAATGATTGGTGACACCCCCAGACGCGCACTGCCGGTAGCGGTTGTTGCAATCCCGATCAACAACGGGGCCGCAAAAGCGGTCGCGCGCCCCGACAGACCATAAAGACCAAAGCTTTCGACCGGGGTTTCGGGGTCGGTGTGGCGCACCATCATCGAACGGCTGGCCGATTGCAGAATGCCTCCCATGCCACCGATCAGCACACCACAGCCAAAGAAGACGAGGTCAGGCAGGTTGGATCCGTCAGGCAGGCTGATGCCGTAGATCTGCGTCCGGTCCATCGACACCACTGTGACGCAGACAAAAATCAATACCCAGATCGCCACCAATATAACCGGCTTCGGGCCGTATTTCTTGTCTGCCTTCCCCCCGATCCACGCAAAAACGGCCGAAGCGAGAACGCTGACGATCCCGAATACTCCGATCTTGATCAGATCCCATTCCAACACCAGCCGCGCATAGACACCACCAAAACTGTACAGCCCGTTAAGTGCGTCGCGATAGAACATGGACGAACCGAGGTAACTGGCCAGACTGACGCGATAGCGCAAGTTAGACACTGATTTCGACAGCAGGCGCAGCGCCTCTCCCACGCTTCCTTTCCTGTCTGTCGCCGCATCATCGCGGACCCACAGGAAGTACGGAACCATGAACAGAATGAACCAGATTGCCGTAAATGGGCCGACAAAACGCGTGCCTTCCCGGGTGGCGGCATCCAGACCAAAGGCGGGCACCATCCCGATCAGGGTTTTGCCGTTTGGCTGTTCCACAAACAGCGCCAGCATGATCGCGAGCGAAATCAGCCCTCCAAAATAGCCAAAGGCAAAGCCCGAGCCCGAGATCTCGCCCACTTCGCTGTCATCACCCAGATCGGGTAGCTGCGAGTTGATGAAGATCAGCGCATATTCCGCACCTACGAAGCCAAAACCGAAAGCCGACAGCATCAGCCACATGTTCGAGCCATCGGGCATCGTGTACCAAAGCGCCGCAGACCCGACCGCATACATGACCGAAAAAGCAAATATCCACGGGATGCGCCGCCCCGAGACATCCGCCATCGCCCCTAGAAGCGGCGCGCCAAAAGCGATGATCAACCCGGTGATCGTCAGACAGTTCGCCCAAACGGTCTGCGCGCGCGCCGCAGCCGCCTGCGCATCCAGCCCTTCAGCGGTGAAATACCCGGCGGCGACGCCTGCGAAGTATGGGCCAAAGACAAAGGTGACCAGAAGGGTGTGGTAGGGTTGGCTGGCCCAGTCAAAGAACCACCAGCCCCAGATGCGCCTGCGCTTGGATATTTCTGCCATCTCTGCCCCTGTTTATCGTTGCGATTATATGACTGGGCTTTAATTCAAATCGCAAGCGTTGAGTGCCAGACACTTGCTCTTTGTCGCCATGGTGCTTAGGTCTCGGCCAACAAGAATACGGAGAACCCATGCTGTCGCTGATCCAAATCCTGCTGCTGATCCTGGACATTGTCTGGTTCATCATCCTGGCCCATGTGATCATGAGCTGGCTGATCAACTTTCAGGTGCTCAACCTGCACCAACAGCTGGTCGCGCAAATCTGGTACGGGCTGAACCGCCTGTTAGAGCCTATTTATGGCCCGATCCGGCGTATCCTGCCCAACATGGGCGGTCTGGACCTGACGCCGCTGGTGGTGCTGATCGGGGTCTATGCGCTGCGGATCATACTGATCAACAACGCGGTCTATTTCTACTGACCTCTTGTTCCCCGATTCCGACTGTGTGATTGTCCTTTCAAGAGCAGTCAAATCTTGAAACAGGGCACCCACGCACATGTTCGACGCCGCGCCTCTGCTGCGAGATGTCTTTGGATTCGATGAATTCCGCCCCGGGCAGGAAGAGATCGTCGATGCCGTAACCGCCGGCCAGAACGTGCTGGCGATCATGCCCACCGGGGGCGGCAAATCCCTGTGTTATCAACTGCCTGCCCTGCTGCGCGACGGGGTCACGGTGGTGATTTCGCCGCTGATCGCCCTGATGCGCGATCAGGTGCGGGGGCTGCAAGAAGCCGGGGTCGAGGCCGGTGCGCTGACCTCGGGCAACACCCCCGAGGAAACAGATGCCGTGTGGGAGGCTCTCGAGGACGGGCGGCTGAAACTGCTTTACATGGCGCCTGAACGGCTGGCCGCCGGGTCGGCGCTGGGCATGTTGCGGCGGATCAATGTCAGCCTGATCGCGGTGGACGAGGCCCATTGCGTCAGCCAGTGGGGCCATGATTTCCGCCCTGATTATTTACGGATCGGAGAGCTGCGGCGCGCGCTGAACCTGCCCTTGGCCGCCTTCACCGCCACGGCGGATGCGGAAACACAGGACGAAATCGTCGAGAAACTGTTCGACGGCACACCCCCGCGCAAGTTTCTGCGGGGCTTCGACCGGCCGAATATCCACCTGGCTTTTGCCGCCAAGGACAGCCCGCGCAGGCAGATCCTGGATTTCGCGGACGCCCGCCGAGGCCAGTCGGGCATCATTTATTGCGGCACCCGCAACAAGACCGAAGTTCTGGCGCAGGCGCTGCGCGAACAGGGCCACAGCGCCTGCCACTATCACGGCGGGATGGAGGCCGAGGACCGCCGCATCGTCGAAACCCGCTTCGCGCGCGAGGACGGGCTGATCGTGGTGGCCACCGTGGCCTTCGGCATGGGCATCGACAAGCCCGACATCCGCTGGGTCGCCCATGCGGACCTGCCGAAATCCATCGAGGCCTATTACCAGGAAATCGGACGCGCCGGACGCGACGGCGGGCCGGCCGAGACCCTGACTCTGTTCGGCCCCGACGATATACGTTTGCGGCGGTCCCAGATTGACGAGGGGCTGGCGCCACCCGAACGCCGCATGGCGGATCATGCGCGTTTGAACGCGCTGCTGGGGTTGGCCGAGGCGCTGCACTGCCGCCGCCAGACCCTGCTGGGCTATTTCGGGGAACAGGCCGCACCCTGCGGCAAATGCGACCTGTGCGATACACCGCCCGAGGTATTTGATGGCACAACACCTGTCCGAATGGCCTTGTCCGCGATTCTTCGCACCGAGGAATGGTTTGGCAGCGGTCATCTGATCGACATCCTTCTGGGGAACGAGACCGACAAGATCCGCGCCCGTCGTCATGATAGTCTGTCCACCTGGGGCATCGGCAAGGACTGGTCGCGCGCGCAATGGCAGGTGATATTCCGCCAGATGATGGGGCACGATCTGGTGCGCCCCGACCCCGAACGCCACGGGGCCTTGCGTATGACCGAGGCCGCCAAACCTATTCTCAAGGGCGAGGCAAAGATCAACCTGCGCAAGGACGCCCTGCGCAAGGCAACCCGCCGCCCCGCCGTGAAAGCCATGGTGTCCGAAGAAGATGCGCCCTTGCTGTCGGCTCTCAAGGCCAAAAGACGCGCTTTGGCAGAGTCCGCCCGGGTCCCTGCCTATGTCATTTTTCCGGATCGCACCCTGATCGAAATGGCGGAAAAACGCCCCATGACGCTGGACGAGATGGCCCGGATCGGCGGCGTCGGCGCCAAGAAGCTGGAACGGTATGGCGACACCTTCCTTGAAGTGATCGCGGGCGAGGCCCGGGCGTTGCACCCGGCGCGGCGCAAGCTGGCCGGTCGCGATCAGGGCGACATCTATGACCGCTTGCTGGAAGTACAGTCCCAATTGTCCCGCGGTCCCGACGGGATAGACAAGCCTCTGACCTGCTCGGCCTCGCAACTGGCAAAGGTGGCACAGATGCGCCCGGATGACCTGCGCGGGCTTGAACAGGTGCTGGGCGACCGGCGTCACGAAAGGTTTGGCACCGCCTTTCTGGACGTGCTGCGTGAGGCGGGCTAGATACACCGGGACAGGTAAGGAAAGAGGGCAGGTATGCTGGTGGTGATTTCCCCGGCCAAACGGCTGGACTGGACAGAGCGGGATGTTGAAGTCACACAACCCGATTTTCAGGATGATGCGATCAGACTATCCAAAACCGCACGCAATCTGACCCTTGGCGATCTGAAAAAGCTGATGGGTCTGAGCGATGATCTGGCGCGCCTGAACCGCGATCGCTATCGTGCTTTTTCCGACATGCCAGACGCTGATGCAACGCGCCCTGCCGCGCTGGCCTTTGCGGGGGACACCTATAAGGGTCTGGAAGCAGCTTCGCTCGATCCTGACGAACTGGCATGGGCACAGGATCATCTGCGCATCCTCTCAGGTCTCTATGGTGTCTTGCGGCCACTCGATGCGATACAGCCCTACAGGCTGGAGATGGGCAGCAAGCTGAAAACACGGCGCGGCAAAAACCTTTACGAGTTTTGGCGCGACCAGCTGAGCAAAGCTCTGAACGCACAAGGCAACATGATCGGCAGCGACGTTCTGATCAACTGCGCCAGTCAGGAGTATTTCGGCGCCGTGGACCCGAACGCGCTGAAATTGCGCGTCATCTCGCCAGTGTTCATGGAAGACAAAAACGGCACTCCGAAAATCGTGAGTTTCTTTGCCAAAAAGGCGCGTGGTGCAATGGCGCGATATGTCATTCACCACCGCCTGACCGACCCCGATGCCTTGCTGGATTTCGATACGGGCGGTTACGCGTATCGTGCTGACCTGTCGGAAAAGGATAAACCTGTCTTTGTTCGACCTTATTCGGCCTGAGACCCTGACAGCCTGATCGATACTTCCTTCCACGGTTTTGGGCCGTGGGTCCGGGCGAGGGGCCAGCCCCTCGCGCTCACCGGGATATTTTCAGCCAGATGAAGTGGGATCCTGTTTGCGGTCACACATGGGTGCATGCTTCTGGGCGAGGTGATTGTCCATGACTTCGCTTACGCCATCCGGTTGGTGTTGCAGGATCATTTGATGAATGTGGTTTTTGCGCAGCGGTTTCGTCATGTAGTGATCCAACCCCGCGGACAGGATGCCCTGATCGTCACCGGCCATTGCATGAGCCGTCAAGGCGACGATCGGGACATGACGCCCTGTTTCGACCTCAAGCCTGCGGATTTCAGCAGTGGCCTGTTTGCCGTCCATTTTTGGCATCGATATGTCCATGAAGATCAAGTCCGGGTCAAATTCCTGAAAGATCTCGACGGCTTCTATTCCATTGGGCGCAAATCGCAGATCTATATGCAGGTCTTTGACCATCTTTTTAAGGATCAGCTGGTTGGTAAGATTGTCCTCGGCCGCAAGTACCTTCATGCGCCTTGTTTCCAAGACCTTGGGTTCTTGGCCGTCAGAGACGGGTTTTCGCTGCGTCGAACGACGTTCTGGCGGCGGGATGTCCTTGAGAGCCACGAGCCTGGAATACAACTCGGCCCTGGGGATCGGTTTTTGCAACACACCGTCGATCAGTTCACGGGCTGGGTGCGTGTGGATCAGAGATGGATTTGCAGACATCACGATGACCGAGGCGTCGCCCCACCCACGGTCTTTGAGGGTGACGGCAAGATCCAAGCCATCCATATCCGGCAGATCATGATCGCAAAGGACAAGTTCAATCGCGTCATGCATTTCTGCCAGCGCCTCGGCCCCTGATGCGCAAACCGTCACTTCGGCCCCCAAACGGCCAAGTTGTTTCGCCAGAATGGCCCGGTTTACGGCCAGATCCTCGACCACCATGACGTGTTTCACGCAATCCGCCAGTTTCGGAGGCTCGGGCTGTGGGCCTTCTGCCGTGGGCAGCGACACCCTGAACCCGAAACAGGATCCCCGACCCGGTTCGCTTTCGACCCAGACTGAACCGCCCATCATGGTGATCAGGCGCCTGGTGATCGCAAGACCCAACCCGGTACCTTCAAATTGACGATTGCGTTCATCTTCGACCTGATTGAACTCACCAAAAACGTGGTTGATCTTGTCCGCATCGATACCGATGCCGGTATCTTCGATGGCAACATGGATGTCGCATGTCTGAGCCTGAGCATGCGGAACGCCTGTCACACGGACCAGGACATGCCCTTCCGTGGTGAATTTGACTGCGTTGCCGACCAGATTGGTCAGAACCTGCCGTATTCGGCCCGGATCGCCCACGAAAAGGGTGGGCAGGAACAGGTCGTAATCCACAAGCAACGTGAGCCCCTTGTCGCGCACGCTTGGCTGCAACAGCATTGCGACTTCAAGAATGCAGCGCTCCAGATCGAAGGGTTCAGGGTGCAAAACCAATTTGTCCGCCTCGATCTTGGAGTAATCAAGCACGTCGTTGATGATAACCAACAATGCCTCACCCGAATTGCGGATGGTGTTGACATAGAGCCGCTGTTCTTCGTCCAGCGGAGATTCATCAAGCAGTTCGGCCATACCCACGATACCATTCATCGGCGTGCGGATTTCGTGGCTCATATTGGCGAGAAATGCTGATTTGGCCCTGTTGGCTGCTTCCGCCCGTTCGCGGGCAGCCTTCAGTTCTGTTTCGTGCCGGACCGACGCGGTGATGTTGAGCGCCAGGCTGACCACGTCACCGCCGCTGCCACGCTGATCGATCAGGCGGATGTAGTGACCGTTCCACAATTGCATGACGATCGGAGGTGGATTGGCCCGATTCCAGCGTGCCTGCATTCTGGCCTGCCATTCCTCGGCAGTTTCGTCACCGGTATCGACAATTCCTTCGGTGGTCAGCAATTGCAGAATGCGCTGGTAGGAAATCCCTGGCGCCACCTCATCCAGCCCTTCAAACACGCTGAGATACGCAGCGTTTGCGCTGATGAGCCTGCTGTCGCCGTCAAAGAATGCAAACCCGTCCTGAATCGTCTGGATCGAATGCCAAAGGCGGCGTTCGGCAATCTCGATCTTGGCATGAGCGACGGTGAGATCCGATTTGACCTTTTCGTTTTCGCCACGAACGGTTTCGACTTCGGCCTGAGTTTCACCAATGCGCCTGGTCAACGCCATGGCGTGTTGGCCCAGTTTGCGATTGGCGGCCGAAAGTTCGGCCTGTTTCAAGGCAAGCATTCGTTCGGCTGCCAGACGCGCACGCCGTTCCTGTGCCAGTTTGTTTGCAAGACTCATTTTGATCGATTCCGGGACGTTCGGATCTCAGCATCGCGACAGGGAATGAAAAACTCTTTAAGCCGTTGCGCTACAGGCGCGCGCCATGCAAGGTTGAGCGCAAAGAGGAGAGCACGATGCACCGCTTTGTTTTTATTTCAATAACTTACTTAGTTTTCCTTCTGATCCTTCCCGCTGCCGTTCTGGCGCAGAGTGCGGTGCCCGAGTTCCGCTATGTCACCTCTCGGGATACGGATTTTTACGGGTCGGATCTGGATCCGTTGTTCGACACCGATCTGAAGTCCTGTATTCAGGCCTGCTCGGCCAACGCGCAATGTAAGGCGTTCACCTACAACACTCGATCCGATGCCTGCTTTCCCAAAAGTGGCGTGAACCGACAAGAGGCGTATCAAAGCGCATTGTCCGCGCAAAAGGTGCCAAGCAGCGAACAGACCCTAACCTTGGGAAAAACGCGCACACAAGCGCTGAGCGTCCTGAGTTCTGACGATCTGGGGCACGCAAGAAAGCAAGCCCGCGATCTGGGATTCCTGCACCCGGCAGGGGGGTATGACCTTCAGGCCGTTCTGGATGCGGCGCGCGACACGGGCAGTGTCGCACAAGCGATGCAGTGGACCGGTGTCGCCGTATCGCTCAGCGACAGCGCGGATCTTTGGGTGGAATATGCGCGCCTGCTGCTGGCCATGAACCCTTCGGGTTGGAATGAGCGGCGCGACCTGCGCAACCGCGCGCTGAATGCGTCGATCAATGGCTATCTGCGCGCCGAAACCCCCGGCACCCAGATCGCTGCCCTGATGACCCTTGCGGAAGCCTTGGAAGAGGTTGAGCGCGGGCGCGACATGATTCCCGTTCTTCGGCTGGCCGAGCAAGTGCAGCCGCGCGAAGACGTGCTGTCCGCATTGGACAAAGCGATCGGCAAATACGGTTTCCGCGTGGTCGACAGCTCGGTCGAAAGCGATGCGGCAACACCCAGGATCTGTATCGAATTCTCGGAATCGCTGGTCAAGGCCGGGGTCGACTATGATCCCTTCGTTCAACGTGACGTCGACGGGCTGGTCGTGCAGGCCGAGGACAGCCAGCTTTGCGTCGATGGGGTCGCGCATGGCCAGCGTTATCGCCTGACATTGCGCGAAGGCTTGCCTGCCGCCTCGGGCGAAGCACTGAATCGCAGCATCGAACTGACCCATTATGTACGCGACCGGACGCCTTCGGTTCGGTTTCCAGGGCGCAGCTATGTCCTTCCGAAATCTGCCGACGCGGCCTTGCCCGTCGAAACGGTCAATGTCACCGAACTTGACCTGACACTGCGGCGGGTCAGCGACCGGAACCTGTTGCGTGCCGTGCAACAGGATTTTTTCGGTCGCCCTCTCAGCGAATGGCAGGAGGAAGAATTCTCGGACCAGATTGCCCAGGACATCTGGACGGGTACTGCCGAGGTTTCAAACCGGTTGAACCAGACCATGACGGCACGTCTTCCCATGGCCGAAGCGATCTCGGATCAACCTGCGGGTATCTATGCATTGACCGCCCGGGTTCCGGGGGCCGATCCCTATGACGATCCCGGCGCAACGCAATGGTTTGTGCTTTCTGATCTGGGGATCAGCACCGCCTTGGGCACTGACGGGCTGCACGTGACCGTGCGCGGGCTAAGCGACGCGGCACCGCGCGAGGGTGTCGAAGTTTCGCTGGTCTCTGGGGCGAATGCTGTCATCGCATCGGCACAGACCGATGAAACCGGCTATGTTAGGTTCGATCCGGGCCTGACACGCGGCAAAGGGGCCAGCGCGCCTGCTCTGGTGACGGCGGCAATCGATGATAGCGATTTCAGCTTTCTCTCGCTGACCGATCCTGCCTTTGACCTGTCGGATCGCGGCGTTGAAGGGCGCGCACCGGCGGGGCCGGTCGATGTCTTTCTGACCACCGACCGAGGTGCCTATAGGGCCGGCGAAGTAATCCATGTCACCGCCCTGTCCCGCGATGGCAAGGCGCAGGCCATCGAGGGCCTGCCTCTGACGGCGATCCTGTATCGCCCGGACGGGGTGGAATACCGCCGGTCTGTCTCGGATGGTGGTGTTGCCGGGGGCCATGTCTTTGCCCTGCCCGTGGCCGCAGACGTACCGCGCGGCGCATGGAAGATTGAAATCAAATCCGATCCCAAGGGCGATGCGCTGGCGCGTCAGACCGTTCTTGTCGAGGATTTCCTGCCCGAGCGTATCGATTTCGAACTGACCCTGCCCGACGCACCCTTGCGCCCCGGCGACAGTCCACCGCTCGCGATCGACGCGCGCTATCTGTTTGGAGCGCCGGGGTCGGACCTGAGCATTGACGGGCAGGTCATCGCACGCCCGGCGAACACGGTCCCAGGCTACGACGGATATCGCTTTGGCCGCTATGATGCAGAAACCTCGATCAGGAGCACATATTTCGGAGACATGCGCACAGACGCGACGGGGCACGCGACCGTAGCAGTCAAAATCCCTGTGTTAGAGACCGAAGGAAAGCCAATCGAGGCCGAAATCATCGCCCGGCTGGCCGACGGCTCGGGCCGCCCGGTCGAGCGTCGCCTGACCGCGCCCGTCCTGCCGCCGCACCCTGTTATTGGTGTCAAACCCCTGTTCGACGAAGTCATCCCGGAAGGCACCGAGGCTGCGTTCGAGATCGTTGGCCTGTCTCCTGAGCTGACGCCCATTCCTATGCGTCTCCGCTGGACGCTGAACAAGATAGAAACGCGCTATCAGTGGTACCAGCTTCACGGCGACTGGAACTGGGAACCGACAACGCGCCGCAGTCGTGTCGCCACCGGCGAGGTAGACGTCTCCTCTGACCCTCTGATGCTGACCCAACCGGTGGAATGGGGGCGCTATGAACTGGTGGTGCAGCGAGTTGACGGAACATATTCCGAAACCGCCGTCGATTTCTATGCGGGCTGGTATCAGGCCGCCGATGCATCGACCACGCCGGACCGGCTTGAAATGTCGTTGGATCGCGACAGTTATCGCATCGGGGATACGGCGCAGTTGCGGATCGTGCCCCGCATGGCCGGTGTCGCTCAGATCGAAGTCCTTTCGAACCGTCTGATCCATCGCCAGATCGTGGAGGTGCCCGAAGGGGAAACTCTGATCCCTATTGAGGTGACCCAGGATTGGGGCGCCGGGGCTTATGTCACCGCAACCGTGATCCGCCCAATGGATGTTGCAGCCGGTCGGAACCCCGCGCGGGCGATGGGCGTGGCCCATGCCAGCATCGATCCAGGGGACCGCAGACTTTCCGTAATTGTCGATGTGCCCGAGGTCACTGCACCGCGTCAGACGCAAAAAGCCCGTATCAGGGTCGAAAATACCGTGGACGACGAACCGGTCTGGCTGACGCTGGCCGCCGTCGACGTGGGCATTCTGAACCTCACCGGGTTCAAAAGCCCGGACCCGCAAGGATACTATTTCGGGCAGCGCCGTCTGGGTGTTGATCTGCGGGATGTCTACGGGCGGCTAATCGACGGCATGAACGGAGCCATGGGCACAGTGCGCTCGGGCGGCGACAATGACAGCGGGATGCGTCGCCAGTCTCCGCCACCGACACAAGACCTGATGGCCGTGTTCAGTGGCCCGGTCGAGATCGGCGCGGATGGAGAGGTTGAGATCGACATTCCCCTTCCCGCCTTCAACGGAACCGTCCGGCTGATGGCCGTCGCGTGGTCGCGCAAAGCCGTCGGTCAGGCCGAAGCTGAAATGATCGTCCGCGACCCGGTGGTCGTCACTGCCAGCCTTCCGCGCTTCCTTGCCCCGGGCGATCAAAGCCGGATGCGTCTTGAGATCGTCCATGCGGATGGCACATCCGGAGAAATGGCACTTGGCCTGACCGCCTCCGATGGTTTGGAACTGGGCGCGGCACCGGCCAGCTTTGTGCTGGAGGACGGTGGCAAGGCGGTTTTCGAGATCCCGATCACGGCCAGCGCCATCGGCGATCCTGAAATCAGCGTATCGATCACCACACCTGATGGGCGCGACCTGTCGCAAACCCTGCGAATGCCGGTGCGGGCCAATGATCCGGTGATTGCACAGACGCGGCGTTTTGCCTTGGGCGCAGGCGATAGCTTCCTGTTTTCGCAGGATGTGTTTGACGGGTTCCAGCCGGGTTCGGCCAAGGCCATCCTGTCCGCCGGAGCGTTGGCCAAATTCGACACGCCCGGTCTGCTGGATCAGCTGAACCATTACCCCTATGGCTGCACCGAACAGATCACCAGCAAAGCGCTGCCGTTGCTGTACCTGTCATCCGTTGCGCAAGCCACGGGGCTGGGGGATGGCCCGGTTGTGGATCAACGCATCGCCGATTCGATCCGCAGTATCCTGACCCGTCAGGCCGCAAACGGCGCCTTTGGCCTGTGGCGCGCAGACAGCGGGGATTTCTGGCTGGACGCCTATGTGACCGATTTCCTGTCCCGTGCCCGCATTCAGGGGCATCCCGTGCCGGACCGGGCGTTTGCTCAGGCGATGGACAATCTTCGGAACAGGGTCAATTACGCGCCTGATTTCGACGAAGGCGGTCAGGACATCGCCTATGCCCTGATGGTTCTTGCGCGGGAAGGCGCGGCATCGATGGGCGATCTGCGCTATTACGCGGATGTCAAAGGGGATGCCTTCGACACCCCTCTGGCGGCGGCGCAATTGGGCGCAGCTCTGGCCTCTTACGGCGACCAGACCCGCGCGGATGCGATGTTCAACCGTGCCGCGCGGATGCTGGATCGGCAACAGAACCAGCAACAGAACGTCTGGCGCGCTGACTACGGCACCCAACTTCGGGATGCAGCGGGCTTGTTGAGCCTTGCAGTGGACGCGGGCAGCGAGGCGATTGACCGCGATGCTTTGATCCAATGGGTGAGCACGGGCCGCACGCCGCTGTCCACTCAGGAGGCCACGTGGTCATTGCTGGCGGCGCACGCGCTTGTGTCTGACCCAACGGGATCGGGCTTGATGGTCAACGGGGCGCCGGTTTCCGGTCCGTTCGTGAAAGTTCTGCAATCCGGACAGGCGGACGAGATCAACGTCACGGCCGCCGACGATCAGGCGACGGATATCACCTTGACGGTCACAGGCATCCCTGAGGTTCCTCCCGAGGCAGGCGGCACCGGCTATGCAATCGAACGGCGGTATTACTCGATGGATGGTGATCTGATCGATTCAGACAGCTTTGCCGTGGGTGATCGGTTCGTCACCGTATTGCAAATAACACCGTTCGAAAACGGCGGCGCGCGGCTGATGGTGAACGATCCACTGGCCGCCGGGATCGAGATTGATAACCCAAGCCTGCTGCGCTCGGGCGATGTCCGATCGCTGGACTGGCTGGATCTGTCCGACGCCACCCATACCGAGTTCCGCTCGGACCGGTTCCTGGCCGCCGTTGATTTGTCCGGTCGTGAAACCGTGACGCTGGCCTACGTGGCGCGCGCCGTGACACCTGGCGTGTTCCATCATCCGGCGGCCTCGGTCGAGGACATGTACCGCCCGCGGAACCGGGCGCGGACATCTACCGGACAGGTCGAGATCCAGTGACCGGCCTTGCGCCATACCCTTGTTTGGGCGGTCGACATGCCTAGGCGGTCGCGGCTCTTGTTTGCGCTGGCCGGAGCACTCTATCTGACGGCACTGGCACGGGATGGTGTTGACCGCTGGGTCGATGCCACAACGCTGCCTTCCGTTCTGGCTGAAACTTCGGTCGAGATGCGGGACCGGAATGGCGAGCTTTTGCGGGCGTTTCCAGTCGAGGATGGCATCTGGAGGCTGCGGCCCGGCGCAGTTGACCCGGATTTCATCGCGATGCTGATCCGGTACGAGGATAAACGGTTCTGGACCCACGCCGGAGTGGACCTCATCGCGATGCTGCGGGCTGCCGGGCAAAGCCTGTGGAACGGGCGTAACGTGTCGGGCGGGTCCACCCTGACCATGCAGGTGGCGCGGTTGATCGAAGATGGCCCAACCGGGCGCTGGAGCGGGAAATTTCGCCAGATCAGAGTCGCATTGGCGTTGGAGCGGCGTCTGAGCAAACAGCAAATCCTGAACCTTTATCTGACCCATGCCCCCTATGGTGGCAATCTGGAAGGGCTCCGTGCCGGCGCCCGCGCGTGGTTTGGAAAGGACGCCACGCGGCTGACGCCCGCGCAAAGCGCCCTGTTGGTTGCGTTGCCGCAATCCCCCGAGGCCCGGCGCCCGGATCGCAAGCCAGAGGCCGCCCGACAGGCCCGCGACCGGGTTCTGAACAGGCTGGTGCGCCACACCGTCCTGACCGATGCCCAAGCGCGTGCGGCCATGACCGAACCCCTTCCGGATCGGATGAAGCCGTTTCCGCGCTTTGCACCCCATCTGACTGACCGCGTGAGGCTGCAAGCACCCGCAATCCAGGCCTTCGATCTGACGCTGGATGCCGGATTGCAGGCCCGGCTGGAAACCTTGGTGGCACAGACCGCGACCCGCGTCGGACCACGCGTTTCCGGGGCTCTGATCGTAGCCGACCATCGCAGCGGCGAGGTTCTGGCATCGGTCGGATCTGCCGGGTATCAAGATGCCCGTCAGGGGTTCGTGGATATGACCCGAGCCGTACGGTCGCCCGGATCGACCCTGAAACCTCTGGTCTACGGGCTGGCCTTCGATCAGGGGCTGGCCCATCCCGAGACCCTGATCAGCGACAGCCCCGTGATGTTTAGCCGATACGCACCGCGCAATTTCGACGGCGCCTTCCGTGGCGATGTCCGGGTGCGGGACGCCCTACAGCTGTCGCTGAACATCCCCGTAGTGCGCCTGACGAATGAGCTGGGGCCCGCTCGGTTGATGACGGCTTTGCGGTTGGCCGGGTCAGAGCCACGTCTGAATGGCGCAACACCCGGATTGGCGATTTCTTTGGGTGGCGTGGGGTTGAGCCTGCACGATCTGGTACAGGTTTACACCACTCTGGCAGCTGGCGGTACAGGCCCGATCCTGCATCATGACGTTCTGGCAGACGCCCAGCGCACCCGGCGCGTTCTGTCGGAAACCTCGGCATGGCAGGTTTCGGACATTCTGGCCGGGCTTGCGCCACCGGCAGGCGGTGCAACAGGGTCGCTGGCCTACAAGACTGGCACGTCTTATGGCCACCGCGATGCCTGGGCCATCGGCTTTGACGGGCAGCACGTCATAGGGGTCTGGCTGGGCCGCGCCGATGGAACGCCTGTTCCCGGTGCATTCGGGGGCGACCTTGCCGCACCCCTGTTGGCCGAGGCTTTCAACCTGTTTAAACCCGACCTCACGCCCCTGCGCCCACCGCCGCCTTCGACCTTGCTTGTCGGCGCGGCCCAATTGCCTCAGCCGTTGCAGCGATTTCGCCCCCGCACGACAGCTTTCAAGGATGATCCTTCCGCGCCGGACCTGCTGTTCCCGCCCGATAACGCCGTGTTAGAGACGTCAGGAGCACCTCTGACGGTCAAACTGCGTGGCGGCGTCGGGCCGTTTTCCGTACTGGCGGATGGCGTGCCGGTGCTGACCGGGCAGCGGCGACGAGAGTTCGAAATCCCCAATCCGGGGACCGGCTTCACCTCACTTGTCGTGGTGGATGCGCAAGGTCAATCCGACAGGGCGTCAATCAGGATCGATTAGCGCCGACCCTCGCGCAGCCAACCGCCCAACAGGAAACCTCCCGCCAACAGCAAAACCAGCCAAGGTGGCAGCAAACCCGCCTGGGTAACATCCCGTGTCTCGTAGGCATCGCGCGGGGTCAGACCGATCCAGCCCCGACCAGCCGCCGGGCGCCCGGCGCGCACGTTGCGGATCGACGGCAACCCATCTTCCACCCGGATCACGCCGCCCCGCATGCCGGCCAGAACCGGTTCAAGAACATCCCCCGTTGCGATGGTGCGTTCAAACTCCTTCGGCGCGGCGGGACCAAGCCCGATCACGGCCATGTGGTCACCTTCCTGCAAACGGTAAAGACCAATCTCGGGCCCATAGTATTGCGCTTCGAACCGCCCCGGAGAGACCTCTTGTAAGGTGATTTCCAGCGTTTCGCCGTTCGGGCGCGTCACAGTCACCGGACCCACATCATCCCCAAGCGTCTGTCGAATGATGCGCATGGACTGCCCGTTGGCTTCGGCCCACAGCGCCTCTTCCTCGAGTTCGGGTTCCTTCATCATCCAATGGGCCAACCGGCGCAAAAGCTCCAGTTGCGGGCCGCCACCTTCAAAGCCACGGCTCCACAGCCAGGCGTGGTCCGAAGCCAGCATCGCAACACGCCCTTCGCCCACTCGGTCCAGAACCAGCAGGGGGCGTTCGTCAATGCCCGTCATCAGAACCTCGCCCGAGCGATGGTTCACATCGATCTGGCGCAACCAGGCCCCCCAATCCTCGGAATCGCCAAGGTTTGTAGTCACCGGATGGCGCTGACCCAACTCGCTGACCTTCGGAACAAAGCGTTCCTCGAAGACACGCGCGGAAGGTTGCGCCGGCAGGATCGGCGCCAGCGGCGACCGGAAAATGCTGTCAGCTCCGGCGAAATCGGGACCGGCCGCAATCAGAACCGCGCCGCCGTCATTGATATAACTGGTGACGTTGTCCAGATAGATCGCAGGCAGGATGCCGCGCCGCTTGTAGCGGTCGAATATGATCAGATCGAAATCGTTGATCTTTTCCAGAAACAACTCGCGGGTCGGGAAGGCGATCAAAGACAATTCGTCCACCGGCACGCCGTCTTGCTTCTCGGGCGGGCGCAGGATGGTGAAATGCACCAGATCGACCGAGCTGTCGGATTTCAGCAGGTTGCGCCATGTGCGCCCGCCCGGATGAGGTTCACCCGAGACCAGCAGAACGCGCAGGCGATCCCGAACGCCGTTCATCTGGATCAGCGCGGTGTTGTTGCGGTCGGTCAACTCGCCTTCGGCCAGGGGCACGGAAAACTGGATCACGTTGCGCCCGCCATGAGGCAGGGTGACAGGCAGTTCGACATCCCGACCGATTGGAATACTCAGTTGCTGAGGCTCACCACCATCCACGGAAATCTCCAACGGCGCTGTCGCGGCACCCGCGGGGGCTGCTCCGCTGTCTTCAACGCGCAGGGTCAAAGTCACCGATTCACCGATGATGGCAAAAGCAGGCGCATTTCGGACGATAAGCCGGCGATCCCAGTCGTCCGCACGCCCGGTTTGCAGCAGATGCATCGGCGCCGGCAATTCCAGTGCCTGATCGGCATCGTGCACGATCCCGTCCGATATCACCAGAATGCCTGCGATGCGCGCACGCGGTTCTTCGGCCAGGGCCTCATTCAGGGCGGCCATGACCAGCGTGCCCTCATCCCCGTCACCGTCGCCGACCCGAATGCGGCGCAGTTCCGTATTGTCCCGCGCCTCGATCTCGGCGGCCAGATCTTCGGCGGCCTGCGCAGTCTGTTCGGCCCGGTCCGAAAGTGTCTGGCTGGCGCTTTCATCCTCGATCATCAAAACGATATCCGTCAGCGGCGCGCGGTCCTCGACTTGATAGACCGGACCGGACAGTGCCGCGATGACAACCAGGGCCGCCAATCCCCGCAAGGCCCAGCCCGACAAACCGCGCCACAAGGCCAGAGCTACTCCGACAGTGGCAATCGCCCCCACAGCAGCCAAAAGCGGCCACGGGATCAGAGGGTCGAATATGACGGTTCCGGTCATTGTCCCAACCTGTCCAAAAGGGCGGGCACGTGGACCTGATCGGATTTGTAATTCCCGGTCAGCACGTGCATCACCAGATTGACGCCAAAACGATTGGCCAGTTCGCGTTGCCGTTCCCCGGCATACCCACGACCGACAGGCAAAAGGGCCTGGCCGTTGCGATCCACGGCCCAGGCCCCGGCCCAGTCATTGCCGCCGATAACCACCGGTGTCACGTTGTCATTGAGGTTTCGGAAAGGCATCCCTTCGATCTGTTCTGCATCCCCGGGTGCAGCTTCGACCCAGACTTCTGCGCCGGAATAGCGGCCCGGGAAATCCTGGAGCAAATAGAATGTTCTGGTCAGGACGTGATCGCGGGGAATCGGCTCTAATGCAGGGATATTCAGCGGTCCGGCCAGTTGCTGCAACTTGCGGCCATTCGGACTGGATGCGCCGAAACCGGCAATATCCGCATCGCGCGTATCAAACAGGATCATCCCACCCGAACGCAAATAAGCGTTCAGTTTGATATACGCCTCGGCCGAAGGTTGCGGCTGGTTCGGCGTAATGGGCCAATAGAGAAGCGGAAAGAATGCCAGTTCGTCTCGTTCCAGATCAACGCCGATTGGGTCCGCCGGTTCGACAGAGGTGCGAAAGAACAGGGTTTGCGCCAAGCCCCGCAATCCGGCCTCGGCAATATCGTCCACCTGCGCCTCACCGGTCAGCACATGCGCCAGCACAAGCTCGTACGTTGCGGCAAGGGCAAATTCGGTATCTTCGGGCGTCTGCGCCTGTACGTCCGGCACCAGCAGAAAAGCGGCCATCGCGGCAGCCGCCGTTCGCGCCAGACCCAGCCTGCCCGACAAGGCCAGCGAGGCAATTACGTCAACCGTCAGCAAGATCAGTGCGAGGCTGAGCAACAGGCCACCAAGCGGGGTTTCCGTGCTGACCTCCTGCCCTTTGATCGGCACATTGGCGGGCCAGGTCACCGGGCGCAGCTCGGTTTCTTCCGAGACCACGTTCAATGCCAGCTTCTGCTTTCCGCTTTCATAGAGACCCGGACGCAAATCTGGCCCGATCCGGCCCGAGATCAGCTGAACGCCATCCACACCGGCCAGGGTTCCGGCATCTGACAGGGCGCCAAACCCGTCCATAATCTGAACCGGCTCCCACGTGGTGCCTTGCAGTTGCGATTCTTGCCGCGACTTGGCTGCCGAAGCCACGGCCAAACGATCCAGCATCTCGACGAACAGGCCCGACAACGGCAGGCTGGACCATTCGGCATCCGCAGTGACGTGAAACAGCACCACCTGCCCAAGCCCCAAAGCCTTGCGTGTCACCAACGGAGTTCCGTCGGACAGCGAAGCAATCACGCGATCCGCCAAGTTAGGGTCTGGTTGCGCCATGACTTGGGTCGAAACAACCACGTCCTTTGGGATATCCAGGCCAAAAAACGGAGAGCTCTCGGGGAATGGAGCCAGCGTCTTGGCTTCGCCCCAGCTCATCGCACCGCCGACGGATCGTCCACCGCTGCGCAGCCGCGCCGGCAACAGGGTGTCTTCGGTATCCCTGCCCAGATCGCTGGCCGCCATGCGCGGACCGGCAAAACGCAGCAGAAGCCCGCCCTGTTCGACCCATTCGATCAAAGCGGCCTCTTCCGGCTCCGACATCTGCGCCACGTCCGACAGGACGATCACATCCGGGTTGGCGGGCAGAACCTCAAGCAGGCCGCCATCGACAAAATCTGCGGTCGGGACCAGGACCTGCGTCAGGTAATGCAGGGGTGACAACAGCTCCAGCCCTTCACGGTTGCGGGTTCCGGCAATCAGCGCAACCTCGCGCCGGCGCAGACTGTCATCGGTTAAAGTCACGGCCCCGGCGGACCTTTGGCCCTGAATTTCAAACCGCGTGATACGGGCGCGCAATTCCGACGGCAGCGCCAGATCGGCCTGCGCCGTGCTTTCGCCGGCTTCAAGGGTCAGCTCAACGGAATGCAGCACCCGGGCCGTGCCCGCCGGATCACGGCCTTGCGCCAATACCGTCACACGGTCTTCCGGTCCGGGGCCCGCGCGCTGAACGGTCAATTGGATCAGCCCGTCCTGATAGGCCGCAGGCCGGATTGCAACGGGCCGGGAGGCCGCCTGATAGACCGTCACATCTCCGCGCGCCTGAAGGATGGACACCAGTTCAGCGTGGTCTGCATAGTCCAGCCTGTCACTGAACCAATGGGTATCAAACCCGCCGTCAACGGCGTTCAACGCGGCAATGGTTTGAGCAACCTGATCCGCATTCGGCTGCCAGGGGTTCGGGGTCAGCCCAGGCAAACGCCCGCGCCACGCTTCCGCAGCCTGAAACACCGGTGTTTCCGGCTCTGTCAGGCGCAAAATCGCAACGGTTCGGCCCGCGCGCCCGGCCTCCGACAATTGCGTGTCGATTTGGTCAAGTGTCGCCGGCCAGCGCGCGGCTCCGGCCCAACTGGCGTCCAGCACCAGCAGCAGCGGCCCGGTTCCGGTTTCATCCCGTGACGGGTTCAGAACCGGCCCTGCCAGCCCGATGATGATCGCAGCCGCCGCCAGCATCCGCAGCAGCAGCAGCCACCATGGGGTGCGGTCGGATACGCTTTCGTCATCCTTCAGGCCCAACAGCAGCGTGACCGCCGGGAACAAGCGGCGGATCGGTGCGGGCGGAACCGCGCGCAGGATCAGCCACAGGATCGGCAGGGTCAGAAGACCCAGCAACACCCATGGCGCGGTAAAGCCGATGCCCGCCAGAACCGTCATCGCGTGCCCCCATCCAAGGCCCGATAAAGCCATAACAGAGCCGCTTGCGCGCTGTCGCCCGTGTGGTGCAGGCCCAGTTGCCAACCCGTCGCTCGGCACAGTTGCCTCAGCGCGTCCTTGCGGTGCGCCAGGCGTTCCAGATAACGGTCCCGCAGCTCGGCAGCCTTGAGCGTTTCGTGTCGGACAGACCCTCCGACGCTTTCGAAAATGGTGCGCCCGCGATAGGGAAACGACTCTTCACCCGGATCCAGCACTTGCAGAACCACACCGCGCACGCCACGGTCGGCGGCTTTGGTCAGGGCAAGTTCAACCTCATCCATCGGGCCCAGAAAATCCGAGATGAACACGGCGCGGGCATGAGGGATCATGGCGCGGTGTTCGGGCGGGGCGTAGTCCGCTTGATTATCCTCGGACCAGGCCTGCGCCAGCCGGATGATCTGCGCATTGCCGCGCCGGGGCGGCAAGGTGGTGCCGGTCAGACCTACGCGTTCACCGCCGCGCACCAGAAGGATGGATGTCGCCAGCCCCAACAGCCGCGCGCGATCCGCTTTGGTCGGCAGGGTCTTGTCGGACGCAAACCGCATCGAAGCCCCCTGATCGACCCATAACATCACGGATTGCGCGATCTGCCATTCCCGTTCACGTACGAACTGCTGATCCCCCCGCGCCGAGCGGCGGTGATCGATCATGCGACGGCTGTCGCCGACCTGCGCCGGGCGGTATTGCCAGAAATCATCCCCCATCCCGGACCGCCGTCGACCGTGGTCGCCCAGCAGAACGGTTCCGGCCAAGTGCTCGGCCCGCGCCAAGAGGGGCGGCAGCCGTGATGCCTCGGCTTCGGATCTCTCGCGAAGGGTCAGCTCGGCATTCACGCCGCGGCCTCGGTCCGGATCAGCCCGACAGCGGTCGAGTCAATCAGCTCTGCAAGGCTGTCACCACGCGCCCTTGCCGCAAAGTTCAGTGCCATCCGGTGGCTGAGCACCGGGCGCGCCATATCCAGAACATCCTCGGCATTTGGTGCCAGGCGTCCCTGCAACATGGCACGCGCCCGCACCGTCATCATCAGCGCCTGCGCGGCACGGGGGCCCGGACCCCAGGCCACGGTTTCGGCAACCCGTTCGGACACACCGGGTTCTTCGGGGCGGAAGGCCCGCACGAGATCAAGAATCAGTTCAACGACGGATTCTCCGACCGGCATCCGGCGCAACAAGACCTGCGCAGCCAGCAACTCTTCCTTGCTGAAAATCTGATGTGCCTCTTCCTCTTCAACCCCGGTCGTGGCCAGCAGGATATCCCGCTCGGTCTGGCGGTCGGGGTATTCGACGTCAATCTGTACCAGGAACCGGTCAAGCTGGGCTTCGGGCAGCGGATAGGTGCCTTCCTGCTCAATCGGGTTTTGCGTTGCCAGCACGTGGAACGGCGTACCCAATGAACGGTCCTCGCCTGCCACGGTAACGGTGCGTTCCTGCATCGCCTGCAACAGTGCCGATTGTGTCCGCGGGCTTGCCCGGTTTATTTCATCCGCCATTAACAACTGACAGAAGATCGGGCCGGGAATGAACCGGAAATGCCGGCTGCCATCGTCGGCAGTGTCCAGAACCTCGGACCCAAGAATATCGGCGGGCATCAGATCGGGCGTGAACTGAATGCGGCTGCCATGCAGGCCCATCACCGTCGACAGAGTCTCGACCAAGCGTGTCTTGCCCAAACCCGGCAGACCGATCAACAGGGCATGGCCGCCGCACAAAAGTGCGGTCAGCGTCAGGTCCACGACCCTCTCCTGCCCGATGAAGCGGCGGGTGATCGAGGCCTTGGCCTCTTGCAGCTTGTTTTCCAGCGCTTCGATCTCGGCTACGAGGTCGGCAGGTTCGGTCATGACTTTCCCTTCCGTGGACTATTATGATTGAAGTGTATCGCGCTGAGAGGAAATGGCAAAAGCAATGAGCGGACAAAAACCTGTGAAACCGTCGCCAGATGGTCTGGCGGCATCGGTCAAAGCGGCCAAAACCAACGGTTTACCGCCCGTTCACCTCTGGAATCCTCCGTTTTGCGGCGATCTGGATATCAAGATCGCAAAAGATGGCACATGGAGTTATTTAGGCTCACCCATCAACCGTTTCGAGCTTGTGAAGCTTTTTTCCTCAATTCTTAAGAAGGAAGACGGCAAATTCTTCCTCGTCACCCCGGTCGAAAAGGTGGGAATCACTGTCGAAGACGCGCCGTTTGTCGCTGTGGATTTCGACCGGGACGGGGATGGAAAGGACCAGTCGTTGACCTTCACAACCCATGTTGGCGACAGGGCTGTGGCCGGAGCTGATCATCCGATACGAATTGTTATCGACCCTGAAACAGACGAACCCTCACCCTACATATTGATCCGCGACAACCTCGAAGCTCGGATAGACCGCAAAAGCTTTTACCGCCTCGTCGAGATCGGAACGCACCATGACGGCTGGTTCGGTGTTTGGTCAGGCGGGCAGTTCTTTGGCCTGATCCCCTCAGCCGACCTGAGCTAACCGTGGCGCGCGATCCTGTGCCAGCACGACAGCCATTGCAACAATGCTCGCACCCAATGCCCGGGTCCAGTTCCATTCGTCCCCCAGCATCAGCATGATCAGCATCACGTAGAACGGGGCAACATTGATGTGAAAAGAGGCCAGCGCCACGCCTAGCTTGCCGACGGAGGTGATGAAAAATACCTGGCTGAGACCCATTGAGATAAGCGCATAGATCATCAGCATGCCTGCCTGTTGCATGTCGAACGCAGTTGCAGGCATCACGTCCAGACCAAACTGCGCCGATCCGAAAACCAGCAGCGATGCCATGGCCAGCCCTCCGACAAAGGTGATCGTCGTGCGTCCGGTCTGGCTCAGTTCGGCGAAATCCCGGGCGGTTGCCATGCTGGCCCAGCAAAATAGCACCGTTGATCCAACCGCACAGGCCGCGCCCAGACCCAACTGGGCCGGGGCCAAGGCGCTGGTGGCGATCAACCCGCCGACAATCGATACAGTTACGCCCAGCGCAAAATTCCACTTCAGCCGGCGTGTGCCAGCAGCCAATTCAAGCAATGTGGCCACCAAAGGTGCGCAAGAGACGATGATTGCCACCGTCACCGGGTCGGTCAGCTTTTGCGCCAAGATCAACAGGAACATTCCCGACCCGATTCCAAGGCCGCCGACGGTCATTGCATGACCCCAGCGGGCTGAAACAACCCGGCGCGGCCCGTCCAGAATCAGCCAGACCGGCACCATCACCAACACGGCCAGCGCCAGTCGCGCGGCCAACAGGGCGACGGGCGGCCATGTTTGCAACAGCACCTCGGCCGCCGGAAACCCGGCCGCCCATGTCAGCATCGATGCCACGGCCAACCCGTTGCCCGACAAGGCAGAATGCTGTCCCGCCGGCGCAGAAAGGCTGTTCCCGCGGACGGGGTCTGGGCTCATCGCCATCGTTTTCAAACCTTCCATTGGCACGGCGTCAGAAAATTGATTCGCCGCAATGCAGGAAGCGTTTCCGATTTCATCGGGTCGATCTGGTCGAATTTCGACAAACTGTCGTTTTCTGTCACTTTCACAGAAATCAACGCGCGGATAAGGTCGGGCCACCAGAAATCCATGGGCCGCCTATGCCAAAATTCGCCGCGAATATCTCATTGCTCTTTGCCGAACTTCCGTATCTGGATCGGTTTCAGGCAGCGGCAGATGCCGGGTTCCAGGCGGTCGAGATCCTGTTTCCGTACGAACTTGCTGCAAAAGAAACCCGGCGTGCCTTGCTGGCCAACGGACTCGAACTGGTTCTGATCAACGCGCCCCCGCCGAATTATACCGGTGGCGTGCCGGGTTATGCCGCCATCCCCGGCGGTGCGTCCCGGTTTCAGTCTGATATCCGCCGCGTTCTGCGCTACGCTCAGGTGCTGCGGCCGGGCTTCATTCATATCATGTCCGGATACGCAGCCGGGACGGATGCGTTGGACTGCTTCGTGCAAAACTTGCAGTGGGCCGCCGATTTCGCACCGCAGCAGACATTTACGATCGAACCCCTCAATCCGATGTCCCAACCCGGCTATTTCCTGAACGACTATAATCTGGCGACCGAGGTACTGGGCCGCGTGGATCGCCCGAATGTCGGTCTGCAATATGACAGTTTTCACGCACATATGATCCACGGCGACGCGCTGGCCGTCTGGGAGCGTTTTCACCCCAGTGTTGTCCACGCCCAGATTGGGGCCGCCCCCGAACGTTCTGAACCGGGACGCGGGCCTACGGATTTCGCGCAGCTTTTCGCGGCAATGGATGATGCTGGTTACAGCGGTTGGGTCAGCGCCGAATACGCGCCTTCGACGGCTCGAACGGATGCGACCCTGGCTTGGATGCGACGTTGACGCCGTTCATCGGGCTGGAATTCGCTGCCCGAAAGGCGCACATATCGGGCAAGCCGTTTTCGAGGATGCCCGATATGATCCCTGCCCGCTTTGCCCATGCCATCTTTGGACTGATCATGTCAGGGCTGATGTCGTGCATCGTCACCGGGATCGCTACGGTCAAGGCAGTGGGGTTCCATCCTGAAACGCTGGGCGACTGGATGGCGTCCTGGGCCTTTTGCTGGCCCATCGCGTTCACGGTGATCCTGGTCCTAGGACCTTCGGTGAAACGTATGGTCGAAGGGTGGGTCAGGCCACAGGGCTGACCCGGAAGGCTGACCTGGTGCTAGTGCGCCTCGGCCCAGTTCGCACCCTGGCCAGCATCCACGCTCAGCTTCACATCCAGTTTCACCGCCGGGTCCGAGGCACCCTCCATCACCTCGCGCGCCACGTCGATCAGCGGATCCACGGAATCCTCGGCGACTTCGAACAACAATTCGTCATGGACCTGCAACAGCATCTTGGCGGGCAGCCCGTTGATCGCACCCGGCATCCGCACCATCGCGCGTCGGATCACATCCGCCGCAGTGCCCTGAATCGGCGCGTTGATCGCCGCCCGGCGCGAGAATCCTGCATGCGGCCCCTTGGCGTTGATCTCGGGCGTGTGGATCTTGCGCCCGAACAGAGTTTGGACATAGCCGTGCTCTTTGGCAAATGCCACCGTGTCATCCATGTACTGGCGAATGCCCGGAAAGCGTTCGAAATAGCGGTCAATGAAACCCTGTGCCTCGGCCCGCGGGATGCGCAGGTTGCGCGCCAGTCCGAAGCCCGAGATGCCATAGATCACACCAAAGTTGATCGCCTTGGCCTGACGGCGGATGTCCGGCGTCATCTCGTCCAGCGGCACGTCGAACATTTCCGACGCGGTCATGGCGTGGATGTCCAGCCCGTCGGCAAAGGCCTGTTTCAGGGTCGAAATGTCGGCGATATGCGCCAGGATGCGCAGCTCGATCTGGCTGTAGTCGAGGCTGACCAGAACATTGCCCGGCTCGGCGACAAAGGCCTCGCGGATGCGGCGGCCCTCCTCGGTGCGCACGGGGATATTCTGCAAATTGGGGTCGGTCGAGGCCAGACGTCCGGTATTCGCCCCGGTGATGGCATAAGACGTGTGCACCCGGCCCGTGTCGGGGTTGATATGGGTCTGAAGCGCGTCGGTATAGGTTGATTTCAGCTTGGACAACTGGCGCCAATCCAGCACCCTGCGCGGCAGTTCATGCTCGGTCGCCAGATCTTCCAAAATATCAGCCCCGGTCGAGTACTTGCCGGTCTTGCCCTTCTTGCCACCTTCTAGGCCCATCTTGTCGAACAGGATCTCACCCAACTGCGCGGGTGAGCCGACATTGAAGTTCTCACCCGCCAGTTCGTGGATTTCAGCCTCTAAACCGGCCATTTTCTGGGCAAAGGCGTTCGACATACGGCTCAGCACGTCGCGGTCGACCTTGATGCCATGCATCTCCATCTCGGCCAGAACCGGCACAAGTGGTCGTTCGAGCGTCTCGTAGACAGTCGTCACCTGCACCCGGTGGAGCTGCGGTTTGAACAGTTGCCACAGGCGCAGCGTTATATCCGCATCCTCGGCGGCATAGGCGGTGGCCTCGACGATCGGCACCTTGTCGAAGGTGATCGCAGATTTGCCTGACCCCAGCAGCGGCTTTATCGGGATCGGCGTGTGGCTGAGATACCGTTCCGAGAGCGTATCCATGCCGTGCCCATGCTCACCGCCATGCATGGCATAGGACATCAGCATCGTATCATCGATCGGGGCCACATCGATACCGTGACGCCGGAAAATCTTGGCATCGTATTTCATGTTCTGCCCGATTTTGATGATCGAGGGGTCCTCAAGCACCGGCTTCAGCAGCGTCAGCGCCTCATCCAGAGGCATTTGCCCTTCAGCCAGCGCGTCCGACCCGAACAGATCATCCGCCGCACCATCGCGGTGGGTCAGCGGGATGTAACAGGCTTCGCCGGCCTCGACACACAGCGAAATACCGACCAGATCCGCGATCATTTCATTCAGACCGGTGGTTTCGGTATCAACAGCGATCCAGCCTCGTTCATGGGCCAGATCGATCCACTTTTGCAAAGCCGCTGCATCGCGGACACATTCATACCTTGCCGCGTCAAACGGGATCGTCTCGGCCTCAACTTCCTTGGCCGCAGGCGTCGGAGCGTCGGCGATGGCCGGTGCTTCGGCCCCCAGCTTGTCGGCGATCCGTTTGGTCAGTGTGCGGAATTCCATATCCGCCAGAAAACCCAGCAGGGTCTCTACATCGGGCTCTCTCACTTCAAGGTCATCCAGCGTGAAATCCAGCGGTGTGTTCTCGTCCAGCTGCACCAGTTTCTTCGACAGTTCGATCTGATCGCGCTTTTCGATCAGGGTTTGTCGGCGCTTGGGCTGTTTGATTTCCTCGGCCCGGTCCAGCAGTGTTTCCAGATCACCGTATTCGTTGATCAACAGCGCCGCCGTCTTGACCCCGATTCCCGGAGCGCCCGGCACATTGTCAACGGAATCCCCCGCCAGCGCCTGAACATCCACAACGCGCTCAGGAGCAACTCCAAACTTCTCGATCACCCCGTCCCGGTCGATACGCTTGTTCTTCATCGCATCCAGCATCTCGACGCCGTCACCGACCAACTGCATCAGATCCTTGTCAGAGCTTACGATGGTCACGCGGCCCCCAGCCTCGCGCGCCTGCACGGTCAGGGTGGCGATGATGTCGTCGGCCTCATAGCCTTCGAGTTCCTTGCAGGCGATATTGAACGCCTTTGTCGCCTCGCGGGTCAGTGGAATTTGCGGGCGCAGGTCCTCGGGCATCGCTTCGCGGTTGGCCTTGTACAGGTCGTACAGATCATTCCGGAATGTGTGCGACCCCTTGTCGAAAATCACCGCCACATGGGTTGGCGCATCCGGCCCGGTGTTCCCTTCGACATATTTCTGAAGCATGTTGCAGAACCCGGACACCGCCCCAATCGGCAGACCATCCGACTTGCGGGTTAGCGGAGGCAGCGCGTGATAGGCCCTGAAAATAAAGGCCGATCCGTCGATCAGATGCAGGTGACATCCTTTTCCGAAATTGCTCATGCGCGCGCTCCCTGTCGGTCAGGGATGGTTCTGCCACAGGGTCGCGCGGGTGACCAGCCAAGAACGCAGCCTAACCGCCAAACAATCCCGAGAAGACGTCAGAGAAACTGTTCAGCAAAGCCATGATCACCAACACCCCCAGCAACGCAAAAAACGCAAAGGCAAAGAACTGGAACACGATTGCCCCCGTACCTATAACCATTCCGGCGATGGCAGGGCGCCGCTTTTCGTGACGCAGGATGCCAACGGCCGAGATGACGATCGCAAGCCCGCCAAGCATGGCGACACCGATCCGCAGGAAATCATCCAGATCGCGGGCGCGGGCAACGGGCTCGGGTTGTTCCATCCCCGCGGCGGCCCTCAGTGTCGATTTGCCGATCTCGGCCGCCAGTTCGCCCAGCGACACACCCGCAGTCTGCTGAGGTGCAAAGGGCCCCGCCCAGAATATAAACAACGCAGCAAACAACGCCAAAGATGCGATGCAGAACCCAACCCAGCCGAAAACCGGGTTAACATTGTCAGTGGCCGAAATTCCGGTCATCACGTATCCCTGCTTTGGTTGCGCCAAAGCACTAACATGAAAACCGAGGCAAGATTTGGGCAAAACCCGGCTGGTCGGGCAATCAGCCCTGTTCACGGCCCTTCAGCACATATTTGCAGTCGCAATACGGGCATTCGACCCAGCCTGTATCCTCGGGGATTTGCAGCCAGACGCGCGGATGGCCCAATGCGCCTTCGCCGCCGTCACAGGCGACACGGGCGGTTTCGACGATCTTGGTTTCCGGCGCTTCGATGGTCACGGCTGGCGATCCTTCTTCGGTTGTCGGCCTCGCGGGCATGTATTAGGTGCGTTTATGAGCGATGAGCAATCCGGGGGCAAGAGCCACATGAGCGATGCGGCAATCAGGATCGAAGGTCTGCGCAAGACCTATCGTGGCAGCAAGGGTCAGCCTGAGAAACACGCGTTGAAAGGCATTGATTTGACTGTTCCCAGGGGCTCGGTTTTCGGACTGCTGGGCCCGAACGGCGCCGGGAAATCGACCCTGATCAATATTCTGGCCGGGTTGGTGGTGAAGTCCTCGGGCCGTGTGTCGATCTGGGGTTTCGATCAGAATCAGAATCCGCGGCAGTCCCGCGCCGCGATTGGTGTGATGCCGCAAGAACTGAACCTTGACCCGTTTTTCACCCCGCGGGGCGCCTTGGAAGTACAGGCAGGCCTGTACGGCGTACCGAAATCCGAACGTCGCAGCGATGAAATCCTTGAACTGGTCGGCCTCAGCGACAAGGCCGAGGCCTATGCCCGCACGCTGTCGGGCGGGATGCGGCGGCGGCTGCTGCTGGCCAAGGCGCTGGTGCATCACCCGAAAATCCTAGTGTTGGACGAACCCACGGCGGGCGTCGATATCGAACTGCGCCAGATGCTGTGGGCCAATGTGCGCAAGCTGAACCAGCAGGGCGTGACCATCATCCTGACCACCCACTATCTGGAAGAAGCGCAGGAGATGTGCGACGAAATCGCCATCATCAACCACGGTGAAAAGATCGCTCAGGACAGTACCGCCAACCTGCTGGGCCGCATGGACAGCCGGACCATGGTCATTGTGCCGGACACCCCGGTGGTCGACCTGCCGGTGACCGAAGGCGTCGAGGCCAGCTTACGTGAAGACGGCAGCCTTATACTGCAATATCGCAGCGCCCGGACCAGCGCCGAGCAGGTTCTGGAATCCGTCCGGGCGGCGGGCATCCGCATCCGCGACGTGCGTACCGAAGAGGCCGATCTCGAGGATGTGTTCCTGGCCCTGACCTCCTCGCGCACCGACGATGCTCCGGCCGACGATCAGGACCAGCCGCGCCGGGGCCTGCACCGGGTCAAGCTCTAAACCCGGTCGATCCGTGCTTGGTAGCAGTTGTTCCGCGCCGATCTGACGTGGATATAGGCCACATCCAGGCGGGCAAAAATATCGCTGACTTTTGCGCCGATCTGATCTTTGGGCGTGATTGCCCCGGTGCCATAGACGATCCGGTCATCTGGTCCATACCCCTTGATCAGATAGTCGGGTGCAGTGGTCAAGATCTCGGGCAGGGCGTCGTCTTCATAGCGCTCGCAAGGCGTTGCGCACAGAAAGATCGGCCCTGTTTCAGCGTATGGATGTGGCTCTAAAAAAGGGCGATGCGCCAATATCAGCATCTTTGCGCCTTCGGGAATGTTCTTCAGGCAGTGGCGACAGGGATTGCCAGCCCCCGACGAAACGGCGCGCTCGGGCGCGGCGCCATATGCATCAGGTTGACCTGCCTGAAGGGCGCGGACTTCGTCAGTGGGCAGAGCGGTGATCTTGAACATATCAGGTCTCCTTTTTCTGCAACCATGCGCGCCTGGCCTGGTCCAGGCGACCCGTTTCCTGCGCAAAGGACTCGAAAAAGAACAAAACGTGAATATAATGTGGAATCGCCATGTATGCCGAGCTGTCGATCACGTCGAACTTCACCTTCCTCACCGGGGCTTCGCACCCCGAGGAGTACATGGAGCGCGCCGTCACCCTGGGCCTGCCCGCCATCGCCATCGCCGATGACAACTCGGTGGCCGGCATCGTCCGCGCCCATACCCAGGCGCGCGAGATCGCCCGCAAGGTGCGCGAGCGCCGCGCGTGGGAGGAGCAGAACACGCCCATCGGCCCGCCCTGCCCCGATCACATCCCGAAACCGCCCTCGTTCCCGGTGCATGCGGTGCCGCGCCTGATCCCGGCGGCGCGGCTGATCTTTACCGACGCCCCGCCCGTCACCGCCCTGCCCATCAACCGGCAGGGCTGGGCCAACCTGTGCCGCCTCCTGTCCACCGGACGGCTGCGCGCGGCCAAGGGCGAGTGCATCCTGCACCTGTCCGACCTGCTGGAATTTTCCGACGGTCTGCACCTACTGCTTTGGCCACAGGCGGGCCGTCCGAGCGGCGGCACGAGCGGGTGGCGGACACAGGCGCAACAGTTGACGCGCCGCTTTGCCGGGCGCATGCATCTGCTGATGCATCCCCGCTATAACGGGGCAGACACGGCATTTTTTCGTTTGTTAGAGACTGAATCATATCATTTAGGCCTGCCCACAATCGCCAGCGCCGCACCGATGATGCATCACGGCTCGCGCCGCCGGCTGGCCGATGTGCTGACCGCGATCCGCCTGCGCCGCAAGGTGGACGATCTGGGCCGCCACGCGCTGGCCAATGGCGAACAGCGCCTGCGCTCGGAACCCGAGATGCTGCGCATCTTCAAGGGCTTTGAGGACGCCGTGGCCCGCGCTTATGCGCTCAGCCAGGAACTCACATTCTCGCTGGACGAGCTGCGCTATGAATATCCCAGCGAGGGCAGCGACAAGGAAACCCCGACCCAGCGCCTGCATCGGCTGGCGCATGAAGGGTTGAAATGGCGCTATCCCGCCGGGGCGTCCGAGAAAGCCCAAAAGATGCTGGCGCATGAACTGACGCTGATCGGCAAGCTGAAATACGAACCCTATTTCCTGACCGTCCGCGACATCGTCCATTTCGCCCGCGGCCGCGGGATCCTGTGCCAGGGGCGCGGGTCTGCGGCCAATTCGGTGGTCTGTTTCTGTCTCGGCATCACCGAGGTCAGCCCCGAGATGGGCACCATGGTGTTCGAACGTTTCGTCTCCGAGGCGCGGGACGAGCCGCCCGACATCGACGTGGATTTCGAACATGAACGCCGCGAAGAGGTGATCCAGCACATCTATGAACGCTATGGCCGCCACCGCGCGGGGCTGTGCGCCACGGTGATCCACTATCGCGGCAAGCGCGCCATCCGCGAGGTGGGCCGCGCCATGGGCCTGACCGAGGACACGATTTCCGCCCTGTCCTCGCAGCTGTGGGGGTTCTTCTCGGCCTCGGGGCTCGAGGCGGAACGGATGCGCGAAATCGGCCTCGATCCCCAAGACCGCCGCCTGAAACAGACTCTAACAATGGTGCATCAGATCAACGGGTTCCCTCGCCACCTATCCCAGCATGTGGGCGGGTTCATCATCACCGAGGGCCGTCTGGACGAGCTGGTGCCCATCGAGAACGCCACCATGGAGGACCGCACCGTCATCTGCTGGGACAAGGATGACATCGATTCCTTGGGCATCCTCAAGGTCGATGTTCTGAGCCTTGGCATGCTGACCTGCATCCGCAAGGCCTTTGACCTGATCGGCCAGCATCATCAGACCAGCTATACGCTCGCCACCCTGCCGCCCGAGGACCCGGCGGTCTATGACATGCTGTGCAAGGCAGACTCGGTGGGCGTGTTCCAGGTGGAATCACGTGCGCAGATGAACTTTCTGCCCCGGATGCGGCCGCGCAATTTCTATGATCTGGTGATCGAGGTCGCCATCATCCGCCCCGGCCCCATCCAGGGCGACATGGTGCATCCCTATATCCGCCGCCGGAACGGAGAGGAGGAGGTCAGCTTTCCCTCGGACGCACTGGGCGAGGTCTTGGGCAAGACGCTGGGCGTGCCGCTGTTTCAGGAACAGGCGATGCAGATCGCCATCGTCGGCGCGGGTTTCACGCCGGAACAGGCCGACCGGCTGCGGCGGTCGTTGGCGACCTTCAAGAAGCATGGCAATGTCAGCGAATTCCGCACCCTGTTCCTGCGCGGGATGCAGCGCAACGGCTATGACGCCGAATTTGCCGAGCGGTGTTTTTCGCAGATCGAGGGATTCGGCTCCTACGGCTTCCCCGAAAGCCACGCGGCCAGCTTTGCGCTGCTGGTCTATGCCAGCGCCTGGATCAAGTGCCACCACCCGGGGATTTTCGCCTGTGCGCTGCTGAATTCGCAGCCGATGGGCTTCTACGCCCCCGCCCAGATCGTGCGCGATGCGCGCGAACATGGCGTGCAGGTGCGCCCGGTCTGCATCAATGCCAGCTTCTGGGATAACGTGATGGAGCCCGACGGCCATGGCGGGCTGGCCCTGCGGCTGGGCTTTCGCCAGATCAAAGGCCTGAGCGAGGAGGACGCCAGCTGGCTGACCGCCGCGCGCGGCAATGGCTATCATCAGATTGACGACGTCTGGCGCCGCGCGGGCCTTGGGCCCTCGGTGATCGAGCGTCTGGCCGAGGCCGATGCCTTTGCCGCCTGCGGCCTGACCCGGCGCGAGGCGCTGTGGCAGGCCAAGGCGATCGCCACCGCCAGGCCCCTGCCGCTGTTCGCGCAGGATCTGGAAGGCGAGGCGCTGGACGAGCCCGCCGCCCATCTGCCCCGGATGTCGCTGGGCGAACAGGTGGTCGAGGATTACGTCGCCACCCGCCTGAGCCTGCGGGCGCATCCCGTGGCTCTGCTGCGGCACCTGCTGACGCCAGGGCAGCGCGACAATACCACCTCTGTCATATAACGCCGGAACCGCCTATCCGCCAAAAAACAGAGGCGAAAACAGGCCACCATGACCAGACCAACCCTTCCGCCGCGCTTTCCCGCGACGCCCGAGCAGATCAACGCACAGGTTCGCGCCTTTTACGCCCGTGTGCGGAAAGACTCGGTACTTGGCCCGGTATTCGCCAACCATGTCACAGACTGGCCCGCGCATGAGGAAAAGATCGCATCCTTCTGGCGCAACGCCATCCTGATCGAGCGCAGCTATGACGGCAACCCGCAGCGGGTGCATATCGAACGACCGGACGTAAAGCCCGAGATGTTCGCCCATTGGCTGGACCTGTTCGAAAAGGTCGCCACCCAGACCCTGCCCCCGGAAACCGCCACACCCTGGGTCGCTCTGGCGCGCCGCATCGGTGTTGGGATGAAGGCCGGGGTGCAATCGGCCCGCCAGCCCAAGGACGCACCACCGATCCTGCGTTGAGCCCACGTCATGGCTGCCTTGCGATGTTAGCGGTAAATTAGGGGCTATGCGGGTCGAGAAAATAGGGTTAGTCAGAGACAAGACAGCCCCTTTTGCGCTGCCCCTTCACATCGACACATCACCCGAGGCCGACCCATGAGCACTCAGAACACCACCCTCCGGGGTCTTGGCTATGCATTCGCGGGCTTTGCGGTCTTTGCCACCCATGACGCGCTGATCAAGACGCTGGGCGGGACCTACTCGGTGATGCAGATCATCTTTTTTGCCACGCTGTTTTCCTTTGTCCCGATGGCAGTGACGATCTTGACGGACCGGACCACGGGCAACTTCCTGCCGCATCACCCCTGGTTGGTGTTGCTGCGCTCGGGTCTGATGGTCACGGCAATGTCCTGCGCGTTCTATGCCTTTTCGGTCCTGCCCCTGGCCGAGGTCTATTCGTTGCTGTTTTCTTTCCCGCTGATCGTCACGGTCCTGTCGATTCCGATACTGGGCGAAGTCGTCCGGGCCCAGCGCTGGGCTGCGGTTGGCGTGGGTCTGATCGGGGTGCTGATCGTTCTGCGCCCCGGCGCAACGGATATAACGCTCGGCCATCTGGCCGCCCTGATGGCCGCATTCTGCAGCGCCTTCGCATCCGTGCTGGTGCGCAAGATCGGAAACGAGGAACGCTCGGCCGTACTGATCCTGTATCCGATGCTGCTGGCGATCGCGGTCATGAGCCTGGCCCAACCGGCCGTTTATCAGCCGCCGTCCCTGTTGCATCTGGCCATGATGGCGCTGGTCGGCGTGTTTTCCGTGATCGCCCAGCACCTGATCATCCTGGCCTATCGCGCTGCACCCGCCGGCGTGGTCGCGCCCAGCCAGTACAGCCAGATCATCTGGGCCACGATATTCGGCATGATGTTCTTTGGCGAAACGCCCGACATGTGGGTCGCAGTCGGGGCCAGCATCATCATCGCGTCCGGTGTGTTCGTTGTCTGGCGCGAGAGCCGGTCGAACACCACCTCAACCAACACCCCGGTTTTGCGGGTGCGCTCACCGCGTTCGGATACGGGGGCGTCGCGGCCTGGGGAATGAAAAACGGCGCAACATTCAGTGCGCCGTTCCAAAAAAATACCCTGTTTAGACCCTTAGTAAATCACCACCGACCGGATGCTTTCGCCCTTGTGCATCAGGTCAAATCCCTTGTTGATGTCGTCCAGACCCATGGTGTGGGTGATCATCGGGTCGATCTCGATCTTCCCTTCCATGTACCAGTCGACGATCTTGGGCACGTCCGTGCGCCCACGTGCACCGCCGAATGCGGTGCCGCGCCACGACCGGCCTGTGACCAGCTGGAACGGACGGGTCGAGATCTCGGCCCCGGCAGGCGCCACGCCGATGATGATCGACTCACCCCAGCCCTTGTGTGCCGATTCCAGCGCCGCGCGCATCACGCCGACATTGCCTGTTGCATCAAAGGTGTAATCCGCGCCGCCCTTGGTCAGGTTCACCAGATAGGGCACCAGATCGCCCTCGACCTCGGACGGGTTGACGAAATCGGTCATGCCGAACTTGGTGGCCATCTCGACCTTGGCGGGGTTCAGGTCGACGCCGACGATCTGATCGGCCCCGGCCAGACGCAGGCCCTGAATCACGTTCAGACCGATCCCGCCCAGACCGAACACGATGGCGCGGCTGCCGATTTCAACCTTGGCAGTGTTGATCACCGCGCCGATGCCCGTGGTCACGCCGCAGCCGATATAGCAGATATTGTCGAACGGCGCGTCCTCGCGCACCTTGGCCAGCGCGATTTCCGGCAGGACCGTATGGTTCGAGAAGGTCGAGCAGCCCATGTAGTGCAGGATCGGATCGCCATCCAGCGTCGAAAAGCGCGAGGTGCCGTCGGGCATCAGCCCCTGGCCCTGCGTCTCGCGGATGGCCTGGCACAGGTTGGTCTTGGGATGCAGACAGTATTCGCACTCGCGACATTCGGGGGTGTAGAGCGGGATCACGTGATCGCCTGGCTTCAGGCTGGTCACACCCGGTCCGACCTCGACCACCACGCCGGCGCCCTCGTGCCCCAGAATGGCCGGGAACAGGCCTTCGGGGTCGGCGCCCGACAGGGTGAATTCATCCGTATGACAGATGCCAGTGGCCTTGATTTCAACCAGAACCTCGCCCGCCTTTGGGCCTTCAAGGTTCACATCCATCACTTCCAAAGGTTTGCCCGCCTGTACGGCGACGGCAGCACGGGTACGCATGGTACTTATCTCCCTGTCACTTTTGCCCCGACCCTGCGTCAAATACAGGGTGTTTTCAACTGTGCTTTCTTGGCAGGTTGGCTAATTGTTTGATATTGCAGAAACGACATTGCCAGAATGAGGAACGCCAATGCACCGTTTTTTACCGATCTTTATCTTTCTGGCGGCCTGCGCAGACACAAGCGTTCCGCAGGATGTCGCCACCACCTCAGAAGACGCTCCTGTTGATCTGGCATTTTGCAAGGGCGAGCCCTTTGCCGAAACGGTCGGTCAGCCCGTATCAACGATTCAAGCCGACCTTCCCGAACGGTCTCGTGTTTTGGGCCCGGATGACATCGCCACACAGGATTACCGTATCGACAGGCTGAACGTCTATGTGAACGACACCGGTGTTATTCAGCGTCTGACCTGCGGGTAAGCGTGGACTCGGCAGGTGATTCTGAATTAAGAACAAAATAAGAACATCAATGATGCCTGCCGATGCCCAAACGCCGAATTCTTTCGCTGTGGTTTCCCCGTCTGGGGGCCGAACGGCTGGTCCGCGCCGCGCGGGGCCTGCATGCCGGGCCTTTGGCCGTTGTGGCCGAACAGTCGAACATGCAGATCGTCACGTCGTTGAATGCCGAGGCACAGGCCGCCGGATTGCGCGTGGGTCAGCCGGTACGCGATGCCCATGCCATGTGCGCCAGCTTGATCACCCGCCCTCGCAACGCCCCGGCCGAGGCTGCGTTTCTGACCGCGCTGCGCCGCTGGGCGGGCAAGTTCAGCCCATGGGTGGCCGAAGAGGCCCCCGATGGCCTGATCGTTGACCTGTCAGGCTGTGCCCATCTGTTCGGCGGTGAAGAGACCTTGCTGAGCGTGCTTGAGACCGACTGCGCCGACATGGGCCTGAGCGTGCAGATGGGTATCGCCGACACGCTGGGCGCGGCCTGGGCGCTGGCCCGCTATGCCGGGCAAGAGGCCACGTCTGACCGCAACGGCGACGCCATCAACCAAGAGGCCCGCGCCACCCGCGCCCGGGCAAGCAAGCGGCGGCACTGGACCAGGGGCGGGGCCGCGCCACAGGTGATGGCGCTGGGCGGTGGCGCGCGGATTGCCGCGCCGGGGCAGGCCTATGGCGCGCTCAGCCCCCTGCCCATCGCGGCGCTGCGGCTGGACGATCAGACCGTGGCGCAACTGAACCGCCTAGGCCTGCGCCGGATCGGTGATCTGCTGGGCCAGCCGCGTGCCAGTTTGGCACGGCGGTTCGGCCGCGGGCTGGTGTTGCGTCTGGATCAGGCCATGGGCAGCGCGCCCGAGCCGGTCTCGCCCGCCCGTCCGCCACATCACTTTGCGGTGCGGATGACTCTGCCCAACCCGATTGGCCTGGTCGAAGACGTGATGGCCGCTGTCGATCGGATTCTGCCAACGCTCTGCACCAAACTGGAAGAGAAGGGGCGCGGGGCCCGCACGCTGCGTCTGGAAGCCCACCGTGCGGATCAGGCCGCTGAAATCATCGAGATCGGCCTGGCCCGTCCGACCTATGACAAAAATCGCATTCGCCCTTTGTTAGAGATGAAAGTTGACAAGATCGACGCAGGCTATGGCATCGACTTGCTGCGGCTTGAAGCGATCCAGACAGAACCCATCCACGCCCGCACCATCGCCGGTCATGCCGAAGCGCGCCGCGTGGCCTGCAACCGGCTTGAGGGCAATACAGCCGTGGATGACCTTACGGCCAAGCTGGGCGCGCGGGTCGGGCTGGACGCGATCACCCGGCGGCATCCTGCGGCCTCTCATATCCCCGAGAAAACGGCGCAAACGCTGGCGGCGGCCTGGTCGGAACCCGCGCGCGACTGGCCTGCCCCGCCGCGCCCCCGCCCCTTGCAGATGTGGCAGCCCGAACCCGTGATGGCCCCGGAAACCCCGAATGTGCCCTGCACCTTTCGCTGGCGTGGACGAGACTGGCAACTGGCGCAGGCCACCGGCCCGGAACGCATCGCGCCGGAATGGTGGCTGGATGACCCCAACTGGCGCAGCGGGGTACGCGATTACTGGGTGGTGGTGACAGAACAAGGCGAGCGCCTGTGGTTGTTCTATGGCCACGGGGGCGCGATGTCCGCAGGCTGGTTCTGTCAGGGGCAGTTTTGTTAGAGTCTATTTTCCACGATAAACTAGCAGATCCGGCAAACAGTCGATCAGACGAATGAACCAGGAAAACGGTGCCGGAAAATCCGTACGGAAACGGCGACGCGCCATCGCATTGACCACGCGATCCGCCGCATCCTCGGGCGACATCAGCATCGGCATCTTGAAACCGTTCTTTTCGGTCAGGCGGGTTTTGATGAAGCCCGGATTGACGATACGCACCGTCACGCCCGTACCCGCCAGGTCGTGTCGCATCGTCTCGGCCAGAGAAATCAGCGCGGCCTTGCTGGCTCCGTACCCGATTGCGGCGGGCAGCCCGTGATACCCGGCCAGTGACCCGATCAAAGTAACCTCTCCCTGGCCTGCCCGGACAAAACCCGGAACGGTTTCACCCAGAACCCGTAGCGCACCCAGATAGTTCACATCGCTCATCCTGAGCGACGCCTCGGTGTCCCATTCGGCCGAACGCATGGGGTCATACGCACCTGCATTGTAAACCAGCCCGTCGACATGCCCCGCCTCGGCAACAGCCGAACGAACAGAGTCTAACTCGGTCACATCGCACCGGATCGCGCGCGCATCCGGCAGTTCAGAACACAGTTCGGACAACCGCTCAAGATTGCGCGCAGACAGGATCAGGGAAGCACCCTGTTGGCCAAGCGCATGCGCCAAAGCGCGACCCAGCCCTTCGCTTGCGCCGATGATCCAAATGGTTTTGCCGTCAAAGCTGCTCATGTGTGGGCCGATTCAGTTGTGTTTCACCATAATACGGCCTCGCATCCGCTTCGGATCAAAACGGTAGCGCAGGTCACGGAAGCTCAAACCAGAAGCCACAAGGTAGTGCATCTGTTAAAAACTTCTAATCGGATTGATCCACTTGTGCCTACCCTGCGTATCTTTTTGTAAACTGTCACATAAAGAGGCTGGAATGTTCGACGAACCCCGGGGTGTACGGAAGAAAATCGCGATTGTAGGTGCAGGCATTTCGGGACTTTCCGCCGCTTACTATCTTTCAGAAAACAACGACGTGACAGTCTATGAGGCCGAACCTCGGCTTGGTGGCCATGCCCGCACGGTGATGGCCGGAAAGAACGGGGATCAACCGGTCGATACGGGCTTCATCGTCTTCAACTATGCGACATATCCCTACCTGACCCGGCTGTTTGATGAGCTGGGCGTGCCCGTGATCGAAAGCGAGATGAGCTTTGGCGCGACAATCGACAATGGCCGCATTGAATACGGGTTGAACAATCTGCGCACACTGACCGCTCAAAAGCGCAATCTGGCGCGTCCGGCTTACTATAAAATGATCGCTGATATTCTGCGGTTTGGCAAAGAAGCCCCCGAAGCCGCCAAGGACGATGACACCACGATTGGCGAATTGGTGGACCAGCTGCGGCTGGGTCACTGGTTCCGGCACAATTATCTGATGCCGATGTGCGGTGCCATCTGGTCTACGCCGGTCGAGTTCGTGGATCAGTTCCCCGCACGCTCTTTGGTGCAGTTTTTCCGCAATCACGCTTTGCTGGCAAGTGGTCGCGCAAACCAGCATCAATGGTACACGGTCAAAGGCGGCAGCATAGAGTATGTCCGCCGGATCGACGCGGCCCTTCGTGCGCGGGGGGCAGAAATACGTCTGGCCAGCCCTGTTCAGAATGTATCCCGTGACGAGATGGGCGTCACCATCCACAGCCAGGGCGCCGTGGATCAGTTCGATGAAATCATCCTGGCCACCCATTCCGACCAGTCGCTTGCCATTTTGGGTGATGGCGCGACCCCCGCGGAAGCCGCTGCATTGGGCGCAATCCGCTACCAGCCCAATACGGCCACATTGCATTGTGACCCAGGTCAGATGCCAAAGCGGCGCGCCTGCTGGTCAAGCTGGACCTATCGTTCGCAAGCCGGAGATGTGGGGGTAACCTACTGGATGAACCGGCTTCAGAACATTCCGGACAGTGACCCGCTGTTTGTAACGCTGAACGCTTCATCAGAAATTCCCGCGGAAAAGATCTATGACCAGGTCGAATTTGCCCATCCGGTCTTCGACAAGGCCGCCCTGAAGGCGCAGGGGCAAATCCGCGAGATGCAGGGACAGAACCGAACTTGGTTTGCCGGTGCTTACAACCGGCACGGATTTCACGAAGACGGGATAGCCAGCGCGATGCATGTCGTTGCTCGAATAAATGGTGCCCCGCAAACCATCGGAGCTGAAAATGGCATTCCTGGGAAAGACGCGGCCCTATCTGTTGCCGCTGAATAAGGCGATATGGCGCACAGCGTTTCTTGCACTTTCCTTGCTGATCCCCAATGGGCTGGTCGCGTCGCCGGTCACGGAAGAACTGAACGATGCCCAACTGCGCGGAACCGCGACGTTCCGCTATCTGGGTTTGCCAATCTATGACGCCAAACTCTATACCCCCAAAGGTGCGCCGTTCAGTTGGAGCGAAGATATCGCCCTGCAACTGACCTATCGCAAGAACATCAAGAAGAAAGCGCTGGTCAACTCGACGCTGGACGAGATGGACCGCATCGGCCGTTCAGCGCCCGTTCGCGACGAACTGAACCGGTGCTTCAAGGCCGTGGCAAAAGGGGACAGCTATCTGGCGGTTTCCGACGGTCCCGACAAGATCAGTTTCTGGCTGAACGGGCAAAAGACCTGCACCATGGCCTATCCGGGCATCAAACGCAGTTTCATGTCCGTATTCCTGGGGGACAACACGCGGTCCGCGTCCTTCACGCGCAGGCTACAGGGGCGGTGATGCTCTATCCCCGAGTCAGTCTCTATGCGTTGATGCTTGCTGCGGCGGGTATTCCTCTTTATATCCACTTGCCGCGCTTTGCAGCCGTGAACCTGGGTATTGGCCTTGGGGTCATTGGTGCCGTTCTGCTGGTGATCCGTTTGGTGGATCTGGTGCAGGATCCGTTGATTGGTTGGGCAATCGACCGATGGCCCGGCGGCCAGCTTGCATTTGCGGCGATGGCGGCTTTGGGGCTGGCGATCGGGTTTCCCCTGCTTTTCAATCTGCCGCAGGGTGCCAGCGTGCCGGAACTGGTCGCAATCCTGATCTTGCTGTTCTCGGCGTACAGCCTGGGAACCATTCTTCTGTATGGTCGCAGCGCAACTTTGGCAAAGCGCACCGACCCGAAAGAGCTGATGACACTGGCCGCCTATCGTGAAGGCGGGCAGTTGACCGGCGTGGTCATCGCAGCCAGCGCACCAGCCCTGTTGTTTGCTTTCGGGGCAAAATCCCAAGGCTACCCCGCTTTCGGAATGTTTCTGGGACTGCTATCCATTCTGACCCTGGTGCTGACTGTCCCGATCTGGCGACGGACCCCGATAACAGGAACAGGTTTGTCTTTTTCTGGACTGGGTCAGGCAGGTGGCTTGCGCCTTCTTGCACTGGCTTTGGTAAACAGCCTTCCGGTTGCCATCACTTCAACCCTGTTTCTGTTTTTTGTGGAAGACCGGCTGCAACTGTCGGGCAAGGCGGGTCCCTTGTTGATCCTGTTCTTCCTGAGTGCAGGCGCGAGCGTCCCGCTCTGGGCAAAGCTCAGCAACAGGATTGGCCCGAAACAGACCCTGATAATCGCCATGCCGCTCTCGATCGCCGGCTTTATCGGCGCGGCCACACTGAGCGCAGGAAACCTTACCGGGTTCGCCCTCATCTGTCTCGCCTCGGGCGCGGCGCTGGGCGCGGATATGGTCGTGTTGCCGGCCATGTTCTCGGTCGTGCTGACCCGGGCCGGGCTGAACGCATCAGCCGCGTTTGGCATCTGGTCCTTCGCTGGCAAACTGGGCCTCGCCCTGGCTGCCTTTTTCACTCTGCCACTGCTGGAACGCAGCGGTTTCACCCCCGGTCAAACCAATTCCGCACAGGCACTGACCACACTCAATCTTGCCTATGCGGTGCTGCCCTGCATCCTGAAAGTCGGAGCGTTCGGGATGGTGTTGACCCTGCCTACCGAGGTCACAAGAAAATGAACGCTTTCACCATCATCCTTCTGGTCCTTCTGACCGCTGTCTTCATCCGCGCAAGGCTGCTGAGTTTTCGCGCGCAATCGCCGTCCGATTACAGCGGCACCGGGCCAAGTTTTTCGCTGAAAAAACACCTGAACGGAGAGATCTTGTCCGAGGGCCTGATCTATGGCCCCAACGGCAAAATGTCGAACAGCTTTGTCGCGCGCATGTCCGGCGAATGGCAAGGCAACGCGGGCACGCTGACCGAGTACTTCACGTATTCCAACGGAAAACAGATGACCCGCAAATGGTACCTGACGCTGGGAACCGGCAACACGTTCACGGCAATGGCGGATGATATCGTGGGCGAAGGTCGGGGCATCATCTCGGGGTCCACGGTGAAACTGACCTATCGCATCATTCTGCCAGATGATGCTGGTGGACATACGCTGGATGTCACCGATTGGATGTATCTGACAGAAACCGGCGTCATCATGAACCGGTCCGAAATGCGCAAGTTTGGCGTCAAGGTCGCGGAACTGATCGCCACAATGCGTCCAAGCTCCAGTTCGAAACCGATGCATCCAAGTGGGTCAAACGGGTATGACGCGACTTCGGAAGGGAAGCCGTTGCAATGATCACCTTTCGCTCTTTCATCGCCTGCATTGCCATCGCAAGCCTTGCAATTTTGGCGGCCTGCTCCAGCAAACCGAAGGTACCAAAAACGTTTCTGTCGGACCGACAGTTGAACCTCGAGGAATTTTTCGACGGTAAAACCGTGGCCTACGGTCAGTTTCAGGATGTTCTGGGAAATATCCCCCGCAGATTCACAGTTGATATCGACGGGACATGGGACGGCGAAACCCTGACTCTGGTCGAAGACTTCGTCTACGATGATGGCGCGACGGAACAACGTATCTGGACATTGACCAAAACCGGAGAGGATACATGGACCGGTACGGCGCCTGGCGTACTGGGCACCGCCAGCGGGATTGAACGCGGGGATACGTTCAACTGGAAATACAAGATCGACCTGCCGATCAAGGACGGGACCATGCGTGTCAAGTTCGACGACTGGATGTGGCTGCTGGATGACGACCGTCTGCTGAACCGCGCGTATGTCTCACGCTATGGCGTCCGTCTGGGTGAAGTCATCCTGTTCTTCGAGAAGAAATAGGGCCGCCAGGCCCGGTTTCATCACAACAGTCAGTAGAAAATAAACTCGTCCACCAATGCGGTCGTCGATCCCTTGACCTCTCCGGCCGTGTTCGCCCTTGGCCCGTCCGAGGCTGCGCCCTCGGCGCGTTCGCCGCATTCGATTTTCAAACGCGCGCGTTCTATCTGCCCCCAGAGGAAAAACAGACCATCCCGTTTTCCCATGAGGCGCGCAGGAACCCTTGTCCGCAAAACACCTGTTTTCGGTTTTGGCATCTGCTCTCTTACTGCCTCCGGTGTTTTCCACCATTGTCGGAAAACGTAATGGTTTTTCCGAAAAAAGACAATTTTTTATGGACAAAACGAGTTTTCTACCATCCGTTGACAGGATGGGCTGGCAACTCTCGCATGACGGATATTCGCCGTCTTTACCTGCCTCATGGCAAGCCAGCACCATCCCGCACGGATCAACGTCACCCAAACGGGCATTGCTGCAAACCGCTTTCCTTTGGCCTGACACTCTCTTTCCCAGCCAAGGTCAGGCGACGCGCAAGGTTTCGTTTCTGATCAGAGCAGCCGGGCCTTCGCCGTCGCGGTTGGGGGACAATTTGACGGCGCCGATGTCAGACGTGGCCGCATCCATCGCAAGGCCATTGGCCCCTGCAAAACGCCGTGCTGGCGGGCCTGCCACGCCCCTGTGCCAAGGACCGTGATCCCGGCGCCGTCCACTCTGCCGGAAAATTTCCATGTCTGTTTTGAAACCGGAAATGTCGCAAGCATTTCAGCGCCCAAGCGGGTAAAAAGTAGGCTGCCATCGTGAGGTGCCGCTGCTTGATTCTCAGACAGCGGAGAATTGGGAAGCCGGTGGAATTCCGGCACTGCCCCCGCAACGGTAAGGAAGGTCAGGTTCGACAATCAACCACTGGGACGAGGATCCCGGGAAGGTGTCGCAACCGGGTGCAAGCCCCTTTCAAGTCCGGAAACCAGCCTTGCAGATATGTCAAACCGCGGGTGGCGGTGGGGGCACGGGTTTCGGACGTGGTCCTCGCGCGCCTCCGGACGGTTCCTCCCTGTCATCTGCCCAAGCAATGCCGCGGGGCGCGGCAGGAGAGCCAGAAGTGAACAATGTCCAAAACCTGTTGGCGCGTCGAATCCCGGGCTATGCTCTGGAACGGGCCTTTTACACCGACCCCGAGATCTTTCAGACCGACCTGGAAACCATCCACTTTCGCGAATGGCTCTTTGCCATTCCTGCCTGCGAACTGGTGAAAGCCGGCGACTATGTAACATTCAACGTGGGTGCCTATCGCGTGATCATCGTGCGCGGCGCCGACAACCAGATCCGGGCGTTTCACAACACCTGCCGCCATCGCGGCTCGATCATATGCAAGGCGGCAAAAGGCAACGCGCCGAAGCTGGTTTGCCCGTATCACCAATGGACCTACGAACTTGACGGCTCATTGCTGTGGGCCCGCGACATGGGGCCGGAGTTTGATCCCAGACAGCATGGTTTGAAGACAGTTCATTGCCGCGAGCTGGCCGGGTTGGTTTACATCTGTCTGGCGGATGTCGCCCCGGATTTTGACACGTTCGCCAATATCGCGCGCCCGTATCTTGAGCCGCATGATCTTGCGAATGCCAAGGTCGCCTTCGAAAGCACGATCATCGAGAACGGCAACTGGAAACTGGTCTGGGAAAACAATCGCGAGTGCTATCACTGCGGCGGCAACCACCCTGCGCTGTGCCGGACCTTCCCTGATGATCCGGGCGTGACGGGGATCGAAGGCGGTGAAACCCCAGCCTATATGCAAGCCCATTTCGACAGGTGCCAGGCAGCGGGTATGCCATCGCAGTTCTACCTGCACGAGGACGGCCAATACCGTCTGGCGCGGATGCCGCTGAAAGAAGGCGCCGAGAGCTATACGATGGACGGGAAATCCGCCGTGCGCCGCTGGTTGGGCCGGTCGCCCTTTGCGGATGCGGGATCGCTTTTGAAGTTCCACTATCCGACCACGTGGAACCACTTTCTTGCCGACCACTCGATTGTTTTCCGCGTCACGCCGATCAGCCCGACAGAGACCGAGGTCACGACCAAATGGCTTGTCAACAAGGATGCGGTTGAAGGCGTTGACTATGACGTGAAACGCCTGACCGAAGTCTGGGTCGCCACGAATGACGAAGATCGACAGGTGGTCGAGGACAACCAGCAGGGCATCAACAGCCCGGCCTATGTGCCCGGCCCATATTCAGCCATTCAGGAATCCGGCGTGCTGCAATTCGTGGATTGGTATTGCAACACAGTGTCGGCCCGCCTGGCCCCTGACTCCATTGCGGCGGAGTAAGTCTGATGAAAGACCTGAACACGCTTTCATCAGCCGTCTGGCAGGATGGAGAGATGCTGGAATGTGTCTCGGTCGTGCCCGAGATGCCGAACACTGCCAGCTTTTCGTTCCGTGCCCCCTCGGGGGCGCAGTTCGCCTATCACCCCGGTCAGTTCCTGACGCTCGAGATTCCGGCGCCCGGCCAGCCCGGAGGCGTTGTGCATCGCACCTACACGATCTCATCGTCGCCATCGCGGCCGCGGTCGATCACCATCACCGCCAAAGCGCAACCCGACAGTATCGGCACGCGCTGGATGCTGGACAATCTTCAACCCGGCATGCGGCTCAAGGCCATTGGGCCTGCGGGCCTGTTCACCAACGCATTGAGCGATGCACGCAAGTTCCTGTTTATCTCGGCTGGCTCGGGCATCACTCCGATGATGTCGATGACCACCTGCATGTGGGACGAAGGCCGCGATCTGGACGTTGTCTTCATCAACTGCGCCAAAAGGCCATCCGAGATCATCTTCCGCCAGCGCTTGGAACAGATGGCCAGCCGCACGGATGGTTTGGACCTGAAATTCGTGGTGGAAGAGCCGGACCGCTACCGCCCATGGACGGGATATCAGGGTCAGTTCAACCAATTGATGCTGGGGCTGATGGCGCCGGATTACCTTGAGCGCGAAGTCTATTGCTGCGGTCCTGAGCTCTTCATGCAAGCGGTACGCGACGCGCTGGCCGGTCTTGGTTTTGATATGAACAACTACCATCAGGAAAGCTTCGGCGCGCCGGTGGAAACCGAGGCGGATCAGCCCGAGTTGGATGACGTTGTTCTGGACGACGACAGCAGAGCCGAGATCCTGTTCGCAACCTCGGGCGTGACGGCCAAGGTTGCCGAGACCGACACGGTGCTTGCCGCCGCGCGCTCGGTTGGCCTGAACATTCCGTCAGGCTGTACCTTCGGCGTGTGCGGGACCTGCAAGGTCAAGAAAACCGCTGGCGAGGTCCACATGGTCCACAACGGAGGGATCTCGGAAGACGACATCGACGCGGGGTACATTCTGGCCTGCTGCTCGAACCCGATCGGCAAGGTCAAAGTCGAGGTTTAGGCGCTTCGCATCCCGATCAAAGCCGCAGCGTGGCTGACACCCGCTGCGGTTTTCGGTGCGGTTTTTCTGCCCGTTGCGGAATCCGGGCCGGATTGGGTCGCCGAACGTCCGGCGCTTTCCCGCCATCTCACAGACGCGGCGCAAGCATCTACCTTTGTCTTCGCCAGCCATCACGCTGTTATCGAAAACGCGAGAAGAGAGAGCCCCACAATGCCCGTGGTTGTTCCCTTCGGCCGTTCCTGAGCACCCCTACAAGGGTTTGAAGAGGTTCTGGCGGTCAGTCAAATGACCGCACATCTGGAAAACCAACGAAAACATGATCACAGACACGCGCCTCGCAGACGACCCCTTGCGGCAATCAGCTCAAGCTGACGACTTCATCGTCCGCAGACCGGTTGATCAATCATGGCAGTGGATAATGTGTTCGTTGGCGCGGTGTCGAAGCTTGGGCCCGGAGCCAATACGCTAAGCTTGTCCGAGAGTAGGTGTAAGCGATTGGATGAGTGTCATCATGCCAGAGAACCCATTCACTCAGACGCATAAAAGCGGCGTTGATTCTGTTGATCTATCAGAAAACGGGTACTTTGCGCGCTGTCCAACTGTTGCTTGGCCATAGCAAGACGGACAGTACAGTGCGTTACCCGGAATGGACGCGCAACAGCAGCCAAGACGTTCATTTTATTGGTCAGAGGCTGCCCCTGATGTTCCTCGAATTGTCAGGGTTGCAGAATACTCGAAATGACGAACTGGCATTTCAGGTGTTCGCATGCGGTCCAGAAGGATCTCGGCCAATCGCGTACCCAATTTTTTTGGGTTGATCGCCATTGTTGTGAGGCCAGGCGTCGAGACGGCGGCATCTTCGATGTCGTCGAAGCCTACTACTGAAAAGTCACGCCCGGGTTTCAAATTGGATTGGATCAAGCCAAAGCATGCCCCAAGTGCAACAACATCGCCATTGCAAACAACGCCTGTTACCTCAGGGTGTCGCTGACGAAGTGCGGTGATCGCTTCAACACCAGAGCGTTTGGTTTCTTCGCATGGCCAGATAACCGGATGCACGCCGCCCAATTTCTCCAAGGCACTCAGATAACCGGCGATGCGCTCTTCGCGCACAGACGTTTGTTCGGTTCCGCCTAAGTAGGCGATGTGCCTGTGCCCCAAATCAATCAAGTGTTGTGTGGCCTGCACGAGGGCCTCTTTGTTTAAAACACCAACGTGATCCAGAGACTGAGACACCTTTCGCATGAATGTGACAGCAGGAACACCGTGAGCATCCAAAAGCCCCATGGCGTCCCCGCTGGTGTTGAGTGCCGGAACCCAGATCAGACCACGTCGACCAAATCTGATGCAGGCTTCCAAAAGGCGGTCCTGGCGCTGAAGGTCTCCTTGAGCATCGAGGACCGAAACCATAAAGCCCTCGGCCTCCAGCAGGTTAACAGCGCCGCTAACAACCTCTGCGTTGAACGGGTTTGCCAACTTGTTAAGGATAAAGCCGATTTCGCGATTGTCGCCCGATCGCATTGTGGCCGCAGCGTGATTTGGGACGTATCGAAGCCGCTTAGCCGCGCTCAAAACTTTTTGACGCGTTTTTTCTGAAATTCGACCTGTGTCGCGCAAGACCTGACTAACAGTTGGTACTGACACGCCAGCTTCTTTGGCAACGCTGGAAAGGGTGGGTTTCTTCGCCATGGATGAGTTTTTTATAGGTATAACGTTTTGTCTATTTTGCAGTCGAAATCGAATACTTCAAGTAAAATATGGAAGCATAAACGGGCTATCCGGCTTGACTCATGATAAAACGATATATCATAGTGCCAGCATTCGCCATAGACTGATCCAAGATTGTCGGCGAGGGAGGGAGGTTGCCAGATTTTGGCCAGCCTCAGACAAACGGAGGAAAACATGTCCATTCAATCGAAACTTGCGGGTGCCGTATCAGGTTTGGCTATTCTTGTTGGCGCAGCTGCCGTACAAGCCGAAACTCTGTTCTGGTCGACCCAAGCCCGTCCTGCTGAAGAGGCGCAAGCCATGCGGGCCGAGGTGCTTGGTGGATTTGATGGCGAAGTTGACTACCAGCCAAACGAAGATGGCCCTTGGTTGACCCGGCTCCAAGCCGAGTTGCAGGCGGGCTCGGGTAGTATTGATCTGCTGGGCTCTTTGCACGGCAACTTCTCGGCAATGAACCCCGATGATCTGATGGATCTCAGCGATCTGGGTGTGATGTCGGCGTCGGACACTTTCAACGATCTGGCTAAGCTGGGAACGGACAGCCTGCAATACATGCCGTGGATGCAAGCTAGCTATATCATGGCCGCCAACAAGGAAGCGCTGCAATACCTGCCAGAAGGTGCAGACGTTAACGCGCTGACCTATGACCAGTTGATCGCATGGACAGCCAATGTCGAACAAGCGACTGGTCAGAAGAAATTCGGTTTTCCGGCTGGGCCCAAAGGGCTGAAACACCGTTTTTTCCAAGGCTATCTTTACCCGTCCTACACTAACGGTGTCGTGCGAACGTTTGCTTCGCCCGAGGCTGTGACCGCATGGGAGAAGTTCAAAGAGCTTTGGAGCCATACAAACCCTGCATCAACCAACTTCTCGTTTATGCAGGAACAGCTATTGAACGGAGATGCGTGGATCGTCTTCGATCACACCTCGCGCCTGGCGCAGGCATTCAATGAACGCCCCGATGATTTCGTCGCCTTCCCGGCACCCGCAGGTCCGACCGGCCGTGGCTTCATGCCTGTTCTGGCAGGTGTAGCCATTCCGCGCACCGCGCCGGATGCAGAAGGTGCCAAAGCTCTGGTAACTTATCTGATGCAGCCAGAGACGCAGATCGCAACTCTGAGAGCCACTAACTTCTTCCCTGTCGTTGACGTCGAGTTGCCAGACGATTTGCCGCCTTCGGTAAAAGCTGCCGGTGAAGCCGTTGCCAAGATGAGCGGTTCGGCAGATGCCAATCCTGGATTGTTGCCCGCAGGTCTGGGCAGCATGGGCGGTGATTTCAATCGTGTCTACGTAGATACATTTGAACGCATTGTTCTGGCTGGCCAGCCCATCGAGCAGGTCCTGGATGATCAGAAGAAACAGCTTGAAAAAATCATGACCGAAACCGGCGCGCCCTGCTGGGCACCTGATGCGCCTTCGGAAGGCGCGTGCCCGGTCGAGTAAGACCTTTCCAACGGCCGGGCCGCTGAAATAGCGGCCCGGCTCCCCAGCATTTTCCCAACTTGAAGGAGCGGTCCGATGGAAGCGCGGCTATTGCCATACCTTCTGATCCTCCCGGTGACTCTGTTTCTCTGCCTGTTCTTTCTTTACCCGTTTGCGTTGGTGGCGCAGCAGGCTTTTGGAACCGAGAGCGGTTTCTCACTGGATAACTTTCGCGAGGTTGTGAACTACTGGAAGTTCCCGATTTCAATGAAGAACACTTTTCTTCTGGCAGCGGCTGTGGTGCCGATCCAGTTGGCCCTTTCGCTTCTGATGGCCACAATGGTCACGAAGATGCAAAGGGGACGCGATCTGGTTCTGTACATTTGGACCATCCCGCTGGGCATTTCGGACCTTGCAGCTGGTATCATCTGGTTGGCTATCTTCGAGCAGTCAGGCTTCCTGAATTCGATGATGGTGGGATTGGGTGTCACTGACCAACCTGTGAGTTTGCTGAGCTATCAGACCCCCTGGATTGTATTCCTTGCGATTATGCTGGCCGAGATTTGGCGCGCAACCGCGATTATGCTTGTGATCCTGGTCGCAGGCATCGGCTTGATACCCAAGGAATACTACGAGGCCGCAGACGTGTTCGGAGCCTCGCGCTGGAAGCAATTCACGCGGATCACCCTGCCCCTTTTGCGCCCGTCCCTGCAAACGGCCCTGGTCCTGCGCGTCATCCTTGCCTTTGAGGTTTTTGCCGTGGTCGCAGCCCTTGGGGGCACGATTTTCCCGGTGCTTATGGGCGAGATCTACGCCTATCAGTTTGATCTGCAAAATGGCGGTGCAGCAGCAGCACTCGCGATCATCGTTCTGATTATCTCAATCGTCTTCACTCTGATCATTATGCGCGCCTTGCGCGTCCCGAAAGGAGCCACGATATGACGGCTGCTGCAGACGTAGTTGCCCCCGACGCACGAAAGGCGGGGAAGGGGCTTTACCGGGCCGGGGTTATCCTGCTGTGCGCCTGGGTGATCGTCCCGCTCTACCTATTGTTTGTGAACACGATGTCCTCACCGGATACTGTGAACAGCTTCCCCAAGAGCTTCCTCCCGGAATTTGACATGGGATCCTTGGAATTCTTTGCGGGGTTCCAGGGAATGCTGGCGGCACTGTGGAATTCAGTTGTGGTTGCATTGATGACGATGGTGATGTCCATCGCGATCGGAGCCCCGGCTGGATATGCCCTGTCACGGTTCGACTTCCGGGGGAAGGAACTGTTCCGCCTGTTGATCCTGCTGACACGGGCTTTCCCACTGCCACTTCTGGCGTTGCCTCTGGCGGTTCTCTTTATCCGCACGGGTCTGGATGACACAGCCTTCGGTCTGGCCCTTGTCCACACCACACTGGCAATCCCCTTTGCGGTGCTCATAACCTTTTCGCTATTCTCAGGCATTCCGCTTGAGCTGGAAGAAGCGGCCTGGACATTGGGCTGCACGCGTCTGACCGCCTTTACCAAGGTGATCCTGCCGTTGGTCCTCCCGGGGATCACGGCCTCGGCTATCTTTGCCTTCGTGATCTCGTGGAACGAGGTTTTCGCAGCCGCCGTTCTGACCATCGAAAACCGGACGCTTCCCGCGTTCCTGTTGCAGACCCTGGGCGAAGCACCGCTGCATCTGAAATTTGCAGGCGGGTTCATTCTCGTGGTGCCTGCACTGATTTTCATCTTCGCCGTGCGCAAATATCTCTTTGCCATGTGGGGTATTGCCAACCGCTGAGCGGTGGCTGAAAGGAAACTGTTATGGCTGAAATACAGATCAAAAACATCGCCAAGAACTTTGGGTCCTACCAGGCTCTGCACGACATCAACCTGACCATCTCGGATCAGGAATTCATGGTGCTTTTAGGTGCTTCGGGCTGCGGCAAGTCCACGCTTTTGCGTATCATTGCCGGGCTCGAGACAGCGACCACCGGCGAGGTCTGGATCGGTGGTCGCCGGGTGGATCACCTGTCGCCAAAGGATCGCGGTATCTCGATGGTGTTCCAGAATTACGCGGTGTTCCCGCATCTGACTGTGTTCGAAAATATCGGCTTTGGTCTGCGGATGCAGAAACTGCCCGATGCGGAAGTCAAACGTCGGGTCGAACGCACCGCTGGATTGATGCATATCGAGCAGCTTCTGAAGCGCTATTCGGGCGAGCTGTCGGGTGGTCAGCGCCAACGGGTCGCCGTTGCCCGTGCATTGGCGATGGAACCGGATGTGATCCTGATGGACGAGCCGCTGTCTAACCTTGACGCATTGTTGCGGATGGAGATGCGGGCCGAGCTGAAGGGTGTTCTGGCTGAAAGTAAAACCACAGCAATCTACGTGACCCACGATCAGGTCGAAGCTATGTCCATGGCTGACCGGATCAGCGTCATGCATCAGGGCAAAATAGTTCAGGCCGCCTCGCCTATCGAGGTGTACCGGGATCCCGCGGCCGAGTTTGTGGCCAGCTTTATCGGCAATCCGCCAATGAACTTCCTTCCTGCCGAAGCAGCGGGTTCCGGGCGCTGGAATGTGGCAGGGCAAAACCTTGACGGGCCGGCAAACGGCAAAGAGCTGAAATGGGCGATTCGACCGGAAGATCTGCGCATTGCAGATCAGGGTTTCGGAGCGCGGGCCAAAGTTGTGGAGCCTCTGGGCGCGCATTTGCTGGTGACTTGCGATGTGGACGGACACCAATTCCGCGCTGTGCTGGATAGTGAGCTCGACGTGAAACCAGGTGACGTACTCACCTTGGCGCCGCAAGAGGGTCGCGGACGCTGGTTTGACCCCAAAACAACTCTGGCCGTTGCGTAAAGGAGAACCACGATGAGCCAAGCGCTGATCGATCAGGCCTGCAAAGTAATGGAAGGCAACGACCGTGGCAGTTATACCGTGCCTACCCACGGTCTCTATCCCTTTCAGTGGAACTGGGATAGCGCATTGTCTGCGCTAGGCTTTTCGCATTTTGACATGGACAGGGCTTGGGTCGAGGTCGAGACCCTAATGGCCCATCAGTGGGAAGACGGTATGGTGCCCCATATCGTTTTTCACGAACCCGATGACGGCTATTTCCCCGGTCCTGACGTCTGGCAAACCGGCCAATCTGTACCGACGACCGGTATCACCCAGCCGGCGGTTGCGGGACTTGCCCTGCGCAAACTCTATAATCGGGCCGAAGACAAAGCCGCCACCCGGACGCGGCTTGCTGAACTTCTGCCCAAGGTCCACGCATGGCATCAGTGGTTCTACCGCAACCGCGATCCAGAAAACACCGGGCTGGTGGCAATCATTCACCCGTGGGAATCCGGGCGAGACAACTCGGTGGACTGGGACGAAGGGCTGGATGCTGTACCGACTGAGGGCATAGCACCGTTCACGCGACGCGATACAACACATGCCAATCCCGATCATCGCCCGACAGATGATCAGTACCAAAGGTATATCTGGTTGGTGGAACACTTCCGCGGATTGCGATGGGACAACACAAAACTACATGACGCCTCGCCTTTCCGATTGGTTGACCCGGGGTTCAATGCCATCCTTATTCGGTCTTGTGACGATGTTGCGGAATTAGCGGAGATTTTGGGTATTCCTGCCATGGCCTCTGAAGCGCGCGAAATGGCCACCAAGGGCCGTGAAGCGTTGGAAAGCTTATGGAATGCAAATCTTGGACAATACACGTGTTACAACCGCGCCGCCGGGATTCTGCAAGACACGCCAACGGTCGGCGGGTTACTTGCGGCAATTGCTCAGGTGCCTCCCGAGCGTGCCGAAGCCCTGGTGCGAAGGATCGCCTTGCTGTCCGAGCGATGCGATTATCTGGTGCCAAGCCACGACCCGGGGGATGACGCCTTTGACAGTAAACGCTACTGGCGTGGACCGACATGGCTGGTCGTGAACTATATGATTGCCGAAGGGCTTATCCAATCAGGACAGGAAGCAATGGCACAACGTATCCTTGCTGGCAGCTTGCGCCTCATTGAGAAAAGCGGCTTTGCGGAATACTATGATCCCATCAGCGGTGAACCGTGTGGGGGTGGAGATTTCACTTGGACAGCTGCAATGGTGATTGAAATTCTCAAGATTCAAAAAGTGCCCGCATGAAACGTTCGCGCATCAACGAGATTATGGCGCAAGCAAATGAGCTAATTCGCTCTCACGGTTTCACATTGCCGCCGTTTGCCTATTGGACGCCAGAAGAATTTAAGGCTCGTGAAAGCGATGCCCGTCACGTGATTGACGCGCGTTGCGGTTGGGATATCACTGATTACGGCGACGGTGATTTTGATCGGATGGGCCTGTTTCTTTTCACCCTGCGCAACGGTCTGCAGAGCGACTTGGCGAAAGGTGGCGGCATGTGTTACGCTGAGAAGCTGTTGATTTCACGGCAAGATCAGCTTTCGCCGATGCACACGCATGTTCTGAAGGCAGAAGATATCATCAACCGTGGTGGCGCGACCCTAGTGGTCGAGCTTTTCGGCTCGGATGATGTCGGAGGTTTTGCAGAGGATCGCGGCGGCGTAGTCTGGCTGGATGGTATCCGCCGCGATTACGGCCCGGGCGAGAAACTGCGCCTGGCCCCCGGTGAAAGCGTCACCCTTCGCCCTGGTGATTGGCACGCGTTTTGGGGCGAAGGTGGCGATGTGCTGATCGGCGAGGTCTCGACCGTCAATGACGACGAGACCGACAATGTTTTTCGCGACCCAATTGGCCGATTTGCCGAGGTTCAGGAGGACGTCGCGCCGACATATCTTCTGGTCAGCGACTACTCAAAATGGCTAGGCTGATTGATGAAGCCATTGGAGGAGTTCGTGGCGTCTTGGCGCGAACTTAACGCTCTCTATCCGAGTTTGGGCGGTCATCCTTCACAGAAAATTGGCAATATCTATAGGCTTCATTTGCCCGTTCGCTGCGTTGTGCTTCAACAGCTGGAAACGCGAACAACGCCACGGTTTTAGGATCACCACGATATTCAATTCGCCTGAAAATTAGACGTTACTTACGATGACAGTATCAAATCGAGCCTGAACGACTTGAAAATTCTGATTTGAGCGTGAAACTTAACACATGAGTGAGTATTTTGATGAAATGTTCAACGGCGATGGATCACTCAGAGGTCCATATGAAGAGATCGGCCGCTGGTTCAATGCTGAAGACGTATCACGGCTGAGGGCGAAACAGCGTGAAGCCGAAGAAGTTTTTAGGCTGACGGGCATCACCTTTAATGTTTACGGCAAAGCAGAGGCAGAAGAACGACTGATACCGTTTGATATCGTGCCGCGTGTCATTTCGGCACGAGAGTGGCAGCGGCTGGAACGAGGTATCGAACAGCGAGTTCGGGCAATCAACGCGTTTCTTCATGACATATACCACCGTCAGGAAATTGTTCGCGCTGGCCGTGTGCCAGCTGAGATGATCGCCGCAAACGAAGCGTTCCTGCCGCAGATGTTGGGCATCACGCCACCTGGTAAGGTCTATACGCACATAGTCGGTGTTGATTTGGTGCGAACCGGGCCGGACGAGTTTTTTGTGCTGGAAGACAATGCGCGTACACCGTCCGGTGTGAGCTATATGCTCGAGAACCGGGAAACGATGCTCAAAATGTTCCCGGAACTGTTTAGCGCCACAAATGTCCGGAATGTTTCCGATTACCCGCGTAGTTTAAGACGGTCCCTGGCTGCATGCGCACCAGCTTGCGCCGAGGGAGAACCCACTGTCGCCGTGTTGACGCCTGGCATCTACAATTCAGCCTACTACGAGCACGCCTTCTTGGCAGATCAGATGGCCGTGGAATTGGTCGAAGGTCACGACTTGCGGGTTGTAAACGGGCGTGTCTGCATGCGCACCACCAGGGGTTATAAACCTATCGACGTTCTCTATCGCAGAGTGGATGACGACTTTCTGGACCCGTTGAATTTCAACCCCGACAGCGCATTGGGAGTGCCGGGTATTCTGGACGTTTATCGCGCTGGCGGTATCACGATTGCGAACGCCCCGGGAACAGGCATAGCCGATGACAAGGCGATCTATTCATACATGCCTGAAATCGTTGAATTCTACACGGGTGAGAAGCCCCTGCTTCAAAATGTTCCCACGTGGCGTTGCAGCGATCCCGAATCTCTGTCCTACGTACTGGACAATCTGTCCGACCTTGTTGTGAAAGAAGTGCACGGGTCTGGCGGCTACGGGATGTTGATCGGCCCGACCGCCAGCAAGAAAGAGATTTCAGCTTTCCGCGACAAGCTCAAAGCGCGGCCGGCGAACTATATTGCTCAACCGACACTGTCGCTTTCAACCGTTCCGATCTTCGCGCGCTCGGGGCTGGCCCCCAGACATGTCGATCTGCGGCCTTTCGTATTAGTGTCGCCCGAGGGGATCAAGATCACTCCCGGCGGCCTGACCCGCGTGGCACTAAAGAAAGGGTCATTGGTCGTAAACTCGAGCCAGGGCGGTGGAACCAAAGACACCTGGGTTCTGGAGGACTGACCATGCTGGGAAAAACTGCTGGTGGGTTGTTCTGGATGTCCCGCTACCTGGAACGAGCGGAAAACACGGCCAGGCTGCTTGAAACAGGTCAGCGGATGGCGTTGACCCGCACCAAGAATTCGACCGAAGAATGGGGTTCTGTTCTGAAAACAGCCGGCGTTCTGGATGGGTACCACGCCAAATACGATGATGTTTCAAAAGACAACGCGGTGGATTGGATGCTGCGTGATGCGGATAATCCATCCTCGATCAAATCAGTCATCAAGCAGGCAAGAGACAATGCGCGTCTTGTTCGAACCGCACTGACACACGATGTTTGGAGCGCAGTAAACTCTACCTGGATGCAGATTGATGATGTCATGAAGCGCCGCGTGAATGAGCGGGACCTGCCTGCGACGCTGGAGCTTATTCGCCAACAGGCGGCCCTGGTTCGTGGCGCTACATTGGGCACGATGCTACGCAATGACATTTTCGACTTCACCCGCATTGGTACCTTCGTCGAACGAGCCGACAATACCGGGCGCATTCTGGATGTGAAATACTACGTTCTTCTGCCCACAGCTTTCTCAGTTGGCTCATCACTGGACAACATCCAATGGGAAAGCATTCTCCGCTCCGTCGGCGCTGGCGGAGGATATCGAATGACCCACGGTGAGAAAACCCAACCGTCTGATATCGCACAGTTTTTGATCTTGGATCAGCGAATGCCGCGCAGCCTTCACTTTTGCTGCAGAAAAATTCAAGAAAACCTTTCTTACCTAAAGAAAGACTATGGCTTTGCCGGGCCTTCCTGCGAGGCCTCGAATGGCCTCTACGAGAAATACCTGGATCAAAAAATCTCTGATATCTTCGAAATCGGTCTGCATGAGTACATTCAGGATTTTCTGACAGATCTCGGCAGCTTAAGTCGACAGATCGAGGTTGATTACAGGTTCTACGAGTAGCCAATGAAACTGCACATTCGACACGAGACACGATACGATTTCGATGCACCCGTTCCCTTCGGGCTGCAACAGCTGAGAAAGACACCAAAGTCATTCCGCAATCAGAACATTGTAAGTTGGAGCACCCAAATCACTGGCGGGCGCAAAGAACTGACTTTTGAAGACTACCACCGCAACACCGTGGAATTGATCAGTTTCGACGTAAACACCCAAAGCATCTCGTTGATTTCTGAAGGCGTTGTAGAAGTGGAAGACACACATGGCGTCCTCGGGCGTCACGAAGGGTCGACTCCATTATGGTTATTCAAAAGGAGCACCCCGCAGACAACGCCGGGGAAAGGGGTTGCCGAAGTGATAGGCGCGTTGCCCAAAGGCGAACCGCTGGAACAGATGCATGCCCTTTCCGAAAGCATTCGCACTCAGGTCGCGTACGAGATTGGAAGTTCGCACCCGGGCTGGAGCGCAGAAGACGCACTCGAATCCGGGTGCGGCGTGTGTCAGGACCACGCGCATATTTTCATTGCCTGCGCACGACAGATCGGAGTTCCGGCCCGCTATGTATCGGGTTACCTGATGATGAACGAAACGGAACTACAGGACGCGACCCATGCCTGGGCCGAGGTGCACTTGGACGGTCTTGGGTGGGTTGGGTTCGACGTTTCAAACGGGATTTCACCTGACGATCGATACGTACGCGTCGCGACCGGTCTGGACTATTCCCAAGCTGCCCCAGTAATAGGGAACAGAATTGGGGCAGCGGGTGAGCAATTGACAGTGCAGTTGCAGGTCGCACAGCAATAACGGAGAATTTGATGACCTATGCTGTGGGTATGCGGCTGAATCGCGGGTTGGTGTTCATGTCCGACACCCGCACGAATGCAGGCGTCGATAATGTTTCGACCTTCAACAAGATGTTCAATTGGACAGTTGATGGCGATCGGTCGATCACTATCCTAACGGCAGGAAACCTTGCGACTACTCAGGCCACCATAAGCCTTCTGGAAGAGCGGACCAAAGCGCCAGAAGATCGCTCGCCGTCCATACTGGAAGCACCGACAATGTTCCAAGTCGCGCAACTGGTCGCGGCTACGTTGAATGACGTCATACAGGAGCATTCCCAATCCGGTCAGCAAGCCGACAGCGCCTTTCATGCGACACTCATTTTAGGTGGCCAGATCAAAGGCGGCCCGTCTCGCCTGTTTCTGATCTACCCCGAAGGCAACTTTATCGAGGCTGGCGCTGATACTCCGTTCTTTCAGATTGGAGAGACGAAATACGGTCGTCCAATTCTGGTGCGCGCCTATGATCCGGAGATGAGCTTTGCGGAAACTGTGAAACTTCTGCTTGTCAGCTTCGACTCCACGATCAAGGCCAATCTTTCTGTCGGAGCTCCGCTTGACCTTCTTCTTTACGATGAAGACAGTCTTGAAGGCGGCACACGGTCCAGATTCGAACCCGACGATCAGTACTTTCGCACCATTTCCGAGGTGTGGGGCGACGCGTTGAAATCGGCCTTGTCCAAGCTTCCAGAATACAAACCAGAGCGAAAGCCAAGCGATTGAGCGTCCGCTTTAATCCGCAATTCGGACATCGGTTGATTTTCTCCAAATAACCGCTCTGCGGACAAACCGGCCAGTGATTGCATCAGCTTAAGCGGTGTTGAAGCTCCACGGCACGTTGCCAATGAGCGTGTCACTAGAGAATGCTTTTGTGGATCTGTCCGTCTTTCATGATCAGATGAAACCTCTCCCTCGGCTGGGTCATGACCATGATGTCTTCAAGGGGATTGCCGTCGATAAGCAGCAAGTCTGCATAAGCGCCTTCCTCTATCACGCCAAGCGGCCCTTCTGGATAGGGATTGCGAAATGTCGTGAGTTCCAGCACATCTGAGTTAACGCTGGTCGCCTGCTTCAAAAGATCCACATTGGAGTAATAAGGAGCACGGAATTCCCACTCACGCACCATCGTTTCGAACACTTCAGGCGGACCAATGACGTCCGTGCCCCAAAGCACGTTTATCCCGAAGCCGGTCGCTTTTTTAAGAACGTTCTCCACCCCATCATATGCGAGCTGCGCCTTTGCGCGCTGAATGTCATTGGTCCAAGATTTGTTATCCTCCGGTCGCTGGAGGAAAAGATAGGCTTGTGGGCAGATGTATGCGCCTGCCTCGCCCAACCGCTCCATCGTGCTGTCGTTCATGATCGATGCGTGTTCGAAATGGATGATGCCCGCATCGAGCACGTTGTTGATAGCCTCGTCCATGTGGGCATGTGCCGTCACATAGGTCCCGAAGTGCTCGGCCTCTTCCCGGGCCGCAGCCAGCTCCCCAGTGGTATATTGAACCGATTCAAGCGGATCGGCAAAACTGGCGACCCCACCACCTGCCTGAAGCTTGATGAAGGAGACGCCCGCAGCAAGGCTCTCGCGCACGGCCTTGCGCACCTCATCTATGCCATCGGCCAAGGTGCCGTGACCAAGTGTGCTGGCAATCTCTGCCCTCGGCTGTGAATTGTCGGGGAGTCTGCCATAAAAGGGGTTTTTCTGGACTGGGAAGCGATAATCACTATGTCCGGACGTCTGTGATATTGCGGGTCCGGCAGCGTAAATTCGCGGCCCGGGAACAATGCCTTTGTCAATCGCACTCTTAACGCCCAGAACCCAGCCGCCCGTATCCCTGAGCGTCGTGAAGCCAAGATCTAGGTAATGTTCGGCCCGGTTTATCATCCGCGCGGCCATCTCGTCCCAGTACATATTGATAAGTAGCTGCTCAACACCTGCACTGAGCGCCAGATGACCATGTCCTTCGATGAGACCCGGCATCAGAGTCCGACCGCCGCCGTCGATGTTCATCGCCTGGTCTGGGGCGTCGATAGATGCGGCGACCTGAACGATCTTGTTGCCCTCTATCAGCACCTGCACGTCAGCAAGGGCATCATCCTTACCGTTGAAGACGCTGACATTGGTGAAGAGCGTGGACACCGGGGTTTGAGCGCGGACCTGCGCAGGAACCAATGCAAGGGCGCTTGTAGAAGCAATGCCAGAAAGAAAACTGCGTTTAGAAATCATGTCGCTACCCCGCACGGAAGATTTTTTCTCACCGTACGGTACCCATCTGCCCAAAATAGATAAACAGTGCAGATCCGTGTTTTGACAGAGCACCGTGGACCGCTCTGGGCTCGAAGCCGTCTTCCAGGCATTTTTGATTAACGTCAGCTTTCGGGTCATTTGCAGCCGCTGACTCCCTGCGATTTGGGTGGCAAGGTTACGCATTTTGCGGATGGGTCACGCTTTTCTGATTCAAGTCACATAATACCAATGATTTAGCCCTAGCATGTGTCACGCCTTTATTGGCGGCGGCCACAGATTTTAGAGATCCGATCCCTCACTTTGTTCAACAGAAGCGGACCGAACTTCCTCGTGCCGCAGTGAGCAATTGAGGTTGATATGCCCAAGTTGACACAAGATCAGCTGGCGGAGCGGTGGCACATGTCGCCGCGGACGCTGGAGCAGTGGCGCTGGCTCGGAAAGGGCCCCAGGTTTTTGAAGATCGGGGCGCGCGTTTTATACGATGAAGGCGTGATCGAAGCCTTTGAGGAGGCGCAGGTCTGCCAGAATACATGCGGACCGATTTCCGAGGAGGGTGTGTAATGGCAAAGTCCTTCCCCTCACACAAAGTCAAATCGCACCTTGTCTACACGGTCTGGGAGGTGGCGGACGTTTTGGGCTGTCATCGCCAGACCGTCATTCGCTGGATTGGGAACAACGGACTTGCGGCTGATACCAGCAGCAAGCCTTGGTTGATCGAAGGACATGTGCTCAAGGACTTCCTCGGACAAAGACAACGCAAGACGCGGTGCAAGTTGGCGTTGCATCACTGCTACTGCCTCAGCTGCAGAGGTCCGCGCGAACCCGACGGTAAGATCGCTGACTATGTTCAGGAAACAGCTTCCAGCGGCCGCCTAACAGCCCTCTGTCCGACGTGTGGTGCGGTCATGAACAAGATCCTTCGCCGTTCAGATCTGGAAGCCATTCAGGCCAAACTGGAGGTCACACTTCAACAAGCCTCCCCAATATTAGTGTCCTGTACCGAACCCCATTCAAAAGTGACCTTGAAAGAGGAGCCCGAGACCCATGCCAAAACACACCTCGGATAACCTGCGCATCAAGCGCAAACACCTTGTCTGGCTGAAGGACGCAAAGGGGCTTTCGCAATCTTCGATCGACAAAGCCGCAGCATCGATTGCCATCTATGATAAATGGCTCAAAGGTAAGGACTACAGGGCGTTCCATTCAGAAAGGGCGCGCGCGTTCAAACGCCATCTGCAAGGTCTGCGCAATGAACGAACGGGCGCGCCACTGTCGGCAGCTACGATCAACGGAGTGTTGCGCGATGTCATGAAGCTTTTTGACTGGATGGCGGACCAACCGGGGTACAAGTCCAGGATCTCGCGCGCAGACATTGCCTATCTCACGCCGGATCGCAAATCGGAACAGGCCCGTCGAAGCACCCTATTGAAGCCGCATCCGTCCCCTGAACAAGTAAACCACCTGTCGTCCATCATGCATGCAGAAACAGTGATCCAGCGCCGTGACCGCGCCCTGATCGCTTTCCTTTTCTTGACCGGATCACGTGAAGGTGCCGCCATCACCTTGCGGCTGGGTCATGTCGATCAAGCCAATAAATGCGTGCAGTTTGACGGTCGTTCCGTGGATACAAAGTTTGGAAAGTCCTTCACGACCAGTTTCTTTCCCTTCGGTGATGATGTCGAAAGGATTCTGCGAGACTGGATCGCGGAGCTTCGTCAGGACCATCTTTTCTCGGACACGGATCCTCTGTTCCCCAAGACGCGCGTAGCTGTTGGCCCGTCCAGACGATTTGAGGCAGTAGGTATCGCGCGCGAGCCGTGGGCCGGCCCGTCGTCTGCGGCCAGGATCTTCAAGCAAGCTTTCGTTAACGCCGGGCTGCCACCGTTTTCGCCGCACCGCGTGCGAGATACGATCGCAGAGCTGGCAAAACTTCACTGCAGGACACCAGAGGACTATAAAGCCTGGTCGCAGAACATGGGACACGACGACGTGATGACGACGTTCAGCTCCTATGGTTCTGTTTCACCTGGCCGTCAGGTCGAACTGATGGGGCGGTTTCGCCGCCGTGGACCGTTGCCAGACGAGGACGCGGTTATTGATGAATGATCAGCTCCGGTGACGCACCCGAACGACCACGCGCTCGGGAGCAAGCCGGTATCCATGCCAAGGGAGATTTTCAATCAGCTCTTGGGGCTTATCAACTGACAGGCCAGCGGACTCCAATCTCCCTGCAAGCGTTCTCCGAGCAGTCTGAATTCTCCGTCTAACGGCTTCGTCGGACTCAACGCCTAATTTTTCGACGAGTTCGCCAGATTTCACGCAGTGATGGTCCATGGGTTCGAGACCTTCACCAGCAGAACGGAGCCACTCTTCAGCCAAGACCACTAACAGGTCAGCTGTGGCGTTTTTCTTAAGCTCAACATGTTCGCCGATCACAACCAAACGGGAGGCTTTGTCGATTTCTATGGACAGCGGAAGTTGCTGTTTCTCGTTTTTATCAACTGAGGCCGCAGGTACGAACGGCAAGGTCAAGGCGCTCTGCATCGCACCATATAGTCTTGGCAAACTCTGTTCAGGGAACTCACCGGGTGACTTGCTTTCAAGAGTTCTGCGCATCACCGATGTGACCGCCTTTCCATGGCGGTTCAACAAATCTGCGATCATCACCATGGCTGTGTCTGGCGGATTGTCGAGGTGATTGACCGCATCCAACACAACGGGGAAATTTCGGATCAGTGCATCTGGCGTGGCGTTTTCAAACAACACTGCATTGCGCACATAGGACAACGCCATCTCCCGGTCGATGCCGTTCGGTCGGGCGTCCGACATCAAGTGCACGCGATACGCATCTTCAGGGTCAAAACGTTCAAGCCCTATTGAGAGCATCGCAAAACGCCGATCGATACACTGCGAACAGCGACCGCAATGGAAGTATTGATTGGTTTGATTATGCACATCTGCGCAACTGCGCGTCTCGACAATTTGATCTGCCATCCCAAGTTGGGAGATGCGCTCCACTACCTCAGCTTTAGTGCGCGCGAAGTAGGGATTGTCGACGCGCATATCGTTCTCGAAAACAAGCTGCAGAAAACCGGTCAACAGGTTGAGTGCCTTAGGATGGGTCGTTCTCGTCGCTCGCGTTCCAATGACACTGCCAACCGGCGGCAGGTTGAGGCTCACAACGCCGTTTTCATGGAACGACAAGCGGTCCAGTCCGAAGGCCTTTGCAGTGATCGACCCAAGTACCGCGAACAAGAATGAGCGTGTGCGATGCGTTCTTTCCGCAGTCGATCGACCCTTCAACTGGGCGGTCATGGGAATGTGATGGCACTTTTCGGGTCCGTACCGTTTGCTCAACGCTGAGATCAGCCGTTTCTGGACCGGCGCAATTTTCGTGGACGAGGCATGACTGACCAAAGCAACCCGATGCTTCTGTTCCACGATTTCTTCCACAGCGCCCGCAAAGGAATCGAGCCCGCCGGAAAACATCAAGACACGGTGGGGCTTCCATGAACTATTTCGACCGAATTTGAAGAAGCGCGATCGCTCTGCATCCGGTTCGTCTTTGATCGAAAAAGAAAATTCAAAGCGGTCGCCGGATAGAAACATCAACGTTTCTTCCAGAGCCTGTATTACGCTCTCACGTTGCCAGAAATCCAGATCGCGTACCGGCATAGTGGCTACGAACCGTCTGTGCCACTTCTCACCCATCTTCTGATCCGCTAGGCCACCACGGCTGACTGCCGCGTCCGCGCAATAGACAAGCGCGGCAATCTCCAGCAAATCGAGCGCACGATCCTGCAATCCCTCGACCAATTGACGGTTCAATTGTCCAATCCGTAGCGTCATTGCGACTTCGCGGCCAGCAATGTCGAGACGCAGAACTTCATCACCGCCGCTTTTTGTCAGGGGCGGCAACCATCTGACTTCAACTTCAAGCAACGGCGCGACGGCGCCCAAACTCCGAGCGCATCTTTTTGAACGCGTAAGCTGTGAACTTGTCTATTGCATCGCGATCAAGCGCCTGCTTCTGCCAGACGGTTTTGCCATACCAGCCGCCCGCATATTCTTCGACAATTCTAGACACTTCAAATGTGTGCTGGGCGAGGGCTTGTTGAAATGCCACTCGCTGTGCATCGGTTGAAAAGCGTCGATCCTCGCCAGTGTGATTGGCGAGTTCCCGGCTCAGATAGTAGTCTAGAGAGCGGTATGTCAGCCGGGCAAAGAAATCCCGCGCGAGTCTTGCAAAAGCATCGCCCGCGGCGAAACTCGCGAGTGCTTGGCGAATTTCTTGCGGTGTCGGTTCAAACAGGGATGGCAACCGGTCGTGCAGCTGAACGGAAAGGCTTTCCAAGAGCGCGGCCTTCGCCAATTCTCCTGCATCTGAGGAACTTTGGAGATCGAAGCTCCTGCCATCAACGGCACGATCCAAACCGGCCAGCAAGCCGGTCACTGAACCGAGTTCCGACGTCGCAATGCCCAAGTCAGCCAAAGCGTCTTCGAAGCCCGGAGCCCTTGCAAGCAAAGGCAGCCTCACGAGGAGATCACTTACAAACTGAAACCTGGGATCACGACTCGCCCGTGCGAGATCGCTCTCAGATGCATCCGCTGCGGCCTCGGCGATCTCTTCGACTGACGCATCGGTTGCGATCAGATCAACGACCTCGCGCCACTTCCTTGACCGAGGCAAAGTGCCAAGCCTGATGTGTCCCATCAGTTCCTCCCTTGCCTGAAGAGTCATGCAACCATCAGGCGAATGTAAAGGGAAAAATGGCAGCCTTCGCTTACCCTGCGCTTACCCGAAGCGAGAGTTAGGCAGGAGATCGCCTCGTAAGTCTTTGAAAAAAGTGGTGAGCCGTGCAGGATTCGAACCTGCGACCCACTGATTAAAAGTCAGAAGCACCAGTATCCTACGTCACTATCTACACTTGTCCAAAATCGTCTGAGGGTGTCCAGAATATGCTATATTTTACTGGCATTTCCGACGAAATCCTTATTGCCCACCAGGTAAGTGGGTCTACAATAGTCCGTGGTCGTCCAGCAGAATCCAACTAAATTTGTCCCCCATAAGTCCCCCAGAGGCCATTACGTGAAGAAAGAGCTTACCAACGCATTCCTGATGAAGCTCAAACCCCCGGCTGTTGGGCGGGATGAGATATCCGACACGAAACGCTCCGGTCTGCGGTTGAGGGTTTACCCTGCCCGTGCGGTCTGGATGTACGAAAAGCGCGTCAAGGGCGGCGCGAAGCGCAAGCACACTTTTGGCACTTACTGCACATGGTCATCTACCGGAAAGCGGGAGGATGGAGCGATTGGGCTGGGGGAGGCGCGGGCACTGGCCCTAGAAATAGAGGCTGAGGCCGCACGTGGGATTGACCGAGTGCTTGAAGCCCAGCAAGCCCGCAGAGATCAGGAGCGCGCCGCCGCAACGGCCCAAACCCTTCAAGACGTTTTGGACGTATATGACGAACTGCACCTTTCCACCCTTAAACGTCAGGGTGAGAG
>NZ_WQEP01000011.1:0-118775 GCF_013033705.1 Ruegeria sp. HKCCA0370
CGAACCCTTCCGCCGCGACGCAATGAAAAAACCCGTCGCCGTCGCAGGAATCTCGGCCGACGACATGAAAGCTCAGGAAGCTTGATCAAAGGACGAGGCCAGAGCGTATGACAATGACACCAATTGAACTGTTGCGTCAGAACGCCCCGGCCTCGCACCCTGTGATTTCTTTATGCGAAGGCAGTGATCCCCGCGTCGTTGCGGGGGCGCTGGCCGCCCACCAGGCCGGACTGGCCGATGTCATTCTGGTCGGTCCACAAGCCGAGGTCGAAGCCGCCCTCAAGAACCAGAATGCCGCTCGCTCTGACGGCGTCATGGTTCACGACCCGGCAACCTCGGACCTGACCGAGGAATTTGCCCAAACCTATTTTGAACTGCGCCAACACAAGGGCGTCGATCCGGCCAAAGCCCGTGCCACCGTTGAAACACCGCCTGTCTATGCCGCCATGCTGGTACGCAGCGGGCGGGCCACTGGAACCGTAGGTGGTGCCGTTCACACGACCGGAGACATTGTACGCGCGGCCATTCAGGTGATCGGCATGGCCCCTGATGCCGGAATGGTATCGTCTTTTTTCCTGATGTACCCGCCGGAAATCGCTCAGCCCGGAGCGCGGGCAATGCTCTATTCGGACTGCGGCCTGGTCATCGATCCCAGCGCTGACGAGTTGAGCAAAATTGCCATCGCCTCGGCCAGATCGGCGCGGGCACTGCTGCGGGTAGACCCCAAGATCGCCATGCTCAGCTTTTCGACAAAGGGCAGCGCAAAGCATCCCGACGTAGATAAGGTGATCGAGGCCACTGAAACACTGCGCCAAAGTTCCCCGGATCTCGAGGTCGACGGCGAGCTTCAGTTCGACGCGGCCTTCGTGCCCTCGGTCGGGGATCGCAAATCGCCCGGATCTTCGGTCGCTGGTCAGGCCAACGTGATGATATTTCCCAATCTCGACGCGGGCAATATCGGCTACAAGATCACGCAACGACTGGGGGGTTACGCCGCGATCGGCCCGGTTTTGCAGGGGCTGGCCCGACCCGCCAACGATCTTTCCCGCGGATGCAGCGCCGAAGATGTGACCCAGATGATCGCCGTGACGGCACTGCAAGCTATCAGGGAATAAAACTCAGAACTCGCGTCGTTTCCAGAACGATGTTCTCAAATCGGAAGGAAAGTGACAAAGTCCTCCCGACACAACCGACAGGACCCGCCAATGACCCATCAGCAGCCGATCCTTGAAACGTCTCCGAAAGTTTCGGACGAGGTCCGCAAAACCACCTGTTATATGTGCGCCTGCCGCTGCGGCATCAACGTTCACATGAAAGATGGCAAGGTTGCCTATATCGAAGGAAACCGGGACCATCCGGTCAACAAGGGGGTTTTGTGCGCCAAGGGCTCTGCCGGGATCATGCAGGTCAACGCCCCCTCTCGCCTGCGCAAACCGCTGAAGCGTGTCGGCCCACGTGGCTCGGGTGAATTTCGCGAAATCGAGTGGGACGAGGCGCTCAGCACTGCCGTGGGCTGGCTAAACGAACTGCATGAAACCGCACCGCAGAAGCTGGCCTTTTTCACTGGCCGCGACCAGAGCCAGAGCTTCACCAGTTTCTGGGCCCAGAATTTCGGCACTCCGAACTACGCAGCCCACGGCGGCTTCTGCTCGGTCAATATGGCGGCCGGTGGCATTTACACGATGGGTGGCGCGTTTTGGGAGTTTGGACAACCCGACTGGGATCACACCAAACTGTTCATGCTGTTCGGCGTCGCCGAGGATCATGACAGCAACCCGATAAAAATGGGGATCGGCAAGATCAAGGCGCGCGGCGCACGGGTGATCGGGGTGAATCCGATCCGGTCGGGCTATAACGCTGTTGCCGATGACTGGGTCGGCATCACACCCGGAACAGACGGGCTGTTCATTTTGTCGCTGATCCACGTTCTGATGAAAGCCGGCAAGATCGATCTGGATTACCTGAGCCGCTATACCAATGCGCCGGTTCTGGTGAACGCAAGCGAGGGTGCGGAAAAGGGCCTGTTCCTGCGCGACGAGGACGGCAAGCCGCTGGTTATTGATCGCAAGACGGGCGAGCCAACCGCATTCGACAAGCCCGGCGTGCGCCCGGACCTGTCGGCGACCTATGACAAGGACGGTGTGACGCACCGCCCCGTTTTCCACCTGATGGCCGAAAAATACCTCAGCGACGAACACGCGCCCGAGGCGGTGGCCGATCGCTGCGGCATCCCCGCCAAACGTATCCGGGCCATTGCCGCTGAAATCGCCAGGGTCGCTTTTGACGAAGCGATCGAACTGAATCAGGAATGGGTTGATTTTCGGGGTGAAAAGCACTCGAAGATGATTGGTCGACCCGTCAGCTTCCATTCCATGCGGGGCGTATCAGCCCATGCCAACGGATTCCAGACCTGCCGCGCACTGCATGTGCTGCAGATCATGCTGGGAACAGTCGAGGTACCGGGCGGTTTCCGCTTCAAGCCACCCTATCCCAAACCAGTCGAAGCACACCCGACGCCTCATGGCGACAGGCGTCCGGGACGTCCGCTGAACGGCCCGCATCTGGGCTTTCCACGTGGTCCCGAAGACCTGCTGCTGGACGACTGCGGCACGCCGCAACGCATTGACAAGGCATTCACCTGGGAAAACCCGATGTCCGTGCACGGGTTGATGCACATGGTGATTTCGAACGCTGCGGCTGGTGATCCCTACAAGATCGACACCCTGTTCATGTACATGGCGAATATGTCGTGGAACTCCTCCATGAACACCAAAGGTGTGATGGAGATGCTGACGGCCAAGACCGATGACGGCAATTACGTCATCCCGCGCATCATTTACTCCGACGCCTATTCTTCGGAAATGGTGGCTTATGCCGACCTGATCCTGCCCGACACCACCTATCTCGAGCGGCACGACTGTATCTCGCTGCTGGATCGCCCGATCTGCGAGGCCGACGCCGCAGCAGACGCCATTCGCTGGCCAGTGGTCGAACCCGACCGTGACGTGCGTGGTTTCCAGTCGGTTCTGATCGAGCTGGCCAACCGCATGAGCCTGCCGGGTTTCACGAATGAAGACGGCAGCCCAAAGTGGAAAGACTACGCGGATTACATCGTAAACCACGAACGACGCCCTGGCATCGGCCCGCTGGCCGGTTTCCGGGGTCCAGACGGCGACAAGGAAGGCCGCGGAGAGGTCAATCCGGATCAGCTGAATCGGTATATCGAAAACGGCGGATTTTATGTGGCGCATATCCCGGAAGGCGCGGATTACTACAAACCGTGGAACACCGCCTATCAGGACTGGGCCGTCGGGATGGGCATCTATGACAGCCCTCAGCCCTATCTGTTCCAGCTCTATTCCGAACCGATGCGCCGGTTCCAGCTGGCTGCTGAAGGTCACGGTGACCGCCAGCCGCCCGAGCACCTGCGCCAGCGCATCAAGGACACCATGGATCCGCTGCCGATCTGGTACGAAACCGACCAGCAGGGCAATGAAGGCTTCACCGTCAACGCGCTGACCCAGCGCCCAATGGCCATGTATCACAGTTGGGGCACCCAGAACGCGTGGCTGCGCCAGTTGCACGGGCAAAACCCGCTGTATGTTCCGACCAAACTGATGCGAGAACACAACCTGCAAGACGGCGACTGGGCAAAAGTCAGCTCCCCCCACGGTGAGATCACCGTGCCGGTGATGGAGATGGCCGCGCTGAATGACAACACGGTCTGGACTTGGAACGCCATCGGCAAACGCAAGGGCGCCTGGGCCTTGCAGGACGACGCGCCAGAAGCGACCAAAGGTTTCCTGCTCAATCACCTGATTCACGAATTGCTGCCGTCCAAAAATGATGGAATGCGCTGGGCCAACTCGGACCCGATCACTGGTCAGGCGGCATGGTTCGACCTGAAGGTCAAAATCGAAAAAGCCGACGCACCTGCCGATGCGCAAAGCCAGCCGAATTTCGACCCGATCAAATCTCCTGTCGGAACCGGCCCTGAGAACCTGGCCTGGAAGGTGGGCAAATGACCCGGATCCGCACTTCATCTGGCCAAAAATATCCCGGGGGTGAATTGAGCCGCAGGCTCAAGAGGGGGCTGGCCCCCTCACCTGCCCTCAACAGCAGAGGTTCCCTGACATGACCCAGCTACCAAACTCCACTGACCGCAAGATGGGCCTGGTCATCGACCTGGACACCTGTGTCGGCTGCCACGCCTGCGTTATTTCCTGCAAAGGCTGGAACACGGAAAATTACGGGGCCCCTCTTTCGGATCAGGACGCCTATGGTGCAAACCCTTCGGGCACCTTTCTCAACCGCGTGCATTCCTACGAAGTGCAACCTGCCGACGGGCATGCCCAGCTGATCCACTTCCCGAAATCCTGCCTGCATTGCGAAGACGCGCCCTGTGTTACCGTTTGCCCCACCGGCGCCAGCTACAAACGGGTCGAGGATGGCATCGTCCTGGTCAATGAAAGCGATTGCATCGGATGCGGCCTGTGCGCCTGGTCCTGCCCTTACGGTGCGCGGGAACTGGATGTGGCCGAGGGCGTGATGAAGAAATGCACACTGTGCGTGGACCGCATCTACAACGAAAACCTTCCCGAGGTCGACCGTATCCCCTCCTGTGTTCGCACCTGCCCTGCGGGCGCAAGGCACTTTGGCGATCTGGGCGACCCTGACAGCGATGTCAGCCAGCTGGTTGCAGAACGGGGCGGCATGGACCTGATGCCGGAAATGGGCACCAAACCCGTCAACAAATACCTGCCCCCGCGCCCCAAGGACACCGTGGAAGACCAGATCGACATACTGGCCCCCCTGCTGGCACCCATCGCTGACGAGCCCAAAGGGTTCCTCGGCTGGCTCGACAAGACGTTGGAGAAACTCTGATGCATCCCGCACCCTCCGTCATTCTGTTCACCACCCTGTCCGGTCTGGGATTTGGACTGCTGTTCTTTCTTGGCCTGGGGTTTCCGGCTGTCTCGGGTTGGGTGGCTTTTGTGTTCTTCGCCATTGCCTATGGTCTGGCCGTCGGCGGGCTTTTGGCTTCGACCTTCCACCTGGGCCATCCGGAACGGGCCTTGAAGGCGTTCACTCAATGGAAAACCAGCTGGCTCAGCCGTGAAGGTTGGTGTGCCGTCCTCGCGCTGGTCATCATGGGGCTCTATGCGATTGGCGTGGTGTTTCTGGACCAACGCTGGGGTTTTCTGGGCTGGATCGGCGCAGGGTTGTCGCTGGCCACAGTGTTCACGACCTCGATGATCTACACGCAGCTCAAGACCATCCCACGCTGGAACATGAACCTGACACCTGCCATGTTTCTCAGCTTCAGCCTGGCCGGTGGTGCATTGCTGGCAGGTCAGACAAGCGCAGCTCTGCCGCTGCTGCTGATCGCGGCGCTGGTGCAGATACTGTACTGGCGCAAGGGGGATCAGGCGTTTGCGTTATCGGGAACGGATCTGGGAACAGCCACCGGGCTTGGCGCACGCGGATCCGTCCGCGCCTTTGAGCCGCCCCATACCGGCACCAATTATCTGCTGCGAGAATTCGTTCACGTGGTCGGGCGCAAACACGCCGAAAAACTGCGGCTGATCTCGTTCGTTCTGGCATTCGTGCTGCCGGTTCTGCTGTTGCTGCTGCCGTTCAATCACGTCTTCGCCCTGCTGGCCGTGGCCTCGCATCTGGCAGGTGTTGCAACGTCGCGCTGGCTGTTCTTTGCGCAGGCCGAACATGTCGTGGGGCTGTATTACGGCAAACGCTGAGGGGGCTCTGCCCCCGCCGCGGCAAGCCGCGACTCCCCCGGGATATTTTTTGGCCAGATGAAGTCTGGATACATCAAAAAGAAAGGGCGGCGCTCAAGGTTTGAGGCCGCCCTTCGTCGTATTCTGAAATACCAGTCAGATCAGGCCGGCATGGGCCATTGCGGCCTCGATTGCATCCTTGGTGCTGTCTTCCAGCTCGGTCAGGGGTGAACGCACTTCGGTGCTGCAAAGGCCCAGTTTGCTGAGTGCATATTTGGCACCGACAAGGCCCGGCTCGATGAAGATCGCCTCATGCAGCGGCATCAGCTTGTCCTGATACTCCAACGCTTTTGCATAATCTCCGGCCAGCGTGGCCTGCTGGAATTCGGCGCAGAGCTTGGGGGCCACGTTTGCGGTGACCGAGATGCAGCCAACACCACCATGGGCGTTAAACCCAAGGGCCGTGGCGTCTTCGCCGGACAATTGGCAGAAATCCGCGCCGCAAGTTGCACGCTGCTGGCTGACACGGGCCAGATCGCCCGTTGCATCCTTGACCCCGACGATGCGAGGAAGCTTGGCCAGTTCACCCATCGTGGCAGGTGTCATGTCAATGACTGAGCGGCCCGGAATGTTGTAGATGATAATCGGGATATCCGCGGCCGCATGCAGCGCCTGGAAATGCGCGATCAGGCCGCGCTGAGTTGGTTTGTTGTAATACGGCGTGACGACCAGTGCCGCATCCGCTCCGACTTTTTCCGCGAACTGAACGAAGCGGACAGCTTCGACCGTGTTGTTCGACCCGGCACCGGCAATGACAGGAACGCGGCCCGCAGCGGTTTTAACAACCTCTTCGATCACCGTTTCATGCTCTTCGTGGCTGAGCGTCGGGCTTTCACCGGTTGTTCCCACAGGCACCAGCCCGGTCGAGCCTTCGGATATCTGCCAGTCCACCAGATGTTTGAGCGTTTTCAGGTCCAACTCGCCGTTGTTGAACGGGGTGACGAGGGCTGGCATCGAGCCTTTGAACATGACACGCTCCTTCAAGGTGCATTTTGCAGTTTTTACGCCGCGGTTCCTCACGTTTCCAGCTTTGTGAGTTGATCCCGGCGACGCACGGTTTATCCTCACAGGCTCTATCCTCGGTTGGTTGGGAAATGCAAGGGATGACACGCTTTCTGGCACTGTTGACTGCTGTGATTCTGTATTCGGTGACTGCGACGCATTCAGCACGGGCAGATGCTGCTGCTGATTTGCGCGCTGGACTTAACGAAATGCGCAAAGGCGACTGGAACGCAGCGTTGCGCGTATCCGGCCAGCGAGGTTCTGTATCGCGCGATATCATTGTCTGGCACTGGCTGCGCGAGGGCTTCGGCAGCTCTGGCGACGTGTTGGTGTTTCTCGAACGTCGCCCGGACTGGCCCGGGCTGGCATGGCTGCGCCGCAAGAGCGAGCCTGTTTTCACCGGTGCCGATCCAGACAGGGTTCTGAAATTCTATGCCGACATGCCGCCTCAGACGGCAGAGGGCGCGTTGAACTATGCCGTCGCCCTGAAAGCCAAGGGACGCATCGGAGAAGCGGAGGCCGACATTGTGACCGCTTGGCGCACCATGCCAATGGGTTCGGGTCTGCAAAAAAGCTATCTGGAGAACTTTGCCAAACTTCTGAAACCGCATCACGCGGCGCGGCTGGACAGAATGCTTTGGGACGGTCATCTTGTAAGCGCCGGACAGATGTTGCCTTTGGTCGGTCCGGACGAACGCAAACTGGCCGAAGCGCGCATAGCATTGCAGAAACGCCAACCCGGTGTGGACACCAAGGTGGCAGCAGTTCCCAAGTCTCTGGCGGATGCGCCCGGGCTGGCCTTCGATCGTTTTGTCTGGCGCGACAAGAAAGAACTGGATGACAGCGCCGTCGATCTGATGCTGGCACGCTCTACCGGGCCTGACGCCCTGGGTGAGCCTGACAAATGGGCCGAGGGACGGCGCCGTCTTGCACGGCTTGAGATGCGATCGGGCCGTGCGGCGCGCGCATATGACGTGGCCGCCAATCATCACATGACCCCCGAAATGGGTTACGGCTATGCCGATCTTGAATGGCTGGCCGGTTTTCTGGCGCTTCGCAAACTGAACGATCCTGCCACCGCCGTTCGCCACTTCCAGAACTTTTCGGACGCCGTGAAATCTCCGATCTCGAAAGGCCGTGGTGGCTATTGGCTTGGGCGCGCTTACGCGGCATTGGGTGACGCGGACAAGGCGTATGACGCCTATGCAATGGGGGCCGATTACCAGACCTCATTCTACGGTCTGTTGGCCGCAGAACGGATCGGACGACCGTTTGATGCGGAACTGGCCAATCCGCGTCGCGCGCCGCATTGGCGGCAGGCGGAGTTTGCCGATTCCAGCGTTTTGGAGGCCGGATTGCTGTTGTTGAAAGCCGGAGAAGCAAACCTGTCCGAGCGGTTCCTGACCCATCTGGTCGAAAGCCTTGATCCAGTGCAGGCCAATCAATTGGGCGACCTGGTTATCGAACTGAAACAGCCGCATCTGGCCGTGATGATCGCCAAGCGGGCGGCGACCACGGGAACCGTTTTACCCGCAGCCTATTACCCGGTCCATCCGGTGGCAGATATGCGATTGCCGATGGCCAAGGAAATGACATTGGCCATCGCGCGCCGCGAAAGCGAGTTCGACCCGGTTGTCGTAAGCGGTGCGGGCGCGCGCGGCCTGATGCAGGTAATGCCCGCCACGGCCAAGTTGGTTGCGGGCGAGCTGGGCATTCTCAGCGGCCATCAGACGGGACGTTTGACCACGGACTGGCAATACAACGCAAAGCTTGGGGCCAACTATCTTTCTGGTCTGGCGGCCGATTTCAACGGCAACGTTGTGATGATGGCGGCGGGGTACAATGCGGGGCCAAGGCGCCCGATCTCGTGGATGGAACGCTATGGTGATCCACGCACAGGCGAGGTCGATATCGTCGACTGGATCGAGACGATCCCGTTCAGCGAAACGCGGAACTACGTGATGCGCGTGACCGAAAGCCTGCCGGTCTACCGTGCCCGCCTGGGGCAACCCGCCCTTCCGATTCCGTTCTCGCAGGAGCTGATCGGATCATCTCTGGCGGCGTTCGCGCCATAAGGTGAACAAACCTGCGGCTACGACGATGGTTGCGCCCGCCACGACTTCGGGGCGCAACGTTTCGCCAAAGATCGAAATACCCAGGATCGCGCTCCAAACCAGGTGGAAATATGCAAAGGGTTGAACCGCACTGGCTTCGGCCATCTCATAACACTTGATCAGCAGCCAGTGCCCGAACACCCCACTGACACAAAGCAGCGCCATCCAGAGCCAGTCGCTGCGCGCCATCGGCTCCCAGAACCACATGCCAAACACGGTCATCGCCACGGCCCCGGCGACACCGGTCCAGAAAAAGCTGGTCGCCGCGCTGTCCTGACGGGCGACATATCGCGTCAAAAGACCATAGATCGCAAACAGCAATGCAGAAATCAAAGGTATGACAGCCCACGGGTTGAAGACCCCGGCGCCCGGTTGCAGGATGATCAGAACGCCGATGCAGCCGACACCGATCGCAGCCCATCGCCGCCATCCGACCTTTTCGCCCAGCACCGGCCCGCTCAGCGCGGCGACAAGCAAAGGATAACAGATGAAAACCGCCATACTGTCGATCAGGCCAAGGACCGTAAAGCCAAAGACCGCGATGCAGATCTCGGCCGCCAGCAACAAGCCCCGCAGGATCTGCAAACCCAACTGATTTGTCTTTGTGGCCGCCTTCAGCCCACCGGGGGCCCGCGCGGCCAGAGCGATAACAAAAGCCGCAAAGAACCAATAGCGGATCATGACCACCATGTAGGTGTTGTAGGTTCCGGCCAGATGGCGCGAGATACCGTCCTGCAAGGCAAAGACAATTGTCGCGCCCACCATCAAAGCGATGCCCGCGCCGACATTGTTCTTCTGGGTCATGCTTTGTGTGCCCGTGTCATGTGCCGCTTGCGACCATAGCCGGGCGTGCGGGTTACGTTGAAACCTGCACTCTCAAGTCCCCGGCGCACAAAACCTGCGGCCGTATAGGTGGCCGCGGTACCGCCCGTGACAGTGTGGCTTGCCACGTCCTGCATCAGGTCCGCGCCCCACAGTTCGGGGTTCTTGGCTGGTGAAAACCCGTCGAGAAACCAGGCATCGGCCGTTCCGTCCCAGTTCGGCAATGCCTTGCGTGCATCGCCGATCACCACCTCAAACCGAAGCGAATCCAACACACATGTGCGTCCTGTCCAATGCGCCAGAAACCGGCTGCTCCACGGATGCAATTCAGGAAAGGCCCCAAGCGCGCGCTGCATGTCTTCCGGCGCCATGGGAAAGGCTTCGAAACTGGTAAAGCGCAATGGCCCTTTCTGGCCGGATGCCTCCCATTCTGACCAGGCGGCCAGCAGGTTCAGGCCGGTGCCAAAACCCAACTCGGCAATGTGAAATCCCGGCGCAAACCGTGCAGGCAAGTCATTTCCCGCCAGAAACACATGGCGCGTCTCTTCCAGCCCGTTCTGCAACGAGTAATATGGGTCGTCGAAGCGGTCCGAGACCGGTATCTGATCTTCGGTCCACGTCAATTCGGCGCGCTGGTCTGCCATTGGGGAATCCTGTAGCTAAGCGGCGCGACACTGAACAAGGAAAAGGGAATTGGCAATGGTCGATGTGACGGTTCGCGGCGCAGGAATTTTCGGCCTGTCCATCGCCTGGATTTGTGCGCGCCGCGGTGCGAAAGTGCAGGTCGTCGATCCGTCCGGTCCCGGCGCCGGGTCCAGCGGAGGTCTGGTCGGCGCATTGGCCCCGCACGTACCGGAAAACTGGAACGCCAAGAAAGCATTTCAGTTCGACAGTCTGATTATGGCTGAACCGTTCTGGCGACAGATCGAAGACACCGGCGGGGTTTCACCCGGCTATGGCCGACTGGGCCGCCTTCAGCCGATCCCGGACGCGCGTGGTCTGGAACTGGCCCGCCAGCGCGAAGGCACCGCAGATGAGCTTTGGCAAGGCCGCGCGGAATGGTGCGTCATCACCACGACCCAAGCGGGTTCTTGGTGCCCACCCAGCCCCACAGGCTTTGTCATTCGCGATACGTTGACGGCACGAATGCACCCCCGGCGGGCCTGTGCCGCGCTGGTCGCAGCCCTGGAGGTCATGGGCGTTCACATTGTCAGTGAAGCCGAGGACAAGGGGCAGGTCATCCACGCCACGGGCCTTGCAGGATTGCAGGAACTGAACGACGCCTACGGCAAGACCGTCGGAAATGGTGTCAAAGGGCAGGCCGCCCTGTTGCGCTTCGACGCGGGGGAAGTGCCGCAACTATTCGCCGACGCGATTCACATTGTCCCGCATGCAGACGGAACACTTGCGATCGGATCGACCTCGGAACGGAATTATGAGGACCCGACCAGCACGGACGAAGCTCTGGACGACGTGATAGACCGCGCCACGCGCGTCCTGCCCCTGTTGCACGGGGCCGAGGTGATCGAACGCTGGGCCGGTGTGCGCCCGCGCAGCAAAAGCCGTGCGCCGATGTTGGGCGCCCATCCCCTGCATCAGGGGCAGTTCATCGCCAATGGCGGGTTCAAAATCGGTTTCGGCATGGCCCCCAAAATCGCCGAGGTCATGGCCGATCTTATGCTTGAAGATCGGGATACGATCCCTGATGAGTTCCGGCCCGAAGCCTCATTGTGACTGCACGACGGCTTGCATGCATTGCCGCCCGCCAGGGCCGCGCACCCACACGTTTTCACCCCTCCGGCACAACTGGGCAGTTTCGAAATGCATCAATGGCGAAGTCGCGCGGAACGAAAACGAGGCGAGCGGACCGATCAGGTCAACCGCGAAAAGCATCAGAAGCTGCGCCAGAAGCGGCCCGTGCACGACCAGCCCGCCATATCCTTCGACATCGCGCGCATAGTCCAGATCATAGTGAATACGGTGGCCATTGAAGGTCAGGGCCGAGTATCGAAACAACAACGTTGAATCGAACCCGACTTCGCGGCAATCGGTCTCATCGGTGCGCGCTCTGGGCGGTTGGGGCATTTCAGCATCCGGCGCAGGATCTTCGCGATAAACGAGATCCTGCCACTCTGTCACGCGCAACTGACCGTTCTGCCAGATCTCGTGACGCAAAGTGACAAAGCCCAACGGGCCGGACCGCCCCACCTTGGCTCTTTGACTTTCAAGAACCGATTTCTTTTCGGCGGTGATCCCTGCGATTAGAGGAACGTGAAAGGTCAACCGCCCGCCGGCCCACATTCTGCGCGGCAATCCCATATCCGGGATCAGGCCCCCAACCTTGGGATGCCCATCCCGACCCAATTCGGCGGCCGGTTGCGGGGTCCAGAAATAAAGCTGATGGAAGAAGGGCGGCAATTCCGAACCACTGGCGATCGACGGCACACCGCCCAGCGCCACCTGAAATGCGGTCGCGCGGGCCGGATCCAAGAGATCGGTCTGTCGCTCTTGCGTCATTTGCCTGACCCGCGATCAGAAACCGGCCTCGGCCCGGAGTTTCTGCATCAAGTCATGCAAAGACTTTTCGTACCGGTCCGAACGCAGCTTTCCCTGATCGTCGAATTCGTTCGAACTGTTCGCCAGATGGATTTCGGGCCCCTGAAGGATGCGCGGCTGAAATGGAACCATACAGGCCCGCAGGATCATCTGCGCCCGTTCCCCGCCTGCACGACCAGCGGCCGCCGACATGACCGCAACCGGTTTGTCGGCCCATGGATTGCCTTGCGTTCGGCTGATCCAGTCCAGCGCGTTCTTCAGAACGCCTGATGGACCCTTGTTGTACTCAGGTGTCGAAATGATCACCGCATCGGCTCGTGCGATCTGATTGGCCAGCGTATGAACCGCCTCGGGAATCCCTTCTCCGTCTTCCAGATCACCATCGTAGAGGGGCAGGTTCAAATCCGCTTCGACAAAGCTTGCCGGATCGAACAACCGTGCCGCCTCGCGCAGAAGCTTACGGTTGGTCGCGTTCTGGCGCAGAGAACCGGACAGGCCAAGAAGGGTCGGTTGGGACATCGGGAAAGCTCCGTTTCTGTGTTTCCCGCAAGTTAGACCGAGATCACCCCGATCCAAACCCCATTTGACGCACAGTCATTGCGCAATCCGAGCCGCCCATTGGGCGGCCCCGCTGTTCATGCCGCGCAGTGGTTACGCGTTTCCGCTGGGCACCACGACAATCTCGACACGCCGGTTTTGCGATTTTCCTTCGGGCGTCAGGTTGGACGCGACAGGGTTGTTTTCGCCCTGCCCGATCGTGCGAATGCGGTTATAGCTGACACCATTGGCCTGAAGGATATCGGCCACGGCATTCGCGCGACGCTCTGACAGGCCCTGATTGTAGGTTGCGTCGCCGTCGCTGTCAGTGTGCCCGATGATCTGCACGTTCGAATTCGGGTAGTTGACCAGGTTCTGGCCCACTTTCACCAGATCAGACCGCAACGCCGGGCGCACGGTCGAACTGTCGGTGTCAAAGGTGATGTCATTCGGAACAGTCACAATCAGGCGATCGCCTGCGTTGACGATTGTAATTCCGTCATTTGCCAGCTGTTGACGCAGCTCCGCAGCCTGCTTGTCCAGTTGATTGCCGATCACGCCGCCCCCGGCAGCACCGATTGCAGCACCGGCCAATGCGCCCAGACCGGGGTTCGAATTATTGGCAATCGCCCCGATTCCAGCGCCGACCAGCCCACCCAGAACGGCGCCCTGTTTGGCGTTCTGGTTCGGGTCGTCTTGTACTGTCAGCGTGCCCGGGTCGGTACAGGCCGCCAACACAAGGGCTGAACACAAACCTGTGGCCACGAAAAACTTGGAAATCGTCATGATATCACCTTCTGCTCCAGCACCCGTTATTCGGGCGTGCTTCGTTTTCCGCAGTATATCACTGGGCAGGCTTGGCGGCTCAAGCAACAATGCGGTGAAGTCGGCGAATACCCGCCAAACACGTATTCAAACCGCTTCAACGAACGTTTCTGCATTCTGTTGCTCCTGCCAGAGCTCGCGCAATGACCCGCTTTGTCCTGAAAAGCTATCTTCGGTGCATTCACTGGACCAGATACGGTCGGTGCGGAAATGGCGAAACCCGTTGCGCAATTCGCACCAGCCAGCCAGCATCGTGCATTCGATGTGATAGATCAGCGCCACAGGGCGCACGACCCGAACCGTGCGTTCGCCTTCGCCATCTTCATAGGTGATACGGATTTTCCGCTCTGCCCTGATGGCTTCGCGGTAATGCGCGATCGAAACGCAACCCTTGTTTGGATCATCCGCCGGGGCACCCCATGGGGCAACCTGCAACCAATCCGCTGGGCAATGCAATGCGTCGATCTTCTGGCATATCCGGCTGGCGGCCCTTTGCAGGTGACTGTCGCCGGTACGCGCAAGAAGAGACAGGCCAACCCACAAGGCTTCAACCTCTTCTGCATCGAAATTGAGCGGCGGCAGATCATAGCCGCGCCGCATCACGTACCCGATACCGGCCTCACCTTCGATAGGCGTCCGTTGCGCCTGCAACTCGGCAATATCCCGATAGACCGTGCGCACGGACACCTCCAACCTTGCGGCCAGCGCCTCTGCCGTGACCGGAGCGCCCGCAGCCCGCAGGATCTGGATGATTTCAAACAATCGGGTCGAACGGCGCATTGCATCCTCCTGTCAACATGCTGACACCCTAGCACACCCCACTGACAAGAGGGTGTCAGGAGTGATGGGCCAGATTGGAATGGCATCGAAAGAAGGAGCACGAAAAATGCCTTACCTCGACACCCATGTCATGATGACACTCAGGCTGGGGCAATGGTCTCAGGACCATACCCTGCGCGCCTTCGAGATCGAGCGCGAAATCGCCATGGCCCGGCAGTGCAAGCAGCCCGTTTCAAAGAAACGATCCAGACGTTTTTCGCTGGGGAATCTGAAGATGCTCTGGACCAGCACGGCCTGAGATCAGAACTCGGGCCGGGCCCGAAACTTCATCGAAACCCCACCTTCCGGGTGTTTCAGGCGCAGTTCTTCTGAATGCAGCATCAATCTGGGGAAGTCCAGCGCATCGCCCGTCGCATAGAATGGATCGCCCAGGATCGGGTGGCCCAGCGCCTGCATATGAACGCGAAGTTGATGAGACCGGCCCGTTTTGGGAAACAGACGCACACGCGTCGTATCGCCTTCGGTCTTCACGACACGCCAGTCCGTCACGGCAGGTTTGCCCGTCGCATGGCAAACCATCTGTCTGGGCCGGTTGGGCCAGTCCACGATCAGAGGCAAGTCCACGGTGCCGGTCTTGGGTTCCAGCTGCCCCCAGACACGGGCGATATAAGTTTTGCGGGTCTGACGCTGCTCGAATTGCATGCTCAGGTTGCGCTGCGCGTGCGGCGTCTGGGCAAAGACCATGACACCGGACGTGTCCCGGTCCAGCCGATGCACCAGCAGTGCTTGTGGAAATACATCCTGCACCCGGGTCAACAGACAATCTGACAGATGGGCGCCCCGCCCCGGAACCGAAAGCAGGCCCGATGGTTTGTTCACCACGATCAGCTGTGCATCTTCATGCAACACATCCAGCGGGGTTTGAGGGGGATCATAGGTGTCGCTCATGCAGGGTGCCTATCCCAGCTCGTGACCTCCCGCAACGTCGTCCTTGCATGCCCGCCCATGTTCGGTGACCTTCTCTCCAAAAGCGGAGGAGATGCCATGCACCCGACAATTGAACGCATGCAAGAGGTTGTCGCAAAGGGCGATGAGGCCTTGATCCATCAACTCCTGGCCGAAGATGTGCAGTTCCTGCCGCCCACATACTACAGCACCTGGACAGGGCGCGCACCGGTCGCTGCCGTTCTGGGGCATGTCGGGCAGGTGTTTTCAGATTTTCGTTATCGGCGCGCCATGGGCGACGGGAAAGACTGGGCATTGGAGTTTCAATGCAAAGTCGGTGATCTGGATGGTATCGGCGTGGATCTTGTTACGTTGAACGACGATGGGTTGATCCAGGTTTTCGAGGTCGTCATGCGCCCCTACAAAACGGTAGGTGCCTTGCGCGATGCCATGATGGCGCGGGTCATGACAGACGCTCGTTTTCTGGAATTCAAAAACGCGCTGAGCTGACAATGCCTCGTTCACTGGCTGCCGATCAGATTTTGCGGGTTCCCTTGCTTCCGGTGCTTGCCGCGCAGGGCCTATCGGTACGCAGGAACGCGCAGTTGCTGCCGGAACCGACTGGCCCGCGCGAAGGCCGCACAGGGCGCGGGCCGCGTCTGCGGCTTCTGATCACCGGTGACAGTTCGGCAGCCGGAGTGGGCGCAGGCACGCAGGATCAGGCGTTATCCGGCCATCTGGTCAACCGTCTGGCCGGGCACTATGCGGTCGAATGGCGGCTGGAAGCGACAACCGGGCACACCACCCAGGACACGATCGAGCGTCTTTCGCAAATGGAAGGCGAATTCGATGCTGTCGTTACGGCACTCGGAGTCAATGATGTCACCCGGGCTGTGACACGCCAGCAATTTGCGCGCCGCCAGACCCGCCTTATCCGCTTGCTTTCAGAAAACCTGGGGGCTCGTCGCATCGTCGCAACCGCAGTCCCGCAGATGAACAGGTTTCCGGCCCTGCCTCAGCCGCTGGCCTGGGTGCTTGGATGCCAGGCTGCGCGCCTGGATCAAGGGTTGCAAGAGGTTGCGGCTGCATTCCCGCATGTTCAACACCTGCCACTCGACCTGCCGGACTATCCGGCATTGGCTGCACCGGATGGCTATCATCCCAGCCCCCGGGCGTATGCGCTTTGGGCGGATGCAGCCGCGCGCCTGTTGCTTCAGGCCTGACCGCGCGCCTGCCGGATCATAGGGATCGAGTAAACGACCAGAGCCGCCCAGATCAGTGGGAATGCGATCATCCGGCCCGTGTCTATCTTCTCGCCGAACAGGGTTATCGCTGTAATGAAGATCATGGTCGGTGCGATGTATTGCAGGATGCCCATCGTGGACAGGCGCACCAGTTTGGCGCCGTTTGCATAGACCAGCAACGGCACCGCCGTCACGACCCCTGCACAGGACAACAACAAGGTGTCCGACATCGCGACACCGAAATGACCAGTGCCCCGCACACCCAGAAAGGTGACATAGACCAGTGCCGGAATCAAAAGGATCAGGACCTCAAGCAGGAAACCCTGGTTCGGCCCAATCGGCAGCGAGCGCTTGAAGAACGCGTAGAATCCCCAACTGATCATCAACCCAAGAGCCGCCCAAGGCAAACGACCGGCTTCCACCACAAGTACTACCACACCCAGCGCGGCCAATCCGACCGCGAACAATTGTGTCCGTGTCAGGGGTTCCCTCAACAGGATTGCCCCCAGCGCGATACTGAATAGGGGGTTGATGTAATAACCCAACGCCGCATCCAGTGCGTTGCCCGTGGAAATGGCCCATACGTAAATCGCCCAGTTCACGGAAATAAGCGCTGCTGTCAAAGCGGCCATACCCAACATCTTCGGATTGCCAAGCGCGGCCTTCAGATCCCGGGTTCGGCCCAGGACAACCAGCAACAACCCGGCCACAGGCACTGACCAGATAACACGGTGCGCTACAACCTCAACCGCTCCCATATGATCCAGTGCTTTCATGTACAGAGGCAAGAACCCCCACAGGACATAGGCCGTGACTGCCAGCGCAAGCCCCTTTGGTGTGTCCGTGTTCTGTGAAGGTAGAAGCGTGTCTGCCACATCGGGTCTCCGGTTGATACCGGTTCGGTTTAAGGCAGAAATGAGGGGGTTGAAAACTCTGAAAACAGTGAAGTGTCACATAACAATGTTTGATGAGTTGTCAGACCACGCTTTTCACGCGGGGTCTGAAATGCGAGGCTCTGCCTCGCGCTCCGGGATATTTGTGGCCAGATGAACAAGGGACCCGCTTTTCATCTGGCCGAAAATGTCCCGGGGGAGTCGCCGAAGGCGGCGGGGGCAGCGCCCCCACCAAAACCCGCGGTCACACCTTCACCCGTTCGGATTTCGGGTCATACATCGGCTTGAGCGACGCCTCGGCCCGAACTTTCGTGCCACACACGTCGATCTCGTAACTCGAGGCCAGAACGTCGGCGGCCTTCTCCCCCTCGCACGGCACGTAACCCAAGCCAATCGCACCTCCCAGCGTGTGGCCATAGTTGCCCGAGCTGAGATAGCCTACATACTCGCCATCGCGGACGATCGGTTCATTGTGGAACAGCAGCGGCTCGGGATCGGTCAGGCGGAATTGCACAAGGCGCGATTTCGGGCCGCTTTCCTTGCGCGCAATCACCGCCTCGCGGCCGATGAAGTCGCAGCCCTTGTCCACCTTGACGGCAAAGCCCAGCCCGGCGTCCACCACGTGATCTTCGCAGGTGATGTCATGGCCGAAATGGCGGAAGCCCTTTTCGATCCGGCAGCTGTCCATCATGTGCATGCCGCACAGCTTCAGCCCCATGTCCTGCCCCGCCTCGTGCAGCGTTTCAAAGACGTGGCCCGCCATGTCGGATGAGACGTAGATCTCCCAGCCCAGCTCACCCACATAGGTGACGCGGTGGGCGCGGGCGAGGCCCATACCGATCTCGATCTCCTGCGCGGTGCCGAAGGGGTTTGCCGCGTTCGAGAAGTCGTTGGGCGAGACTTTCTCCAGCAAGGCCCGCGCATTCGGACCCATCACCGCCAAAACGCCTTCACCCGCCGTGACGTCGGTGATGACCACGTTGAAATTGCCCGAACGACGCATCATCCAGGTCTGATCCGCCAGGCGCGTCGCCGCCGGGGTGACCACCAGATAGGCGGTCTCGGAAAGGCGGGTGACGGTGACATCCGCCTCGATCCCGCCGGAACGGTTCAGAAACTGCGTGTAGACGATCTTGCCATTGGGCACGGCATAGTCGCCGCCACCGACATAGTTCATGAACTTCTCGGCATCGGGGCCCTCGACCCGGATCTTGCCGAACGAGGACATGTCGTACATGCCCACGTTTTCGCGCACAGCGCGGTGTTCGGCGGCCGAGTTCTCGAACCAGTTCTGACGCTTCCAACTGTAGTTGTATTCGCGTTCCTGCCCTTCGTTGGCGAACCAATTGGCGCGCTCCCACCCGGCCAGTTCACCGAACACGGCACCGTGTTCATTCAGGTGGTGGTGGAATGGCGTCCGGCGCACGCCGCGCGCGGTGGCTTTCTGGCGATAGGGGTAGTGGTCGGCATAGAGCAGGCCCAGCGTCTCCTTGGACCGTTCGAAAAGATACTGCTTGTTGCCCTGGAAGGGCTGCATCCGGCTGATGTCCACATCGCCCAGGTCAAAGGGTTTTTCACCTGTGTCCATCCATTCGGCCAGCGCCATGCCCGCGCCGCCCGCCGACTGGATCCCGATCGAGTTGAAGCCGGCGGCGACCCAGACGTTGTCCATCTCGGGCGCGAGCCCAAGGTGATAGGCGTCGTCGGGCGTGAAGCTTTCGGGCCCGTTGAAGAAGGTGTGAATGCCTGCCTCGGCCAGCATCGGCATGCGGTTGCAGGCGGCCTCGAGGATCGGTTCGAAATGGTCGAAATCCTCGGGCAGCTGATCGAACTCGAAACTGTCTGGGATGCCCTCCATCGCCCAGGGCTTGGCGTTGGGCTCGAAAGCGCCCAGCAGGATTTTCCCGGCGTCCTCTTTGTAATAGGCGCATTCGTCCGGCACCCGCAGCACCGGCAGCTGCGTCAGGCCGTCGATGTTCTCGGTCACGATGTAGAAATGTTCGCAGGCGTGCAGCGGGACGTTTACGCCCGCCATTCGGCCAACTTCGTGCCCCCACATGCCGGCGCAGTTGACCACCATGTCACACTCGATATGGCCCGAGGCGCTGCCGTCATCGGCCACCCAGTCCACGCCGGTCACGCTGCGGCCCTGTTTGACGATTTCGGTGACCTTTACCCGTTCCTTGACGATGGCGCCACGCTGGCGGGCGCCCTTGGCCAGAGCCAGCGCGATGTTGGCCGGATCACCCTGCCCGTCCAGCGGCAGATAAACTGCACCCTTGACGCCCTCGAGATTGATATGCGGATACAGTTCCTGCACGCGCTCATTCGAGATTTCTTCGACCTCGACGCCAAACGCCCGCGCCATCGCAGCCTGACGATAGATTTCCTCTTTGCGTTCTTCGGTCAGCGCCACGGTGATCGACCCGCAGCGCTTGAAGCCCGTGGCGACACCGGTTTCCTCTTCGAGTGAGCCATACAGCTCCTGACTGTACTTCGCCAGCTTGGTCATGTTTGCGGTGGCGCGCAGCTGTGCGATCAGACCCGCTGCATGCCAGGTGGTGCCACTTGTCAGCTGCTTTCGCTCAAGCAACACGACGTCTTTCCAACCCTTCTTGGTCAAATGATAAGCGACCGAGCATCCGATGACGCCACCGCCGATGATGACCGCTCGGGCCTTGCTGGGAAGATCAACCATCCTGAAATCTCCGCTGTGTCAGGTTTGGCATAGGTTGCCACGGAAGATCGACAACAAATGCACCAAAAGCGTCACGAAATCCGCAGTTTTCACCGATGTGATGCCGCTCGCTTTTGCCGACGTACGACAAAGGGCGTGACCCCGAAGAAGCTTTTGTAAACAGACGAAAACCCGTTCGGAAAACCACAGGCCAAACCAATTTCGCGTACGCTCATCGTGGTGTTCAGCAACAGGTTATTTGCCTTGGCCAGTCGCATTTCCCGGTAGAATCCGTTGGGAGTGGTTCCAAAAAAGGTTTTGAACTTACGCTCGAGGGACCGGTTCGACAGGTGCAGCGATTCGACGATCTGATTGATCGGCAGGGGGTCTTCGATATTGGCCTGCATAAGCTTTATGCACTGATCCAGCTTCGAATCGCCTGTCGCCGTCAATTTGGCGCCCGAGAATGGCTGCATCGAAGCGAAATCGCGGATATTCTCATGCAGCATGATGTCGGCCACGGTCATCTTCGCAGGCCCCGAGATATGGCGCCCGATCACCGCCAAGGCGATATCCGTCGTGGCCTCCATCCCGGCACATGTCACAACCGCGCCCTGTTCGGTTGCGATCGACAGTTTGGCTTCGAACCGGGCGCCGCGTTCCCGCAGGAACGATGCGTTTTCCCAATGGGTTGCCAGGTCGGCTGTTCCCTGCTCGTCGATATAGCGGCTGGCGGCTTCGGCCAGCAGGAACACCTTGGCGTCCCGGAAGGTATAGTCCGACACCACCCGCCCCAACGACAAATCCGGATGGTCCGGGTCTGAATTGCCGATTACGAACAGGTAATCCGCCCTTGGCTGTGACGGCACCGCTTCTGTTTGAACCACGGCGTCACTGCTGCTGGCAATCGGGCCACCTTTGAGCGAGCGATAGGTGAAGGTGAACGGAGGGCTTGGGCATACGCGGTTGGCCAGCCTCAATACCTCTACCAACGACGCCAGCTCCAACAGCACGAAACCCGGCGCGACAAGGATGTCGAAATGCCGGATGGCCTGTTTTGGAGCGTCCGAAGTAGATTTTGCCGCCATTTTCTTCAAACGATGTTATGACCGGTGGCCCGCAACCGGTTCGCCAGTTCTTCGATATGATCCGGCCCGATTTCGCAGCATCCGCCAACAATCGTTGCCCCCTGATCGATCCACCGCATCACCTGATCCGCATAAGCCCCGGGGCCAAGGTCATGCCGTTTTTGCAGCGCATCCACGGTCGGCGCATCCTGAAGGAAATCATCCGAAATATGCGTGAAGCCATTGGCGTAGGCCCCATAGGGCCGACCCATGCCGGACAGAACTTCCAGCGCCGCCGGGATCGCCTCGGGGCACGAACAATTGATCAACACGGCATCGGGCGAAAACTCCTCCACCAGCAGAGCAATGTCCGCCAACGGTTCGCCGGACCTGAGAAGGCTGCCATCGTCATCATTGACCGACAGGGACAGCCAAACCGGTTTTCCGCATCCTGCCGTGCCACGCAATGCGCCCTCGGCTTCCTGTACCGACGAGACGGTCTCGATCAAAAACAGATCGACCCGCGCGGCCATCATGGCCACAAGTTCGGCGAACTTTTCAGCCGCATCCGCCGGGTCCGGGTTAAGGTCGGGGCGATATGAAGCGAGCAATGGCCCCAGTGCACCCGCGATCCGCCCCCCGGTTTCCGTTCGGGCACGTACGGCCTGTGTCAGGGCGGTGTCGATCAGGGTAGGCATATGATCCTCCATCCCCACCCGCACCAGACGAGAGCGATGGACGGCATAAGTATTGGTTGTCGCGACCGTCGCACCCCGGCTGAAATAATCGCGGTGCACTTCCGCGACCAAATCGGGGTGATCGATCATCACGCGCGTCGACCACAGCGGTGTCGCCCGGTCGCCACTGCGTTTTACCAGTTCCTGCCCGATAGAGCCGTCCAAAAGAGTGATATCCGCCATGTCATTACTCCTCAGGGCACCAATACCAGTTTTCCCGGAAGAGTCTTTGACTGAAAATCAGCCTGTGCAATACCAATATCCTTCAACGGATAGGTCCGGGAAACCAGTGGCTTGATCCGTCCGGTATTCACCAGTTCAACAAGACGGTCAAAGACTTCGGGCGCCTGGTGCGTGCACCCATGTATGATGATGTCGCGCAGATATATGTCCCGCAGATCAGCTTCGACAATCGGGCCTGCTATTGCCCCCGAAACGGCATAGTGCCCGCCGGATTTCAGGGAAAGGATCAGCGATGGCCAGGCCGGGCCACCCACAACGTCGATCACCACATCGAACATATCCTGCGGAAGCGGGTCGTTCCGGTCAAACGTATTCTCGGCCCCCTGGGATTTCACGATCTCGGCTTTCGTGCCCGCTGTTACAGCCCAAACCGACGCCCCGCGCAGGGCGGCCAGTTGCACCGCCGCCAGCCCGACGCCACCCGAGGCGCCGGTGATCAGCACCTTGTGCCCGGCAGTCACGCCTGCGCGGGTCAGCAGGTTTTCCGCCGTCCCAAAGGCGCAAGGAATGGCGGCGATTTCCACATCCGAAAGGGGCGAGGCGCTGACGTCATAGAGATCATCGGCTTCAACCAGACAATACAGCGCAAAAGCCCCGTCGATTTCGGAACCCAGCGCAATGAAGCCCTGCGGGTTTCCCGGGCGCGGGCGCGGCAGGTTTATCGGACAAGTCACGCGCTGACCCGGTTTGAAGGCAACACCCGGCCCAACCTGTTCCACGATGCCGCAAAGATCTCCGCCCTGAATGCGGGGAAAGTGCAATGCACCGCCCCAACCGCCCGCTTCGACCTTCTGATCAACGGCATCCGTCGCGCCGGTGACGTCCGAGGAATACCAACCGACCCGTGTGTTGATATCCGTGTTGTTCACGCCTGCGGCGGCGACCCGAACCAGAACTTGCCCTGCCCCGGGTTCAGGAACCGGGATATCATCTCGCCATTCCAGAACTTCGGGGCCACCGTGACCCGTCAGATAGACACCGGACATCGTCTTTGGAGCATTCATTTCGCTGGCTTCTCAGGTCTGGTCGTCGGGATGGGGCGGAACCGGTCCCATCGGCACGATGTCATATCGGGCATTCAGGTCGGCCATCTTGGCCTCGTCCTCGAAATCCGCCGGGGTCATGGTTGCCAGTTCCGCAAGGAAACCATCAAACCCGGATGGTTGAAAGATCATGAGCATCCGTGCCGGTTTTTTGTCGGCAACCCGGCAGGCATGCGGCACACCCGCCGGAACATGCATGGTGGTGCCCGGCGTGCACAGGTGCCAGTCTCCGTCGACATAGAAATCCACGGCGCCCTCGAGAAAATAGAAAGTCTCGGCGTGGCTGTCGTGGCGATGAAGGCCAAGCGTGAAGCTGGCCTTCAAGTTGTCTTCCATCAGGGTGTACGCCCCGCCCGTGTCCTGACCGGAAACCTTCACGAAGGTATGGTCGCTCTCCCAGTCATAGTTAGGACCCTCACCGGGTCCCTGCTTGGAATATCGCGGGCGCATATGGGCCTCCTTGTGTCAGGCGCGCAGCCGCTCGTTTATGGGATCCCACAGCGGCTGATCCTCCTGTACCACGGCGCGACACTTTTCGCCGTAGATTTCCACCTCGAGCTCGGTACCCGGGTTGGCCAGATCGGCCTTGATCATGCCCAGCGCGACGGACTTGCCGACACGATAGCCCCAGGCGCCCGATGTGGTCTCGCCCACGATCTGATCGCCCTGCCAGATGCAGGACATGTAAGGCGCATCGCAGTCACCGGCCTCGACGACCAGCGTAACGAAAGACTTCTTCACTCCACGCTGCTTTTCGGCCAGCAACGCGGCCTTGCCCGGGAAGTCCTGCGGCTTGTCGAACTTGATGAAGCGCTCCAGCCCACCTTCCAGCAGCGAGTAGTCGGTGCTCAGATCGCCCTTCCACGCGCGGTATCCCTTTTCGATGCGCAGGCTGTTCAGCGCATACATGCCAAACGGCTTGGCCCCGGCGGCAAGGATCGCGTCATAGATCGCGGGCATGTGCTCGTTGAGCGCATGCACCTCCCAGCCCAGTTCGCCGGCGAAGGACACGCGGATCAGGTGGGCGGGCTGTCCGGCCACGGTGGCCGCCTGATGGGTCAGCCAGCCCAGCGAGAGGTCGGCATCGGTCAAGCCCGACAGGATCTCGCGCGATTTCGGCCCGGTCACGATCAGCGTGTCGCGGGTGGTAGTCACGTCCTCGACGGTGACGCCCGCGGGCATCGCGTTCACAAGGATGTCGCGGTCATGCCATTGCGCGGTGGCGGCGGTGATCATCACGAAGTCATCCTCACCCAGGCGCATGCAGGACATCTCGGTCAGGATGCGGCCGCGATCGTCGGCGATGTAGACCAGGTTGATCCGGCCCACCTTGGGCAGGCCACCGGTGACCAGCCCGCGCAGCGCCTCGGCCGCGCCTTCGCCCTTGACGACAAACCGCGAGAAACCCGGCAGGTCGAGCACGCCGCAATGGTCACGCACGGCCTCGCACTCCTCTTTGATCCGCTGCTCCCACGGGCCCGAGCGGCCCCAGGTGTGGGTGCTTTCCTCGGAGGTGTCATCGCCCGGTTGCGCGAACCAGTTGGCGCGCTCCCAGCCGTTGTAGACCCCCATGACACCGCCCAGTTCCTTGACCTTGGCATGCACCGGCGACAGCTTCTTATCACGTGCGGCGGGCCATTCGTGATGCGGGAAGTGCATGGCGTATTCGTTGCCGTAGACTTCCATGCCCTTCTGGTTGCAGTAGTCCTGATCGGTGTAGTCGGTATAGCGGCGCGGATCGACGGCCCACATATCCCATTCGGTGGCGCCATCCACGATCCATTCGGCCAGTACCTTGCCCGCGCCGCCGCCCTGGGCGATGCCGAAGGTGAAGGTATGCGCCTCGAACGCGTTCTTGACGCCGGGCATCGGGCCGATCAGCGGCAGGCCATCGGGCGCATAGGGGATCGGGCCGTTGATCACGCGCCCCACGCCCGAGGTCGCCATCAGCGGCACCCGTTCCATCGCGTCGGTGACGATATCCTCGATCCGGTCCAGATCGTCGTTCCACAGCTGGAAGCTGAAGTCCTCGGGCATCGGGTCGTCCTCGGTCATCCAATGGCCCTTGCAGTTGGGCTCGTAGGGGCCAAGGTTGAAGCCATGCTTCTCCTGCCGCAGGTAGTAGGAAATATCCACGTCGCGCAGCAGCGGCAGCTTGCCGCCGTTTTCCTTCGACCAGGCCTCGACCTCGGGGATCTCGTCAGTCAGTAGATACTGGTGGCTCATGACCATCGCTGGCACGGTGCGACCACCATAAGGCTTGAACCATTCACCCACACGCTGCGCGTAGTAGCCGGCGGCGTTGACGACATAGTCGCAGTCGATATCGCCCTTTTCGGTATGGACGGTCCAGGTGCCGTTGTCATGCTGGCTCACGCCTGTGGCAGGGCAGAACCGGATGATCTTCTGGCCCATGTCACGCGCGCCCTTGGCCAGCGCCTGCGTCAGCTGAGCCGGGTCGATGTCACCGTCGGTCGGGTCATACAGGACTCCCTCAAGATCATGAGTTTCCAAGAAAGGGTAACGTTCCTTGGCCTGCTCCGGCGTCCACATCTCCATCGGAATTCCCTGATAGCGGCCCATCGACATGGCCCGCTGGAACTCCTGCATCCGCTCTTTGCTGTGCGCCAGACGGATCGACCCCGAAACATGGTAGTTCATCGGATAGTCGACCTCTTCGCCCAGACGCGAATACAGCTCGGTCGAATAGCGCTGCATGTTCATAATCGCCCACGAGGTCGAAAAGGTCGGAACGTTACCGGCCGCATGCCAGGTCGAGCCTGCGGTCAGTTCGTTCTTTTCCAGCAGAACGCAGTCGGTCCAGCCTTTCTTGGCCAGATGATACAGCGAGGAAGCCCCCACCACACCGCCACCGATAATGACCACGCGGGCTTTTGTCGGAAAATCACTCATGTGTCTTGGTCCCTGTTACTGTGCCCGTTGGGGCAGATCGTCCGTGATGTCGTAGTAGTCGCCCTTGTCAGCCACAAAGATGTGCTTCGAGAGCTTTTGGCCCGTGGGCGCATCGAACGCGCCCATGGCAATCGAAATCGTGTCCTCTTCGGTATGTTGCCAGAAGAGAAATGAGCCGCATTTGTTGCAAAACCCGCGCCGTGCGATGTCTGATGCGCGAAACCAGTTCAGCGTGTCGCGGGCCGAGAAACTCAGATTGTCCTGATGGGTCGTGGTCGAGGCCCAGACATGGCCGGATTGCTTTCGGCACTGCCCGCAATGGCAGACCGAAGGCGGAGAAAGGTCTCCGTCGATGGTGAAAGCAACTGAACCGCAAAGGCAGGACCCTCTGTACATAAGATTACCCCCTTGCCGCAGGCGCGGTGCTGGTTCCCAACAACACGCCGTAGATTATGAAACAGGCCGCCATCACCCGGCGCACCCAGATGTTGAACACTGCGCCCAGCGCCGCCTTGCCCATCAAAGCGCCCAACACGGTAAAACCGGTATAGCTGAGCGTTGTGATGAAAAGTGCGGTTGGCATGATCACGACCATCTGCTGCCAGATCGGCACGTCCGGCTGCACGAATTGCGAAAACGCGGCCAGATAGCCCGCGACGCTTTTTGGGTTGATCGTGGCCACTGCCAGCGCGTGCAGATAAACGTGCCGGGCCGGGCGTTCCGAGACCGGAGCGGGCTTGCCGGCATTCATCCATCCCCGCACGCCCAACCAGATCAGAAAGCCCGCGCCGACCAGCTTGGCTACGAAAAACCCGGTCGGAGAAGCGGCAATCAGGGCTGTGACGCCCAGCGCGGACAGAATCAAAAACATGCTGGCCTGCGTCAGTATGGCCAATACACCCATCATGGCCTTTGGAAACGGCAGGCTCATCCCGTTCGAGATGCAGTTGACCGCGTTCGGCCCCGGTGTGGTGACGAATACCACCCAGAACAACGCGAAAATGGTCCAGGCCTCGAATGACATCAGTACACCGGCGGAGCAATGACCCAGATGGCCACAGCAGGCTCTTCATAGGGGTTGGCCCATTGATAAGGTTCATGTTTGATCCGAAAACTGTCGCCTGGCCCCACGAGGAATTCACGCGACCCGATCGTCAGGTTCAATCGACCTGAAATCATATAGCCCACTTCCTGAGTCGGGCGGTTGGCCGGTGTCTGCATCCGTGAATTTGGCTCGAACGTGGAATGCACTATTTCGAAATCATCGGTCAGATCCGGCGACAGCAACTCTTCGATCAGGCCTTCTTCGCCCGACCCCATCGGGCGACGCGACCCGGCGCGCACGACGTAGCCCTGTTCGTCTGCTGGGGCAGCGGAATGCGCAAACAGCATCGACATTGGCACGCCAAGGCATTCTGCAATCTGGCGCAGGTCCGAGATTGAAGGCTCGGACAAATCGCGCTCTACCTGGCTCAACCAACCGACAGAGCGATCCAGCCGAGTTGCGATCTCGGTCAGGGTCAACCCTCTGGCCTTGCGCAAGGCCCTCAGGTCAGCACCAAGGGTCGCGCTTTGGGGGGCTTGGCTGTTCACAGGCCGCTCCGAATCTCGTGAAATTCTTCCTTCGTTTTTCACGATGGAGCAAGTCGGTGAAATTTCCAAGCGTTTTTTCACGCCCGGTTTCAATGGGGTGTCGATCCTCATCGTGTGCGAAAGACAGAATTGAGGACCAGCAGGCGCACAGGCCCCTGAAACACCAGAAAAACCGCAGGGGCGCAGCAGTCGGATTTCAGTTTTTGCCGTACAAGGGCTTCATTTCAAAAAGACAGCACATATCGTTCCCCCGTCGCGTTGCGGCGACATGGGAAACCCTTCGCGACAGAGAAAGATCTGGAAAAGCCTGAATCGTGCAAAGCCCGTCCGGCTTTAGAATTGAAGGCCGGCAAAGACCTTCACTTCATCCAACACATGTTGAGGCCAACGACGGGTGAAACTGTCGGCGATCGTTTCACGCTTTTCCGGCTCCAGCCCGGCAAGCAAGCTAGGAAAGCGGCGGCGATTTCTGGGCAGCGTCCACATTTCGATACCATTTTCGAAACAGTAACGGGCAAAACGCACGTCGACGAATTTCTCGCTGCCTTCCATGTATTCCAGTGTCGGGAACAGCGACCCGGACACCATGACGGTTCCGGTTCCCAGCTGGTGTACCCTGGTCGAGTAGGTCAGCCGTTGGTTCATACGCAACAACGTGCGCTGCCGTATCGACCTGGGCGTCGGGTTTGTGAACGTCGTGGCATGATAGCCGAAGACACGCTTTTCCAGTCCGACGCCCCGCGCCCGGCGTATGGTCTGACGGGCATAGTTGTCCGCATATTCGATATCGTCGTCGACCAGAAAAACGGTATCTGCCGGATCCGGCTGGAAGATGAACTTGCCGACATCCTTGTAATCCCGATCGGGGATCACGGCGGTGACGTTGTCGAACTCGCCCAGAAAATCGGGAACGTCCTGATATTCGTTCAGGCAGATGAAAACTCTGTCGACCTGATGCGCGATGCTTGCCACCGAATGGGGCAATACGCCGATGCGATCCGGGAATGTCGCCATATGGGCGCGTCTGATCCCTTTTGGAGGCGCTTCATCCGCGACCGTCGGATTGATGTCAGACTCTTGCATCCGTGAGAAACACCCCAAAACGAAACTTCGCTATGGATTTTGATAGGAGATCGCTTCGAAGCCTGCAAGACGAAGTCAGCCGGGCCGTTCAATCGCCCGGGAATCCCTTGGGTTGATGCACATCCGCAACGACCGCAACGGTCAGTGCCCGGCAAACACGGCGGTCAAAATGCCTTCCAGATTTCGCGCATCCTGTTGCGTGAAAGCATCCGGCTGGTCGCTGTCAATGTCAAAAACGGCGATAACTTTTCCCGACGAATCCCGCACGGGCAGAACCAGTTCGGACCGAGTTGAGCTGGCGCAGGCGATGTGACCCGGAAACACATCGACATCCGGCACCAGTTGCGTTTCGCCCGTTCTTGCGGCGGCACCGCAGACGCCCCGTTCGAACGGGATGACCAAACAACCATGCCCACCCTGATAGGGGCCGATCTTCAGAACGCCCGGTTCGGTGACACGGTAAAACCCGGTCCAGTCGAAACGATCGTCGGAATGGTGAACCTCGCAGGCGACAGTGGCCATAAGAGCAACTTGGTCCGTTTCGCCTTCGGTCAGGGCCGCGATGGTTTTGGCAAGTGTCTCATAATCGGCAGTCATTGATTGCAACCCCTTCGGATGGTCGGGGGCACGGCCCCCGAACCCCCGGAGTATTTGGAAAAAGATGAAGGGTCAAACGCGTTCGATGGCAATGGCCGTGCCTTCCCCCCCGCCAATGCAGATCGCCGCGACGCCCCGTTTGAGGTTACGTTTTTCCAGCGCATTCAACAACGTAACGATGATGCGGGCACCAGAGGCACCGATGGGATGGCCCAGGGCGCAGGCGCCGCCATTCACATTCACCTTGTCTCGCGGCAAGCCCATTTCGTGCATGAATGCCATCGGAACAACCGCGAAGGCCTCGTTCACTTCCCACAGGTCGACGTCATCCTTGCTCCAGCCAATGCGTGACAAGAGCTTCTGCGCCGCCGGAACCGGAGCCGTCGTGAAAAGGCCGGGCGCCTGAGCATGACTCGCATGCCCCAAAATCCGGGCCCGAACCGTCATGCCCTGCGCTTCGGCGGTTTCTGCCGACGCAAGGACCAGCGCCGCCGCGCCGTCCGAAATCGAAGACGAGTTGGCCGCCGTCACCGTACCGTTCTTGCGGAAGGCAGGCTTCAGCGTCGGGATCTTCTCGGGGCGGGCGGATTTTGGCTGCTCATCTGTCTCCAGCAGAGTTTCACCCTTGCGCGTCCGGACGGTAACGGGCGTGATTTCCTGATCGAATGCACCATTTTCCTGCGCAGACAGCGCGTTGGACAAAGATTGCAGCGCGTATTCATCCTGTGCTTCACGGGTGAACTGATACGCCTCGGCACAGTCTTCGGCGAAAGTCCCCATCAGGCGGCCTTTGTCATAGGCATCTTCAAGGCCGTCGAGGAACATGTGATCAACCACCTGGCCGTGGCCAATGCGGGCACCGCCGCGCATCTTTGGAAGAAGATAGGGCGCGTTGGTCATGCTTTCCATGCCGCCCGCAACCATCGTATCTGCGTGACCCAATGCAATTTGGTCAAAGGACATCATAGCGGCTTTCATCCCCGAACCACACATTTTGTTCAGCGTCGTGGCAGGAACCTCTTCGCCCAATCCCGCCGCGAACCCGGCCTGCCGCGCAGGTGCCTGACCCTGCCCCGCCGGCAAAACGCAGCCCATCAGCACTTCGTCGACCGTCTGCACCCCTGCCTGCTGCAAAGCCGCGCGGATTGCTTCGCCCCCGAGGTCAGCCGCAGCAACACCGTCAAACATGCCCTGAAACCCGCCCATCGGTGTACGGGCGGCCCCTGCTATTACAACGTCTCTCATCCGGGTTTTCCTCCTGCTTTCGGGCTCTTGAATACCGAATGGTAAGAATTGCCGTCTAGCGTATTTCTACGACTCAATTTCAGTTTGGAAGGCGGCAGGATCATGGGGCTGACCAGCAAGACAACCGGCGAAACTCAGATCATCACCGTTCATGCCGACCGGATCGATGCTGCAATGGCCATTCAGTTCAAGGAAGACATGCGCGCCAATACCGAGGACAGCGCTCATCGCGTTGTGCTGGATCTGTCCGATGTCGAGTTCATTGACTCCAGCGGTCTGGGTGCAATCGTTGCCTCCATGAAACAGCTGGGCAAGGACCGGAGGCTTGATCTGGCCGGATTGCAGCCAGTGGTCGAAAAAGTTTTTCGCCTGACACGCATGGATACGGTTTTCAGGCTTTTTGAAACACTGGATGACGCGTTGTCAGAGACAGACGCCTGACGGCAGCAGGGGATAGATGGCGTGGAGCCGATTGAAAACAAGACCTGTCTGGAATTGACCTTCCCTGCGACGGAATCAGAGGCCAGCGAGGGCATTGCAAGGCTCAGCGTCGGTCTGGCGGAACGGGGATTGCCCCCGCATAAAGCCGGTGACGTGAAGATTGCTTTGGCTGAAGCCATCAACAACGTCGTGGAACACGCTTACAATGGCATCGCCGCGGCCAAGGTTCAGGTCACCTGCCGGCTGGACAGGGATCTTCTGGACATCTTGATCTCGGATACGGGGCGCCCGCTGCCTGGATACCAACCTCCGGATGGCACCCCTGCTCCGATTGGAACGGATCTGCAAGACCTCCCCGAAGGTGGGTTCGGCTGGTTCCTGATTCATCGCCTCACCAGTGATATCAGGTACGAGCGGCGCGGGGGATGCAACCGTCTGTCCCTGCGGTTTGACTTTGAACCCAACGGGTGATCGACCATAATTGGTCACAATAAGGTCATTTTCGAAACATTGTCGCGCCGCAAACAACCGCCATACAGTGACTCGTAGCTCAGATAGCTTCCCTCGGCGCCACATATCACAGCCCCCACCCAGTGAATGGCGCCGAGGAACTTCCCATCCTGAAATCGCTGGACAATCGCTGATCAGTGAATAGCTTTCTCTTGTTCCAACGAGAGAGAATTCGCCATGCGTGATCTGCATAATCCGGGCCGATCCGAAGTTTTTGCCACGCAAGGCATGTGCGCGACGTCGCATCCGCTGGCGGCCAAAGTGGCCATCGATATCTTGGGCCAGGGCGGCAATGCGATGGATGCCGCGATTGCCGGGGCTGTTCTTTTGGGGATTTGCGAACCTCAGATGACCGGATTGGGCGGCGATTGCTTCGTTCTGTTCAATCGCGCCGGCGAAAGCAGGATACGCGCACTCAACGGATCGGGTCGCGCGCCGGCTGCCGCGCACTCCCAAGTGTTGCGCGATCAGGGCCTGTCATCCGTACCTTTGAATGGGCCGGATGCCGTGACCATTCCCGGAGCCGTCGATGCCTTCTGCCACCTGGCCCAGACCGAGGGTCGCCTGGGGTTGGGCGCGATTTTGAAACCGGTGATTCATTATGCTGAAGCGGGTGTTCCGGTGGCTCCTCGGGTCGCTTTCGATTGGAAATCGGGTGCCGCAACACTTCAGGGCGCCGCCCGCGACCACTATCTGATTGACGGGCAAGCCCCGTCGATCGGGCAGGTTTTCCGTGCGCCGGGACAGGCGGAGGTTTTGCGCCAGATCGCGGCTCACGGGCGCGACGCGTTCTATTCAGGTGAAATCGCCGATGATATGATCACCGCACTTTCGAAAAGGGGTGGTGTCCATTCCGCTGAGGATTTTCATCACACAAGATGTACTGAAACGCAGCCGATACATGGGGCCTACAAAGGTGTGGATTTGGTGGAACATCCGCCGAACGGCCAGGGCGCAACCGCGATTTTGCTGCTGAATATCCTCAAGCATTTTGACATGGCCTCGATGGATCCATTCGGAGCAGAGCGTATTCATATCGAAGCCGAGGCCACCAAACTGGCCTATGACGCTCGAAACCGGTTCATCGCGGATCCCGACCACATGGCAAGAGTAGAGCGCTTTCTGGATCCGGATATCGCTGCCAGACTGGCTGCTTTGATCGATCCCCAAAAGGCGATGCCTGCTGCGGCGCCTCTGACCGAAGCGGTTCACAAGGACACGGTTTACATCACCGTCGTCGACCGCGACCAAATGGCTGTTTCGTTGATCTATTCGATCTTTCACAGCTTTGGGTCCGGTATCGCGTCGGAAAAATACGGCATATTGCTGCAAAACCGCGGGGCTGGATTCACATTGCAACCCGGCCACCCCAACGAACTGGGCGGCGGCAAACGCCCGATGCACACGATCATTCCGGGAATGTTGGCGCAGAACGGTCGGGTCACGATGCCGTTTGGTGTCATGGGCGGTGCCTATCAGCCAACCGGACACGCGCGTTTCGTGTCAAATCTTACCGATTTCGGGCTTGGGTTGCAGGAAAGCATCGATGCGCCGCGCGCTTTCTTCGACGGATCGGTTCTGAAACTGGAACGTGGGTACAGCGAGGCAATCGCGAAACAATTGTCCGATATCGGCCACAATATTGAAGTGCCGGAAACACCTCTTGGCGGAGCGCAAGCGATCCGAATCCGGAACGACGGCGTTTTGGAAGGCGGCAGCGACCCACGCAAGGATGGCTGTTCGCTTGGATACTGATCTGCGGCAGACCTACGCCCGCCGGTTCGGTTCCGCTAGTTCAGGTGGAAATGCAGGGGGTATGCACCATCTTCGAACGGTCCGAACATATTGGGTATATCCGGGTGCTCGACCGGTTCTCCTGAATAGTCGGCAACCAGATTTTGTTCTGAAACATAAGCAACATAGAAGGATTGATCGTTCTCGGCCAGCAGGTGATAGAACGGTTGCTCTTTCCTTGGGCGGCTGTCTTCCGGAATGGCCTGATACCATTCTTCGGTATTCGAAAACTCGGGATCCACGTCAAAAATCACCCCTCGAAAAGGGTGTTTCTTGTGACGAACCACCTGGCCCAAGCCGTATTTTGCACGTGTCTTTAGCATTGTATCAGCCCCCAACGCTTTTTTTACCCGTTTCCGGGCGGAAAAGCCAATCATTGATGTGAAAATCAGGGAAACAGTCTGTGAACCTTATACTGACAGTGTTCGAAATCGTGGCGCCGGTTTTTCTATTGGCGGCTGTTGGTTTTAGCTGGGTCAAGCTGGGTTTCGAATACCGCCTGCAATTCGTCACCCGCTTTGCAACGATGCTTGCAATGCCCAGCCTGATTTTTGTTGCCCTGATGCAAACCGAGATCCCGGGCAATGATCTGTCACGCTTCACAATGGCGACACTGGTCGCAAATCTGCTGCTGGCAGTGTTGTTCTGGGTGATCGTTCGAGGGTTGAGACTGGACCCGCGAACGTATCTGTCACCTTTGATTTTCGGCAATACCGGCAATCTGGGCCTGCCGCTGTGTATCTTTGCCTTTGGACAGGTCGGCCTGGGGTATGCAGTCATCTTTCTGTCAATTACTGCACTGTTTTCTTTCACTTACGGGATTTATCTGGTCGCCGGTAAAGGTGCGTGGGGACAGGTTGCGCGCCAACCAATGGCCTGGGCGACGATCCTTGGCGCAGTGTTTCTGTCGCAGGGGTGGCAGACGCCGACATTTCTGACCAGCACGCTGGAGCTTTTGGGGCAAATGGCCGTCCCGCTGATGCTGGTCACATTGGGTGTGGCAATCGCCCGTCTGACCTCGCACAGCTTGGGGCGGGCGCTGTGGCTGTCAGCGCTGAAACTGGCGGTGTGCTTTGCGCTGGGATGGGGAATCGGGCGATGGTTTGATTTGGATACGATCGCATTTGGCGTTCTGGTTCTTCAAATCTGTACGCCGGTTGCCGTAACCTCTTACCTGTTGGCCGAACGGTTTGGGGCCGATTCCGACGCCGTCGCCGGCATGGTCATGGTGTCCACAGTGCTTTCCGTAGCGGTGTTACCGGCTGTTCTGGCTATCATTTTATAGCGATTGTGATTTCCTCAGCGCTCAATCTGCGCTAGAATACACAAAAAAGGCACGAGGCACATGAGCAGAATTCTTTTCGTACTCCTAGGGGTGCTGCTTCTGGCATCCTGTGGGGGCGGCTCTAAACAGCCGCCCAGCAGATTAAACGATGCGTGCAGTATTGCGCGTGAAAAACCAGACTATATCAAGGCCTTCAAGAACACCGAACGCAAATGGGGCGTTCCGGTTCACGTTCAGATGGCGACCATCTATCAGGAAAGCCGCTATCGGCATGATGCGCGCACTCCGCATAGATACGTATTGGGCGTCATCCCGATGGGTCGTCAAAGCAGCGCTTACGGCTATGGTCAGGCACTGGACGGCACATGGGAACAGTACCAGCGTGAAACAGGAAAACGCCGGGCCAAGCGCGATCGCATCCGCGACGCCTCGGATTTTATCGGCTGGTACATGAACAAAAGCTACGAGCGAAACGGTATCCACCCGGCAGATACGCGCAATCAATACCTGGCCTATCACGAAGGTCACACAGGGTACGCCCGTGGCAGCTACAACAGCAAATCCTGGTTGTTGAACGTTGCCAATGACGTGGACGCACGCGCACAACTATATCAGGCACAGTTGGCGAACTGCCGGTATTGATACGTACAAGTGGGTCAGCGATTGCCTGACCCGCTTCTCTTTTTGTCCGAGAACAGCTTCTGATCAAGGCGACCGCCTTCATTCATGGCGCCCAGCAATACCGTTGTCTGGCTGCCCGCATTGTCGTGAATCACCCACTTGCGCAGCTCGACCGGATTGTCCGTGAACATCAGTTCGATCCGGCCCGCTTCGGGGTTCTTGGGATCCTGCGCGGTGACGACGGTGGCCGTGCCGTCAAAGCTGTGACCTACAACCATATTCGCCTGGCTCAGGTTCACGTTGCGCGCCAGCACGATGGACAGCGGCGTGCGCTTAAGCGGGTATTGCTCGGGCGGCTGGTTCGATTTCGGATCAAAGATCTGAACGCTTCCGGATCTTGCCAGCACCACGGCACTGTTGGGCGGGTCATATTCAAACCGCATCTTGCCGGGGCGCTGCATCCACAGCTTGCCGGTGCTCAGCGAGCCATCGTCATTCACCTGAGTGAATGTCGTCTGAACCGTCTTCAACCCGTTCAGGTAATTGGAAATCTGCGAGAGCGGCAGCTTCTCCGCCGCCCATGCGGCAGGTGCGGCCAGTGTCAAAGCAAGGGCAAAAGCAATCTGTTTCATGCCGTACAGATAGGTCTTCTGCCCTTGTTATTAAATATCCTATTGCTCGGGGACGAGGATTTCGCGTTTCCCGACATGATTTGCTGACGAAACAACACCTTCGTCTTCCATTTGCTCAACAAGCCGCGCAGCTTTGTTGTAGCCGATGGCAAGTTTTCGCTGAATATACGAGGTCGAGCATTTGCGATCCTTGATCACGATTGCCACCGCCTGATCGTACAACGCGTCCTCTCCGTTCGTATTGCCGCCAGTGTTCAGGCCCAAAACGGCATCGATATTGTCAGCCTTTTCTTCGGCCGGACCGTCGACGACACCGCCAATGTAGTCTGGCGGACCGAACTGTTTCAGGTGGTTGACGACTTCCTCGACCTCTTCATCTGAGACAAAGGGTCCGTGGCAGCGGGTTATCTTGGCACCGCCGGCCATGTAAAGCATGTCGCCCTGCCCCAGCAGCTGTTCGGCCCCCATTTCACCCAGAATGGTGCGGCTGTCGACTTTCGACGTCACCTGGAAGGAAATCCGCGTTGGGAAGTTCGCCTTGATCGTACCGGTGATCACGTCGACCGAAGGGCGCTGTGTGGCCATGATCAGGTGAATGCCCGAGGCCCGCGCCATCTGCGCCAAACGCTGGATGCAGGCTTCGATTTCCTTTCCCGCCACCATCATCAGGTCGGCCATCTCATCGACGATGACGACGATATAGGGCATCGCTTCGGGCGCGAATTCTTCTGTCTCGAACGTTGGTTCACCGGTTTCATCGTCAAACCCGGTTTGCACCGTGCGGCTGAACATCTCGCCTTTGGCCAGCGCATCCTTCACCCGGCCGTTATAGCCCGCGATGTTGCGGACGCCCATTTTGGACATCTTGCGATAGCGATCTTCCATCTCGCCCACGACCCATTTCAGGGCGACCACCGCCTTTTTCGGGTCGGTCACAACGGGCGACAGCAGATGCGGGATGCCGTCATAGACCGACAGTTCCAGCATCTTCGGGTCGATCATGATCAGGCGGCATTCATCCGGCGTCAGCTTGTACAGCAGCGAAAGGATCATGGTGTTGATCGCCACCGACTTACCGGAACCGGTTGTACCAGCAATCAGTAGGTGAGGCATCTTGGCGAGGTTTGCCACGACGGACTCGCCGCCGATATCCTTGCCCAAGGCCAACGGCAGTGCCTGGTTGCCATCGCCAAAATCGCGGCTGGCCAGGATTTCGCGCAGAACCACCATTTCGCGGTTTTCGTTCGGCAGTTCGATGCCGATCACCGAACGGCCCGGAAGGGTCGAAACCCGCGCTGACAGTGCCGACATCGAACGCGCGATGTCATCGGCCAGGCCGATCACGCGGCTTGCCTTCAGCCCCGGAGCGGGCTCCAGTTCGTACATGGTGACGACCGGGCCGGGGCGAACGCTGACGATCTCACCCTTCACGCCATAATCATCCAGCACGTTTTCCAGCATCCGCGCGTTTTCTTCCAAGGCTTCATCGCTCAGATGGTGGCGCTGAATGCTGGCCGGATTCGACAAAAGGCCCAGAGGTGGCAGTTCGAAGTCCGAGTGCCGCTCTTCAAAGGATAATGCAGGCTGTGCCTCGGCCTGTGCGCGGCGAGACGGTTGCGGTGTACGGCGTACCGGTTGCGCGACCACGGGCTTGCGCGGTTCGGCTACCGGGATTTTCATCGCCGGGCGTGGTTGCAAAACAGCTTCTTCGACATCCTCGAATACCTCGTCCTCCAGATCCGGCTCGGATGCATAGTGGTTCCGCATGGGTTCGGGCGCATTTTCAAACGGCGTGGACTCTTGCCAGTCTGGCATGTCACCCGCTGTTACGGGCGGCTCGGGCGGCAGTCCTGCTGATGTCACCGGCGGTTCCATTGGCAGGCCATCCGGCTGGCTTGCGTTCAGGATCAGCGGGCCCGGGCGACGGCCACGGCCCTTGGTGAGCGGAAGGTTCGGGTCGGGTTCGGGTGTCAACTCACCGGTCGCCACTTTGCGATTGCGCACAGCGGCCGAGATTTTCGAACGGATGCGATCTTCACCCGGCATTTCGTCGAAACCCGCGATTGGTTCCGGATCGACCAGCTCTGGCTCGGGCATGGGATCGGGGCGCCTGATGAGTGACGGCATACGCGCCAACAGACCGGACTTGACCGGAGGTTCGGGACTTTCCGGTTCAGGTTCTTCAAAGATTGGATCGGTATAAGCCAGATCATCCTCGAACACGGCCTCGGCACCTGCGGTTCGCGCAAGTTTGCGCTCTTCCCATTGCGCGCGACGATCTCGTGCCGCCTGCGCAGCCGAGGCTGCACCACGGCCCATCAGGGTCATCAGCATATCATATGCCATCACAAGCCCCAGCAGGAAGGCGCGGAAACCCCGCTTGACATCGGTTTTGGTGAAACCCAGCACAAATATACCCAGCGCAATCATCCCGACCGCCATGGCCAGCGACATCAGCTTCACCAGAAAATGTGACGAAATCGGCAACAGCGTCAGCAACGCGCCCATGACCGTATCGCCGAACAAACCGCCCAGACCATAACTGTGAGTCGCGCGCCAGTCTGCATCAGGAACGAGGGTTGCGGCATACACCGAGACGACGGCGATCCAGATCGGCGCAAAAATCAGACGCGCAATGGCGCGATCTTCCCCGAAATGGCCCGCAAACCGAAAACCCCAACCGATCAGAACCAATGCGATGCCCCAGCTTCCCCAGCCGACGATCATGAACAAGGGTGCGGCGATCGAGGCCCCAATCCGCCCCATCCAATTTTGCACCGGCGCGTCGGTGGACACCATCCAGTTTGGATCATCGGGCGTGTAGGACCAGATCATCGCGGCCGCAGCCAAACCCAGCAGGATCAGGGCGATGCCGATCAACTCTTTGCTGCGTCGCTCAAGGGCTGCCTGCGTTGTGCTGTCCAGCAATGGATCGCGGTTGCGCGCGTTATATGATGCCATTTTGCCCTCGTACCTCACGAATAGATGCAGTCGCGGAGTGTGATCAGACCACGCTGCAACTCTGTTTTTGGGGCCACCAATGCAGCCCGAATAAATCCTTCGCCCGGGTTCTTTCCCGGATCGCCTTGTGAAAGATATGCGCCCGGCAGGACCCGGACACCGGTTTCCTTCCAGACTTTCAATGCGGTGTCTTCACCATTCTCGACCGGCAGCCACAGAAAGAAACCGGCCTCGGGCGCCATATAGCCTTGCACGCCTGCGAATACCTCATCCGCAATGGCGTACTTTTCCTGATACAGCGCGCGGTTTTCGCGAACGTGTTCCTCATCCGCCCAAACCTTTGCCGCGGCAGCTTGCAAGGGCAGAGGCAGAGGCGACCCGGCATAGGTGCGCAACTGCTTGACTTGTTTGATCGTCTTTGGGCCACCGGCGATAAGCCCCGACCGCAAACCGGCCAGATTCGAACGTTTGGAAAGTGAGTTGAACAGCGTGATCCGTTCAGGATCAGCGCCCAGCTCCTGCGCGACAGTCAGAACACCTGTCGGGGCTTCTTCACGGTAAATCTCGGAATAACACTCATCCGCAAAAATACGGAAATCGTACCGCTCGGCCAGACGGATCAGGTCGGCCCAATACTCGCGCGAGGCAACGGCCCCCTGCGGATTGGCGGGTGAACAGATATAGGCCACGGCGGTGCGGTTCAGCACGTCCGCAGGCAGGCCGGCATAGTCCGGCAGATGGCCCGTCGCGGCGGTGGCGGGCACAAAATAAGGCTGCGCGCCCACCGACAGCGAGGCGACCATGTAGACCTGATAAAACGGGTTCGGGCACAGGATGATCGGCTGCTGACCGTTCTTCTGTTCCGGGCACAAAGCCATGGCGGCGTTGTATAGCCCCTCGCGCGTGCCGTTCAGCGCCATCACGTTGGCATCAGGGTCCATCTGAACCCCATATCGCCGCTTGATCCAATCCGTAATCGCCGTGCGCAGGTCATCCGACCCTTCGTTCGGGGGATATCCCTGGAACCCGGCGGCGTTTTCCATGATGACATCCGTCACCCAAGCCGGAAAATCATGTGTCGGTGCACCAATGGTCATGTGAACGACATTACCGCCCGGCTGGTGGTGATCCAACAGGGCGCGCAGACGCGGGAATGCATAAGCCGGTAGGTTCGAAAACCGCTCGGGGAAAACCATGGTACTGCCTCAATATCGGGGTCATTGGCGCCCCGTTTTTTTGGCAGATTACAGTCCGTGTGCCTCTTCGTCCAGACAAAGAGGTTCCGAATCAGGGGATTGTGGCATTCAGGCCAGCACCGTTTCCGCTGCCGAACCCAGCCGCAACAACGCCTCTTCCGAGCCGGGATAGCCCAGCATCATCAACCCGCAGCCGGGCGTTCCTGTGGGCAGGCTCAGCGCCGCCAGCCCCATCAGATTGCCAATCCGCGTGTTCCGCAGGGCCAGAAGATTCTCGGTTACGTAATAGTCGTGATCGCTGAGCAAGCGCTCCAGATTGGGCGGCAAAATCGGCGCTGTCGGCGCCAGAACCGCGTCAAACCCGGCGGTTGCCGCGTCCCAGGCGCTGCGGCATGCCTTGAGTTTGGCCCAGGCTGCCACATAGTCGGGGCCCGAATAGCCCATGCCAATGCGGAAGCGTTCGAGAATCTCGGGATACATTGCATCGGGATTGGCTTCGATGACATCGCGCCACAGCCCATAGGCCTCGGTCGTGTATACGATGCTGGTCAACGTCATGGCCTCGTTCAACTCGGGCACTTCCAACGGCACGATCTCGGCCCCCGCGTCGGCAAGTTTGGCCACAGCTTCGTCATACGCATTGCGCGGTGTGTCGCGCAGGTCGTCCTTGGCAATGTTCTGCAAATCGGCAAAAAGGCGCCCTTTCAGCGAAACGCCACGCAGATCGGCAGGCGTTCCCCCCTCGAGCAGAGCCAGCACATGCGCTGCGTCCTCGACCGAACGCGCCACAGGTCCAACCGTGTCGAAACGCAGGCACAGCGGCACCACACCTTCCAGGCTGAGCCGCCCCGCAGTGGTTTTCAGCCCCACCAGATCATTCCAAGCCGCCGGGATACGCACCGAACCACCCGTGTCCGAGCCGATGCCACACGCCGCCAACCCCCAGGCGACCGAGGCCGCAGCCCCCGAAGACGACCCCCCGGGCACTGCTGCCTCGTCATGAATGCAGGGCGGGGTTTCGGTGATCGGATTCAACCCGAGGCCGGAAAAGGCCAGCTCGCTCATATGTGTTTTACCCAGGCAAACGGTGCCCATCTGAGTCGCATTGCGCAGCACCAACGCATCCGCATCCGGCACGCGATCCTTCAGCAGAGCCGAACCAGCCTCGGTCACGGTGCCGGCGGTGTCGAACAGATCTTTCCAACTGATCGGGACCCCGTCCAGCAGCGACCGGCGCAGGCCCAGTTGCGCTCGTTGCCGAGCGGCTTCAGCCTCGGCCCGGGCGCGGTCACGGGTGACGCGGGCATAGATGCGGTCCCGATGCGGATGAGCGTCAATAGCGGACAGGTAGGTTTCCGTCAGTTCGACCGGATCGATCTGCCCCATGCCAATGCCACGGCCCAAATCACACGCGGTCATTGTCAACCAATCCTGCATCTCATCCCTCCAGATTTTTCGACTTTGGGTGACGGTAGCGACAGGACTGCACATGGACAATCCCGAAAGGGCGCGCATATTGCAGGGCATGAAACAGGCTTCTGACATTCTGATCGTGGGCGGCGGGTTGAACGGCCCTGCTTTGGCGCTGGCACTGGCACAAACCGGTCATTCGGTCACGGTGATCGATGCGCTTGTCGAAAAGGTTCGCAAGAACGCGGCATTCGACGGACGCGCCTATGCGCTGGCTCTGGCCTCACAGCGGTTGTTGGATGCCATCGGCATTTGGGACCGCGTCGCGCAGCACGCCCAACCGATGCTGGAAATCAAGGTCACAGATGGCCATGCCGGAACGGGGCCATCGCCTTTTTTCATGCATTTCGACCATGCCGAGATCGAAGAAGGCCCCATGGGGTATATGGTCGAGGATCGCCACCTGCGCCGTGCTTTTCTGGGCACGATGGCCGAAGAGCCGCGCATCACCCAGGTAAGCGGCAAATCCGTCGTTTCGCAACAGGCCGACGCGGCCAGCGTGACCGTGACGTTGGATGACGGCACAACCCTGGGCGGCAGCCTGCTGGTTGGCTGTGACGGTCGCCGCAGCGGAACCGCGTCACGGGCCGGCATCAAACGCACCGGTTGGGATTACGGCCAGACGGCATTGGTCTGCGCCATCGAACATGAGCTGCCGCATAATGGCATTGCACATCAGTTTTTCATGCCACCCGGTCCGCTGGCGATTCTTCCGTTGACCGGCAATCGCAGTTCCATCGTCTGGAGCGAACGCGCCGACACCGCACAGCACATCAACGCCCTGCCCGGGGATGACTACGTGCAAGTGCTGCGCCCGCGATTTGGCGATTTTCTTGGTGAAATCAGTCTGGCGGGTGATCGTTTCACTTATCCGCTGAACCTGACCATCGCCAATTCCTTCATCAGCGATCGCATGGCGCTGGTCGGGGATGCCGCGCACGGAATGCACCCCATTGCCGGTCAGGGCCTGAACGCTGGCCTGCGCGATGTCGGCGCTCTGGCTGAGGTTCTGACTTTGGCGGGACGGCGCGGCGAGGATATCGGCTCGTTGATGGTACTGGAGCGCTATCAGGAATGGCGCCGTTTCGACACGGCCTCGCTGGCGATGGCGACGGATGTCTTCAACAAGCTGTTTTCCAACGACAACCCGCTGCTGCGGCTTGGGCGTGACATTGGCATGGGGGTTGTCGGCGCTTTGCCCGGCCTCCGTCGCGGTTTCGTTCGCGAAGCGGCCGGGCTGACCGGGGATCTGCCCAAGCTGTTGCAAGGGCGCCCGATTTAGTCCAGCTGCCGGGCCTCATCGACCAGCATGACCGGAATGCCGTTGCGGATGGGAAAAGCCAAACCCGCCGCTTTTGAAACGAGCTCTCGCTTTTCGGCGTCATAGTGCAGGGTCGTATGTGTCTGCGGGCAGATCATCGCCTCGAGCATGTGGCGATCAAAGGCGTGTTCAGGGTCGGTCATTGCAGTTTTTCCTCGTTTGATCCGCCGCGCAAGGCGAACTCAATCAGCGTCACCAACGTTTCGCGCCGGGTGCGCAGGCAGGGGGCTTCCAGCAGGGCCTGTTTGTCCTCGGGGTCGAAATCCAGAAGCATCGACAGGGAATTCACCAAAAGTTCATCCTCTGCGTCCTTGAGCGAATCCCAGTCGGTGGACAATTGACGGGATGAAAAGAAACGCTCCAACAGTGTCAGGAACGCGTTGCGGTCAAACCCGTTGTCTTTCTCGGCCTTTCCCAGATCACGGTCGAACCCGTCCCACGAGACCGCGCACCTCCGGTAGGGCGTGAACGAATCCAGCTCTGACATGACCCTGAACCGGGATATGCCGGTCAACGTGATCAGGTACCGGCCATCTTCGGTTTCCGAAAACTGCGTCACCCGCCCTGCGCATCCAATACGGTGCAGCTTGTCTTCGTCATTGACCGAAGGATTCGGCTGAACCATTGCGATCAACCGTTCCTTGGTTTTCAGCGCGTCGTCCAGCATCTGAAGATAGCGCGGCTCGAATATGTGAAGCGGCAAGCGCGAACGCGGGAGCAGCAGCGCCCTGGGCAATGGAAAAACAGATACCGTTTCCGGCAGGTCGGCGGGATGCATCATGTACCCGACTCTAGCTCTGATGAGAGATTAGGCAAATATCATCGAACTGAGTTTGCGACGTCCGTTCAGAACAATCGGGTCATTGGGCTTGAGCGCATCGAAGATGGTGAAAAGCTGTGTCTTGGCTGCGCCTTCATTCCATTCACGATCCCGGCGGAACAGTTCCAGCAATTGTGCCACGGCTTCTTCCACATTGCCGTTCGCGTGCAGCGCCTGCGCCAGATCAAAGCGGGCTTGATGGTTGTCCGGATCCGCCTCGACAGCCGCCGTCAGCTCGGCGACGGGGCCGGCATCTGCTGCCTGCTTTGCAAGCTCCAGCTGCGCATGTGCGGCCTCCAGCTCGGCCGATGTGGAAATCTCGGCCGGAGCGCCGTTCAGGATCGCTTCTGCCTGCTCCAGATCACCGGTGGCGATATGCGCCCGCACCAGACCACCGTACGCCGCGGCGTGGTTCGGATCTTCGCCCAGAATTGCGGCAAAGGTCTGAGCCGCGTCCGCAGCCGCGCCTTCGGCAAGCATTTCCTCGGCAGCCTGCACGGCATCATCCAGTTGGCCCCCCGGGCTTTCACCACCAGCGGCTTCGATCACACGGTCGACGAAAGCCTTGATCTCGGATCCCGGCAACGCGCCTTGAAACCCGTCCACAGGCTGGCCCTTGAAAAAGGCATAGACGGTCGGGATCGACTGGATGCGCATTTGCGCGGCAATTGTCTGTGCCTCATCCACATTGATCTTGACCATCTTCACCGCGCCTTTCGCGGCTGTCACAGCCTCTTCCAGCATCGGCCCAAGGGTTTTGCACGGGCCACACCAAGGTGCCCAGAAATCAACGATCACAGGTGTTTCCTGCGAGGTTTCCACCACATCGGCCATGAAAGTGGCCTCGGTCCCGTCTTTGATCAGATCGGTTGCTGGGGCGTTTCCGCCGTTCAGAAGGTCCATGGCAATCACTCTTTCGTTCGAACTTGCGCCCTATATGCAGCCGCTTGCCGCGGAAACCAAGTGCTGAGTTGCGGATCAGACGTCGAAACTGGCAAAGACCGGAGCGTGATCGCTTGGTTTTTCCCACCCACGGGCGTCTCGCAGAATACGGCTGGAATGGCCCGCGTTCGAGATATCGGCCGTGGCCCAGATATGGTCCAGCCGGCGCCCCTTGTCCGCCGCATCCCAATCCCGGGCGCGATAGGACCACCAGCTGTAAAGCTGCCCTTCCGGGATGTCCTGACGGGTGATATCGACCCAGCCACCTGCTTCCTGTGTCTCGGCCAGATGCTCGACCTCGATGGGCGTGTGCGAGACGACCTTCAGCAGTTGTTTGTGTGACCACACATCATCCTCACGCGGAGCGATGTTCAGGTCGCCGACAAGGATGGATTTAGCCGGCTTTTCCGCACGGAACCAATCGCGCATATCAGTGAGATAGTCGAGCTTCTGGCCGAATTTCTCATTCACCTCCCGGTCCGGCACGTCGCCGCCCGCCGGGACATAGAAATTGTGGATCGTGACACCATTTTCCAACCGCCCGGCAATATGGCGGGCATGTCCGAGACCCGCGAAATCCTTGTCGCCCACCTCTTCCATCGGCAGGCGCGACAGGATGGCGACACCGTTATACCCCTTCTGCCCGCGCGCGATCATGTGGGTGTAGCCCAGTTCGGCAAACCCTTCGGTCGGGATCTTCTCAACCGGTGATTTGCACTCTTGCAGGCACAATACATCAGGGTCTTCTTCTTGCAGCAATTTCAGCACGATAGGCTCGCGCAGGCGAACGGAATTGATGTTCCATGTGGCAAGGGTGAAAGGCATGTCGGGGATTCCTTTGTCGCGATTGGCGCAGGTTAGCGTGGCACAACGCCAGTTGCCACGAGAAAAGGCGGCCCGATGCCGGGACCACAGGCCGGCAGTTAGGCGGGCGTCACATTCGTGCTTTCCCTTGCCCTGATATCTCGCCTGATGCAGACTTGTCTGCGAATGAGGAATGTCTGTTTCACCGCTGGGTCTGTTCGCGAACAGACCGGCCCGGCACCATGCTTTGGGAGGAGTGTGTCATGGCATCCGAGACCGCAGGTTCCACGCCACCGGAGAATCTGACGCCGCAGCAGCGGGACATGCCGCAGGTCAACAAGATCACGACGGATGACATCAGGGCGTCGCTGAAAGCCGGGTTTTCCGACTTTCTGGCCCGCCCTGTCCTGAGCGGCTTTTTCGGTCTGTTCTATGCAGTATTCGGAATTCTGCTGGTTTGGGCCCTGATCTGGCTTGGCCAGATCTGGATGATCATTCCCGCCATTGTCGGTTTTCCGCTGGTCGCGCCTTTCGCCGCCGCCGGGCTTTATGAAATGTCGCGCCGCTTGCAGAAAGGCGAAAGCTTTGGCTGGGCTGAAATCCTCAGCGTCATGGCCAATCAACGCAAACGCGAATTGGGCTGGATGGCCTTTGTCACACTTTTCATTTTCTGGGTGTGGATCTACCAGGTCCGGCTTTGGCTGGCGATCATCCTCCAGAGCGCATCCTTCTCGGATTTCGACGGGTTTTTGAACACCGTTTTCTTTACGCCGCAGGGTTGGATCTTCCTTGCCGTAGGCACCTGTGTCGGCGCGTTCCTATCAGCCGTGCTGTTTTCGGTGACCGTTGTCGCCATGCCCTTGCTGCTGGACCGGGAAACCAACTTCATCTCTGCCATGTTGACCTCTTTGCGCGTCGTATCCGAAAGCCCGGCGGTCATGCTCAGCTGGGCGGCGATCATCTCGGTCACGATACTGCTGTCGCTGGTTCCGGCGTTTCTGGGCCTGATCTTTACCCTTCCGATCCTTGGCCACACCACGTGGCACCTTTACCAGCGCGCCGTTGCCCCGGCGCAAGGGTGAACCGCGGCGGAGCTCACCTCCACCATTGGTCGAATATCGGTCAGTGCTGCTGTCTGCCTTCTGTGGAAACCGCCCCTCAGCAACGAAAAAAAGCCGGGCCATTCGGCCCGGCAGTCCAACAGGGAGGTACATGTCATAACCCGGACATGCACGGGTTGGGAGTAACCTAATTATGAGTGCAGAGTATCACTTTGATCCACATCAATCCACAACCAGTTAAGACACGAGCCTATATCCACCCGATTCTGTGACCAAAAGGCGCGCATTGGACGGATCGGGCTCGATCTTCTGACGCAGACGATAGATGTGGGTTTCCAGCGTGTGGGTCGTGACCCCGGCATTGTATCCCCACACTTCGTGCAACAGCACATCCCGTGCCACGACACCGTCGGTTGATCGGTACAGGAACTTGAGGATGTTGGTTTCCTTCTCGGTCAGACGGATCTTGCGGTCTTCTTCCGTGATCAGCATCTTCATCGCCGGCTTGAACGTATAGGGGCCAAGAACAAATACCGCGTCCTCGGATTGTTCGTGCTGCCGCAGCTGAGCGCGGATCCGGGCCAGCAATACCGGAAATTTGAACGGTTTGGAGACATAGTCATTCGCGCCGGCGTCCAGGCCCAGGATCGTATCGGCATCGCTGTCATGACCGGTCAGCATCAGAATCGGGCTCTTGACGCCCTGTTTGCGCATCAGGCGGCACAGTTCCCGCCCGTCGGTATCCGGCAAACCCACATCAAGAATGACCAGATCATAGATCGCTTCGCGTGCACGCTCCATCGCGGACTGGCCGTCTGACGCTTCGAAAACGTCAAAGTCTTCGGTCATGACAAGTTGCTCGCTGAGCGCCTCGCGCAGATCCTCGTCATCGTCCACCAACAGGATTTTCTTGAGTTGAGCCATTTCCCGATCCTCCAAACGCTTTTCCATCACTTGCGCGCGGAATATGCAATCAACAAGATTTGCTGCAACGGTTTCACGCCTTCGTGTCAGAGTTGGCAGAAATGTTTCACATTTCCTTTCGAAACAGCTAGGAGAAGGGCTGAGCGTTATAGGGTAACATAGATGAGCCTCATTCCCGATATCACCGAACTTCTTGCCCGGGCCCGGGCCGATCTGCGCATGGGCGTTCCAGTGGTGCTGACCGATGACAGTGGCTTTAGCGTTTTGGCGATCTCTGCGGAAACGCTCAACCCGCAGCGCCTGGCCGATCTGAAAAAGCTCGGAGACCCGGTGGTGGCCATTACCGGGCGGCGGGCCGAAACACTCAAGGCACGGGCCTATGACGGCGATCTCGCGCGCGTTTCGATTCCCGCCGATGCAGACATCACTTGGGTGCAGGCGGTTGCTGATCCCTCTGACGATCTGAACGCGCCGATGAAAGGCCCGTTGATGACCGAGCGCCACGGCAACGCCAATTTGCACCGCATCGCGATTGCGTTGGCCAAGTCCGCGCGCATTCTTCCCGCCGCGGTCGTCGTGCCGGTCGAAGACGGTCGGGCCTTTGCCGTATCGCACGGCCTGACCTGCATTGACCACACGCGCGCCGCCCCGCATCTGGCGGACCGCAGCGCCCTGCATGAGGTGGTTGCCGCGCGTCTTCCGATGGAAGTATCCGAGGCCGGCCGCCTGCATGTTTTCCGCCCCGAAGATGGCGGAGAAGAACATTACGCAGTCGAAATAGGCCGCCCGGATCGGGACAAACCAGTGCTGGCCCGATTGCATTCCGCCTGTTTCACGGGCGATCTGATGGGCAGCCTGAAATGCGACTGCGGTCCGCAATTGCGCGGCGCGCTGGCACAAATGGGGGCCGAAGGGGCTGGCGTTCTTCTGTATCTGAACCAGGAAGGGCGTGGTATCGGGCTGGCCAACAAGATGCGCGCCTATTTTCTTCAAGATCAGGGTTTTGACACGGTAGAAGCAAACCACAGGCTGGGTTTCGAGGATGATGAGCGTGACTTCCGACTCGGGTCGGATATCCTGAAATCTTTGGGTTTCAACTCGGTGCGCCTGCTGACCAACAACCCTGCCAAGATCTCGATGATGGAACGCACGGGGATCGCCGTGACCGAGCGCGTTCCTTTGAAAGTGGGTGAAACCGCGCACAACCGGGGATACCTGGCCACGAAAGCCGCGAAATCCGGGCACCTGTTGTGACCCCAGACGATCTTGTGCTCACCCCGCGTGGCGTTCGCTTTCTTGGCAGGACGTTCCCCTGTTCGGTTGGCAAAGGCGGATTGAGCAACACGAAACACGAGGGTGATGGGGCGACGCCTACCGGATGCCATCGAATCGTCGGCTTGCTCTACCGGCCCGACCGGCTGGTCGCCCCCAACTTCTGGGCAATCCCGATTGGGCCGCAGGACTTGTGGTCGGATGACGTCGAGGACAGCCACTACAATCACATGGTGCCGGCCCCTTATGCGTTCAGTCATGAAAAACTGCGCCGGGCTGATCCGCTTTACGATCTGGTCCTGTTGACCGACTGGAACTGGCCGAATGCCGTTCCCGGCAAGGGATCGGCTATTTTTCTGCACCAGTGGCGCAGGCCCGGCTACCCCACCGAGGGCTGCATTGCCTTCCGTCGGGACCATCTGCACTGGATTGCAGGGCGAATTGCCCTTGGAACGCGCCTGATCATCCCTGAGGTTTGACCCGCTCACCAAAAATGGCCGACCCGATACGAACATGGGTCGCGCCCAAGGCGATGGCCTGCTCGAAATCACCGCTCATCCCCATCGACAACCCCTCAAGCCCATTGCGTGCGGCGATCTTGGCCAAGAGGGCGAAATGCAAAGTGGGTTCTTCATCGACCGGCGGGATGCACATCAACCCGCGCACCGGAAGGTCCAGCGATCGGCATTCCGCGATAAACCCGTCCGCGTCCGCAGGAAGAACGCCTGCCTTCTGCGCTTCTTCACCCGTATTGACCTGAATGAAAAGGTCGGGGCAGTATCCCACCTCTTGCGCCAGCCGCGCCAGGGTTTTGGCCAGTTTGGGGCGGTCGACCGAATGGATCGCATTGCACAGTTCCATCGCCTGCCTGGCCTTATTGGTCTGCAACGGGCCGATGAGATGCAGATCGACGGCATCGAATTGCTCTTTGAAAGCGGGCCATTTGCTGGCCGCCTCCTGTACGCGATTCTCACCAAAACACCTGTGGCCCTGCTCCAGCACCGCCTGAACCCGCTCATTCGGTTGTACTTTGGATACAGCGATCAGTTTGACGGAACCGGCAGGGCGGTCCGATCTGGCTTCGGAATTTGCAATGCGTGAGGTGATTTCTTGCAACGACATGGGGCCCTCAATCTGTCTTTGGCGCAGAAAAACACCAAGTCGGCGCAAAAGAAAAGGGCGAGTCCGAAGACCCGCCCTTAAACCTTACGGTTCAGATCAGCTTAGAAGTTGAACTGAGCACCGAAGTCAGCCTTGATGGTCGAGTCTGCGCAAGAGTCACAGTCGTTTACACCCAGACCACCGCGCAGCGATGCACCGCCACCCAGGTCGTAGATCGCACCGATAGCAACCTGCTGAGTGTCAGCAGAAGCGTTACCGTCACCGTAGGTGAACAGCAGGGTGGTTGCAGCGCCCAAGTTGTAGGCAGCCGACAGACCCCATGCAGTACCGTCGGTCGAAGCAACTTGGGTTGCGTCGTCCGCGACAAACAGAGTACCCGAGAAGTCACCCCATTCGCCACCCAGGGTCAGAACGGTCAGGCTCGGATCGCTTACACCGGCAACACCCGCGTCGGTCTGACCATAGGCCACAGCAGCAGTGATGTTGTTGAAGGTGTAGGTTGCGCTGATGTCCCAGCGGTCTGCGTCAACGGTGGTCGAAGTTGTACCACCAGCTCCGATAACGGTAGCCTGTGCTTGGTCATACGATGCGCCAAACGAGAAGTCGCCTACGGAGTACTGGAAGAACACAGCGTTCGCACCCGAACCGGTCGACGAGTACGCCAGGAAGTTATAGTTAACGCCCGAGTACTGACCAGCGAACAGTTCCAGACCTACTTCGTTGCCGTAGTAGTTTGCCAGGTTGTCAAAGGCACCTGCGACGTTGCCCGCGTCAACACGCAGACCACCGTAGATGACCGAGAAGCGCGCGCCGTTCAGGCCGGCCGAGTTTGCTTCACCGTTGCTGGCGTCTTCGTCGGCCTGCAGACGAACACGGCCTTCAAAACGTACGCCGCCGTCGGTTTCTGCGATACCGTCGATGTTCAGACGGAAGCGCGACACCAGAATGACGTCGTCGGTTTGAGCGGTCGAGCTTGCCAGGACGTCGTCGGCTGTCCCGTTCAGGCCATCTGCGCCAGGGCCACGTACGATGGTGGTTTCGCTACGATCTTCAGTGTAGCCAATACCAAAACGGCCATAACCGCTGAAGTTAACTTCAGCTGCTGCAACGCCTGCGGTCGCGATCAGCGCCGTCGATGCGAAGAGAACTTTTTTCATCTTGTTTCCCTCGGTTTCATTCAAAAGAGTTATCTACTCGACACATGCCTCGGCATATGTCTCAGCACGGACACCGTTTCGCTCTTTTTGCCCCTGTTGCGCAAGCTTGGCATAAACCCGGTCACGTCATTGGGGTCAGATTGGTGCAAGGATGCCACAGTTCGTTTTTGCCCGGATCAGGCTGACACGCTTACATTTCAGAAGAATAGGCTTGTTGCAGCGAGGGTCCTTGGCTAGGAGTATGCCCTGAATACTGCACAACAAGTGAAAACAGGACCTGCTGACAATGCGCCTGCCTACGATTTTGGGATTAATCATGCTGACCACCACTATTGCGGCATGCGGGCAGAATCGAAGCACTTCGACATATTCCGCCAATCCCGCCAGCGGTAATTCCGATGAACGCGAGTTGAACGATCCTGAACGTTCGACGCTGTGGGACATTTTCGACCGCAGCACGGCCGAGCAGACCACCAATGTAAACCGGTACTTGTGGGCAGCTTCACTGGACATTTTGAACTTCTTGCCTGTGCAGGAGGTCGATCCGTTTACCGGAGTGATCGTAACGGGTTACGGCACTCCTCCGGGCGGAGGACGGTCATACAGGGCGACCGTACACATCAGTGATCCGGCGCTTGCGGCCCGGTCTTTGTCCGTTGCCCTGCAATCCAGCGGCGGCGCCCCGGTAAGCGCGGCAACAACCCGTGCTGTAGAGGATGCGATTCTGTCCCGCGCGCGTCAGCTGCGCATCGCGGACAACAAGTTCTAGCACTCCGCCGAAAATCACACTAATACCACGCCGGGTTCCTACCCGGCGTTTTCATTCACGAAGGACCGCACAATGTCGCGCTATTCGGCCACCGAAATCGAAGCAAAATGGCAAGAAGCCTGGGACAAGGCAGGAATCTTCACCGCCAACCACAAGGCGGACAAGCCGAAATACTATGTGCTTGAGATGTTCCCCTACCCGTCCGGCCGAATCCATATGGGGCATGTGCGCAACTATACGATGGGCGACGTCATCGCGCGGCACAAGCTGGCCACCGGGCACAATGTTCTGCACCCCATGGGCTGGGACGCGTTCGGGATGCCGGCGGAAAACGCTGCCATGGCGATCGGCGGCCACCCCAAAGAGTGGACTTACGGCAATATCGCCGACATGCGCGCCCAGATGAAGCCACTGGGCCTGTCGATCGACTGGTCCCGTGAATTCGCCACATGTGATCCGGAGTACTACGGCCAGCAGCAGGCGCTGTTCCTCGACATGCTCGAGGCCGGGCTGGTCTATCGCAAGAATGCCGTGGTCAACTGGGATCCGGTCGACATGACCGTTCTGGCCAATGAACAGGTGGAAAACGGGCGCGGCTGGCGCTCGGGTGCGCTGGTGGAACGGCGCGAGCTGACGCAGTGGTTCTTCAAGATCTCGGATTATTCCGAAGAACTGCTGAACGCTCTGGACACGCTGGAAAACTGGCCCGCCAAGGTTCGACTGATGCAGGAAAACTGGATCGGCAAGTCGCGCGGCCTGCAATTCGGGTTCGAGCGCACCGATGGTGGGGAACCGATCACTGTCTACACGACGCGCCCCGACACGCTGCTGGGCGCATCCTTCGTGGGGATCTCGCCCGATCACCCGATCGCCAAACAGCTTGAGGCCGAGAACCCGGAGGTCGCTGAATTCGTTGCCGAATGCCGCAAGGGCGGCACCACGGAAGAAGCCATCGAAACCGGCGAGAAGCTGGGTTTCGACACCGGCATCCGCGTCAAGCATCCGCTGGACCCGAACTGGGAACTGCCGGTCTGGATCGCCAATTTCATCCTGATGGATTATGGCACCGGCGCGATCTTTGCCTGCCCGGCCCATGACCAGCGCGACCTTGATTTCTGCCGCAAATACGATCTGCCGGTGATCGATACGTTCTTTGCGCTGGACGACGACACGCCGGTCGACAAGATCGCCTTTGTCCCGCCAAAGACCGAGAAAGTCCGCTGGGTGAACCATTTCGCGGGCCTGACCGAAGCAACCGGCGAAGAGGCGATCAACACCACCATCGATTTCGCCGAAAAAGCCGGTTGGGGCGAAGGGGTCACGAAATATCGCCTGCGCGACTGGGGCCTCAGCCGCCAGCGCTATTGGGGTTGTCCGATTCCAGTCGTTCACTGCGAAAGCTGTGGCGTGGTCCCTGAAAAGAAAGAGAACCTTCCGGTTCGCCTGCCCGATGATGTCACCTTCGACAAACCGGGCAACCCGCTGGACCGCCACCCGACCTGGCGCGACTGCGCTTGCCCGAATTGTGGCGCCCCAGCCAAGCGCGAGACCGACACGATGGACACATTCGTGGATTCGTCATGGTATTTCGCCCGTTTCACCGCTCCGCGCGCGGAAACGCCCACCGATCTGGCCGAGGCGGAATACTGGATGAATGTCGACCAGTATATCGGCGGTATCGAACACGCGATTCTGCATCTGCTGTATTCGCGGTTCTTCGCCCGCGCGATGAACATCACCGGGCATTTGCCGGACAAAGCCATCGAACCCTTCGACGCGCTGTTCACCCAAGGCATGGTGACGCACGAGATGTATGCAAGCCGGGAAGTGGTGGAAGTCGCTGGAGAACGGTACGACGAACATGAGCAACAAGTAATCAAAGCTGGACGAACTTGGCGGCCAGTATTCTTCTTTCCCGAAGAAGTTGTGCGGTTTCAGTGGAATGGCACTGAGAAAGCACTTCTGAAGAGTTTTGTCGAAGAAAACGGTGTGTCGGCGGGCAACCCCGAGGAATTGGAAAACCTTTGGCAAAAAGAAAAGGAGTTCAGCCGAACCGAAGCAGCAAACAGTGTCGGTTATGTTGAAAGAAACCCTGACGTTCTCCCATCGGCCAAAATGTCAAAGTCCAAGAAGAACGTTGTCGACCCGGTCAGCATCATCTCGGCCTTCGGCGCCGACACAGCCCGCTGGTTCGTGCTGTCCGATTCGCCGCCCGAACGGGACGTGGAATGGACGGCTGCGGGGGCCGAGGCCGCGTACAAGCACCTCAACCGTGTCTGGACTCTCTGCGACAAGATCGGTGCCATGGACCCGAACGCCACGGGCGAAGGCGATGAGGAGCTGCTGCGCGAGATGCACAAAACCATCCGCGACGTGACATTGGGTGTTGAAAGCTTTGGCTTCAACGCGGCCATCGCCAAGCTTTATGCCTTCACCAACACCCTGGCGAAATCCAAGGCAGGTGCTGCGGCCCAAAAGCAGGCCATCAAAACGCTGGCACAGCTGATGTCGCCGATGACACCGCATCTGGCGGAAGATATTTGGGCCCATCAGGGCGGCGAAGGCCTTGTGGCCGTTGCGCCATGGCCCGTCTCCGACGAGGCGATGCTGGTCGATGACACCGTCACCATGCCGATTCAGATCAACGGCAAGCGTCGCGCGGAAATCAGCGTGGCCAAAGATCTGGACAAAGCCGAGGTTGAAAAAATCGCGCTCAGCACCGAAGCTGTCCAAAAGGCGCTGGAAGGGAATGCGCCGAAGAAAGTAATCGTCGTTCCGGGCCGGATTGTGAATGTCGTCGTTTGATCGCAGAACCTTTTTGCTGATGCCGCTGGCGCTGGCCGCCTGCGGCTTTGAGCCCGTCTATGCGCCCGGCGGATCGGGTTCGGCCTTGTATGGCCGTGTCGAGGTGTCGGCCCCCAACACCGTGGAAAGCTATTTGCTGGTCCAAAATCTGGAACAGCAACTGGGGCGAAGCGCCGGATCGGTCAACGACTACAAGCTGGATGTTCAGGTTTCGACCGTAACGCGTGGCGCAGCAATCACTACCACGAACGAAACGCAACGCTACACCATCGACGGACGCGCGCAATACGCGCTGCGGTCCAACGCAACCGGTCAGATCATCGCCTCGGGCTCGGTGGCGGATTTTGTGTCATATTCCGCCGCAGGATCGACCGTTTCCACCTTGGCGGATGAGCGCGATGCCAAGAGACGGCTGATGATGATACTGTCGGGTCAGATCATGAACCGCCTTTACGCCACACCGGACCTGGCCGCATGAAGCTGAGCCCGCGCGAGGCTGAGGGGTATTTTGCCAAGCCGGACGCGGACAAGACCGGGCTGCTTATATATGGCGCGGATGCGATGCGGGTTGCGCTCAAGCGGCAACAGGTGCTGGCCGCTCTGCTTGGCCCCGAAGCCGAAGAAGAAATGCGCCTGACCCGCATGCCCGGTGGCGATCTGCGTGGTGATCCCGCTTTGTTGCTGGACGCGGTCAAGGCGGTCGGCTTCTTTCCCGGCCCACGTGCCGTTTTCGTAGAAGACGCAACCGAAACCGCAGCGCCTGCAATTCTGGCCGCGCTCGAAGACTGGGCCCCCGGAGACGCCCAGATCATCGTAACCGCAGGGCAATTGAAACCCAGCTCGAAAATCCGCAAGGTGTTCGAAGGCCACCCTGCCGCCTATGCCGTCGGCATTTATGACGACCCGCCCTCACGCGCCGAAGTGGAACGGGTTCTTGCCGAGTCGGGTATGAAAAACGTGCCCCGAGATGTCATGTCTGCAATCAGCGAATTGGCCGTCAGCCTCAGCCCCGGTGATTTCGCGCAAACGGTTGAAAAACTGTCTCTTTACAAGCGTGATGACAGCTCTGACTTGACAGTCGAAGATATCGAGGCCTGCGCTCCGCGCTCGACCGAGGCGGCGCTGGATGACGTTCTCAACGTCGTGGCCGAAGGCCGCGCGGGTGAGATCGGGCCGCTGATCCGGAGGTTGCAGGCGCAAGGCACCAATGGCGTGACACTGTGCATCGGGGCGACGCGGCATTTTCGGACACTCTATGCCTGCGCGTCCGATCCCGGTGGTGCTGCGCAGGGCATCGGCAAGCTGCGTCCGCCGGTTTACGGCAAACGGCGTGACCGTATCCTGCGGCAGGCACAAGGTTGGGGGGCGGCCAAGCTGCAAACCGCGCTGACGGTTCTGACCGATACGGATTTGGCACTGCGGTCGGCCGGGCAGACGGCCCCTGCAATGGCGCTGGTGGAACGCGCGATGATCCGTTTGGCGATGTTGGCGCGATCCCGCTAGGTCACTCAGCCTTTTCCAGCCAGTCGGCGGCAGACCGACCGGCCCAGCGCCCGGTCGCCAGGCAAGCCGTGAGCAGATAGCCCCCGGTCGGGGCTTCCCAATCCAGCATTTCCCCAGCGCAGAACACACCCGGCAGGGCCGTCAGCATCAGCCCACCATCCAGCGCTGTCCGTTTGACACCACCTGCGGTCGAAATGGCTTCGTCCATCGGGCGAAGGCCGGCATGCCGGATAGGCAGCTTTTTCAACATGCTCACCTGCACGGATTGAGGGTGGCCGCCGCGTTTTGCCATTTCATGAAACAGGGCGATTTTCTGAGCAGACAGGTTCAGCGATTTCCTCATCCACTGGGACAGCGTTGTTTTCGACCGTTTCGCGGACAACCGCGCCAGCAGAGCCTGTTGGTCCAGATCAGGCGTCAGATCAGCAAACAATGGCTGCCCCGCGCGCAAGGCCGGTGTCAGCGTATACAGCCCTCCGCCTTCCAGACCGGTTCTGGAAATCGCAGCCTCTCCTCGGCTTTTCAAATCGCCTGCCATCCATCGGATCGATTTCAATGCGGCCCCGAAATGGGGCTGCATATGTGGGCTCCAATCAACGGAAATGGCTGAGTTTGCGGGTTCAAAGGGTGCCAAAGCCACGTCTTTTCCGGCCAATATCTGCGCCCAGTGACCGTCCGAGCCAAGGCGGGCCCAGCTTGCACCTCCCAGTGCCAGCACGGTGACATCCGTCGAAACACTGCGCCGCCCGTCCGGAGTGTCGAACACCGGCGCATCACTTTCCCAGCCGGCCCAACGCCAGCGGGTCCTGATCTCGACCCCGGCCTTGTCCAATCGTGCCAACCAGGCCCGCAACAAGGGCGAGGCCTTCATTGCTTCGGGAAACACGCGCCCCGTCGAGCCGACAAACAGCGTCTGCCCCAACCCGCGCGCCCAGTGCTGAACAGCTTCGGCATCAAAGTCAGACATGATCGGACGCAACCAATCCGCCGCTTCACCATAGGTGCGGATCAGGTCATCAAGCGGCTCGTCCTTGGTCAGGTTCAGCCCCGATTTCCCGGCCATCAGGAACTTGCGCGCGACCGAAGGTTTGGCCTCGGCCACCAACACGGAATGCCCGGCTGCGGCCAGCTGTTCTGCCGCCATCAACCCGGCGGGGCCTGCTCCGATCACCACTGCCTGCGCCATTCGCACCCTCTTGCCTTCGCCCGTCACAGGCGCAAGTTTCACATCATCATGACGAACAGCGATCCGATCTGCCCGCTTTGCGGCCGCCCGATCCCCAACGGGGGTGGCAGCCTGCATCATCTGATCCCAAAACTCAAAGGAGGCAAGGGCGGACCTACCGTTCTGCTGCATCAGATCTGCCACAAAGAGGTGCACGCCACCCTGACCGAAGCCGAACTGGCACGCAGTTTCAACACAGTCGAGGCCCTGCGTGCGCATCCTAGGCTCGAGAAATTTTTGACTTGGGTCCGCAAACGTCCACCCGGGTTTCGTTCGAAAGTTCCGGGCAAGCGGCGCGGGCGCTGATCAACCTGGCAGGATCTGGTCGCCGACAATATCTGTGAGAGGTTCGGACAGGCCTTCGATCTCGATACCCCGAAAGTCCGGTACATGGGCGAATTGTGCGCCCGCAACATGTTGGAATTCCAACGTCGTATAGGCGCGTTTCCACAGCCATTCGCGGTTTTCAACAGCCCAAAGGTCAGGATTGGGCGGGGTTTCGTCGGTAAAGGCATAGAAATGCAGGTCAAAGCCGTAAGGGGCGACCTCCTGCATCGACAGCAACGACATGCCCCGGGCGCGCCAGAATGCGTCTTCGGCGGCAATATCGCCGGTTCGAAGGGTAATCTGACCGATCCGAGCCTGCGCAAAAGGCGCGTCGGGGTCCGCTGCATACGGCGGCCGGTTGCCTTCGAAATCATGTTGCAGCAGTTCGATGACGAATCCTTCGGGATCCGCAAGATGGCACATGTAGCCGATGTCCAGAAACTGGATCGGCGTGCTAACTGGAACGTCGAACCTGCGGAGATGAGCCGCAGCAAGATCGACATCCGGCACGGTGATTCCTATCTTCCAGTAGCGCTGCCCCTTGTCGTGGGTGTACCCTCCTCCACCCGGCAGCAACAAAATATCTGCGTCTGCACTGTCATAGCCGACACGGTAGCCGGTTTCTGCTGGGCCGACGGACATGCCCAGAATGTCGCGATAAAACGCGGCCAGCCGATCCGGGTCGGCGACCCGCAGGCGCAGTGCAGACAGCCTCATGAGCACAACCTTGCGATTCCCGCCGCGATCTCGGGGTCGGCGTTCACGCTGTCGGCCACCAGATCGCGTGCGGTTTGCATCAGGTGATCGGGATCCACAATTCGGTCCACGAGGCCAAATTCATACGCCTCCTGCGCGGTGATTTTCTGACCCGCCACAAGGATCAACTTGGCCCTTGCCGGTCCGACCAGAGCCGCCAGCCGCGCGGAGTCGGACGGTTGTGGCAGAAACCCCAGCTTCATCACCGGATAGAAGAACTTGGCCGATGGCACGGCAATGCGCAGATCGCAGGCCAGTGCCATACCGTTGGCCCCGCCTGCCAAAGTGCCGTTCAGTGCGGCAACGGTCAGACAGGGCAACGCGGCAATGGCACCGGACAGCCTTTCCCAGACATCCGATTTGGCCAGACCGGCGCGCGCTTCGTCCAGATCTGCCCCAGCGCTGAACACTTTGCCCGCGCCGGTCAGGATCAACGCCTTGGCCTCTGTCGCGGATTCGGCGATCTCGGCCAGTTCCGCGAGCATGGCCCCGGTCAGGGCGTTCGCCTTGCCGGGATTGTTGATCGTGACGGTCCACAGGCCGTCCTCTTTGGTCAAATCGATCATATCAGCCCGGCCCGTTTGCGGATGTCTTCAAGCCGCAGCGAAATTTCAGTGCCAAGAAACTCATCGGCATCATCCGAGCACATCCACAACAGCGCCCGTGCGGGCCAGTCCGCAGGGATATGCACATCCCAGTCCAGCTGACTGACGGGATTTATGCCGCTGGCCTTGATCGACCGCTGCATATCGGTGGCCACCGTCCCCGGTGACAGGCCCATGGCGCGAATACCATTATGGGCTTCTTCCATATGCAGACATTCCGTGAGCATCTTGGCCCCGGCCTTCGAGGCGCAATAGTGGCTCCAGGCTTCGACCGGGTTCGATGCAGCACCGGACGAGATCGTCAGAATGCTCCCCCCTCCCGCAGCCCGCATCACCGGCAACGCCGCGCGCATCCCGTAGAAAATACCTTTCAGGTTGATGTCGATGGCCTTGCTCCACGCCTCGGTGTCAGCATTCGAGAGATGAAAAATCGGATCGATCACACCCGCGTTGCCGATCAGAACATCCAACCCACCGAACCGGTCCACGCATGTGGCCACGGCTTGTTCCACCTGCGCGAAATCGCTGACGTCACAGGCCAATGCGATGGCCTGATCGCCCAATGCGGCCGCCAGAGCGTCAATCTGGTCCTTGCTGCGAGCCACCAATGCGACATTGGCGCCGGCTGCGGCAAAAACGCGCCCTGCCTCGGCCCCAATTCCTCGGCTGGCCCCGGTTATGAGAACAGTTTTTCCCTGCATTTGCCCTTCCTCACGTATTGCAATCTCTGTCGGCTACAGCCGTAGCGCGTAAACGGGGAAAGGGTCCAGCCCTTGCCCCCTTGACGATACCCGCCACAAAACCGACCATGCGCCACAAATTGATCAAGAAGGGTTACCTTATGTCCGTTTTCCTTCGCCGCAGCTGCGGCGCTGCCCTGGCTTATGCCGTTGCCACCCAAGGGGCGTTTGCCGATCTGTCGGCCGATGACGTCTGGTCTGATTGGCAGAGCTATTTCACCTCGATGGGTTACACCGTCACAGGAGACGAAAGCACCTCGGGCGACGTCACCACGATTTCCAACATGACACTTTCAGTGGCCCTTCCCGAAGAGGACGGACAGTTTCAGATGGTCATGCCGGAAATGACACTGACCGAAAATGGTGACGGGACCGTTACCATTGACCTGCCGGAAAGCTTTCCCATGGAAATCACCGGTCAGGCCGAAGACGAAAACTTCGCAGCCACTGTCACCTATTCCCACAACCAACTGAAAATGGTCGTGTCAGGCACACCGGACGACATGACCTATGACTACAAGGCTGACAATCTGGGCGTGAAACTGGATTCGATTGAGGTCGATGGTGAGGCTCTGCCCAATGATGTGTTTGGCATCGATGTCCAAGCAAGCGATCTGTCCGGCAGCTCGCGGATGCAGATCGGTGACAATCGGAACATCAGCCAGACGTTCAACGCAGCCACGTTAACTTATGATCTGAACTTTCAGGATCCTGAAAGCGGCGAAAGCGGGTTGATCAACGGTCAACTCGATCAACTGGCATTTGAGGGCAACAACGTGGTCCCGCCGGATTTTGACTTTTCGGACCCAGAAGCCTTTTACAAGGCTGGTTTTTCGTTTGACGGCACCTTCACCTATGCCGCGGGCAGCACGGATCTGAGCGGGACCAGCGAAGGTCAGGCGTTCTCGATGAACAGCACGTCCGAAGGCGGGCGTTTTGCAGCCAGCATCGATGCAGAGCGTATCGTCTATGACATTGACCAGAACAGCACGAAGATGGCCGTTACCACGGCGGGCCTGCCGTTCCCGATCGAACTTTCGATGGCCAAGGCGGGCCTGAACTTCGAATTCCCCATCCAGCAATCGGACGAGGTTCAACCCTTCGGCTTTGGGCTGAACCTGACCGATTTCACCATGTCGGACATATTGTGGGGCATTTTCGATCCTGCGGGCGCGCTGCCGCGTGATCCGGCGACGATTGCGCTGGATGCGACGGGAACCGCGAAAGTGCTGATGAATATCTTCGATCCTGAAATCGACGTCGAATCCGACGAAGCGCCGGGGGAACTGCACTCGCTGAAGATCAACGAACTGCTGGTTTCGCTAGTTGGCGCCAAACTGACCGGTGACGGTGATTTTGCTTTCGACAACACCAACACCGAAGAGTTTGATGGCCTGCCCAGCCCAAGCGGCGTGGCGAACCTTCAGCTGGTTGGCGCCAACCAGTTGATCGACACCCTGATCGGAATGGGAATCATCTCGGACGAAGACGCGCTGGGCGCCCGCATGATGATGGGTCTGATGGCAGTTCCGGGCGAAGAACCTGACACACTGAACTCGAAGATCGAGTTCACCGAAGACGGCCAGATCCTAGCGAATGGTCAACGTATCAAGTGACAATCAACGGAAAGGGCCGCGCAACATGCGGCCCTTTCTCTGTCCTGCCAACCCCTGCCCAAACCTCTGAAACGGCACGGGTTCACCGCGATCCTCAACGCACAATCTGGTCACAGGTCTTGCGAGACGGGCGGTCCAAGGCTAGGTCCTTGGCAATCAACCCGGAGGCCTCATGACCTGCTCACCAGAAGAAATCAGCCATCACTTGCTTGACGTGGCCCGCAAGGCAGGCGCGGACGCGGCGGATGCCATCGTTATCGACGGATCCTCTGTTTCCGTCGAAGTGCGGGGCGGCGCGCTGGAACATGCCGAACGCTCGGAAGGGACTGATTTGGGATTGCGGGTGTTTCTGGGCAAACGATCCGCCATTGTGTCCAGTTCCGACAGCCGCCCTGAAACCCTGCGCGCCATGGCGGAACGAGCTGTCGCAATGGCCAGAGAGGCCCCCGAAGATCCGTTTTCCGGGCTGGCTGACAAGGACCAGCTGGTCACAGACTGGAACATAGAGTCACTGGAATTGTCAGACCCCGCCCCGGCCCCGTCTGCCGAAGCCCTGATGCAGGATGCTCTGACGGCCGAGGCCGCAGCACTGGCCGTCGCCGGCGTTACCCAGGTGTCGGATGCGGCCGCAAGTTACGGAACCCACCATGTGCATCTGGCCGCGACAAACGGGTTCACCGGCGGGTATGCGCGCAGCAGCCGGTCAGTTTCCTGTGTTGCGATCTCGGGCGAAGGCACCGGGATGGAACGGGACTATGACGGCGACAGCCGGACGTTCCAATTCGACCTGCGCAGCGCGGAAGAAATCGGGCGCACAGCAGGCGAACGCGCGGTGCAACAGGTTGGTGCGCGCAAACCTGTGACGGGAAGTTTTCCGGTGCTCTTCGACGAACGGATCTCGTCCTCGCTCATCGGCCACCTTCTGGCCGCGAGCAATGGCGCGGCGATCGCGCGAGGCGCATCCTGGCTCAAGGATTGCTTGGGGCAGGACGTTCTGCCTGCGTACCTGTCCCTGATCGAAGACCCACACCGCCCGCGCATTTCGGGCTCGCGTCCCTTTGATGCCGAGGGTCTGCCGACACAACGCCGGGCAATCGTGGAAAACGGCGCTCTGACCGGCTGGACGCTGGACCTGTCGAGCGGGCGAAAACTGGATATGGCGTCCACGGGAAATGCCGCTCGTGGGGTCTCGGGCCCGCCATCGCCCAGCAACTGGAACCTGAGCCTGACACAAGGTGACCAAAGCCGCGCCGACCTGCTGCGCGATATGGGTACCGGGTTGCTGGTCACGTCCATGATCGGATCGACGATCAACCCCAATACCGGTGACTATTCAAGGGGTGCATCGGGCTTCTGGGTCGAGAATGGCGAGATCACGCATCCGGTCAATGAATGCACCATCGCGGGCAATCTGCGGGACATGCTGCGCCGGATCATCCCGGCGAACGATGCCCGCCCATACCTGTCGCGCGTGGTTCCGTCGCTTCTGATCGAAGGAATGACACTTGCCGGCAACTGATCTGCCCCTGCTGATCGAGGCGGCGCTGGAGGCCGGCAAGATCGCCACGCGCTATTCCGGCACGCAAGCACAGCGCTGGGACAAACCCGATGGCGCCGGCCCAGTGACCGAGGCGGATCTTGCCGTGAACACGATGCTGGAGGAGCGGTTGTGTTCGGCGCGACCGGGCTATGGCTGGCTCAGTGAGGAATCCGAGGATTCCACCGACCGGCTGGACCGTAACAGCACTTTCATCATCGACCCGATCGACGGCACCCGGAGCTTTGCAGAAGGCGCGCGCACCTGGGCGCATTCCATAGCCGTCGCCGATAACGGCGTGGTGACGGCGGCGGTCATTTACCTGCCGATGCGGGATTTGCTGTACACGGCGGCACAGGGTCAGGGCGCCACTCTCAATGGTAAGACGATCACGACCTCGGATACCGCAGAGCTTTTGCAATCAGAAATTCTGGCCGCCAAGCCAAATCTTGACACTCGGCACTGGCGCGACGCGCAGGCGCCAGATTTCGAACGCGCCTATCGTCCGTCACTTGCCTATCGCATGGCTTTGGTCGCGCAGGGGCGGTTCGATGGCATGCTGACCCTGCGCCCCAGTTGGGAATGGGACATTGCCGCCGGCGACCTGATCATCCGAGAAGCCGGCGGCGTCTGTTCCGACCGTACGGGTCAACGGCTGATCTTCAACAATATGCATCCCAGGTTGAACGGCGTGATCGCCGCCAGCGCCTCGATTCATCAGCAACTGTCGGCACTGCTGGATCCGGCCGGGCCGGGAATCGGAACATGAGCAAACCGCGCTCACTCAGCCTGGCCGCCTACAGGGTGTTGTCATGGGGGTTGCGCAACGGGGTTGCGCCGCAATCCAACCCGCCGCGCCCCGAAGGTGAGTTGCTATGGATCCATGTTGCCACACCGGATCGGCTGCGGGCTGTGACCGACTTCTGCCGTCGGCTGTCGCAGGTCAGGGCCAAGCTGAATTTCCTGCTGACAGCCCCCCCGGATGAGGATCTGTCCAACTGGCCGGACAGCAGGTTCCCTTTGATCAACCTGCCACAGGAACAGAGTGGCGCCGCCCGCGAGTTTATCGAATACTGGCGTCCGAACATGGGGTTGTGGGTCGGTGGCGATCTGATGCCCAACATTGTCACGCGCGCTGACGAACAGGCGATCCCGCTGGTCCTGTTCGACGCCCAATTCAGCGTCACACTGTCCCGGAACGCCCGTTGGTTGCCGGACATCACGCGGGTGACCTTTGACTGTTTCCGCAAGATTCTCACGCCATCCGCCGAGACGGCTCGACAGATCCGCCGCCTCGGAATCCAATCCGGAAAAGTTGCGGAATCACCGCCTTTGCGGATCAGCCCCAACCCCCGGCCCTGGCCAGAAGACGAACTTATCGAGACCACTCATACACTTGCCGGGCGTCCGGTTTGGCTGGCAGCATGGGTTCAGGACAAGGAATTCATCTCGGTTCTGACAGCCCACCGTCAGGCGCTGCGGATGCTGCATCGGCTGGTTCTGGTGTTGCACGTGGCAAACGAGCCGGAAGTCTCGCCGCTGAGACGGCGGCTGGAATCGATGGACCTGCGCTGCATCAACTGGGATGAAGGGGACATGATTGAAGACACCACTCAGGTCGTCCTGACATCGGACCCCGAAAACCTGGGCCTGTGGCATCGCATGGCACCAGTGACCTTCATGGGCAGCTCGCTGGAACGCGGCGCGGGCGGTCAGGACCCGTCCGAAGCAATCGCGCTGGGGTCTGCGATCATGTTCGGACCATATGTGCAGCGTCATCAGGAATTCTATTCCAGCCTGCAACAGGTGAACGCCGCCAAAGAGGTTAAGACGGCAACCGAACTGGGCGACGCCGTTGTGCAGCTTCTGGCACCGGATCAAGCTGCCGGCATGGCTTTGGCTGGATGGCAGTTGTTGACCGAAGGCGCACCGCAGGCTGACGCCCTGATCGAAATGGTGCAGGATATTCTGGATCAGCGGGGTGCGGATCATGCGGGCACCTGAATTCTGGAACACGACTCCGGATCAACCGGATCTAAGGGCGCGTATGCTGGCACCGTTGGGGCGCCTATATGCAGCGGCAACCGCCCGTAGGATCGCCTCGGAATCCGGCGAAAAGCCGGGTGTGCCCGTGATCTGTATCGGCAACCTCAATGCTGGTGGAACCGGTAAAACACCAACGGTGATTTGGACCCTTGAACAGCTTCGAGGCGCCTGGCACGAACCACATGTCGTCACGCGGGGGCACGGAGGCTCTTTGGACGGGCCGGTGCAGGTTGATCCGGCCCGGCACACGGCTGCCGAAGTTGGGGACGAGCCGCTGCTTCTGGCGATGTTTGCCGAAGTCTGGGTTGCCAAGGACAGGGCGGCAGGCGCACGGGCCGCCGCAGCGGCGGGCGCCACGGTAATCGTGCTGGATGACGGGTTTCAAAACCCCTCGGTGGCCAAGGATTTCTCGATCATTGTTGTCGATGCTCAACGCGGGTTCGGAAACGGTTTGTGCCTGCCTGCCGGGCCACTGCGGGAACCGGTCGACATCGGGTTGAAACGGGCCGACCTTGTGTTGTCTCTGGGCGATGAGGCCGCTCAAATGGCTTTCACTGCTCAGTGGGGCGACAAGTTGTCCGTTCCCCATGTCACCGGAGCAATCGAACCCCTGCAAACCGGCATGGACTGGACCGGCACACGCGCTTTGGCATTTGCCGGCATCGGCCACCCCGAGAAGTTCTTCAAAACCCTGCGGCAGCTGGGCGTAGACCTGGTCCGCGCCGAAGCCCTGGACGATCACCAGCCTCTGACTCAGGCACTGATGGCCCGTCTGGAAAACGAGGCGCGCCAACTGGGTGCTCAGATGATAACGACCGAGAAAGATGCCGTACGTCTGCCCCCGGCTTTTCGGAGCAAAGTGATCACTCTGCCGGTGCGTCTGCGAGTCGGCGAAACCGACAAGGTCCGCGACATGCTGCTGAAGGCAGCACCTGCACCACAATAGGCCCGGTCGGCCCAGACAGGGCCAACCGGAAAAGGGTGTTTAGCCACCCAGTTCGTCTTCGATCAGCTTTTTGAAGTCAGCGTAGGACTGGTTGTCGACCTTCTTGCCGTTCACAAGGAACGACGGAGTCGCCTGAATACCATCTCGTTCGGCGTTTTCCTGATACCACGCAGCCAATGTCCGCGCCTTGGTACCGTCTTGCAGGCAAGCCTCGAGCTGATCGCCATCGATGCCGGCCAAACGACCGATCTTGCGCAGCTCGTCCACGATCTCGGCCGGACCACCTGCGCGTGTCCATTCTGCCTGCCCTTCATAGATCAGGTCTGTGATACCGAAGAACTTTTCGGGGCCAGCGCAGCGTGCAACCATCGATGCCCAAAGGCCGTAGCGGTCAAAATACACCTCACGATAGGTAAACTTGACCTTGCCGGTGTCGATGAAGTCTTTCTTGAGTTGTTTGAAGGCGCCCTGATGGAAACTCGCGCAATGCGGGCAGGTATAGGACGCATATTCGATGATTTCGACAGGTGCATCCTCGGCGCCCAGCACCATCTCGACGATCGTCGAAGTATCCAGGTCTGCCTCCTGCGCTTCGGCGGCACTGACCAGTGGAATGGTGACATTGGTGTTCGACCCTGTCAGCCAATAGCCGCCAGCGGCCACGGCGACGGCCGCACAGATTAAGGTTGCAATACGGCTCATTTTCAGCCCTTTCTCAGCGTTTCTGTTTGGATAAAACGTTGCGCCCGAGACGTTCAAGAGCCGCGCGCAGATCTTCATCATGTACATCGCGTGACATTTTGTCGGCCTCGGTGGCAATGTCAGGCGCAATCTGGGGTTTGGCTTGCTTCGGCTTGTGGTCGAAACTGGCCTGCCCCTCGGCAAATCCGGTCGGAGCGGTCTGGGTGATACGGACACGGCTGATGGCGTTATAGCCATAGACCGCGTTTACCTTGCCGCGCAGCTGTTCCTTCTGCATTTCCAGCATCGGAGCCTGTGGCCCGGTCGTCAACACGGTCAGGGTGGCACCAAATCCGCCCTTGCCATAACCCACTTTGACCGGGCGCGCGATGGCGGCGGTTTCCTGGCCGACAATCTCGGCCCAGTGGGTCAAAAGCCGCGACACGGCAAACCCCCGGCTTTCCCCGGCGCGCCGGATCTGATCGTTCAGCAAGGATGCGGTGCGTTTGAACCCGCGGGTCGAAGAACGTCTGCGTTGCATCTGGTTTCCTGCTCCTACACCTCTATTGTACTGGGCAGGCCACCATGTGCCAGCGAAACCCGACCGGGAGTTGAATAAAACTTGCGTGACTCTGCTGAATTCACCGTCAGTGATGCGTTGCTGGAATGGTATGACCGCCACGCCCGCGAAATGCCATGGCGCATCGGTCCGGCGGATCGCGCCGCCGGGATGCGCCCCGACCCCTATCGGGTCTGGCTGTCCGAAGTGATGTTGCAGCAAACAACAGTTGCCGCCGTTCGCGACTATTTCCTGCGCTTCACCACCCGCTGGCCCACGGTTCAGGCTCTGGCCGCCGCACCGGACGAGCAGGTCATGGGGGAATGGGCCGGGCTTGGCTATTACGCCCGCGCCCGCAATCTTTTGAAATGCGCCCGTGCCGTCACGCAGAACTACGATGGCCGGTTTCCCGACAGCTTAGAAGCGCTGCTGAACCTACCCGGCATAGGCCCCTATACCGCCGCTGCGATCTCGGCCATCGCGTTTGATCGGCCTGAAACCGTGCTGGATGGAAACGTCGAACGGGTCATGGCCCGGCTCCATGACATTCACGATCCGCTGCCCGGGTCCAAACCCCTGCTGAAGGAAAAGGCGTCGGCCCTGACCCCGGCCATACGTCCCGGCGATTACGCGCAGGCGGTCATGGATTTGGGGGCAACCATCTGCACGCCGAAGTCGCCGGCATGTGGCATCTGCCCCCTGCGTGACCCCTGTCAGAGCCGCATCGCAGGCACCCAGGCCGACCTGCCACGAAAAACACCCAAAAAGCCCAAACCCACGCGCCGTGGGCACGTGTATGTTGCGCAAAGTGCAGACGGGGCCATGGTGCTGGAACGCCGGCCTGACAAAGGTTTGCTGGGCGGAATGCTGGGCTGGCCCGGATCAGAGTGGAACGATGCCCCGGCCGAACGGCCTCCATTCCCTGCGAATTGGACGATGTTGCCGGGCGAAGTGCGCCATACGTTTACACATTTCCACCTGATTTTGCGGATCTGGACCACGGATGCCGCCGATCACGACATACCCGAACATCTGACAGTTGTAGACAAACACAGCTTCAGGCCCGGCGACCTGCCAACCGTGATGCGCAAGGTCTATGATCTTTGGCGAGGACAATAAGTCCGCTGTGCAAGTCTTCGGGCCATGGCTAGGATATCTCCATAAATTTGGAGCAGAAAAGATGATCGCAACAGGCACATTGTCCCGCTGGCAATCTGCATCCCCTTTCTGGGTGTCGTTGTTGCTGATTCCGCTGGTCTGGTTTTCAGCTGCTACCGGTGGATGGTCTGTCCTGCTGGTTCCTGCCGCAACCTGGTGGGCTTTTGCAGTGCTGGACCGGATCACCGGGCTCAACACTCAAAACGCCGACCCCGAGACGCCGGACACGGCGCTGCAATGGTACATATTGCTGACAAAACTCTGGGCCCCGATCCAGTTCGTTACCCTTTTTGGTCTCATCTGGTACGCAACCCACGGCACCCATCTGTCAACGCTTGAGAAAATCGGCCTCTTCTTTGGCATGGGCGTCATTTCGGGCACGATTGGGATCAATTACAGCCACGAGTTGATGCACCAGAAAAGCCGCTTGGAACGCTGGCTGGGGGACATCCTTCTTGCCATGGTGCTGTATTCTCATTTTCGGTCCGAGCACCTGTTGGTCCATCACCGCCATGTTGGCACCCCGCGCGATCCGGTAACGGCGCGCTACAACGAAGGTTTCCATCGCTTCTATCCCCGCGTTCTGTGGCAATGCTGGGTTTCGGCCTTCAAGGCCGAGCGCAACAAGCTGGCCCGCATCGACAGACCGTGGACAGATCGTTCAAACCCGTTCTGGCGGTATTGGGCGCTGCAAGGTGGGATGCTGGCACTGGCCGGCCTGATCGGAGGATGGTCCGGCGTGGCGCTGTTTCTGCTGCAGGCTGGTGTCGCAATATGGCAGCTCGAGCTGGTCAATTACGTCGAGCATTACGGCCTGACCCGAAAACACCTGGGCGAGGGACGGTACGAGCATGTCCTGCCACGCCATTCCTGGAATGCCTCGCAGAAAGCTTCGAACTGGTTGCTGATCAATCTTCAGCGCCATTCGGACCACCATTACAAACCCAATCGCCGGTTTCCGCTGCTGCAACATCACGCGTCGGACGCAGCCCCACAATTGCCCTATGGCTATCCCGTCATGACCGTGTTCGCTATGATCCCTCCGCTTTGGCGGCGGGTCATGAACCCGCGCGTTCGCGCGTGGCGACGCCACTATTATCCCGAGATCACCGACTGGCACCCCTACAACAAATCTTTGAACCCCATGCCCAAAGCGTGACCGCAGCGCGCACAGGCGCGCTGCTGGACCCAACTGTCAGCACTGCATCTGCGATGCTGTTCTGACGGGCGGGAGGCCCTCAGCTTTTCATCACCCAGACATCCATCGGCGCCTCGACCCCTCGCACGGTTTGGTCGCGGCAGGCAACAAAACCGGCCATGACCTCCGGCGCCTGCGGGTTTTCTTCCTCAACCCGCAAACGCACGGCATCGCTGACAACGATACGCGCCTTGAAATCACGCGTCAGTGCCTCAAGCTTGGCCGCCACATTGACCGCATCGCCAATCACCGCGAATTCCAACCGGTTGGCACCGATATCCCCAAGTACGACCGAGCCGTAATGCACCCCAACGCCGACATGGATTTCAGGCTCACCCGCCCGGCGGCGTTCCAGATTCCAACGGTCGATCACACCCACCATCGCACGCGCGCAGTCTAGGGCATTACTCGCGTCCAGGGGCGTTGGCACCGGAGTGCCGAAGGTCGCCATCAAACCGTCGCCCAGATACTTGTCCAAGGTCCCGTGGTGCCGGAATACCTCGGTTTCCATACGGGCATGAAACCCGCGCAGAACCTCGATCACTTCATAGGGATCCCGCCCGGCGGCGTATTTGGTGAACCCGACGATATCGATGAACAGAACGGCCACATCTTCTTTGCGGACCTGTTTCAGCGGCTCATCGTTCTGGCTCAGCTCATCCACCACATTGGGCGAGAAATACCGCGACAGGTTTGCCCGTTCCCGTTCCAATCCCGCGTTGTTCATCAACAATTGATTGAGACGCCGCATCGAAATGCCCAGCGTTACCGCGACCATTATGAATACGATCACTTGCTGGATGCGTTGAGGGACCATGAAACTGTTGGGGTCCAACAGTTCGGCAACATCCGGATAGCCCTGCAAAGCCTCTGCAACCTTTTCGCTGATGCCCGGAATCGGCGTTGCCACCCACGAGGCAACGATCCAACCGATCGTCCACATCAATGCCGTCCACGAACCGATGGCAATGACCGTGCGCCAGGAATAGGCTAGGGTTCCAGCCGCCAGGATGACGAAAAAGTACTGAAAGTTGTCAAACCGGTATTGCATGGCCAGAGGGCGGACATCGTCGCTGAACGGGTTGGGCACAATCATTCCAAGGGTCATGATCAGCAAATCCACGAAGATCAAAAGAAGCTCGACCCGCGATTGTCCCACCCGACCGGAACGGCGGATCAGCCAACCGTTGGCGCAGATCAGCAGCAGAATGAAGTGATACCAAAGCACCTCCCATTGCGGGTTCAGGAAAACCAGAAGAACCCCGGTCAGTGCCATCGCCACCCAGCGCGCGCGAACGGCCAGTTCCAACCCTTCACGCTTGTGCCGCTCCAACGCGGCCTCGGTGTATTTGTTGTCCAGATCGAACGTGTCAGGTTCCGTGAAAAACAGACTGCGGCGGGGCTGCGCGGTTGTCTCGGTCATGGCCGTGATCTTTCTTGCAGTGTCAGGGTCAACAACATGCAATCACTGTTGATCCGAAAACAAAAGACCCCGCCGTAGGATCGGCGGGGCAAGGCGTAGTGCCTTGTGTCAGGCCACAGGCACCGGCGGTGTTCTTTGTATCAGTTCATCTCGGCCCGGATCTGCTGGCGCAGAACGTCGATCGGAACCGTTTTGCCGTCACGCTTGAAGCACCAATAGGTCCAGCCATTGCAGGACGGCGCATTTTCCAGATGGGCGCCCACCTGATGGATCGAGCCTTTGACGTTGTCACCGACCAATGTGCCATCGGCCCGGACCTTGGCCTTGTGACGCCTGTTCATTGAATAGAGTTCTTCGCCCGGGCGCAGCATCCCACGCTCGACCAGTTGGCCGAAGGGAACGCGGGGTTCTGCGCGCTTGCTGGCGCTGACTTCCAGAGCCTCACGGTCGAACTTGCGGACCTTGGCAATGCGCTTCTCGGCCACCTTGCGGTAGCTTTCCTCGCGTTCGATACCAATGAACTCGCGGCCCAGCATCTTGGCGACGGCTCCGGTCGTTCCGGTGCCGAAGAACGGATCCAGCACCACGTCCCCGGGGTTGGTCGAGCCGATCAGAACACGGTGCAGCAGTGATTCCGGCTTTTGCGTCGGGTGTGCCTTGTCACCGTTTTCATCCTTCAGACGTTCATGCCCGGTGCAGATCGGCAGCACCCAGTCGCTGCGCATCTGCACGCCTTCGTTCAGGGCCTTCAGCGCCTCATAGTTGAAGGTGTACTTGGCCCCTTCGCGCTTGGATGCCCAGATCATCGTCTCATGCGCGTTGGTAAAACGTTTGCCGCGGAAGTTGGGCATCGGGTTTGACTTGCGCCAGACCACATCGTTCAGAATCCAATAGCCCTCGTCCTGCAACGCCGAACCAACGCGGAAGATGTTGTGGTAAGAGCCGATCACCCAGATCGCACCATTTGGCTTGAGCAGACGGCGCGCCGCCTTCAACCACGCGCGGGTGAATTGGTCATAGGCACCAAAGCTGGAAAACTGATCCCAGTGATCATCCACCGCATCCACCTGAGAATTGTCCGGGCGATGCAGCTGACCTTTCAACTGCAAATTATAGGGCGGATCCGCAAAAATCAGGTCAACGGATGCCTCGGGAAGACTGTTCATCACTTCGATGCAGTCCCCGGATAGAATCGTGTTTAAAGGGGGCGCTATTGCGCCCTTTTTGGTGGTTGTCGTCATATCACTGCCTCAAGTGTCCACGGCGCTTTTGCGCTCATTTGGTTGAGACAAGGATGAGTCAAAGACGAATCGGCGTCAATTTCTTTTTTGAATCAGCGACTTACGATTTACTCTTGATACAAGATATTGTGCACCGGCTTGAACGAACGTCTATGGTGTGGGGTCACGCCAAGATTTTGCAGTGCTTCCTTGTGTTGTTTTGACGGATAACCGGCGTTGGTTTCCCATCCATATCCCGGATGCTGTTGCGCCAAATCCACCATCACCTGATCGCGCCAGTTTTTCGCAAGGATCGAGGCGGCTGCAATCGACACCGATCGGGCATCCCCTTTCACGACCGCCTGCGACGGGATTTTCAGGCCGCATGGAATCATGTTCCCGTCGATCAGCAGGAAATCGGGGGCCGGTGTCAGTGCCTCGACCGCGCGCAGCATCGCCAGATGCGATGCCCTGAGGATGTTGATCTCGTCAATCTCGGCGACCGAAGCTTCGGCCACGGCAAACTCGGCGCTGTGCCGGATCTCGGCATCCAGGGCGGCCCGACGTCTGGCCGTCAGCTTTTTGGAATCATTCAACCCTTCGGGGATGGCCTGTGGGCTCAGGATCACGGCCGCGGCGACGACCGGGCCGGCCAAGGGGCCGCGCCCGACCTCATCCACTCCCGCGATGCGAAAATGGCCCCGGTCCAGCAGCGCCTGTTCAAGTTCGAAATCTGGTTTTGTCATACCCTTGGAAAACCGCGTTTCACACAGCGCCGCAAGAAAAAAGAGAGAGGGCAGCCCACACCACCCTCTCTCACGCGGCGCGTCTTTGGCGCCGCTCCTGCTCAACCGGTATTACTGGTAAACGACACGGTATCCTTTCTGGCGCAAGCACGCGGGTTCGTATGCCCGCTTGACCTTTTGGCCATTCCAGAAACCGACTTTGCACTCTTGCGGCAGGCTATTGGCATGTTTGTAGTGCTTCTTGAGGCATTTCGGCCCAAGCAGCGGATGATCCTGTGAATACCCGTTGAATGTGCGCAGGCAGCGCTGGGGCAGATCATAACGCGCCACGCGCGGCGGCAGAGGGCGCACCGGCTGCGGCGTGTAAGGTGCCGGGGTATAGGTCTGATGGCGAGTCGCCCGATCCTTTTTCTTTTCCTTGTTGTAATAGTGAACCCCGGCCCCGATGAGCGCGATGGCCGCCAGCCCGCCAAGAATGTCCTTTGCGTCCGCAGCCCGTGCCTGAGACGCAGAAACCCCGGTTATTGCAACCGCGGTCGCAACGATGAAAGCGATGAATTTCCTGTGCATGATGCGTGTCCTTCATAGTGTTTGGGCGACCGTGTGACGGAGCGCGTCCTGATTGCCCTGACACTGGGGGTGACCGGTCCAGACAAGCAATAACGGCCCGGTGTTATCGGATATCAGAGCCCGCAAACCCCTTGGGTTATTGAATATCGCGGCAACTCATGCGCAGGATGCGGCCTATGAAACAGATCCTCTCTTCTCTGACCTTTGCGGCCCTGATATCGCTTGGCTCTGCTGCGTCTGCGGCGGATTGCTATGCGGATTACAAGGCCAAGAAAGACAACCCGTTGCGTCTGCACTATGGGGTCATTCAGGTCTCGAACTGCGACAAGGGCCAGGCCCAGGCAGAAATCGCCCAGCGCCTGAGCGCGTCAGGCTGGACCTTGCTTGAAGTGCAGTCCGTTTTCGGGCCGGAAGGGTTGGATCAGAGGAAAGGCAATGCCGGAAAATTCTATCTCCGTTTCTGACGCACGCCGGTCGGGGGTCCGTCTGGTCGTGCTGGGCGTCGCAGCCATTGTCGCCATTCTGATCACCGCCGCCGTTTTCCTGTTCTGGACCCTGCCGGACGCCAACGCATTCAACGCCCGGGTCGAGCGATTGTTCATCGAGACCGATCTGACCTCGCAAACCGAAATCCGGTTGCTTGAAATTCTGGCCCAGTCCGGCACCGCCTTCGCCGACACCCTGTCCAGTTATCGGATGGTGATCTATGTGCTGCTGGTTTTTGCCTGTGCCATGATGGCCTCGGCATTGGTCTTTCTGGTGATGCTGGTACTGCTGAACCGACGCATGGCGCAGATCGAACGCACCGGCATTCAGGTGACCTCGTTGCTGATCAGCCGCGAGGAAAACACCGTCTACCTCAACAACATGGATTTCAAACTCACGCCCGCCGCCATGGAAACCCTGTCTGTTCTGGCTGAATCGCGACTGGATGATGAGGTTTTGTCCGGCGCCCAGATCGAGGCGATGATTTCCGGCCGCAATGAGGCCGATTGCGACGAAGCCGCAGGCGCGACGCGGATCAAACGGTTGCGGGATGCGCTTGGCAACCAGATGGTCAGTGAACTTCTGGTCAAGAACATCGCCAAAAAAGGGTATATGCTGTCCATCGAAAAAGACGTGATACAAATGGTCTGAGCCTTGCTGCATGACCGTATGCGTTGGTACTTTTCCCTTCTGCGCCACTTGGAATGTGGGATGCAAAGCCCCATTCTAGAAAAAACCCAGGCAAGGGAGGTCGCATATGAACGTCCACGCCGCACCAAAAATCAATGGGTATGGAATCTCGGTTGAATCGCTGAATGGCAGAATTGCCATTTACCGCAATGATGTGCTTTTGGCTGAAAGCACAGATGCCAAGGTGATGTATGAAACGCGCCTGCCGCCCACGATCTATGTTCCCCGCGCGGATGTCTGTGTTGATCTGAGCGAAGAAACAGATCTGCAAACATTCTGCCCGTTCAAAGGCACTGCCACATATCACGACATCAATCTGGGTTCCGAAAACCTGGCCAATTCTGTCTGGGCCTATGAAGAAGCCCTGCCCGAAAGCGCGGCCATTCAAGGCTGTATCGGCTTTGTGCCCGGCGCCTATACGAAAATCGATCTGGGCGACAACCGCCTTCGTGAACCTGAAGACGGCAACATCAGCGGGCCCCTGATTGATTGGTTGATGCGTGGTGCTTCGACCGCGGCAACACCCGAAAGCTTTACCAAAGCGCTGGCCGAAAAGATGCTGGAGCACGGCATCGCAATACAAAGGCTGAGCATTCTGGCCTGGTCCCTTCACCCCCTGATCGCGGGAAAGCACTATATCTGGGAAAAAGATGAAGAAGAGATTCTGACTAGGGCTCCGACATACGAAATCTATGATCACCCAGCTTTCATCAACAGCCCCTTGCGGCATGTCTCGAACGGCCTGGGTGGCGTGCGGCAAAGGTTGAATGATGAAAACCCGCAAAACAGCTTCCCGATCATGGAGGATCTGCGGGCCAAGGGCGCAACAGATTACGTGGCCATGCCCTTGCCGTTTTCCGACGGGCGCACCAATGTTCTGACGCTGACCTGCGATCACCCGGACGGGTTTACCACCGAAAATCTGGGCCTTGTCTTTGAATGTTCTTCGGTAATCGCCCGTTTCTACGAAGTGTTCATGCAGCGCGAAAACGCGCAGGTCCTGCTGGAAACCTATGTCGGCAAACGCACCGGCGCGCGCGTATTGGGCGGCGAAATCAGGCGGGGTGACGGGGATGAGATCGACGCCGCCATCATGTTCTGCGACCTCCGCAATTCAACGAGCCTGGAAGAGAAGCTGGGCCGGGGCGAGTATATCAATCTCCTGAACGAGTTCTTTGAAACGGTCTCGGGCATTGTTCATGACAACAACGGAGAAGTCCTGAAGTTCATTGGTGACGCTGTTCTGGCCGTTTTCCCGGCAACGGACGAGGATGCCAGTACGGCCCGCACCAATGCCCAGCGCTCGGCGATCGAAATCGTCGAAACTTTGGGAGAGCTGCGCAAAGAAGGTACGGACAGGCATTGCGACTGTTCGATCGGCGTCGCGTATGGGCGTGTCACCTACGGCAATGTGGGATCTCGCGAACGGCTTGATTTCACAGTTATCGGTCAGGCCGCAAACATCGCCGCACGTTTGGGCGAGTTCGGCAAGTCGCAAGGGCACCGCATTGTCGTTTCAGAAGACATCGAACCGGCCTGTTCCAATGCTGTACCGCTGGGAGACGTCAATCTGCACAACGTGTCCCGACCCGTCAGATCATATGCTTTACGAACCGCAGCCGATGAGATTCTGAACGGTTGAGGCCTTTCGTTGCAGTTCTGAAGAAAACCGCATTGCCTTGATCAGCGTGACGCCCTTGCGATCATGCTTCACCGATCACTTCGATCCGGAGGCGTTCTGCTCAAACGGCCCCCAACAAGATCAATGCGGTCTGCGCCGGCGAGATCGTGTTCTGAAGTTGCGCAATCTGACTTCTGGCCAAATAGGTGTCGGTCAGTTTCTCGATGGACTTTGGGTTCGAAAACTGTGCCAGATCCTCCGAGCCGGTCAGTTTGAGCAACCTGGCCTTGAACTCGACCAGTTGTTTGTCAATGTCCAGCTGCGCAAAGGATGACGGCAGTCCAAGTGCCGTTTCCATCATGCTGCGCAAGGGCGGCAACCCCATCAGATCGAACCACTTTGTGTCTGCGCTTGAGGTTCTGTTGGCAAGATCTGAAAGCTCTCGTTGTGCATGGAGCGAAATACGCATCGTTTCATCCGACTCGCCAACGGCAATTTCAAACCGGGCCGTCAAATTGGCCTGGGCGATTTGCTCCATGTCGGACGTCAGCGCGGTTTTTCGGACAGCACCGGGACCAAACCCAAAGGCGTCAGAAAATTCCCGGTATCGCTTGTCGGCCAATCGATTGGACAACGCGTCATCCGCCTGTGCCCCATCCTCGAGGATTTTGCGTATGAAAAACCGGTTGTCCAAATCTCCTTCCAAGCCGAACGCACCCAAAGCGACCTGCAACAACCTGCGATCCGAAACCAGCTCTTCGGCGGATTGGATTTTCCCAATGTTGTCCAGAAAATACTTTGTCTCTCTTTCATTCGCAGCGGACGACGAAAAACTCTGGAGCTGACCTTCATAGGTACGTTGCAGAAACCGCCAGCCCACGATTCCGCCGCTTGGGATGACCGGTTGGAATGTCATTGCTGGTAAGCCATCAGCCGCTCTTCGCGCGGCAGAAGCGAGCGAAGCGATTTGAGGCACTTGTAATAATGCTCTGCAACCAGGGCATCCGTGGCTTCGGCCAAGACCCGGCGGCTATCTGCATCCGTAAAAACCTGGCTCAGCTCTTCCACGCGGCGCAACAATTGCTGACGTGCTTGGCCAGGTTCGATGTCCCCCGACAATACAAGCTGCGCGGCATAACAGACGCGGCGCACCGGCGTATTCACCTCATCCGGATGAATCGCATCCCGCAGTCGAAGTACATTTGCCTGTGGCGTCATGATCGAAAACCGGCCGCGGCGATCGCCGTTCTCAATCACGACCCCGTTGATCAGAACCCTTTCTTTCGGGGCAAGCTTCAGGACCAGACCACTCATCAAGTTGCCCTCATCTGGCGCAATCCGCGCAATACGGCCGTGTTGATTTCCACCAACGGTTCAACGGTTGCGCCGTCTCCCAGAACGCGGCTGCTGTGTTGTTCGGTGAATTCGGCAAGGTAGAAGATCCTGGCTCTCAGGTCGTTGGGCAGGGCATTCTCGGAATCGGCAACGCCGGTGGCGAGCACCCCCCATAGCCGCCGGTTTTCGTGCACGGCCTGTACAAAGCCCGAAAAATCCGTTGCCTTTTGCGCTGTTGCTGCCTTCAGACGCCGTGTGATCCTTGAAATCGCTTCGTATTCCGTGTCTCGAGGCGTCCGAGTCGGCGCGGCGGTTTGCGCATAGGTTTGATGGGCTAGGGTTTGCGGTGTCACTTGAAATCCTTCCAAAGGGCCGTCATCAGGCAGTCATTGATGGGGCGCGAAATCCGCGCCCCAACCGATTTCGCGAATTAGCGGAACAGCGACAGAATCGACTGCGGTGCCTGATTGGCGATCGAAAGCGACTGTGTCGCCAACTGTTGCTGAACCTGAAGCGCCTGCAACCGTGCCGAAGTCTCTTCCATGTCCGCGTCGACCAGCGACCCGATGCCTGACTTGAACGAGTCGGACAGGTTCGAGATGAACTCTTTCTGAGTTTCGATCCGGCTTTGAGAGGAACCGAAAGCAGCAGACGCGTCGATCGAAGTATCAATCAGCGACTCAACGGCGGCCAGGGCAGCGGTCGCACCCGCACCGGTCGAAACATCAATGCCGGCCAGCGCGCCCAGACCACCTGCACCGGCGTTCACGAATTGAGCCGAAAACGAAATGTCCGAGCCCGTACCGTTGGTGACAGACAAGGTTCCGGCTGTACCCGAGTCATAATCGACGGTCAGACCGGTAATCCCAAGCTCTTCAATCTTCGATTTCAACCCAACAGCAACCAGATCACCGGTTGTTGTCGCGGCAGCGTCTTCGGCGGAAACGGTATAGGATACGACCTGATCGTTGATCGCTACGACGACCTTGTCCCCGGCGGCAAAAACACCGCTGGATTCGTCGGTGACCAGCGCGGTTGCGGCGGTTGCACCGTTATCGATGGTTGCGCCGACGCGATCGTTGCCTGTCGATGCGCCGGTCGAACCGTCAAAAACCTGCTTGGTGACATAACCACCGGTCGACAGGTTCTGCCCTACAACGGTGATGGACGACGAGGTCACAGCACCTGTGTTGTCACGATCCAGCGATGCAAGGATCGAAGCGGAACCGGCAGAGCCGTCAACCAGGTTCAGACCATTGAACTGCGCCGCACTGACAACGGACGCGATCTGATCTTTCAGTGCAGTCACATCATCATTGATTTTGCCGCGATCAACGTTGTCTTCTTGCGCCGCGACGATCTTGCCTTTCATCTGGGTCAGCAGATCAGTGACGGTTTCCGCGGCATTCCGTGCAACGGCGACGGTCGATTCGCCAAGCGCAAGACTGTCCTTGATGGCGTTGAAACCTTTGACGTCCGACTCCATCACTTTGGAAATCGCCCAAACTGCCGAGTTGTCCTTGGCCGTTGCGACATCCTTGCCGGTCGAGATTGCGTTCTGGGTCATCGCCAGGTTTTTGTTGACCGACTTGAGAGTCTGCAGCGCAACCATCGCGCCATTGTTTGTCAGAATGCTGGACATAGCTTTCATCCTTTTCCGTTCGGGCCATTTTGCCCATGTTCACCCCGCACTATTTGCGGGCATTGGTGTCTTTCTGACCTGTGCGACGCGCCGCGTGGCCGTTCGCGCCACCTGTTGATCTCAGGTGCAACACCACTTTTGAACTCGATCCCCTAACGGAGTGCTAAAGCGCCCGGCCCAGAAATTTCGGATTTGAATCAAACTTCTGCCTATGCCCGCTTTTCCAGCTTTGCCGTGCTGCGCACCGCGAATTCACTTCGCTGTCCGTCCGCACCATAGGTGCTGAATTCCTGCCGAACGCGCCGCAATTCAGCCATTCGGCTGGCGACTGCCCGGATGCCCTCAGCCGCGCTGTTCAGCAGCGCCTGATTGCGCTCGGCTTTCTGTTGAACGCGAATCAGTGCCTCACTTTCCAGCACCTGAAGATCATTGATTGCCCCGATCAGCTTTTCTTTTTCAGGCACCATGCTGGACAAACGGTCCAGATCCCCCTGCACAAGTGCGGCACGTTCCAAATCCAGGACTTCTTCCAAAGACTTGATCAACGCATTATCGACTTTAGACGTCATCGGTTTTCTCCATCAGTGACTTGAACAGAATTTCGGAAAGGCCCACGCCACCAGACCGGGCCAGTTGCTGCGCCTGATGTTGAACAAGCATCGAAGAAAAATGATCCTCACCGGCGCCACCGCCAAAGGACTGGCGGGTTTTTCCCAACCCGGCGGATCTCAGCATTTCGGCCAGAAACGCGGCCTCCAGCTCTATGGCGGCGTTTTTCAGCCGGGTCTGGGGTGACTGTGATTGAGATACGTGAGGAAGGGTGGAAACCTTCATGGCATTCTCCGAATTTGCTTCGAACTTTCTCGATCAAAGGTGAAAGCGATTAAAATAATCGTAACTTCCTACAGGCAGTGTTCCGACCAGTCACACGGAGCCGGAGCAAAATGCCCAACCCCCTTACGCTGGCGAACGCAACGCCGACCACGCCCGAGAAAGCCGTCACATCGCGTAAGGCTCCGGGCCAAAACACTGGCTCAGAAAGCTTTCAGGATGTCCTCGGGCAAGAGGTTGGTGCCACCGGCCACCCAGAAGGCGAAAACGCTGCCATCAATGCCGAGCTGAAAAGTGTCGAAGCAGAGCCCGAACCTGTGCCGGAGACATCGGCCGAGGCATCTGCAACGGCCCATCCCACCCCGATTTCAGAACACATCGGCGAACAGCAACCCCCTTCTGCATTCCTGGAAACCCCGGACTTGGACGAAGTAAAGGTGGTGCCGGTTGAGTTGGCGGAGGTAAAACAAGCACCCTCGGAAATATCGAATCAACCACCGGCATCGGTACCAAAAGGTTTGCCCACACAAAGCGACACACCTTCCCCGGTTCCGGCGCTCTCGCAGAAGGTGCAGGGTCCGACGCCCCAACCTGTGCACGTGACAGCCATGACCGAACTCGGCCAGATGTTTGATCAGCTTGCAAAGCCCAAAGGCACGGTCGAACAAACGGGGGCCGTCCCCCTCCCGCTGGACCCTGAAAAGAAGCCGTTGCCCGAAGTGAACATTCTGACGCCCAAATCGTCAGCGCCTGACCGGGCGCCCTCGGTGGCGCAGCTTCAGCTGATGGCAACTGCCGTTGAAGCCGAACCCGTGGCACCCGTTGTCGAAGCTGAGGCCCCGCCGGCCGCCAGAGAGGAACCTTTGCCGCTGACCTCGCGTGAGTCCGTGCCTCAATTCGCGGCTCCGTCCACTGCCGCCCGAGCGGAAATCGCCCGGGCGATTGCTGGTCAGCTGTCGGCGGCTGTCCAGACCCGCACCGGATCAGGAGCAACGGAAATAGCGCTGAATCCGGAAGAGCTTGGGCGTGTGTCCATTGTTCTGAACGGCCGGGAGGACGGGCTGCAAATCACCATTGCGACCGAGCGCCCGGAAACCCTCGATTTAATGCGGCGTCATTTGTCCGTTCTGACAGAAGAGTTTCAGAAGCTGGGTTATGGGGATCTGAGCTTTGATCTGGGAACCTCTTGGGGTTCTGGCGCACATCAAATGGACGCAAACGACGCTGACACACAATCCCCTTCACATTCAGAAGCTGCGCCGCACGAACGGATCGATCACACAACTTCCCACACACAGTATCTGGCCTCGGGCCGGGGCATCGACATGAGGTTTTGACCAATGATTACGCCTGTCAACACCACGCAGCCCGTTGCGGATCAACAAAAGGCCGGGGCATCTCAGAAATCCGCGATTACGTCGGACTTTGAGACATTCTTGCTGATGCTAACGGCGCAGGCAAAGAATCAAGATCCGTTGGAGCCGATGGATTCGACCGAGTATGCGTCTCAGCTGGCGCAGTTCTCGATGGTCGAGCAACAAGTCCAGACCAATGACCTCTTGTCCACCCTGGCCAACGCATTGGGCGGTACGAAACTGAACGAGCTTGCAAGTTGGGTGGGCATGGACGTCCGTTCGACATCAGCCTTTCACTTTGACGGCCAGCCCGTAACACTGTTTGCTCAGGCCGACCCTGATGCGGACGCAACCAAATTGGTGGTCCGCGACAGTGACGGTACGGTGATCGATAAAGTCACTGTACCCACGACAACTGAAGAGTTTGTTTGGGCGGGCGTGGATTCTTCTGGAAATCCATTGGCATCAGGAAACTACACTGCAACCCTGGAAAGCTACAAAGGCGATGAGTTGCTCTCCGAGAAACCTGTCGCCGCCTACGGTCGCGTCGTCGAAGCACAGGTTGGCGACGATACTGTTTTGCTGACCTTGCAGGGCGGTCAGGTGATTCCCGCAACTCAGGTCACCGCAGTCCGAACTGGTGCTTGATCTGTCGGGCGGGACGGGCCAAAGCTTGGCAAATCGACTCGCCATAAGAAGTGATGGAACCTCTGCCCGACCTGCCTGCCCCCCCTCGTGATCTGGTTGACCATCTTCACGCGCAAGGATTGGTCAACGCGCATCCTCGGTTCGCGACCTTGTACGGCGGGCGCACCAACAGGGTGTGGAAGGTCAAGGGCCGCGACAGTGACAAAGTCCTGAAACTCTACAGCACGGCATTGCGCAATCCTTTGTTTCGCAATGATGCAGAGTTGGAGGCCCAATGCCTGAAGGCGCTTGGCACCACGGGTTTCGTGCCAAGGCTGCGGGCCACAGGGCAATACGATGAAGCCCGTTGGGTGTTTTACGACCACGCCCCCGGAGCCCCCTGGCGGCAGGATTCAGCACAGGTTGGCGCCTTGCTGCGCAAGCTTCATACCCTGCCCATTGCCGTCCAGGCGCCAGCCGGATGCAATGGCAGCGCAGACTTGCGCGCTCATGGAAAAAGAATTCTGCAAGGCTGTACGTCAAACGGGCGCGACAAACTCGCTGATTTGCAACCATCAAATTCGGTCGCACCCACGCAACAGACGTGCCTGATCCATGGCGACCCCGTGGCAGGCAATATCCTGGTGGCGACCGGTGGTCTGACCTTGATCGACTGGCAATGCCCGGCCCTGGGCGATCCCTGCGAAGACCTTGCGCTGTTTTTGTCGCCTGCAATGCAGCAGCTTTACCGAGGCTCACCGCTGTCGAAGAAAGAGGAAGACCAGTTTCTTTCGGCCTACGGCAGGCCCGAAATCGTCGCGCGCTATGAACAACTCAGGCCATGGTATGCGTGGCGCATGGCGACGTATTGCCTCTGGCGCGCTGAAAATGGTGCGCCCGATTACGCGACAGGGTTGAACTTGGAAACCGCAATTCTGTAACGCCCCGCCTCATCGCAGGTCGGCCAGCGCCAGCATGACGTAGGCTGGCGGCATGAGCACACGGCGCCAGCGACCCAAAGGAAACCGACCCGGTGTTTGCATCATCACGACCGGCAGCCTGGCGTCCTGCCCCAGAACCAACCGCGCCAATGCTCGACCGCAATACGTGCCCATGGCGACGCCATTGCCGTGATATGCAAAACCGGCAAACATCCCCGGTTGATCCGGAACGGGGCCGACAAAAGGTGTCAGGGCCCGCGACAGGCACACCAAACCGGACCAGATATGAGTGACCTCGACCGTCGACCAAGCAGGAAACATATGTTTGAAATCCTGCTGGACCTTTTGCCGAATGGCTGCTTCAGCCTCGGCCGATGACCGCAGGCCGCCCCTCATACCAAACAGAAAGCGCCCGTCCGGCATCAGGCGGAAATAGTGCAACAGATTGCGCGTATCATAGCACATCTGATCCGATGTCCATCCCTGTGCCATCTGCTCGGTTCGACCAAGGGGTCGCGTTACCATGACGGTCGACTGAGCAGGCATGTATCGTCCGGACATCCAGGCCGGGATATCCTCGCTGGAATAGCCGTTGGTACACACCAACACCGCCTGCGCTTTGACTGTCCCGCTCTGCGTTTGCAACACAAAGCCGGACGCCGTTTTTTCAACGCTCAGAACCGGGGAATTCCGGAACAGATGCGCGCCCATTGCTTCGGCGGCTCGGGCAATCCCGAACAGGTATTTGCGGGGATTCAACCCGAAACCAACCGGCGAAGTGTATCCACCATGAAACGCGCCACCCATGCCCTTCGCGGGCAGGTCTCTGGCTTCGTGCAGGGTTCCCGCCTCGTCGGCATTGCGGCGTAGCATGTCCATCGCCCGCCTGGAATGCGCCAGCTGGGTTTCCCCGCTGGAGTGGGTATCCGCATCGATCTGATGTTGTGCCAACAGATCGGCGACCAGTCGGACCGCTTCCTGTTCCGCTGCCGCATAGTCCAAAGCGGCATCGCAGCCAAATCGGCGCTGCATGGATGCGTGGCCAAGTTTTGAGCCGCCAAGACAGCAAAACCCGCCATTTCGGCCCGAGGCTCCCCACCCCGGTGCGCCGGCTTCGAACACCGCAACCGAAGCTTTTTCAGCCAAATGCAGAGCAGCCGAAACGCCTGTAAATCCGCCGCCAATGATGGCCACATCCACATGCATGTCACCCTGGAACTCTGGCCAATCCGGGCTGGCAACAGTTTCGTCCCACCAACAGCCGTCGCGAGGTTCGCTGCCATAGGCGTAGTCTGGAAAAATCCGCTTCATTCGGTGCGCGCTGCGGCCATTTCATCCTGCTGCTGACGTACCATCGCGCGTTTGGTCACAAGCGAGGCCGTGATTACCCCGACCGTCACCACAGCGATCATGATCGTCGACAACGCGTTGATTTCCGGGCTGACGCCAAGGCGCACGGCCGAGAATATCTTGATCGGCAATGTCGTTGCCGACGGCCCCGAAGTGAAGGATGCAATCACCAGATCATCAAGTGACAAGGTAAAGGCCAGCAACCAGCCCGAGATTACCGCAGGCGCAATGATCGGCAGGGTGACAAGACGGAAGGCTTGCGCGGGCGAACACCCAAGGTCCAGCGCAGCCTCTTCCAGCGAGCGGTCAAAGGTGATGAGGCGCGAGGATACGACAACGGAAACGAAACACATCGAAAAGGTCGTATGCGCCAGAACGATGGTCAGAATACCCCGATCCAGGCCGATGCCGATAAACAGCAAAAGCAGCGACAGGCCGGTGATCACTTCGGGCATGACCAGCGGTGCATAGATCATGCCGGAAAACAGTGTCCGGCCAAAGAAACGCCCGCTGCGGACCAGCACATAAGCGGCGGCCGTTCCCAGAATAGTCGCCAGCGTCGACGAAAAGACCGCGACCCGGATCGTGACCCAGGCAGCATCAAGGAACGCTTCGTTCCGAAGCAGCTCTCCGTACCATTTCGTCGAAAACCCGGCCCAGACCGTGACTAGCTTGCTTTCGTTGAAGCTGAAGACGATCAGGATGATCATCGGGATGTACAGAAACGCAAAACCCAGCGTCAGCGAAACCGTGTTGAACCAGCTCAATCTGTTCATCCCTCGGCCTCCGCCTGTTTCTGCTGGTTGCGCTGGAACAGCACGATGGGAATGACGAGGATCAGCAGCAGCACGATGGCCACCGCACTTGCCACCGGCCAGTCACGGTTCGAAAAGAACTCTTCCCACAGAACCTTGCCGATCATCAGCGTACCGGAACCACCCAGAAGGGATGGGATCACGAATTCACCGATCACGGGGATCATCACCAGGAAACACCCTGCAATGATACCGGGTTTGGACAGCGGGATGGTCACCAGCCAGAAGGCCTGCAAACGCGAACACCCCAGATCCTCGGCCGCTTCGATCAATGATCCGTCCAACCGCTCCAACGCAGAATAGATCGGCAGGATCATGAAAGGCAGGTAGGTGTAGACGATGCCGATATAGACGGCAGTTGACGTGTTCAGGATCGTCAGCGGGGTCGAGATGATACCGGTCCACAGCAAGATCTGGTTGAGGTACCCTTCGTTCGACAGAATGCCCATCCAAGCGTAAACCCGGATCAGGAACGAGGTCCAGAAGGGCAGGATGACCAGCATCATCAGTGTCGGTCGCCATTCCTGAGGCGCGCGGGCCATGCCGTAGGCAATGGGATAGCCCACCAGCAGTGTCAGTAATGTCGAAATCAAAGCGATCTTGACACTGGACAGGTAGGCTTTCCAATACAGATCGTCCTCGGTCAGCCAGACATAATTCTCCAGATCAAGCTGGCTGAAGAACTCTTTGATTCCCGCCCAACCGGCAGACAGGTCCAAAGTCGGAGTATAAGGCGGGATGGCAAGTGCGGTATCCGACAGCGAAATCTTCAGAACGATGAAGAACGGCACCAGAAACAGGGCCAACAGCCAGACGTAAGGAATGGCGATCAGAACGGCGCGGCGCATCAGTTGGCCAGCAGAACCGCAGCCGTGGCTGTCCAGGACAGCCAGACCGGGTCTTCCCAGGTAAACGAACGGCGCGAGATGCGGCGGGTATTGGCCGTCTGCGCCTTGATGATCGTGCCGTTTGCCAATTCAACGTGATAGGTGGACAGATTGCCCAGATAGGCAATGTCGTGAACCTTGCCCTGCACGGCGTTGACCGCATCGACGGGCCGTTCGGCAGAGATCGTCACTTTCTCGGGGCGGATCGCCAGATGGCAGGACTGACCGTCTGAGAAAACAGCAGGCGAAGACGCCGAAAACGGGGCCTGACCTTCGGCCCAATCGATCTGATAGGCGTCCTCTCCGGATGGCGTCGCGCGGCCTTCGATGATGTTCACATCTCCGATGAAGTCAGCGACATAAACAGATTCAGGGTTTTCATAGATCCGATCCGGGGTGGCCACTTGCTTTAACTGGCCCTGATCCATCACCGCGACGCGGGTGGCAACTGTCATCGCCTCTTCCTGATCATGGGTGACGATGACAAAGGTGGTGCCGGTCTTTTCCTGGATATCCATCAATTCGAACTGGGTATCCTGACGCAGCTTCTTGTCCAACGCCCCCAGCGGTTCATCCAGCAGCAGAAGCTTGGGCGCTTTGGCCAACGAACGCGCCAGTGCGACGCGCTGCCTCTGACCGCCCGAGATCTGATGCGGTTTGCGACGGGCGAACTGTTCCAGCCGGGTCAGGCGCAGCATCTCTTCGACCCGGTCTTCCAGATCGTGCTTGGGCATGTTGTCTCGGCGCAGACCGAAAGCGATGTTCTCCCAGACACTCAGATGCGGGAACAAGGCATAGGACTGGAACATCATGTTCACGGCCCGCTTGTTCGGCGGGATGGGGTCGATATCCTGCCCGCCCAGCAGGATATGGCCTTCGGTCGGAGTCTCGAACCCGGCCAGCATCCGCATCATCGTTGTTTTGCCGCACCCAGAAGGGCCTAGCAGGGCAAAAAACTCACGTTCGAAAATATCCAGAGACAGGTTGTCGATCGCCGTGAACTCGCCAAAGCGCTTGGTCACGTTCTGGAACTGGATCAAGGGTTTCGCCTGTGGGTCATTCCACGGCGCAAAAACGTCAGAACTCAAAGCAGCCCCCGCATGGTCAGTTTGGACAATAGTGCGGCGGGGCGATCGCCAGACCGCCCCGCGCTTTTGACCGGATCAGGTGCCTGACTTGATCTTGGTCCAAAGACGGGTCACGACCCGCTGTGTCTTCGCGGGGTACGGAGTCGTGATGTACAGGTTCTGCATCGTGGCTTCATCCGGATAAATTGCCGGATCGCCGATCACGTCTTCCTCAAGAAACTCCTGAGACGCCTTGTTGCCGTTGGCGTAGTACACGTAGTTGGACGCAGCAGCCATGTTGTTGGCATCCAGAATGAAATTCAGGAATTTGTGCGCACCTTCCGGATTCGGCGCGTCGGCGGGAATTGCCATCTGGTCGAACCACATCAACGACCCTTCTGCGAACGGGTGGTATTCGATGTTCACACCGTTGTCGGCTTCGGCCGCGCGGTCCCGCGCCTGCAAAATATCACCGGACCAACCCACGGCTACGCAAATATCGCCATTGGCCAGCGCGTTGATGTATTCCGAACTGTGAAACTTCTGGATGTAGGGGCGAACGCTTGTCAGAACGTCTTCGACCTTCTTGATCACTTCCGGGTCATGGCTGTCGGGGTCTTCACCGATGTACTGCAAGGTCATCGGTATCATTTCGGCTGGCGCATCAAGGAAGTGAACGCCACACGAGGCCAGCTTTTCCATATTCTCCGGCTTCAGAACCAAATCCATGCTGTTCAGGGCCACATCGCCACCCAAGACTTCCCTGACCTTGTCGACGTTCACGCCGATGCCCGTCGTTCCCCACATGTAGTTGATCGAGTAGGCATTGTTCGGATCATACCCTGCGGTACGCTCCTGAATCACGTCCCACAGATTTACCGAATTCGGCATCTTGGCCATGTCCAGTTCCTGAAATGCGCCCGCCTGAATCTGACGTTGCAGGAACGTGCCCGACGGCACCACCACATCGTATCCTGAACCACCGGCCAGCATCTTGGTTTCCAGAACCTCATTGCTGTCGAACACATCGTAAATCAGGGTCAGGCCGGTTTCTTCCTCGAATTTGCTCAGCAATTCTTCGTCGATGTAGTCGGACCAGTTGTAAACACGCACCTCTTCGGCGAATGCCGCCGAAGTCCCCAATGCGATGACCGCTGTCATGGTCAGCGTTTTGATTGTCATATTCTTCTCCCTGCAAGTGTACGGCTATTTTCCCGTTTTTTTGGATTTGATCAAGTTTTGCGTTTTTCCTCGATCCAGCGTATGGTTTCACGAGGTCTGTCACCTGACAAGTCAGGGTTAGTCGAAATGGGAAGAACCAATTGGATTTGATCAAAAATAAGGCATCTGCGTCGACAAACGACAAAGGGAAACAGCCCGCGCATGAGCAGGTTTATCAAACGCTCAGATCACAGATCCTGTTCGGCGAATTGGTTCCGGGCCAGCCTGTCACGATCCAGGGCCTGACTGATTCGCTGGGTGTTGGTATGACACCGGTGCGCGAAGCCATCCGCCGGTTGATCTCGGACGGGGCATTGGTGTTCCAGGGCAATCGGCGCGTAAGCGTGCCGCTGCTGTCCCCGGGCGATATCCAGGAAATGATCTTTGCAAGAACCTCAATAGAATCAGAGCTTTCAAGGCGCGCGACGTCGAATTTGCAGGCCGAGGACATCGATCATCTTGAGCGGCTCGATACGCATTTGGACCGTATGATCGCCGACGGGGATGTGGGCGGATATCTGCGTCTGAATCAGGCGTTCCACGAAACGCTGTACTCTCATGCAAACGCACCGATTCTCAGTGATCTTGCCGAAAGGCTTTGGTTGCGGTTCGGCCCTTCGCTGCGTGTCGTATGTGGTCGATTCGGGACTCAAAGCCTGCCGGATCGGCACAAGGATATCATTTCCGCCTTGCGCGAAGGCGACGCCGAAAAAGCGGCAAAGGCAACGGCTCAGGACATTGAGCAAGGTATGGAATTGATGTCGGACGCCCTGACTTCCGCTTAACTCAGCCTGATTCGATTGACAGCGATGAATTTGATCATATTGTGATCCGCAACTGCGTTCTTGTAGGAGATTCTCCGATGTCCACCATAACCAACCATATGCCGACCGCCGAATTGCAGGCGCTGGATGCGGCGCATCACATCCATCCTTTCTCGGCCAATGGTGCGCTGGGGCAGGAAGGGGCCCGCGTGATTACACGCGCCAGCGGGGTTTACCTGACCGACAGCGAAGGTGAGGAAATCCTGGACGCAATGGCAGGTCTTTGGTGCGTCAATATCGGTTATGGCCGCGATGAGCTGGCCGATGTCGCGGCGCGTCAGATGCGCGAACTGCCCTACTACAACACCTTCTTCAAGACGACCCATGTGCCGGCAATCGCACTGGCGGCCAAAATCGCCGAACTGGCACCAGGTGATCTGAACCATGTCTTTTTCGCAGCTGGCGGGTCCGAGGCAAACGACACCAATATCCGCCTCGTGCGCACATACTGGGCCGAGAAGGGGCAGCCGGACAAAAATATCATCATCAGCAGGAAAAACGCGTATCACGGGTCTTCCGTCGGGTCGGCTTCGCTGGGCGGCATGGCAGGCATGCACGCGCAGGGCGGCATTCCGATCCCGAACATTCACCATATCAACCAACCCAACTGGTGGGCCGAAGGCGGCGACATGTCGCCCGAGGAATTCGGCCTGGCCCGCGCGCGCGAGCTGGAAGAGGCTATTCTGGAGCTGGGCGAAGACCGTGTCGCGGCCTTCATCGCTGAGCCGGTTCAGGGTGCAGGCGGCGTGATCGTGGCGCCCGATACCTACTGGCCGGAGATTCAGCGCATCTGCGACAAATACGATATCCTGTTGATTGCGGACGAGGTGATCTGTGGGTTCGGCCGAACCGGCAACTGGTTCGGATCGCAAACCGTGGGCATCAGACCGCATATCATGACCATCGCCAAGGGGCTCAGCTCGGGCTATGCGCCGATCGGCGGGTCCATCGTGAATGACGAGATCGCCGAAGTGATCGGCGGGACGGAATTCAACCACGGGTACACCTATTCCGGCCACCCCGTCGCCGCTGCCGTGGCGCTTGAGAACCTGCGCATTTTGGAAGAAGAGAAGATCGTCGAGCATGTGCGCGATGTTGCCGCCCCCTATCTGAAACAGAAATGGGAGGCGCTGGCCGATCACCCGCTGGTGGGTGAGGCGAAGATCGTCGGAATGATGGCCTCCATCGCTCTGACACCCGACAAAGCCAGCCGCGCCAAGTTCGCGTCCGAGCCCGGCACGGTCGGTTATATCTGCCGTGACCGTTGCTTTGCCAACAACCTGATCATGCGTCATGTGGGCGACCGTATGATCATCTCGCCGCCGCTGATCCTGACCCCTACGGATATCGACGAGATGTTCGTGCGGATTTACAAATCTCTGGACGAAGCACAGGCGGAAATCATCGCTCAGGGGCTGATGAAAGCCGCATCCTGAGTTCAGAAAAAGGCTTCTACAAAGGGGCGGCCCGTCTGGGTCGCCTCTTGTCGTTCACCGCAGCCGCTCCAAAAGTGTCGCAGTTGGATAGCCGTCCGGCACCAAACCCTGCGCCAGTTGGTAGGCGCGAACCGCATTGATGGTGTTCGGCCCAGTGCGCCCATCGATACCCTTTGTATCGAACCCCGCATCAGTCAGGCGGGTTTGCAGCTCTTTCTTCTCGGCGAAGCTCAGCGCCCGCTCACCTCGGGGCCAGTCGGACTGAAACGGTGTGCCACCCGCAAGCCGGTCGGACAGGTGCCCGATACCGATCACATAAGCGTCGGCGCCGTTATAGGCCTCGATCACGCTGAAATTGTCGAAAATCATCAGCGCCACGCCCTGCCCCCCGGCGGGCAAAAGGATTGCGGCTTGCCCGTGATCCGGTACCGGTTTGCCGTCACGCCCCACCACGCCACGCGCCGCCCAATCTGACGGCAGCAGGGTGTAGTCCCGTTTGGCGGTGGCATAGTCGAACCCTTCGGGCAGGCGCACCTCGACGCCCCAGGGCTGCCCCTTTTTCCAACCGTGCCGCGCCAGATAGGACGCGGCCGAGGCCAGCGCATCCGTCGGATCATCCGACCAGATGTCACGCCGACCATCGCCATCGAAATCAACTGCGTGATCCAGATACGAGGTTGGCATGAACTGCGTGTGCCCCATCGCACCTGCCCAACTGCCCAGCATGTTTTTGGCGCTGACATCGCCTGCCTGCACGATCCTCAGGGCGGCGATCAACTGCGTTTCAAAGAACTGCGCCCGCCGTGCATCAAAGGCCAGTGTCGCCAAGGAACTCAGCGTCCGGTTGCTGCCACGATAAGAGCCGAATGATGTTTCCAGCCCCCAGATTGCCGTGACCACTTCCTTTTCAACGCCATATTCCGCCTCGATTTGCTGCAACACCTGCCGATATCGTTGCATCGCGGCACGACCATTGGAAACGCGCATGTCCGAGACGGCGGAATCCAGATACTCCCAGATCGGTTTCGAAAATTCAGCCTGATTGCGGTCTTTTTTCAGGATGTCCTCGTCAAAGATCATGTCCGAGAACACCCTGTTCAATGTTCTTTCCGATATACCCTGCTGCTTCGCGCGCTCCTGAAACGCGCCGAGCCAGGCCTGAAACCGTGCGGTCACGGCCGCGGACACCCGCAAAGCCTCAACCGCCGGGCGCGGGACCGGACGGATCGAAACCGCCACATCCGCCGAGGCCAGCTGTATCTTTTCGCCTGACACTGCACTGTCTGGCCAAGTCGTTTTTTCTGATATGTCCGCCTGCACCATGGATGCCCACAATGCGACGGTCATGACGCCGCCTACGCATTTTTGCATTCCGATTTTTCCTGATTACTGCTCGACCTCAGAGTAGCGCAAAATCGGCGAATCACAAAGTCTCAGGCACCCTCATCGCGTTCTTGCGCGTAGTGCGCTGCGCGGATTTGCGCCAAAACTTCGCGCAGCATGGGCACCCGGTTCGGTCTAAAGCTTTGATCTGTCACGGACATGTCCTGCATGCGATCCAACCGGAAAACGCGAAAATCCTGTCTCAGGTGGCACCAGCCGAGCAACACATTTGATCGATCCATATAGACGATGCTAAGCGGGTTGACCCGTCTTTGTGTGGCATCGCCTTTTGCGTCCGTGTACGAGAACTCGACCGCGCGTTCGTCCCACGTCGCCTGCCGCAAAATGGCCACGTCGATTGTCGGCGCGGGCGGGCGATTGAACCGCGTTGCCGCCAGAACCGCGTGGCTCAGCCGATGGGATTGTCGCTGTGGCAATCGCCCCTGCAATTTCCGCAGGGCGGCGCTGGCTGCATCTGACAAGGCCGGGTCACCAATCACCTGAACTTCGCGCAGGCCAAGAACCAGGGCCTCAAGCTCGTCATCGGTGAAACCCAATGGCGGCAAAGTGGCATCTTCGATCAGGGTGAACCCAAACCCTGCCTCACCGTCGATAACGGCCCCCAGACCACGCAGCGCGTCAATATCCCTGTGTATCGTCCTGGCAGAAACTCCCAGATCCTGCGCCAGTTGTTCAGACGTTCTGGGCGATGGGCCAGAACGCAGAGCTTGCATCAGTTGGAACAATCGGGCGGTGCGGGACATGATGAACCCTAGCCTATCCCTAATGACAAAAACTGTCATCAGGCCGGTTTACTCATCCGGCACGTCAAAAACACGGAGCCATGCGATGCTGACCCTTCTCACCTATCCTTCCGCCTTCGGACTGTTCAGCGCCAGCCCGTTCTGCGTCAAGACAGCCTTGATGCTTCAGCACTCCGGTCAGGTCTGGCAGCGTTCGGACATGCTTGACCCGCGCAGGATGCCGCATCAAAAACTGCCAGTGCTGCGCACGCCAGAGCGGTTGATACCAGACAGCGATCTGATCCGCGATTGGCTGGAACAAAAGGGGGCGGAGTTCGATCAGGGGCTTTCGGATGTGGAAAAAGCGCAATCCCGCGCGCTGGTACGAATGGCCGAAGAGCATCTGTATTTCCACATCGTTCTGGACCGCTGGGGCAATGACGAGGTCTGGCCGATCCTTCGCGAAACCTTTTTCACTGGAATTCCGGCTCTGATCCGAAAGCCGGCGTCCAATGCGATCCGAAAATCCGTTCTGAAAGGGATCACGTCACAAGGGATCGGCCGGTTCTCGTTGCCCGAGCGCATGGACCGGGTCGAACGCGATCTCGAGGCGATCTCGGCCCATCTGTGGCAATCCCGCTTCCTGCTGGCGGATCAACCGACTTCAGCAGATATGAGCGTCGGCCCGATGCTCGCCGCCATGCGCGCAACGCCTGCCGATACCCCACTGACCCGCAGGATCAAACAGGATAATCTGTTGAACAGTTACGTAGACCGGATGGAACAGGCGATACCGATTGCATGAAACCTTTTGATGACCCCGAAACCTTTTGATGACCCCTCGGTCGCCTCGGCCTTTGAAGCCATGCCCCCGCAAGCACGCGCGGGGGCCCTGGCGCTTCGCGACCTGATACTGAACACAGCAGAGTCTCTGCCCGCCGCCAATCCATTGCGAGAAGAGCTGCGCTGGGGCCAGCCCGCCTATCTTGCCCCCAAAGGATCAACGATCCGGCTGGGGGCTCACAAATCCGCGGATTTCGCACTGTTCGTGCACTGCCAAAGCCGATTGATCGGTGATTTCACCACGGCCTTTCCGGGCGAGGACCGGATTGACGGAAACCGGGCCATTCTGTTCGATGACCCGAGCCAGATCGATGAAACCCGCCATGGCTGGCTGATTGCCCGGGCGCTGACCTATCACCTTTGACGGCGCTTGCGTTCGACCTTGCGCTTGATCTTGTCCTTCTTGCGTTTGGTGCTGGCTGCCTTGCGTCGCGTCGACCGCTTGGCGGGCCCGCGCCCGCGCGGCAGCGCCTGATCGTCGATGGACAGCAGCTCCAGCTCCAACCCGCCGGTCACAGGTGTCGCCTCGGTCAGTCTCACCGTGACCCGCTGGCCGATGGCGATGATCAGCCCGGAATCCGAGCCCATCAGCGTTCCGGCCTCTCGATCAAAATGGAAGAATTCGCGCCCCAAAGACCGCACCGGCACCAGGCCATCCGCGCCCGTTTCGTCCATTTTCACAAAGGCCCCGAACCGGGCAATGCCACTGATCCGCCCGGTGAATTCGTTGCCGACGCGCTCGCTCAGATAAGCCGCTAGATAGCGGTCAGTCGTATCGCGCTCGGCCATCATCGAGCGGCGTTCTGTATCCGAAATATGCGTGGCCGTTTCTTCGAGCCGGGCAATTTCGTCCTCGGTCAGCCCGTCCTTGCCCCAGCCATGGGCCGAGATCAGCGCCCGGTGCACGATCAGGTCGGCATAGCGCCGGATGGGCGAGGTGAAATGCGCGTAGTTGCGCAGCGCCAGCCCGAAATGGCCGAAGTTTTCCGGGCTGTAATAGGCCTGCGCCATCGACCGCAAGGTGCTGAGATTGATCAGCTCGGCATCCTCGGTGCCGGCGGCGGCATTTAGCAGCGCGTTCAGGTGACGGGTCTGGAGCACCTGCCCCTTGGCCAGATTCAGCCCGGCGGCCTGCGCCGTCTCGCGCAGGCTTTCCAGTTTTTCGGGCGCGGGTTCTTCGTGCACCCGGAACAGCAGCGGGCTGCGCTTGGCGATCAGCGTCTCGGCGGCGGCCACGTTGGCCAGGATCATGAATTCCTCGATCAGCCGGTGCGCGTCCAGCCGCTCGCGGAAGGCCACGCTTTCGACCTCGCCCTTGTCGTTCAGAACGATCTTGCGCTCCGGCAGGTCCAACTCCAGCGGCTGGCGATCAGCACGGGCCTTTTTCAGCGCGGTATATGCAGCATAAAGCGGTTTCAGAACCGGCTCCAGCAACGGCCCAGTGCGGTCGTTCGGATGACCGTCGATGGCCTCTTGCACCTCGGCATAGTTCAGGGACGCGGCCGAGCGCATCAGACCGCGTACGAACCGGTGACCGATCTTGTTGCCATCCGCGTCGATCTGCATACGCACCGCGATACAGGCGCGCGGCACGCCTTCGTGCAGCGAACACAGATCACCCGACAGACGGTCGGGCAGCATCGGCACGACGCGGTCGGGGAAATAGCTGGAATTGCCGCGCTTGCGCGCCTCGCCGTCCAGCGCGGTGCCGGGCCGCACATAGGCGGCGACATCAGCAATGGCGACCCAGATGACGTGCCCTCCGGGGTTCTTGGGATCATCGTCTGCATGGGCATAACAGGCGTCGTCATGATCGCGCGCGTCCGAGGGATCGATCGTCAGCAAAGGCATATCCCGCAGATCCTCGCGGCCTTTCAGGCCGACAGGCTTGGCCTTGTCGGCCTCGGCAATCACCTTGTCGGGGAAATCATCCGGGATGCCGTGCTGATGGATCGCGATCAACGAAACGGCCTTGGGCGCAGTCGGGTCGCCCAGCCGTTCTACGATACGCGCGCGTGGCAGCCCCATGCGGTTTTTCGGCCCGGCTTGTTCAGCCTCGACCAGTTCGCCATCCCTGGCGCTCAGCGCAGCGCCTTCGGCCACCAGCCATTCGGTCGATCCGGCCTTGTCGATCGGCACGATCCGCCCGCCTTCAGCCCCTTTGCGGAAGATACCCACGATTTTCCGAGGGTTCGTCCCGATACGGCGGATCAGGCGGGCTTCGTAATTGTGGTCTTCCTCATGCACCACGGTCAGACGAGCCAGAATGCGATCACCTTCGCCCAGCGCCGGGTCGCTGGCACGAGCAATGATCAGAACGATGGGCTCGACCCCCTCGCCATGCCATTCCAGTGGCCGCGCGAACAGGTCGCCATCGGCATTCGGCGCCTTTACCTGTAACACGCTGACCGGCGGCAGGCGATCCGGGTCGCGGTAACTGCGCTTGCGCTTCTCAAGATGGCCTTCGGCCTCAAGCTCTTTGAGGATACGTTTCAGATCAATCCGATCCGCGCCCTTGATGCCAAAGGCTTTGGCGATATCGCGTTTTGAGGTCAGGGTGGGGTTCGCCGAGATCCAGTCCAGGACCTCCTGCTTGGTAGGGATGCGAGTCATACGTCCGGCCTAGCACGCGTTTGCGACCGCGTCATGACCAAAAAGCCTCAGGGTTCAAGATCGGCAACCGTATCCACATCGCGCAGCTGATCAAGCAATGACACCCGACCGCCAGAAATCGAGGCCAGCGTGTCAGCCAATGCGTGTTCCGTCGACCAGCGCACGTTTTGGAACAGCCTTGCCGGCAAGGCTGCATATCGTTGCGCGCCGACCAGCCAATAGCCACCATCCGGGGCTGGCCCAAACACCATCTCAGAACGCCCCAATGCGTCGAAGGCACGGGCAATATGGCGGCGCGAAATGCCCGGAATATCCGCACCGATCAGGCAAACCGGCCCCTTGGGCATCCCGCGCAGCATCCGCCCCATGCGATCCCCCAGGTCCCCACGCCCCTGCGCGGCGCGCGGCAGGTCAGCGGGCCAAACCCGGCTGTTCAGACCCTGCTGATCGGGTGAGACGGCCAAAACGATTCGCCAACGGGGATCACGCAGCCGCCGGATCAAGGACCGGGTCTGGTGTCGAAACCACCACGCCGCCGCGACCATGCCGATTTCTCGTCCAAGCCGTGTTTTGACGCGGCCCGGTTGAGGTTCCTTCACCATGATCACCAATGTGCGCTGCATGGATCAGGCGAAATAGTCGGTCAGGATACGAGTATAAATCGATTTGAGTTGCTGGATCTGGGCCACCTCGACGCATTCGTCGACCTGATGCATCGTGCGACCGACCAGACCGAACTCTACAACCGGGCAATGGTTCTTGATGAAACGCGCATCCGACGTACCACCGGTCGTCGAAAGCTCGGGCGATGCGCCTGTTTCCGCCTCTACCGCTTTGGCCACCAGATCCGACAAGGGCCCCGGCGGGGTCAGAAAGCTTTCGCCTGAAATCTTGATTGTGACATCTATTTCAACGCCGAACTGAGCGGCCACCTCATCTGCTTCCGTCTTCAGCCAGTCACTCACGTTGGCCCCGGAATGCAGATCATTGAAACGAATATTCACCGTTCCCTTGCACTGCGCCGGGATTACGTTGGTAGCCGCATTCCCGGTGTCGATTGTCACCACTGCCAATGTCGACGCATCGAAGTGGTCCGTGCCCTGATCCAGTTCGTGCCCCGCCAGCCGATCCATCAGCCGCGCCATGGCTGGCAACGGGTTTTTGGCACGATGCGGATAGGCCGAATGCCCCTGAACACCGGTGATGGTAAACCATGCGGTCATCGACCCGCGACGGCCGATCTTCATCATTTCGCCCATCTTGTTCGGGCAGGTCGGCTCACCCACCAAACAGACAGACATATGTTCATCCGCGCCGTCCATGTAATCCAGCAAAGCGGTCGTGCCATCCAGCGCGTCGCCTTCCTCGTCGCCGGTGATCGTCAGGATGATGGCTCCGTCCGGTGGGGTGTCGCGCACGAAATCGATTGCCGCCGCCGCAAACGCCGCAACGCCGGATTTCATATCCGTTGCCCCACGCCCATACATCACACCATCGCGTATTTCGGCCCCGAAAGGCGGCATCGTCCACGCGGCCTCGTCGCCGACCGGCACAACATCAGTATGGCCGTTGAACCCGAAACTCCGCGGATGGCCTTTTTGACCCCATCGTGCGAACAGGTTGCTGACGCCACCACGGTCGACACGCGTGCATTCAAACCCCGCATCCGCCAGCACCGATCCCAGCAGAACCAGCGCGCCACCTTCGGCAGGTGTGACCGATGGGCAACGGATCAGATCGGCTGTCAATTGGACGGGGTCGGTCATGCAATGGCCTCTGGAACTGTATCTTTCGCGGGTTCGCGCACAGATTCAACGAATTGGCCGGTTTTCCAACCCCAATTCGCAAAAATATCGTTGCGACCAAATGTGCAGATATCAAAGCGACACCCTAACAAATCATGGCGGTTTACCCGGCGACCATCTTGCCGCCCGCCGCACAATCGCGTTACAGGGCCGCGAAACAGGTGAATGAAAATGAAGCGCGCATTCTACGCACTGATCTGCCTGACTTTCGCCGTCCTCGCGCAGCAGAGCATGGCACAGTCTCTAACGGTTACGACGGTGACCCGCCCCCCGTTTTCCTATGTAGAGGACGGTGCGGAAACCGGCTTTTCGATGGATCTGCTCGCCGCGCTGGCAGAGGCGCTGAACTGGGACTATTCCATCAATCGGGTCGATTCATTCTCGGATATGCTGGAGGCGGTTCAGAATGGGTCCGCCGATCTTGCGGTCGCCAATATCTCGATCACTGCGCTGCGGGAAACGCAAATGGACTTCAGCCAGCCGATCTTTGAGGCGGGCCTACAGATCATGGTGCCATCGGAAGCCGCGCGCCAGCCTTCGCTGCTGCATGCGCTGCTCTCAAAAGAGTTGTTTATCGCCATCGGCCTAGCCTTCGCCATTCTGTTGGGCGGCGGCATGTTGATGTGGAGCTTTGAACGTAGTGCTCAACCCTATTTCGATCGCAAGCTGAACGAGGCTTGGTTTCCCTCGTTCTGGTGGGCGCTGAACCTTGTCGTGAACGGCGGGTTCGAAGAGAGGATGCCGCGCACGCCGTTCGGCCGGCTTCTGGGTGTCGTTCTGGTTGTTTCGTCACTGTTCATCGTGTCCGTTTTCACGGCCCGCATCACCTCGGTCATGACCGTGGATGCGATCACAGGCAGCGTGAATTCGGTGAATGACCTGTATGGCAAAAGTGTCGGGACAATCACGGACTCGACCGCGGCAAGTTTTCTGAACCGGCGTGATATTGAATTCACCGGCTATCCCGGGCTGGAGCAGATGCTGGATGCGTTCCAGTCCAAACAACTGGATGCCGTCGTATTCGACGCGCCAATCCTGTCCTACTATGCGGCCCATGAAGGCCGGCGAACGGCGTCGATGACAGGCGGCGTTTTCCTGCGCGAGAACTATGGCATCGCTTTCCCGACCGGGTCGCCTCTGGTCGAGGATGTCAACCAGGCTCTGCTTTCATTGCGTGAAGACGGAACTTATGACGAAATCTATCGCAAGTGGTTCGGTATGCGGAACTAGGCCTGCGCCTCGTCTCCGAAGAACGGTGTCATCTGCGCGACGATCACGGCGTTTTCATCCAGAGCACGCTGCATCAGGGCACGTTCGTCAGGTTCGATTTCATGTCCCTGTGCCTCACGCTCGGCCAAGGTCCCGTACCCGGTGACATCCAAAGGCGCGGTGTCGGCCTGCTTCAGAATAGCAACCGTCTCGCGCACGGCCTCGGCTTCGTCCACGCCACTGGCGTAGCAGATCAGTGCTGCCCCCGTCGCACCGTCCGGCAGCCCGTCGCCATCCTTACGGCCGATCTGGACCAGAAGGGTATAGACTTGCTGACGTGAGGGCTTCTTGCGCTTTTCCATGGGCCCTGCATTACGCGCGGCGTTTTGAAGGGTCAACTGCTTCCATCGATCCTAGCTTTAAGTATGGGATCTTACGCAGCCCCTTGCCCCGCCCATAGGCACTGAGGACTTGCAGAAATGCGACTCAGCAAAGCCCTTTTCCCGTTTTCGCCCAAAAATTGAGCAGCGTTTCATCTCCATTCCCTGAGTTGAATCGGGCACATTTCTGCCACATTTTGGCCTCAATTTTGGCCATTTCCTGCTGAGTTCGACGCGTTTCCTGCCTTTCACAACGGTGAAGAGAAGCCAACTCTAAGATGCAGCCACTGCGTAAGTCATTTTTTACAGGAGAATTAAAATGAGTGTTCTGTCCAAGTTAATGATGACAACTGCAAGTGTGATTGTGCTTTCCGGAGTACCTGCTGTCACCGTGCTGTCTTTTGCGACGCCAAGTGCAGCTTACGCCCAAGACGGCGGCGGTGAAAGCGAAGGCGGTAGCGATAGCGATAGCGAGAGCGGTGGCGACAACGAAGGCGGCGGCGATAACGAAAGCGGCGGCGACAACGAAAGCGGCGGCGATAACGAAAGCGGCGGCGATAACGAAGGCGGCGGCGACAACGAAAGCGGCGGCGATAACGAAGGCGGCGGCGATAACGAGAGTGGTGGAGAAAACGAAGGCGGCGGCGACAACGAAAGCGAAGGCGACAGCGAAAGCGGCGGCGACAACGAAAGCGAAGGCGACAGCGAAAGCGGCGGCGACAACGAAAGCGAAGGCACGGAAACCAACGCAGGAAGCTCAGAAGTTGACGCTATGCAGGGTGAAAATCGCTGATCCACACAGAGCGTTCGTCCGAGCCTGGACACAATCTCAGGACCGGCTCTGACCAAGGTTCGGTCACATACGCGTAACACCCCAAAAACTGGAAAGGCCGGAGCGGGTCAGCTCCGGCCTTTCTGTACAACCGGGGCGATCAGTCCCGCAGCAATTCGTTGATGCCGGTTTTCGACCGGGTCTTTTCATCCACCCGCTTCACGATCACCGCACAATACAGGTTGATATTGTTCTTTGACGGCATCGAACCCGCGACGACCACGGAATAGGGCGGGACTTCGCCATATGTCACTTCGCCGGTTTCGCGATCCACGATCTTGGTGGATTTTCCAATGAACACGCCCATCCCCAGAACCGATCCTTCGCGGACGATGCAGCCCTCGACCACCTCGGAGCGCGCGCCGATAAAGCAGTTGTCCTCGATGATGGTCGGGCCGGCCTGCATCGGCTCCAGCACGCCGCCGATACCCACACCGCCCGACAGGTGGACGTTTTTGCCGATCTGCGCGCATGAGCCGACGGTCGCCCAGGTGTCGACCATGGTGCCTTCATCCACATAGGCACCAAGGTTGACGAAGGATGGCATCAGCACCACGCCCGGCGCGATATAGGCCGACTTGCGCACAACGCAGTTGGGAACCGCACGGAATCCAGCCGAGCGCCATTGATCTTCACCCCAACCAGCGAACTTGCTGTCCACCTTGTCCCACCAGCCGCCGTCCTGCGGACCGCCAGTCTGAATTTCCATGTCCTTGATGCGAAAGCCCAGCAGAACCGCCTTTTTGGCCCACTGGTTCACGTGCCAGTCACCGTTTTCCAGCTTTTCGGCAACACGCAGAGACCCGCTGTCCAGCGCATTCAGCGTGTCTTCGATCGCTTCGCGTTGTTCACCTGCCGTGGCGGGTGTGATCGTGTCGCGTGCCTCCCAGGCGGCTTCGATGGCGGCTTCCAGTTGCGCGTTGGACATGGGGCGTCTCCCTACAGAATCTGTTCATGTTGGTTTGGCCTATACGCAAGCCGGGCCAATGGCGCAATGCGACGAACACGGGCCGTTTTGCGTCTGAAAGGCGCTATTCAGCTGGCGCGGCGTATATGTCGGGTCAGAATACCTTTTGCCGTGCTCAGGTCCTTCCGCCTGAGCGCCTGAACAAGTGCGGCGTGATCCTTGTCAGTTTGTTGCACCCATTTCGACCGCCAGTGCGCAAACAAGTGGCGTGCGCTTGCGATATGTAGATCGTCGATGGTGTGCAACAGACGGGGCAACCCGCAAGGTGTCAGGATGGCGCGATGGAATGCTCTGTTCAACGCTTCCCATTGGGGCATCGTCTGCGCCTCGTCACAGGCGATGCGTGCGCGATCGATCTTGTCCAATGCGACCGGAGACATGTTCTGCACCGATTGCTGCAACGCCAGTGTTTCCAGCGCCACGCGCATTTCGATGACCTCTCGCACCTCTGCCGGGTCCAGCGCCGTAACCCGCATGCCCCGGCGCGGCTCGTGCCGGGCCAATCCATGCGCCTCAAGCCGCAACAGGGCTTCACGCACCGGAACATGGCTGGTGTCAAAGGTGCGGGCAATATGATCCTGCCGCAGCTTTTCCCCGGCGCTCAGCTCTCCGGTGATGATTTGCTGGCTGAGGTTCTGGTAAATCGTGTCCGAGATCGTAGCGGTCATAAATTATAGATAAAATTTGCGACAGCTATCCTCAACCAGATAATTCACCCCGCAAGCGGGTCCGGCGCGACATTCGCACCACACACCAGAACGGCCACGCGTTCGCCTGGTTCGGGCCGATACACGCCCGAGGTCAAGGCTGCCAACGCCGTAGCGCCCGCCGGTTCCACCAGAATACGATGCGCCTGCCACAACGCCTTCTGAGCCGCCGCGATGGCATCATCCGACACCAGGACCGACGTCATCCCCTGTGCCAGGTCGAAACAGATCTGCCCGATCCGGCGCGCGCCCAGCGCGTTTGCCGCGATGCCGGATACGGAAACATCCACCGGTTCACCGGCCTGCAACGCCGCATTCAATGCGCAGGAGGTCTGGGGTTCGACCGCCACGACCTTGCGCGCTCCGTCGAACCAGGCCAACGCCCCGGCGATCAGCCCACCCCCGCCGACAGCGACCAGAACCGTATCTGCCTGTAGCCCCTGCGCATCCCATTCCGCAAAGCAGGTCCCCTGCCCCGCCACGGTAGCCGGCGCATCATAGGCGTGAATCTGCATCGCTCCGGTTTCCGCTTCATGCGCCTGCGCCTGTGTCAGCGCATTGGCGTATTCGCCGGGCACAACGCTCAGATCCGCTCCGGTTTGCCGGATCAATGCAATCTTGGATGGCCCCGCCAGTTCGGGCACGAAAATCTTGGCCGGATATCCAAGCGCCTGCGCCGCAAAGGCCGCCGCTGCACCATGATTGCCGCCGGATGCAGCCACGACACCCGCATCGGGTACGTCGAGGCTCAGCAACGTATTGAACGCACCGCGCGCCTTGAAACTGCCCGTGTGTTGCATGTGCTCCAGCTTCAGCTCAATGGGATGGCCCGGAATACGACTCTCGACCACCGGCGTCACCTGCGTATGTCCGGCGATACGATCCCGCGCCGCTGATATTTCGCTCTTCCAATTCATTCTTGTCTTTCCGTGACTGGCACTCTGCCCGCGAACCCTATAGCTGTTTGGAAAACACGCAAGCAGGGATCGATCACCCATGAGAGAAGACCGCCACAATCCGTTTCGCGATGCGCAGACAGATCGCTCGACCGCGAGCGAAGTGCCGGACACGCCGCAAACGCGATCGTCCGCCTATCGCCTTGCCTTTGCCGATGACGAATTCCTGTGCCGGGACGAGCTGCGCCCGGTACGTCTGCAACTGGAATTGTTGAAACCCGAGATGATCATGAGCGAACGCGAGATCACCTCGACCATCGTGATGTTCGGCGGCGCGCGCATCCCTGAACCATCGCAGAAACACACCGCACGAACGGAAACGCTGGCTGGTCTGTCGGCCTATTATGACGAGGCGCGCGAGTTTGCGCGGCTGATGACCGTGAAATCGAACGAGACCGGCTGCCGTGAAAACGTGATTGTCACGGGCGGCGGCCCCGGAGTGATGGAGGCAGGCAACCGTGGGGCACAGGACGCGGGCGGATGTTCTATCGGGTTGAATATCGTTCTGCCGCACGAACAGGCCCCGAACCTTTATGTGACGCCGGATCTCAGCTTCAACTTCCACTATTTCGCCATCCGCAAGATGCACTTCCTGATGCGCGCCCGCGCCATCACGATTTTCCCCGGCGGTTTCGGAACCATGGACGAGCTGTTCGAATCCCTGACCCTGATTCAGACCGGCCGGATGGACCGCGTGCCCTTCCTGCTGTTTGGGCGCGAATTCTGGGAAAAGGTCATCAACTGGAAAGCGCTGGCCGATGCCGGAACCATCTCGGACGAGGATCTTGATCTGTTCCGCTTTGTGGACACGGCGCAGGAGGCGGTCGAGATCATCGAAAACTGGGAGCCCGCCCCGCCCCGCGACGAAATCCCGGGGCGCTGAACCATGGCACCCAAGACCGGAGAGATGCTGCATCTGCGTGGAAATGCCCTGAGCAAGGGCGAACCCGTAGCGCTGCCGCTGACCCAAAGCAGCATGTACCACCTGCCGGGCACCCCGGACGGGCGGGCGAGTTACGGCCGGGTGGACAACCCGACTTGGGTGCATCTGGAACATGTTCTGTCGCATTTGGAGGACGCGCCCTGCCTCAGCTTTCCCTCGGGCATGGCGGCGATTTCCGCAGCACTGTTTGCCACCGTAAAGGCCGGGACACGCCTGCTGATCCCCTCCGATGGCTATTACGTGACGCGCCTTTTGGCCGATCGTTTCCTGTCGCGGCTGGGTGTGATCGTTGAAGAACGCCCCACCATCGCCTTTGCCGAAGGCGGTTTTGACGGGTTCGATGTTATCTTTGCCGAAAGCCCCTCGAATCCGGGGCAGGACATGATCGATCTGACCGAGGTGGCGGATCGGGTGCGCGCTGTCGGGGGCATAACCATTGCCGACAATACGACGATGACTCCGCTGGGTCAGCGTCCTCTTGATCTAGGCATCGACGTGGTTGTCTCGTCCGATACCAAGGCGATGGGCGGGCATTCCGACATGCTGATGGGCCATGTGGCCAGCCGCAACGGCGACATCATGGAACGGGTCGGGGAATGGCGGAAAGTCTCCGGCTCGATACCGGGGCCACATGAAGCATGGCTGCTGCATCGCGGCCTTGAAACGCTGGACGTTCGGTTCGACCGGATGTGCAGCTCGGCCGAAGTATTGGCCGAACGCCTGGCGGCACATCCCGCAGTGAAACAGGTGCGCTATCCCGGGCTGGCCAACGACCCGTCGCATAAACTGGCGCAAGAACAGACCACACGTTTCGGCTTTCTTCTGTCCCTGACGCTGAACAGCGAAGACCAGGCCGAAGCCTTCATCAACAATTGCCCGCTTCTGCGCCCGGCCACGTCATTCGGGGGCGTCCACAGCTCGGCCGAGCGGCGCGCGCGATGGGGCGACGACGTTGATCCGGCCTTTATCCGCCTGTCCGTCGGATGCGAACCTGTAGAAGAACTGTGGCAAGCCATCGAGGCCAGCCTGAACGCGCTGTGATTACTTCTTGGCTTCGCGCAGTTCTTTGAACACGTAGATCGGCAGCACAACGCTGGCGATCAGCGCCCCCAGCCAGACCAACAGCGTTGCTCCCAACAGGTTCGCAACTCCACCTACGGTCAGCCCAGCGGTTATGAGATCAGTCACCAACAGGCCCACAAAGGTCACAATCAAAGCAATCCCGCCCTTCAGCGCAGGCGCTTTCTTTTCGCCCAGTTTCAGGATCAGGGGTTCAGCGACAACCTGCACGACGGTGAAGACAATCACCACCACGATGAACGAGATCGGCTTGATCGCAAATCCCGACAGTATCAGCGAGGCAAGCAACAACCCAATGGCATTCCCCGCCAGCAAGGCCAAAGCCGATTTAATTCTACGCGACATGTGACGATCTCCGTCAATCAACAATTAGAAACATGCAAATGTTAACAGACCTGCAGGATTTTACGAAACAATTCAATCGCCTCTTTCGTTTTACCCGTTGAAATCGCATGGTAGAACACATTCATCAAGATCAGACCTGTCCCTGAGCCATGAGTGTGAGATGAGCGACGATCCCTATTCCGTTCTTGGCGTGGCCAAAGACGCCAGCGCCGCCGATATCAAGAAAGCCTATCGGCGCATCGCCAAGGAATGCCATCCGGACCTGAAGCCCGGCGATGCCGAGGCTGAGGCAAAGTTCAAAGCCGCCGCCGCCGCATACGATCTGCTGAAAGACCCGGAAACCCGTGCCCGGTATGACAATGGTGAGATCGACGCCTCGGGGCAGGAACGTCCGCAACAACAGTACTACCGTGAATATGCTGAAGCCGCTGGAAACCCCTATCGCGGACGTCAGGCAGACCCGGACGACATGTCCGACATCTTCGCCGAGTTCATGGGGGGCCGTGGCGGTTTTGGCGGCCAGCGCGGCCATGAGTTTCACGCGCCGGGGCACAACCTGAACTATTCGCTGCAGATCAGCTTTCTGGATGCCGTGTTCGGTGCCAGCCAGAAACTGACCTTGCCAGACGGCGACCGGATCGAAGTCAAAATCCCTGCAGGTATTACCGACGGCCAAACCATCCGCCTGCGGGGCAAAGGGGCCCCGGGATATGGCGAAGGCCCTCCTGGCGACGCTCTGGTAACTGTTTCGGTCGCCAGTCATCCGGTGTTTGATCGTCAGGGCGACGACATCCACATCACGCTGCCCATCAGCATTGATGAGGCGATTCTGGGCGGCAAAGTCCCCGCCCCTACGATTGATGGCGGCGTGAATGTCAGCGTACCGGCGGGCACCAGCAGTGGTAAAACCCTGCGATTGCGGGGCAAGGGTGTCAAAAAACGCGGCTCGTCCGAGCGTGGGGATCAGTTGATCGAACTGACCGTCTCGATGCCCAACAAAATCGATGACGATCTGAAACAGTTCATGGAGACCTGGCGCAAAACATACAGCTACGATCCGCGGAAAGGAATGCCGTCATGACCCTGACCGAAAAGGAACTGATCGAAACGGTCACCCGCCTGACCTCGGACCGCCTGACCGAATACCTGGCGGCGGAAATCGTGATTCCGGAACAATCGGATCAAGGGCTGGTTTATCAAAATATCGACGTCGCCCGTCTGGAACTGGCCTGCGAGTTGCACGAACAGTACGACATGGAGGCCGATGCACTGTCGATGATGATCTCACTGATCGACCAGTTGCACGGGCTGCGGGCCGAACTGCGCGAAGTTCTGAACGCGATCGAGGCGCAACCCGAACCTGTGCGGCAGCAACTGGTCAAGGTCATCGGTACAGCGCGATTCCGTCGCAGATAACGGGGTTTTGGACTCGAAACATTTGGATTAGAAGGCCGGCTTGATCCTTTGACAGGTGGCGCCATGACCCAGTCCAGATCCGAATTGCTGATGCCTGCGGGCAATCTGCGCAAGCTGAAACTCGCTGTCCTTTACGGGGCGGATGCGGTGTATCTGGGCACGCCCGATATGTCGCTGCGCACAAAATCCGAGTTTTCGCTGGAAGAGGTGATTGAGGGTGTCGAGTTCTGCCACAGCCATGGCCGGCGCGCCTATCTGACGCTGAACCTGTTCTCGCACAACAAGGACATCCCGAAGCTGGACGAATATATCGACACGGTCCGCAAAGTGCAGCCGGACGGGTTGATCATCGCCGACCCCGGCGTGTTCCAGTACGTGCGGGACCGCGCGCCGGAACTGCCGCTGCACATCTCGACCCAGGCCAATATCTGTTCCTGGCTGTCGGTGAAGTTCTGGCAGGATCAGGGCGCGGAACTGGTGGTTCTGGCACGCGAGGTTTCCTACCCCGAACTGGTGGAGATCCGCGAAAAATGCCCCGACATCAAGCTCGAGGCCTTCGTCCACGGGGCCATGTGCATGACCTATTCGGGCCGTTGCCTGCTGTCGAACTTCATGGCGGAACGCGGCGCGAACCAGGGCAACTGCGCCAATTCCTGCCGCTGGAACTATGCGCTGAAACTGCGCCTGAAGGATGGCACCCATCAGGAGTTGCGCATTACCAAGGAAAACGCCGACCTGTTCGAATTCCTGCTGGAAGAAGGCTGTCGCCCCGGTGATCTGATGCCGATCGAGGAAGACGACCGCGGTTCCTACATCCTCAATTCGCGCGATCTGTGCATCATGCCCAAGCTAGACGAATACCTGAAGATCGGCGTGGACAGCCTCAAGGTCGAGGGGCGCGGCAAGTCGGAATACTACGCCGCCATCGTCGCGCGGGCCTATCGCATGGCCATCGACGATTACTATGCCGACCCCCAGAACTGGGACCCGAAACCCTATATGCGCGAGTTGGAGACTGTGGGAAACCGCGGCTACACGCTGGCCTTCCACGAGGGGCGGCTGACCAACTACGCCCATGATTACGAGCACACGGCGTCCATCGCGCAGTGGGAATATGCCGGGATCGTCACCGAAGTGACCGAGGATGCCTTTCTGGTCGAGGTAAAGAACAAGCTGGAACCGGGCGATGTGCTGGATTTCGTCTCGCCCATCTCGCGCGAGACGGTTCTGCTGCGGGTCTATGATTTCGAACGCGCATCCGATGGTGCGCGGATGGACGTGGTGCATGGCAGCACCAAAACAGTGATCCGCCTGCCCTTCACCCTGTTCGACCACGAGGATATCGACGATCTGCGCGCCCGGTTCCCCGTCTATTCCGTTCTGCGCAAGGAACGCGCCCTGACCGACGAACACTGGAGCCGCATCCGCTTTGACAAGCTGGTGCAGGGTTTGGAAACCTCGGGCCGTGACAACCCTGGCGCCTATGCCCGCCGTCGCGACGCCTTGGTTGAAAAGATCGGCGAAGACGGTAACGAACGCCGTTTCAAAACCAACCGCATCGGCACCGAGGGTTGCTGTGGCAAAGGTTGCAACGGCTGCTTGATTTTCTGGCAGGACGACAAATACGCGCTGGCCCGTGAAGTTCTGTCAAAGCGCAAACAAGGCGAACAACTCAGCCGCCGCGAGGCGACGGAACTGAAGCTGCCGGGCGCGCAACAAGCCTGAGCCGGCTCAGTCGCGTGTTCGATACTCTTCCGGCACGTAAAACGTGTAGTCCCGATCTGCCACCTGTTCGTGGCAGACATGGCAATAGGCCACGGCACCGGCGCGGTCGCCCATAGTGTCCCCAAAGACCGAGCCGTCCGGCAAGACCATGATGTAACGCCAATCCGCCGTGTCCGGGCTGGCATCTTCTGCCAGTTTCTCCATTACGAACATAGCACCGGGATGCACGTGACCTTCATCCGTCACGGTCATGCTGTCCTTGGCAAGAACCGACCCCATGGGAAGTTCTTCACCTTCCTGCAACGTCGCGTAGTTATGCGCCATGCGATTGGCATAGCTGTTCACATACCTTTGCCCGTGGGTTGCCGAAATATAGGGCGCATCGTTGAAAAGCGGCCAGCTTTGGTAGTTGAGGATTAGGTCCAGTTGCGCCACGGCGTAGCCACGCGCCATGCGGCGATTGAGGGATCGGTAGTGTTCCAAAGCCTCTTGTTTGCTCAACTCGGCAGGGTTTTCGATTGCGATATGAGCGTCCTGGCCGTCAGCAAAGGCCAAGCCTGAACCCGAGACGATAGCAAGCGCAGCGGCACCAAAACGGATGATCGAAAAAGAACTTGCATTCATAATCGTGGCCCACCTGAAATTCAGTTCACCTGAGCGCTTTCTGCACCACTTGGAACAGTCTAGCGGAATCGCAATAACTCGCCATCTCTGACCCGGACACCTCACCGGCTTGTGCATCGAATTGAAGAGGCAAATTCAGCGACGGGCTCGAGAAATATAGCAAATTATGCATGTGGTTTCAGCATCTGAAACATTAAGTTTGAACAAAACAATTGTGACGTGCAGACAGAGCCAGAAAACACTTAAGGCGCGATCCGATCAAGCCAAGCCGAGATGGACCAAACCCTATCGGCTCAGACCCGTTTCGGCCTCGATTTGTTTGCGTGATTTGCGCGCCCGCTCGGTCGCCGACTTCAACTGACCGCAAGCCGCCATGATGTCCTCACCGCGTGTCTTGCGGATGGGCGAGGCATAGCCGGCCTGATAGATGATGTTGGCGAAGGCGCGGATGCGGTTGTTCGAGCTGCGCTTGTACGGTGCGTCGGGCCATTCGTTGAACGGGATCAGGTTGATCTTGGCCGGAATGTTGTGTCGCTTGATGTGATCGATCAGACGATGCGCATCTTCGTCACTGTCATTCACACCATCCAGCATCACATATTCAAACGTGATCCGTTCGGAATTCGAAGCATTGGGATAGCTGGCCAAAGCTGTCAGCAGTTCCTCGATATTCCAACGTTTGTTGATTGGCACCAGAACGTCGCGGGTTTCATCGGTGGTGGCGTGGAACGAGATCGCCAGCAGGCACCCGATTTCCTCGGCCGTGCGCGCGATCTCGGGCACCACGCCCGAGGTCGACAGGGTAATCCGCCGGCGTGACAGAGAAATGCCCTCGGGGTCCATGGCGATTTTCATCGCGTCGCGGACGTTTTCGAAATTGTAAAGCGGCTCGCCCATGCCCATCAGAACGATGTTCGACAGCAGGCGAGTTTCGTCCTTGGGTGCGCCGGGGGTTGGCCATTCTTCAAGATCGTCGCGCGCCATCATGATCTGGCCGACGATTTCTGCGGATGTCAGGTTTCGTACAAGTTTTTGGGTTCCGGTGTGACAGAACGAACAGGTCAGCGTACAGCCCACCTGAGACGAGATGCACAGGGTTCCGCGATCTTCTTCGGGGATATAGACCACCTCGACCTCATGCCCGCCGGCGATGCGGCACAGATACTTTCGGGTACCATCCTCGGACACCTGACGCGTCACCACTTCGGGGATTTCGATCACGAAATGCTCGGCCAGTTGTGCGCGATAGGCTTTGGCGAGATTGGTCATCTGGGCAAAATCGCGTACACCCCATTGATAGATCCACTGCCAGATCTGGCCGGTGCGCATCTTGGCCTGTTTCTCGGGCGTGCCGTGTTCAATCAAGGTGTCGCGCAACCTGTCGCGCGTAAGGCCGACAAGGTTGATCTTCCCGTCGGGCAGTTTGCGCGGGATGGTCATGACGTCTTGGGTGATCGGCGCTTTGGGCGACATTGGCGTATCTCAAAGGAATCGGGCTTGGGATGCGCCTCTATATAGGAACCTGCGCAAAGTTCAAAAGGTTTCCTAAGCCGGCAGGCCCGGCACGACGCACATGCCGGGCCTTTTTGATCAGTTTACCGGCGGCGGTGTGTAGCAATCACTGGCGTCCAGGGTCTGAACCGGATCTTCCGGGCCACATTGCTCGCCCGATATCGGATAGGAATCAGCGTTCTTCTCGCAAGCGCTCAGCACGGCGACGGATGCGGCAAGAACCAGAGTGATCCAAGTTTTCTGTTTCATCACGATGTCCTCTCTAGGTGGCTGAACCACTTAGTTCACATTGCCGAGTGCGAAACTTTGATACGGATCAAAACTGGCAGATGACCAGACGTCAAAAGCCCCGCTACGAGGCGGGGCCTTTTCAACACTCGACGCGACAAGATCAGTTGGTGCAGCGCTTCTCAGCGTCTTCAATCGCTGCGGTAAAGCCCAGCAGCGAGAAGGTGTCTTTCGTCTGCGTACCGCGCTCGGACCGGGCGGTCAGAACAGCCTCGGTTCCGCGCTTCAGGGCGGTGATGATCTTGGCATCATCCGCATCCGATGCGGCCCAGGCCCATTCGCCTTCTGTGAACAGTTCGAACTCGGTCCCGTCCACATTCAGGTTCACCGTCGAACCCGCGGCAAACGGGTAGCCGCCGGTAAAGGTCAATTGGCCTTTCACCTCGGCATTCGGGCGATAGAACACAAACAGCAGGATATCGCTGCGCCGTACGGAAACCACACGTCCACCGCGGGTGTTTACGGTTTCCTTGGGTGCCGAGACGCTCCAGCATTCGGTGGGATCGTCTTCGACAAAAACGCTCCAATCCGTTTTTGCAGCAACGCGGTTGGTGCTTGTCGCCTGTTGGGCGATTGCAGATGTTGCTGCGATGCCTGCCACACACAGGCCCGCTATTGTGCGAACGAGCATTGATCCCATTTGTCCAGCCTCCTAGCTCGACCCTTACCTCATACCCATCGGACACGTCTGCGAACCCTGCCAGTTCGTCTATTCGTTTGCGTCTTCCGATGATTGCCGACATACACACACTAACGCAGATTTCGCCACAGGCGAAAGGGCGATTGGCAGAATTTTGCGCATAAATTTCGGAGGTCCAGATGACGCAGCCCGTACCCATGACAGAACTTTGGCGCGGCCCTCTGCTGGAAAGTCTGCATCTGGGTCATGCGGTTATTTGCGATGACACGGGCCAGATCGTGCGCAGTTGGGGCGACCCGCAATCCGTCATATATCCGCGGTCATCCGCCAAGATGATTCAAGCGCTTCCGCTGGTCACATCAGGGGCGGCGGCGAAATACGGGCTGACCAGCGAACACCTCGCGTTGGCCTGCGCTTCGCATAACGGGGCGGCAATCCACACGGATCGCGTGACGGCGTGGCTGGACCATCTGGGGTTGAACGAGCACGATCTGCGGTGCGGCCCACAGGAGCCCGCCGACACCGCCGCGCGCGACCGGCTGATTTTGGCGGACGACACGCCTTGCCAGATCCACAACAATTGTTCCGGCAAGCATTGCGGCTTTCTGACTCTGGCACAGCATATGGGCGCCGGGCCGGAATACCTTGAAATTGATCATCCGGTGCAACAAGCCTGCCTGTCTGCCGTCGAAGAAACAACGGGCGAGACCAGCCCGGCATACGGCATCGATGGCTGTTCCGCCCCGAATTTCGCCACATCGCTTTTCGGTTTGGCACGTTCGATGGCTTGGTTTGCTTCAGCCGCAGACCGGTCCGACCGTTCCAGCGATGCAGCGATGCAGCTGGTTGCGGCCATGGTCAAACACCCGGAACTGGTTGCCGGTGAGACCCGGGCCTGCACCGAGCTGATGCGCGCGATGAACGGACGTGTCGCCATCAAGACCGGGGCCGAGGCCGTGTTCGTGGCCATCATCCCGGAAAAACGCATGGGCGTTGCGCTAAAGATCACCGATGGCACCACCCGCGCCAGTGAATGCGCGATTGCCGCGATACTGGTAAGCCTTGGCGTGCTGGAGGCCGATCACCCGGCCACCCGCAAATTCATGAACGCCACGCAATACAGCCGTCGCGGGCTGGAATGCGGCGTGATCAAACCTGCGACGGGTTTCCCCGACTAAGGTCCTACATCTCGATTTCGTGGATTTCGGCCACTTCAACCGAGCCTGTGCCGTTGACGACCATCGGGCAGCCTTTGGCCATCTCGGTCGCAGCGTCGATATTGTCAGCCTTGATCACCGTGAAGCCCGAGGCCGGGTTCGCGCCGCCGTTATCGACCACGCCATTGTTGCTGACGGTGTAAGACTGCCCAACCGGGTTGCCGGGGATATCGAGGGCGTCGCCCATGTTTTGAAACCAAGCCCCCCAGGCGGCCATGGTCGCCTCGATCTCGGCGGGGTCGGTCGGGGTGTGACCCCCATGATAGACAAACAAAAATTGGGGCATATCACTCCTCCCTGATGAATATCTATTTGCAAAGTGCTTCGAGTTTGCGCAGCGAAGACGTCCAACCCTGATTGTGGTTCGCGGCTGCTTCGGCATCGGCCAGTTCCCGGTGGTCCAGCACAAGGCGGGCACCGTTTTCGGTTGCGGCAACGGAAAGGGTCACATGGCTTTCGGCGCCGCGTTGATCCTGATCGTCATGCCAACCCCATGTAAAACCCACCGACTTCGGCGGGTCGACATGCGTGACGTGGCCCGAGACCTTGTATTGCTGGCCCTCGCCATTCTCCATCACCGAATACCAAGGGCCGGTGCGTGAGAAATCCAGGTTGTGTTCCGGCACGTGCATCCCCTCGGGGCCCCACCATTGCAACAGCTTGGAACCATCACTGATCCACGCAAACAGTTCTTCAGGACTGACGGGGAATTCCCGTTCCAGTTTCAGATCGGCCATGAATTCTCCCTTTCGATAATATCGCTCAGACGGTCGAGGCTGCCTTCCCAGAATTGCCGTTTGGAAATCGTCCAGTCAGCGATCGCCCGCAACCCTTCGGATCGGATGGAATACATCCGCTGTGTGCCTTGCACACGCTGCTGCACCAACCCGGCCTCGCGCAACACCTTGAGGTGGCGCGAAATCGCGGCGCCGGACATGCCGCGCCCTTCGATCAGATCACCGGCAGGCAGTTCGCCCTGCTCCATCAATTGCTCGACAATCGAGAACCGGGTGGCATCGGACAAAGCGGAAAACGTGGTCAGAAGTGTGCTCATACCCCCTTATTTAACACAAATGTTAAATAAAAGATAGCCCTGATCAGCCGCCCACGAAATCGGCGCGGCAATAGCCTTGCAGGTAAAGCAGCGCCGTCAGGTCGCCGTGATTCACCCGCACATCACATTTCGCGGCCACCGACGGCTTGGCGTGAAGGGCAACCCCGGCCCCGGCGCGGCCAAGCATGCCAAGGTCATTGGCCCCGTCACCCACGGCGATCACGTCACTTTCCGACAGGCCAAGCCGGGCCGTAATCTGCTCGAGCGCTTCGATCTTGGCCTGACGCCCCAGAATAGGACGCGCGACGTCTCCGGTCAGCTTGCCATCTTCAGCCAGCAAAGTGTTGGCGCGGTTTTCATCGAATCCCAACAGCTCTGCCACCCGCGCGGTAAAGGCCGTAAAGCCACCGGATACCAACGCTGTATAGGCCCCGTTTGCCCGCATCGTCGCCAGCAATTCCCTGCCTCCGGGCATCAGGGTGATCCGTTCCCGCAACACTTTGCCGATGACACTTTCATCCAGATGCTTCAGCAAACCAACCCGCTCGATCAGGGCGCCTTCGAAATCAAGCTCTCCGTTCATGGCGCGGGCCGTTATGTCCTTGACCCGGTCGCCAACGCCGGCCTCATCCGCCAGCTCGTCGATGCATTCCTGCTGGATCATCGTGCTGTCCATATCGGCCAGCAGCATCTGTTTGCGCCGCCCTTGCGCGGGTTGCACGATCAGGTCCACCCCCATCCCTTGCAGGTCTGCCCAAACATCCCAGCGATTGTCGGGGATGGCGCTCAACTCGAACTCTGCCGCCTCATCCGGGTTGAGCCAGAGGACCTCTCCACCGCCCCAGGCATTGCGCAAGGACTCAGCCAATGCGCTGTCCAGCGACGGCGCTGCCGGATTGGTCAGCAAAGTGGCGACATACATATTCAATCTCCAGTGTCCTACCCGAAAGGGGTGACTTAAGGGGTCAACGGTAAACGGCCCTGATCGGTCAATTCCCAGCAGGTCTGCCCTTCGAACACCGCAACACCCACCGGGCGTCCGTATCCTGCACCTGTGTCCAGATTGACGCGATTGCCATAATGCGTTGCCCGATCCACCGGAGTATGGCCATGCACGATCAGCTTGGGATGCGGGCCCGGATGGGTATGAAAATCCTGCCTGATCCAGACCAGATCGTTGGCGCGCTGCTCGTTGAGCGGCACGCCCGGGCGAATGCCTGCGTGAACAAAGGCAAGCTCGGGCGTCTGATGCATCAGAACCAGATCGCGCAGAAAGGTCCGGTGCGATTTCGGCACCGCCGCCTGCGCCATCTGATGCAGATCTTCCAGACGAATCCGGCCTTCGAATTCAACCCCATAACTGCGGAGGGTCTCGACCCCACCCAGCCTTTCATGCAGCCAATGATACCCGACAAGCAAATGCGGATCGTGACGCGGCGTATCCTCCATGAACCAGGCGAACATGCGATCGTGATTGCCCAGCAGAGTGATCCAGTTCAGGCCCGCATCGCGTCCGGCAATCAGCCGCTCGACCAGCCCGCGACTGTCCGGTCCGCGATCCACGTAATCCCCCAGAAACACGATCTGGGCATCCGGGCCGCCATCGCCCTGGATCAGAGACAGCGCGCGTTCCAGCTCGGCCACCTGCCCGTGCAGATCACCAATAACGTAGACAGGCTGTGTCATAGATCCTCCGACGGTAGGGTCAGCTCGCTTGTGCCGCATATTACGGCCTGAGAAAACACAGGACCCGGGTATTCGATCATCCGGGTCCTGCACTGTTTCTCAAACTCAACAGACCATGTCAGGTGACATCAAACTCCAACGGCTTGATCTGTGTGAACAGACCCGTTTCCGCCAGCTTGGCGCGTGCCTCAGCCGGAACCGGTTCGTCAACATAAAGCAACGCAATCGCTTCACCGCCGGCCTCGGATCGACCCAGGGTAAAGTTCGCGATGTTGACGTTGCTCTCACCCATGGTCCGCCCCAGAGCACCGATGATGCCCGGCACGTCTTCGTTGGTGGTGTAGAGCATATGGGCGCCGACCTCGGCATCGATATTGATACCCTTGATCTGGATGAAACGCGGTTTGCCGTCGCTGAACACGGTGCCGCCAATGGAACGTTCGCGCTTGTCGGTCACAACGGTGACTTTGATATAGCCTTCGAAGGCACCCGATTTGTCCTGATTGGTGGTCGATATCTTGATCCCACGCTCTTTGGCGACAACCGGGGCCGACACCATGTTCACCTCGGGGTTGAACTTTTTCATGATCCCGGCGACCACGGCGCAGTTCAACGCCGCCAGGTTCATTTCAGCGGCAACACCATCGTACAGGATATTGATCGCCTTGACCGGCTCATCGGTCATCTGGCCGATGAAGCTGCCCAGATGGCCGGCCAGCTTAATCCACGGCCCCATCACCTTGGCTTCTTCCGCCGTCACACTGGGCATGTTCAAAGCGTTCTCGACCGCACCTGTCAGCAGATAGTTCGAGATCTGCTCGGCCACTTGCAGCGCCACATTCTCCTGCGCTTCAGTCGTTGCCGCACCAAGATGCGGCGTGCAGACCACGTTGGGCAGATTGAACAGGGGGTTGTCCTTGGCGGGTTCTTCACTGAACACGTCAAACGCGGCGCCCGCAACGTGACCGGATTGCAGCGCCTCGGCCAAGGCATCCTCATCGACCAGACCGCCCCGAGCGCAGTTGATGATGCGCACGCCTTTGTTGGTTTTGGCAAGGTTTTCACGGCTCAGAATATTGCGGGTCTGATCCGTCAGCGGCACGTGTAGGGTGATGAAGTCGGCGCGGGACAGCAACTCGTCCAGTTCAACCTTTTCGACGCCCATCTTGGCGGCTTTTTCTTCGCCCAGATAGGGATCATAGGCGATGACTTTCATCTTCAGGCCAAGCGCGCGCTCGCACACGATGCCACCGATGTTCCCCGCACCAATGACGCCGAGCGTCTTGTTCGTCAGCTCGATCCCCATGAATTTGGACTTTTCCCACTTGCCCGCATGGGTCGAAGTCGAGGCCTCGGGGATCTGCCGCGCCACGGCAAACATCATTGCAATGGCGTGTTCGGCAGTGGTGATCATGTTGCCGAATGGCGTGTTCATCACGATCACACCTTTTTTCGACGCCGCTTCCTTGTCGATATTGTCAGTGCCGATTCCGGCGCGGCCGATCACCTTCAGCTTGTCGGCTTTTTCCAGAATGGTCGGCGTGACCTTGGTGGCCGAGCGGATGGCAAGACCGTCATACTGGCCGATCACCTCGGCCAACTTGTCCTTGTCCTTTCCCAGATCGGGCATGAAATCCACGTCGATGCCGCGATCACGGAAAATCTGAACGGCGGTTTCGCTGAGTTTGTCGGAAACGAGTACTTTGGGAGCCATGTTTGTGGTCCTTGAATGTATTGAGAGGTCCGGGCCGATGCTGCCCGGTGAAGATGGGATGCGATCAGGCGGCTTCTGTTTGCGCCGCGATTTCGGCCTCGAAGGCCCATGCCAGCCAAGGCAGCATCGCTTCGATATCCGAGGTCTCGACCGTACCGCCGCACCAGATCCGCAAGCCCGCAGGCGCGTCGCGATAGGCACCGATGTCCAACGCGACATTCTCGGACTCCAGCCGTTTGGCCACAGACTTGGCAAAGCTTGCGCCGTCCTGAATTCGGGCGTCGGTGAATTTCAGACAGACGGATGTGTTCGACCGCGTCGCAGCGTCTTCGGCCAGGTTTTCGATCCAGTCGTTCCGATCGCAGAACGCATGCACGGCATCGGCATTGGCGTTCGCGCGGGCAATAAGGCCCTTCAGACCGCCCACCGAACGGGCCCAATCCAGTGCAAACAGATAATCCTCAACCGCCAGCATTGACGGCGTGTTGATCGTCGCCCCCGTGAAGATGCCTTCGATCAGCTTGCCACCCTTGGTCAGGCGGAAAATCTTCGGCAGCGGCCATGCCGGCGTGTAGCTCTCCAGGCGCTCAACAGCACGGGGCGACAGGATCAGCATCCCATGCGCGGCCTCACCGCCCAGAACCTTCTGCCAGCTGAAGGTGGTCACATCCAGCTTGTCCCAAGGCAGGTCCATCGCAAAGGCAGCCGAGGTTGCGTCGCAGATCGTCAGACCCTGACGATCATCGGCGATCCAGTCGCCATTCGGCACGCGCACGCCCGAAGTCGTGCCATTCCAGGTAAATACAACGTCATTGGCGAAATCGACCGATGCCAGATCCACGATCTGTCCGTAATCGGCAGTCTTCACCTCGGCGTCGATCTTAAGCTGCTTGACCACATCGGTCACCCAACCGGACCCAAAGCTTTCCCACGCCAGCATCTCGACCTTGCGTTCGCCCAATAGCGACCAAAGAGCCATCTCAACCGCGCCCGTGTCCGAGGCGGGAACAATGCCGATCCTGTAATCTGCCGGAATGCCAAGCACCTCGCGCGTGCCTTCGATGGCCGCTTTCAGCTTGTCCTTGCCAACGGCGGCACGGTGCGAACGTCCCAAGGCCGCATCGACCAGTTTGGTCAGATCAAATGTGGGGGGTTTGGCGCAAGGGCCCGAGGAAAAACGCGGATTGGCCGGCCGCGTCGCCGGTTTTTGAGTGCTCATCTGTATTACCCTTCCAGATACACGCCCCTCGTTGGGGAGGGGTGTCCCACGCACAGAGCTATGAGCCCTTCGCACGCGCAGCAAGCGAAAAAGACGCTTCGCTGGGTAAAAACGACATCCCAAAAGGGCTCAAATCAGAACAGGAGTTTCCGATTGGCGAAAAAACCCCGCCGAAACTCGGCGGGGTTTTTGATGCTATTCCGCGGCGTCTTCGTATGCGTCCATTGGGGGGCATGTGCAGACGAGGTTTCTGTCACCATATGCGTTGTCGA
>NZ_WQEP01000012.1:0-104651 GCF_013033705.1 Ruegeria sp. HKCCA0370
CCGCGACATAGTAGCGGTTCAATCCGTCGAAATAGGCGAATTGGTATCCCGCCTCCAAAAGCAGAGGATCCCATGCATGGTGGTTCTGCTCCGTGCTCAACGGCACAACGGCCTCTGCCACAACGATCCAGGGGCGGTGGCGAGTCCAGTCCGCACTCCGGATCACGGCCTCTTCAGCGCCTTCGACATCGATCTTCAGGAAGTGCACCTCTTGCCCTGCGGGAACATGTGCATCCCAGATATCCGCCAGTCGCCGGGTCTGAACCTCCAGCGCTTCGACATCCCAACCCTTGTCGGCATGGGTCTCGGCAATGTCTTTGACAAGCGTCGTCAGCCCCGTATCGCGGAGCAGGTTGAGCGTCAGCGTGCCTTCTGTATCACTCACGGCGATATCGAGATTTATGTCGCGGGGGCGCAGTTCCTGCAGGCGCGCAAAAGCATCGGGGTTGGGTTCCAGGTTGATACCGTTCCAACCCGCATCATAGAAGATCTTCGTTATGGACTCTTCGACGGGGTCAAAGGCACCAATGTCGATGTAGAATCCCGCCTCCACTCCTTGCAGGGTACGATGCAAAAGGATGTCTTCCGCGCCGTGCGAATGGGACGATATGATCTCTGTCATGTCACTGAGTCCGCCTGTCTGTTGCTAGTGTTTTGAGGACGTTTTCCGTTTCGAATCCTTTACATGGTTTGGATACTTTCGAACAGGGACAGAAAACTTGTTCTGCCACGCTGCACGGTGGGCTGGCTTGGCGCGACGCAGATTGTATCGGGTGGCATCTTCTTGCGCATCCGTTCACCGCAAAGCACAGACATGCGACCGCGCGTTCTTGAAGCGGGAAACAGTGGGGTCTGAGCCCCAAGAGAACACTGATCGAGGTCATTTTTAAGGGAGTGATTTCAAGCTGAGTTTTGGACAATACTCATTTTTCTGGTGTTATGCATTCTATATTGCCTATTTTGGTTTTTCATTATTAAACTCGATAAGTATCCCTTATCATGTATACTTGATTTCCGCGCAAAACCGGCCCAGATTAGAGGCCATGACCACCCCTGCCCCCTATCTCCCGGCCACCTCCCCTGCCCTGTCGCAGGCGGATCAGGACGCGTTGACAGACCTTTATGTGCGCGGCACACCCGCCAATACCCTGCGCGCCTATGAGCGCGACCTGCTCTATGTGACCGCCTGGAAAACCGCCCGCTTTGGCACTGCACTGGACTGGCCGGAATCCGAGGCCACCGCGCTGGCCTTCATTCTCGATCATGCCCGTAGCCTGGGGGATGCACCCACCGACGATCCGGCGCGTCAAACAGCTGAGGCGCTCATTGCGCAAGGGGTGCGCAAGTCGCTGGCCTGCCCTGCCCCGTCCACGCTGGATCGGCGCATCGCCTCCTGGCTGGCGTTTCACCGGATGAAGAACCTCGCCAGCCCGTTTGAGGCGCCGCAGGTGAAACAGGCCCGGTCCAAGGCGCGGCGCGCGGCGGCACGCCCCCCGGCTCCAAAATCCGCCCACCCCATCACCCGGGGCGTGCTGGAACAGCTGCTCGCCACCTGCCGCGGCACCCGTCGGGACTGCCGCGACCGCGCCATCCTGATGCTGGGCTGGGCCAGCGGCGGTCGGCGCCGGTCCGAGATCACCGCCCTGCGACGCGAGGATGTGTCCTGCAAAGAGTTCGAAGACAAAGGGCTGATCTGGATCTCATTGCTGGAAACCAAAACAACGGCAAAGGGCGAGACACCCCGGCTGGTCCTGAAGGGACGGGCCGCGCAGGCGCTGATCCACTGGATCGAGGTAGGAGAGATATCGGACGGGCCATTGTTCCGCCCCATCTCCAAGGCGGACCGGGTGCTGAACCGCCGCCTGTCGCCAGATGCGATTGCGCAGATCGTCAAACACCGGCTGAAAATGGCCGGGCTGCCCGAAGATTTCGCCTCGCCTCACGGGTTGCGATCAGGGTTTCTGACACAAGCCGCCTTGGACGGCGCACCGATCCAGGCCGCAATGCGCCTGTCCCTGCACCGCTCCATGGCGCAGGCACAGAAATACTATGACGACGTCGATATCTCTGAGAACCCGGCAACCGATCTGTTGGGGTGAGCCCGCTTCAAGCCCGGATTATCACAATCCCCTGCTGGCACCGTGAGATTCTGCAAGATTTTTTTTATTGCATCACACCCCTGCCAAATGGAACCCTGATCACAGGTAAGTACAGGTGTTCTGTTTATGTTTGAGATTTTGTTGCGCGGTATTTCAGTTGTCTTGCTGCTCTTTCTGCCAGGTGCCTGGATTGCGTTCTCCCGATTGCTTCGAAATGTGGACATCTGGGATCGTTTTGGTGTTTCGTTTGCTCTTTCGATCCCAATGTCTTGCGCCCAATACCTGGCGCTGGCCTATGCAGGTATGGGAACGGGCACGATCCCCTGGGCCATCCTGACAATAAACTTGGGATCCATTTGGTTCATCATGCGATCCTGGCAGTGGGTACCGCTCCAGAACTATCGCCTGATTATTCCATCGACATTGGTGTTGCCGCTTATTGTACTCGTCGTACATGCAAATGCGCCCTACGTTTATCAGTGGTCACATACATTTTTACACGCAGATTTAATCTATGCCCTGATAGAAAATCCAACAGCACCAGAAGAATGGCAATTGGCCGGGCTGGGCACGGGATATCCATGGTTTGGCCATCTGCAAAGGGTCTTGCTTGGGCAGGTTCTCGATCAATCGCCGATAAATGCATATTTGTGGATAAACCCGGCAATGGCATTTGGCTTTGGCGTTTTGTCCATTCTCGTCGTTAGGTCTGTCGGCGGTGGCCCTGTGGCAATGCTGCTCGCCCCAATCCTCGCAGCCTTATCCACAAACCCGATCGGCGTGCTTGGCAGAGCAATTTCTTCGTCTCTCTGGAACGGGGCCGAGCGTTACCATCATTTCATCGGCGACGCGCGCTACGATGCTACAGGCCTGAAATTCCTGTTTCTGAACACAAACCAGCTTGGGTTGATCCTGATGCTGGCAATGCTGCTGACTATCCTGCGCTCGGCAACCAATTCCAGCCCCAAGACGGCTATTCCGCTTTGGATTTTGTTCCTGGTGGGTATCGGGTTGGTTTACCCCCTTTATCTTCCGGCAGCAGCGACATTTCTTGGGGCCGCTGGCATTATGTGGGTTCTGGATCAAACACAGACTATGAAATCGCGCCTGAAAAACGTCTCGCTCTTATACGCTTCCGTCTTGCTGGGAACGGCCTGCACCTATTTCCTGGTGACGGCCCAGACAAGCGATCGCGTGGCAGGAGCCGGGATTGAGCTTCATGTTCCCGGTCAGATCTGGCGCCATGGCGTGGCCGCGGCAACCGGGCTTTTGATTCCTGTTGCTGCATGGGTGTTCGCACTGATGAACCGGGGCATCATGCCGCGTGAACAGCTTACTTTCCTGACTCTCGCGGCATTCGCAGCAGGTTCCATGGCGGTGCTTCTGCATGTTCCCAACTTTCGCAACGAATACAAATATGTGATGGTCGCCTCCCTATGCGGCCTGCCTTTTGTCGCCTTGTGGTCAGAGTATCTTTGGCGGAAATCGAAACGACCCTGGGCGCTAGGCGCACTTCTTCTTCTGATAGTGGCCGGGGGTTTTGCGACCGCCTATCCCAGAACCAAAATGTATGAACCGCCGTTTCAGGTAACCTTTTCCGGTGAAGATCAAAGGCTGACAGATGCAGAGGGCCTGGGGGATGCTTTGGCCGTCATACGTGACCGAACCGAACCGGGCATACCTACATTGGTCGCTGCCACACCCCTGCACATCACGCCGTTCACGCGCCGTCCGGTTTACATCCTATACGATGACGACACCTACTTGACAGGCCTGGGAATGAAGACTGGCTATCTGCTGCAAGATGTCAAAGGATTTGATCCGGCTTTGCTGACGTCCAGGCAAAACCGTCTGGACGCATTTTTCAACAGCGAAGTATCACAGGACCGGGAACAGGCTTACAGTCTGATCCGTAGCGAGCTGGGCGAACCGTTTACGGTTTTGTCGGACAATGTTCATCAGCCTGCATTGCTGTCTTGGATGGACAGCCGCGGCGCTGAGCTTCTGCATGCCGGCCAGCGTTACTCAGTTTGGTATCTTGAATGACAGGCGTGGCACGGAACTGCCTGAGGCGGGCACAACTCCGTCGGCTTGCATGCTCCAGATTTCAAGTCGGCCCGGCGCAAAGCTTGCAAGCCGTTCACGCTGTTTCGCGCGCGAAACATCATGTGCCGCGCGCGTGCAGCCAGGCTTTCAGCTCCGCAAGAAATGTCTCGGACATTCCCTCGCCGGACAGGGTGACCTGTGCACCGTTTCGACTCTGTTTCAACTGAATGCCGCCGAATGTCTCTTTCAAGGGGGTCTTGGCAGCAGGTGGGTTTTCCCCATTCGACCCCAGGCCGCTCACTGCACGGGTCAGAGCGGAAATCTCGGCTTCCCCGCTCTGAGGCGCGGCCTTCCGCAGAGCGGTGGTGATCAAGGAAGCTGCTTTTGCCTCCTCTTTCAGGACCTTTGCAATCGACAGCCCCAACCGTTCAGGAATAGCTGACGCAAAGCGCAGATGGTCATCCAGGGCGTGATAGATCGCGATGAACGAGCCGATCTTGGATCGCTTCGCCCGGCTGGCCGAGGCAAACAGCCCACGCAGGGCCGCAGTCTCATCCGGGTAAACGCCCTGCTCTGCCGCGCGCGCCACGATCCGGGCGCGCTCGTAATAGCTCAGCCCGACGCGGATTTCATTTTCCTCGACCATGGCCACATAGGCATCAGATGCGCTCTGCGGCTGCCTGAGGAACGCACGCACGGTCTCAAAGCGGGCCTCGCCCGTCTGCTGCGCCAAAGCCCGCAGCGCTGTCAGACGCCGCCAGCCCGAGATCAACCCGTAACGCCCGCCCTCCAGTTCCACGACCTCGATCGGGGTTTGCTGCCCGCGGGTCTTCAGGCTTTCCTTCAGCGCCTCCATATCCGCGTCATCTGCCGCCATGCGATCACGCACCAAATAGGTTTCCTCGATGGCGTCCAATGGCAGATCCTGCACCAAGCGCCCTTCGGCCCGCGCGGCACGCAATTCTCCGGACAGCTCTTCCAGCGCCGCCTGCGCCGCCGTGGCCCCGGCCACCTGCGCAACCGGCGGCGTGGTCCGGGGGGTGTCTGTGGGGAACATCGGGTTCAGCCCGGGGGCAGGGCGGTTGTCTTCCAGATAATCCGGCCGGGCAGGGGTCAGTCGTTTGCGTTTTGCCATTGGTTTCTCCTTTTCCTGCGCGGATCAGACTCTGTTTCGGGACGTGGCAGGCGTGTTTCGCGCGCGAAACATCGCGCTCAGAGCGACAATTCCGGTGTTCCCGCCTCTTCGGCCTGCCGGGCCCGTTCTTCGCCCCGCCAGACGCCGATCAGCAGCTTCTTGAACGAGGCATAGGTGGCATCAAAGGTTTCCCGCCCGCGCACATAGGTCTCGCGGTTGAAATCGCGGTAATCGGCCTCGTAGATACCGTTGACCTGTTCCCCCGCCTGACCGATCAGCGCCGTGTAGCCCTGCCAGTGTGGCGACAGGGTCCGGCCCAGATAGGCCTGCATCAGCCCGGCCAGCTCCGCCTGCTGGCTGCCATCATAGCGGGTGATGATCGTGCGCACCGCATCCCACTGAAACGCCATCTCGGGCCGCCCCAAGGCGCGGGCGGCCATGTTCTCGCCATCCTCGATGGACTGGAAGGTGGAATGCAGCATGTCAAAGAAGCGCCCCGTGGAGTCGAACTCCAGGAACGAGGCCCCCATGGGCACCAGAAGGATATCCGAAGCCGCCAGCCCGTTGATCGTCAGATAGCCAAGGGCAGGGGGGGTATCGATGAAAATGATATCATAATCGTCCAGCACCCCATCCTCGTCCAGCGTATCCGTCAGCGCATCCCACAGCTTCCAGCTGCGGCCCTGCATCCGCCAGACCGGGATCTGGAATTCCGCCCAATAGAGGTTCAGCTGCGCTCCGATCAGATCGATATTCGGCCAGTGAGTGGTTTGGATCAGATCGCGGCTGCGGGTCTTCAGCGCCTCGGACAGGGTATCATCGATCGGATGCGGGGCCTCACCCCGGTCAAGACGCCCCTGATTGTCGCGGCGCAGATGGGTGGCGTAGTGGCGGGCGAGCAAGGGGAACACCGTCTGCCATTCATCGCTGACTTTGCCGCCAAAGATCGACGTCATCGAACCCTGGCTGTCCAGGTCGATGACCAGTACCTTGTAACCGTCCAGAGCCGCCGACATGGCCAGATGCGCGCAGGTCGAAGTTTTGCCAACACCGCCCTTGAAATTGGCCACGGACACGATCTTGGCGGGCAGACCCTCGGGGCGGTAGGGGCGGTATTCTTTTGCCTTGGATCCTTCCGAGGCGAAATGTGCCCGCAGCCGCAGAACCTCATCCAGCGTAAACCACTTGGCACCGCCTTCGGTTTCGGACTGTCCCTGGGGCAAATCCGGATTGCCTTTCAGGACCCGGCGAAAATGAGCGGGCGCGACAGGGATCAGATATTTGGTGATTTCCCAGGTCGAAAACAGGCGCAGCTTTTTCTGACCGTTTTCTTCCAGGCCCCGGTTCGCCAAGTCGCTACGCCCCCGCGCACAGGCATCCGCGATTTGCGAGAACTCATGTGTTCCGGTTGGGTCGCCCAGTTCAGCATAGGCCAGATCCGGGTCGATATTGAAATACGGGGGAAGCCCCTCGGACGTTGCTGCTCGCATTGAAATACTGCCCATGTGCTATGTTTTTGCCAATATACCACAAAAGGAAGTATGTGAAAGTATTATGAGCACAAAACCGGATTTTCTAAGCAAAATTAAAGGGTAGAAAACCTTCGAGACGCTGCTTTTGGGCGTATAGCAAAAAAATGTTCAGTTAGAATCCTGTTATCTTATCAGTTACGGCTGAATTTGAGTTCTATTAAGTATAAGAAAAAAAAGAGGTTTTTGTATTTCTCGCAGATCATACTGAATCTGATCCCACGATAGGGTGATTCTGATCCCACGTTGCAGTGACTCTGAACCCACGTTCCGGCGGCTTTACGCATCCTGTGGATAACTCTACGGTGAGCGTCAATAAAACCACGAACAAAGATTCGGGCAGGACATATGGGCAGGGCAGTATGAGCGGGTCAGGGGCGTTGTTGCCTGACCGGCACCCAACGGGCGATTTTTTTGTATGCGATATCTTCGATGCGCTGCCCAAGACAGATATGGGTTCGATGGAGCATCCTATGTTTTCGCTCTCGACCCGGCCGGACCGGCGCATCCTCAATTACGAACATAACGGGGTCGAGATCACGGTGACGCCTTCGGTGCGCGGTCTGGCGACGATCCACGACAAGGACATCCTGATCTTTTGCATCAGCCAGCTGATGGCGGCGATCAATGCGGGCCGGACTGTCAGCCGGGTGTTGCATCTGAAGGCGCATGATCTGCTGGTGGCCACCAACCGCGAAACCAGCGGTGACGGTTACAAGCGTCTGCGCGAAGCGTTCGAGCGGCTGGCCGGCACAAGGATCACCACCAACATTGTGACGGGTGAAACGGAAACCACTACGGGGTTCGGCCTGATCGAGAGCTGGGAAATCGTGCGTCACACAAGGGCGGGGCGGATGGCCAGCGTCAGCGTGAAGCTGTCGGACTGGCTGTTCCGTGCGGTGCTGGCGAAATCGGTGCTGACCCTCAGCCGCGATTACTTCCGCCTGCGCAAACCGCTGGAGCGGCGGATCTATGAGCTGGCGCGCAAACATTGCGGGCGTCAGCCCGAGTGGCGGATTTCGGTCGAGGTGCTGTTGAAAAAGTCCGGCTCGGCCTCACCCCGGCGGGTGTTCCGCAAGATGATCCGTGACATGATCGCAGCCGACCACCTGCCCGATTATGAGATGACCGAAGAGCCGGGCGACCTGATCCGGTTCTCGCGCCGGGGTCAGGTGGTCGAGGGGCCGGACAAGCCGATCCTGCCGCCGCAGGCGCTGGAGGAGGCCAGGGCGATGGCGCCTGGCCACGATGTCTATGCGCTGGAAGCGGATTGGCTGGCTTATTGGGCCGCGTCAGGCCGCCCACAGATCAGAAACCCGCAGCGCGCGTTTCTGGGCTATGTGGCCAAAAGGGTCGCCGGACGGGGCTAGGCGCTTAGCTGGAATAGGCGGGATTTTGTTTCTGCACGCGTGTCTTCACGATTTTGACGGCGCCTATAACAATGAGGGCTGCAATGATGAACAGCCAGCCGAAGAGGATGTAGCTGCCCAGAGCCATCAGGATGGATGCACCGGAAATCAAAGCAAACCCGCCGGCGCACAGGCCAACTAGAATGGCTATCCCGATAATTCCAATCATCTTCTCCAAGTCCTCCGGCTATGGTCTTGGTCTGGTCAAACCCAGGTGGGCGCCGTCATGCCATTGAGCAGATGCCCAAAATGATTCCGCGATGAAATCATGGCAAAACTTTGAACCACCAGAGGTTAAAATTTGGTTATTTTTACCGGGAGGAGCATTGCTCCACTACTCGTGCGACACTGCTTATAATTTATTGAGACATGAATATGTCTGAACAGATAGTTCCTTAAAACTTTTGTGACAGCAATATAGAATGCCGACGACCCCAGAAAATGTGCAAAGGCCCGCCTATGACACAGTTTTGTCAATCCGCGATCATTTGGATGGAATGGCAGACTCGCGCGCTTTGGCCATTGAATGATCAGAGGTTTTGGGGGGTCACATCTTGACCAGCCGTCCGTCTGCCACCCTGATCCCCTGCTTTTCAAAGACGTTGCGCGTATCGAAGACCAGCGCGGCCTCGCGCGCGACAAGACCATAATCCGGGGCGCTGTGATCGGTGATTACGGCCACTGCCGCATAGCGTTTCAGGGTGTCTGCCGTCAGCGGCTGCGAGGTCCGGCCCGCCAGCTGCGGGTATTCGCCGCCTTCGGGCAGGCGGGGGAAATACGGATCGTGATAGTCAACCTCGGCCCCCAGCTTCTCCAATTCGTCCAGCAGCACCAGCGCCGGGCTGCGGCGGGTGTCCTCGACATCACGCTTATAGGCGATGCCCATCAGCAGGATGCGCTGCCCGGTCAGGGGCTGTCCGGTTTCCGCCAGCGCCGAGCCGTTGCGCGCGGCCAGTTCCGCCGCCATCCGTGCCGCCAGCATCGAAGGGACCGCGTCATTGCTGGAGCGGGCCAGATTGATCAGCGGCGTATCAGATCCTGCATCCGCGGCGCGCCAGGCCAGATAGGCCGGAGACACCGGGATGCAGGCCCCACCAATTCCAGGACCGGGATAGAAGGGCATGAAGCCAAACGGCTTGGTCGCCGCCGCCTCGATCACTTCCCAGACATCCACGTCCATTGCTTCAAGCGCGGTCTTCAACTCGTTGACCAGCGCGATATTGACGGTGCGAAAGCTGTTTTCGACCAGCTTCACCGCTTCGGCAGTGGCGGCCGAGCTGACCGGCACGGCGCTGGTGACGATGGCGCGATAGAAATCTTCGACCAGTTGCCGCGATTGCGGATCGTCGGCACCGACCACTTTCGGGATGCTGTGCGTGTCGAACTTGTCATTGCCGGGGTCTTCGCGCTCGGGCGAGAAGGCCAGGAAGAAATCGGAACCTGCCCGCAGACCGCCCGCTTCGAGGATCGGCTGAACCAGCGTGGTCGTGGCTCCGGGCCAGACGCTGCTTTCCAGCACCACCATCTGACCGGGGCGCAGATGCTGTGCGATGGTCTGCGCGGCGGCGGCGACAAAACGCATGTCGGGATCTTGTGCGTCGGTCAGCGGGGTCGGCACACAGATCAGGATGATATCGGCCTCGGCCAGTGCTGCGGCGTCCTGCGTTGCGCGAAAGCGCCCACTCTCCACCGCGTGTGCGATCCGATCCGGTGCCAGATACGAGATGACCTGACCCCCCTGATTGATCCGCGCCACCCGGTCGGGGTTGAGATCAACGCCGGTGGTATCAAACCCTTCATCATAAGCCGTCAGCGCCAGCGGCAGGCCGACATAGCCCAGCCCGACCACGGCAACCCGCGCATCGCGCGCCGCGATAAGCTGCTTGAGGGACTGATGGTGCGAGGTTTCGTAGTTCATAATCTATCCTGATCGTACAAAGTCACACTGAATTAAAATTAGCTTAGCAGATTGGAAACCTTCTCTCTTCATCGGATAGGACAGATCGGGAACGAAGCCAACTAATTTGTCGTTCCCGGCAAAGACCCGGAATGGGTGTTTCCAAAAACAAGGCAGTCTTGAATCAGCGTGCCGATTGTTTTCGCATATGCTCGATCCATTCGTCGAAGGAAACACGAGGCACATACCCGATCTGATCCTGTGCATATCGGGTTGAAACCTCTGGCTGACCGGCAAAAAGCCTGCGTCCCGCCATGTCAGGCATCACGGGCCGGGGTTTTGCCAGCCGGGCCTGAACGGACCGTGCCCAGTTTGCGGCGGCCTCGACCCGGCGGCGCCCGACAAGGCGGCGCAGATGCGCGCTGAGCTGCCCCGCCAGAGAGGGGCCTGAGGGCGCATTGCCATTGGGCGACGGCGGCGGGGTCGGGTTCGCAGCCGGATCAATCCGAACCTCTCCGCATCCGGCAAGGTGGGCATAGCCTTCGAAAAACGTCTTCCATCCCAACATGTCCGGCCCGCTGATCAGGTATCGCTCGACCCCGGTCCGGGGTGATGAGGCCGCGCGCAGGGCGGCCTGCACCACGTCATCGACATGCACGGCCGGGCATTGTCCGGGCGGGTCGGGCAGGATGATGCCGCCCCTGCGCATCATCGCCAATGGCCCGTTGGTCCAAAGCGCACTGCCGGGCCCATAGACGATGGTCGGCTGCAAGATGGCGGCATCGCATTTCCCCTGTAACAGTCTCTGTTCCATCGCAATTTTGGCACCGCGATAGCTTTGCACATCTTCCGGCGTGATCGGGTTGCGTTCGGTGATCGGCCCGTTGGGCCAGCTGTCATAGACCACGGCGGAACTCAGATGCACGATACGGTTGCAAGACCCGTCTTCGGCGGCTTTGGCAAGCGCGTCGAAGGCTGCAAGGTTGTCCGCGCCGGGGGCCCGGAAATCGTAAGCCAGATGAAACAGAGCCGCCGCACCGTCCAGCGCCTGCGTCAGAGCCGGGCCGGGGTGCAGCCGGCAAACCAGTGCCTTTGCTCCGGCCTGTTCCAATGCGGCAGCCCCGTGGCGCGTGCGCAGCAAGGCGGTCACGTCACATCCCAGTTTCAGCAGCGCATCGATCAGGCGCCGGCCGATGAAACCGGTGGCGCCGGTCACGACCACGCGCTGGCCTGCAAGGCCGTCGCCGGGGCGGGGGTCCACGTGTTTTTCGGTCATGTCCGCAGGTTCAACATTCTTAATGCGTTGTGCAACAATTCAGCCCTTTTTCCAAAACTGTGCAGGCCCGGCCTGTCAGCGCACCATAGCGGTATCTACCATTTGGTGGCCACCGATCCCTATGCTAAGCCTGTGGCATTAGAGTGGATTCTGTTGGTACGAGGGTTATTCATGCAAATTTTGATCACGGGCGGGGCCGGTTTTATCGGATCGCATCTGGCCGAGCGTCTGATTGGCAATGGGCATGAGGTGACGGTGCTGGATGACCTGTCCACCGGATCGCTGCAAAACCTGTCTTCCGTTCAGGATCATTCCGCCTTTCGTTTTGTCGAAGGCAGCGTTCTGGATGCCACATTGGTCGAGGAACTGGTCGGGGCTGCTGACGCGGTGTTTCACCTGGCCGCCGCGGTCGGGGTCAAGCTGATCATGGATCAGCCCAGCCAGTCGATTGCGACCAATGTCGACGGCACGCAGAACGTGTTGCGCGCGGCCCTGCGCCACAAGCCGCTGGTCTTCATCGCCTCCAGTTCCGAGGTTTACGGCAAGGCCTCGAAATTCCCGTTCAACGAAGATGACGACCTGACGATCGGCGCAACCAGCGTGCTGCGCTGGTCCTATGCCTGCGCCAAAACGCTGGATGAGTTCATGGCACTGGCCTATGCGCGCGAGGTGGATCTGCCGGTGGTCGTGCTGCGCTTTTTCAACACGACTGGCCCGCGCCAGACCGGGCGCTATGGCATGGTGGTGCCGAACTTCATCGAAGCGGCCCTGGCCGGTCAGCCGATTCAGGTTCATGGCACCGGCGAGCAATCGCGCTGTTTCAGCCATGTGGCCGATGTGATCGAGGCGCTTGTGCGTCTGCTCGATGTCCCCGAAGCCCGGGGGCAGGTCTTCAATATCGGTGGTGAACAGGAAGTGACGATCCGGGGGCTGGCCGAAAAGGTGATTGCCGCAACGGGCTCAACCTCGGAAATCCGGCTGGTGCCTTACGAAGAGGTCTATCCCGAAGGGTTCGAAGACATGGCCCGCCGTCTGCCGGATGTGTCCAAGCTGCGGCGCTATACCGGGTTCAGCCCGGCGCGCACGCTGGATGATATCATCGCCGATATCATGGCCGAGAAACGCGCCAAAGCCTACGCATGAAGGGCTGATCACGATGACACCGGGACAAAGAGTTGAAAAGCTGGTGCGCGACACCGCAACCGTGCTGCTGCCCGAAAGGCTGCGGAAATGGATCCGCAAACAGCAGCGGCTGCACAACCTGCAATCGACCCCCGTGGGGTCGGTGGATTTCGGCGGGCTGCGGCGGCTGTCGCCGATCAGTGCCGTGTTCGGCCAGGACCGCGATCTGCTGACCATCGAGCGCTATTACATGGAAGAGTTCCTGCAAAACCACAGCGACGACATCCGTGGCCGGGTTCTGGAATTCGGCGATCCGGCCTATACGAAGAAATTCGGCGGTGACCGGGTCACGCAGGCGGATGTGCTGAGCTATGTCGAGGGCAATCCACAAGCGACCATCGTGGCGGATATCACCGATGCGCCGCATATTCCCGACAACAGTTTCGACTGCATCATCATCACCCAAACCCTTCAGATGATCTTTGAGGTCGACAAGGCGATCGCAACGCTGGAACGCATTCTGAAACCCGGTGGCGTGGTGCTGTGCACCTCGCATGGGATGACCCGTGTGGCGCGGCGCGAAGGCGTGGATGACTGGGGCGAATACTGGCATTTCACCAGCCAGTCCAAGCGCCGCCTGTTCCGGGCGGTCTTCCCGGCAGAGAATGTCGAGGTGTCGACCGTTGGCAATGTCTTTACCTGCATCTGCAACCTGCACGGCCTTGGGGCCAGTGAAATTGCGCCCGAAGAACTGTCCACCCATGATCCCAACTATGAAATGCTGGTTCTGGTCCGGGCAGTAAAGGCGCAGTGAGCGATCTTGTCATAGGGTCCGGGCCTGCCGGGGTTTCCGTCGCCCGGGCCTTACTGGCGCGGGGGCGAAACGTCACGATGCTGGATGCCGGGGTGGAACCGGGGCCCGGGGTCACGGACCGGGTGCAGCAGATGTCCCGAACCCGCGCCGAAGACTGGAGCGCCGAGGCGCGTACAGCCTGGATGGAGCCTCAGTTTCAGGCCCCGGAAGGCGAGGTGTGGCGCTATGGAACAGGTTATGCGCTGGCCTCATCTGCGCGCACACTGGCGGAAGGGGCGGATTGGTTTGCTTTGCGCGCGTCGCGGGCGGCGGGCGGGCTGTCCAATGTCTGGGGCGCTGCGGTCTTGCCGTATCGGCAAGCGGATATCGACGACTGGCCCATAACGACCGACGATCTTGCCCCACATTACAGGGCGGTGGCGGATATAATGCCCGTGTCCGGGCAACAGGACGGGCTGCAAGACCTCTTTCCCGCCTGCGATATGACAGGCCGAACACCCGTTCCACCAACCGCGCAGGCCAAGATGCTGCTGGCCCGTTCCAGGCAGAAGGCGAAGGCATTGCAGGGGGCTGGGATGCATGTCGGTCTGGCGCGGCAGGCGGTTGGGCCGGGCTGTCAGACCTGCGGGCTGTGTCTGCACGGGTGCCCGTGGTCGCTGATCTGGTCTGCAAGACAAACCCGCATGGCGTTGCAGGCAGAGCCAGGCTTTGCCTACCGCGCGGATCACGTGGTGCGGCAGGTCCGCGAGGAAGGCGACGAGGTTGCCGTCACTTTGGCAGATGGCAGCGATGTCCGCGGAAACCGGGTGTTTCTGGCCGCCGGGGTGCTGGAAAGCGCGCGTATCCTGTTGGCGTCACCCGGCTTGCGGGGCAAGGAGCTGGTGTTGAAAGACAGCCAGCAGGCCTTTCTGCCGATGCTGCACCGTTGGCGGGCACCCAGGCGGCCCGATGTTTTGCCCTATCAGACGCTGCCGCAGCTTTTTGCCGAACTGGATGACCCGACCGTGTCGCGGCAACTGGTTCACGCGCAGATCTATACCTGGAATGAATACTATGCCCGCGATCTGAAACAGAACTATGGCCGCCGGATACCCGGCAGCGGGCCGCTGCTTGAGGCGCTGGCCCGACGTCTGATCGTGGCGCAGGTTTTCCTGCATTCCGATCATTCGCATGAAATAGCCTTGCGTCTGGCAGAGGATGGGCGGCTACGCCCGGAACTGAACGAAAATCCCGCAACCGCCGAGACAATGCGGGCAGCGCTTGCGCGCTATGGCCGGGCCTTGCGGGGGCTTGGTCTGACCAGCTTGTCTTTTGCAGCGCGGTTCGGGGCGCCGGGGGCCAGTTTTCATGTCGGAGGTGATCTGCCGATGTCGGATGACCCGGGCCCGGGTGAAAGCGATGTGCTGGGGCGCCCGTATGGTGCGACGCGCATTCACGTCGTTGATGCCTCTGTCCTGCCGACCATCCCGGCGACGACAATTACATTCAGTGTGATGGCGAATGCCCACCGGATCGGAACGCTTGCACCCGAAGCCTGACATTCAGTTGATGGGCAGCACCCTGCTCAGCCCGCTTCGCACGCCGCGCATCAGTTTGCGGGCCGCCAAATAGGGGCCGCCCCGCCCGGCCAGATGCGCCTGCCAGCGGGCGATGTCGGTGAAATAGAACATCTCGAGCCGCGGCAGGTCGTGGATGTCATCCCCTGGCCCGGCTACGCCCAGACGGGTGCCGACCGAGGTATCGTAGTGCCGGGCAATCTGTGCGCGTACACTCGGGTTCGACGCGCCATAGGGCGGGGCGAAATGCCGGACGGGTTGACCAAGCCGGGCGGCAATATCTTGACCGGATCCGGTGACTTCTTCCTCCAAGGTCTCTGCATCCAGCGTCGACAGATCGGGATGGCTGACACTATGTGCGCCAAAGCTGACCCCTTCCGCTGCCAGCGCCTTGACCCTGTCCCAATCCATCAGCGGGCGGGGCGGGATATTGCCCCCGGCCCAGATGTCGGTGCCACCCATCAGGCCCGAGGGCAGATAGACGATCGGGCAGAAGCCATGTTCGCGCAGGATCGGCCAGGCGGTATCGGCGAAATCCTGGAACCCGTCATCGAAGCTGATGATGACCACACGGGGGGCAGGCGGGTTGGCCAGCGCGTCCGGCGTCACCACCGGCAGGTCGGACGCCGCCAGCGCCCGCATCTGTGCCGCAAAGATGTCGGGCGCGATCGAGGTTGGTCCCGGCGCGTCCGAGATCGAATGATACATCAGGATATCGGCCTGCCAGGCGGGCATGGGTCAGTCTTCCACCACATGGGTGGCAAAGACCTCACGATAGCTGTTCCATTTCGCGCGGTCGACATTGCCCTTGTCGTCGATGCAATCCGCCGCGCCATAGGCCATGGCAAAGGCGTGGTGCGTGTTGTCGTGGGCGAACAGGCCCTGCCGTCCAAATACGAGCAATCCGTCCATATCTGAGAGCCACTGATCAACCGTATCGAACCGCTCTTCATAGCCCACATCGTAGACCGGATAGGCATGGCTCAGCCGCCGGGTTTCGCAGCGGCGCACCGGCACGGTGACGGGCAGGCCCAACTGACCCAGCCATTTGGTGAATTCCTGCCCCAGTTCCTCGTCGGACATGGACCACCATTTTTCATCCGGGTCGCAGGGCAACTCGGCGCACAGAACGGTGACGCCCTTTGGCGCGCCACTGGCGTTATAGTTCTTGGGCTCCGACATGCGGCTGATCGGGATCGACAGTTCCGGGAAATAATGGGCATCGAACTCGGTGAACTGGTCGGTCTCCAGCACCAGATACAGCAGGATCATGCCGCGGAAGCGGATGGCGCGGGCCGCCTCGACCACCTCTGCCGGAGGGTCGCCGATCAGGCGCGTCAGCCCGGTCAGCGGGATGGTCGACAGGATCAGATCGCCGGTCAAGTGCCGCTCGCCCTCTTCGTCGCGGATCGTCAACCCGGTGATGCGATTGCCGTCCCGTTCGATGGCGGTGATTTCGGTATTGAACAGGAAGGTGGCGCCATTGGCCTCGGCACTGTTGCGCATCGCGTCCGAGATCTGCCCAAACCCCTTGCGCGGATAAAAGAACCGACCCGCCGTTTCGCTGCGCAGCCCCGGCAGCAGGCGCAGCATCTTCATCAGGATCTTGCCGACCGAGCCGCTGCCCACCCGTCGTTCCGCCAGTTTCACCGCCAGCTTGTCCGGATCCAGCCCCCACAGCTTGCGCACGTATGGGAAATAGAAATTGTCCGAAATCGTCGGCCCCAGCCCGTCATACAGCACGGTCGAGAACGTCTCGGGGCCTTCGCTTTTCTTGCGGAAGGGTTTCAGCACCATGTCGCCGATCAGCGACGCGGCAAAGGGTTTGGGCAGGCGCATCAGCGCGTCGGTCAGTTTCAGCGGAAAGTGAATCCATTTGCCGCCCAGCCGGATGCGCCCGTGGCGCGGGCGCAGCAGCAGATCGTCGCCCAGCAGCGCTTTCACATCGGCCAGAACCTCGGGCTCTGCCGCCGGATGAAACCTGTGCGAGCCGTAATCACAGATCACGCCCTCAATCGGGAATGAGGCCGAATTGCCCCCGGCACTGGGCGCGCGTTCGATCACGGTCACTTTCGCCTGCCCGGTCAGGGCATGGGCTGCGGCCAGACCGGCCGGCCCGGCGCCCAGAATGATGATTTCAGGCGTGTCGCCGCCATTGGGTCGGGAAACATCCGTCACTTGCACTCTTCCTTTTGGGAATTTGCCGGGGCGCTGAACCGCATTCCGGACATGGTCAGAACCAGCGCGCCAAACCCGCCCGCTGTAAACAACACAACCTGCCAGACCAGCCCGGCGGCCACGACAGCCGGGGCGCTGGCGCCGAAGGGGGCCAGGAAACCGGCCAATGTGGCCTCGCGCAGGCCCAGCCCGTTCAAAGACACGGGCAGCACGGCGATGATCTTGGCCAGCGGCCAGGCGAAGATCCATGGCCCGGCGGCCACATCAACACCCGCCGCCAGGGCCAGCCACCAGGCCAGCAGGACCAGCAGCAACTGGATCAGCACAGATGCGATGAAAGCGACTGCCAGCGTGCCGGGTTTGCGGCCCATCCCGGCCAGTGCATCGGCCAGACGATGGGCAAACCCCTTGCCGGGCAGGGACGGAACATAGCGCCAGGGCAGGGGCAGCAGGCGCGGCAAGGCGACCATACCCGCCAGCGCGGCCAGCAGGATCAGCGCCACTGGCCAGATCATATGCCCGCCCGCCGCGCTTTCCCATGTCAGGACCAGGCCCAGACAGGACAGGGTCAGCAGCGCCACCATGTCGATCAGCCGGTCAACGGTTGCGCCCGCGACGACCTGCGCGCCGTCCTTCATCGCCGCCTGCGCCAGACCGGCCCGCACCGTATCGCCGCCAATTGCACCGGGCAGGCACAGGTTGGCAGCCAGCCCGGCAAAATGCGCCCGGATGGCCAGCAGGGGCGAAAGCCCCCGGTTCAGCAGCAGCCACCATTTCAGGGCCGCGCCAACATGGGCCAACAGGAACAGAACGAACACGGACAGGAAAACCCAGATCGGGATCGCCCTCAGCGCTGTTACAATTGCATCGGCCGGCAGAATCCAGAACAGGATTGCCAGCACCAGAGCCGACCCGGCCACCCGGATCAGCCAGCGCCGTTGATTTGGATCGGAAAGCATACCGCCGCTCATGTCACGGTCTGAGATGCAGCCGCGAGATCATGTCGGCGATCAGCCCCAGCGACCAGATCATGATCGCGGCCAGGAACGAGAACACCGCCGTTTCGCTGAGGTTCCAGTAGAACATATCGATAATGAACTTCACCGTGCCCAGCGTGAAAAACGCCAGCCCCAGCGGAATGAACACCCGCAGCGGATTGAACAGCGTGCTGATGCGCAGGATCAGGATGATGAAGTTCAGAAAGTCGATCGGCCGGATTTTCGATTTGCCCACCCGCTTGCCGTATTCAATCGGCGTATAGATCATCCGCTTGCCGTTCGAGGTCATGCACAGCGTGATCGTGGTGGTGAACGAGAAATTCTGTGGCAAGAGCGGCAGGAACGGGATCAGCTCGGATTTGCGAAACACCCGCAGGCCGGAATTCAGATCGTTGATCTTGCGCTCGGCCAGGAACGAGGCAAAGGCGAACAGGAATTTCTTGGCCGGACGGCGCAGCAGCGGCACGTTCTTCATCGCCGCGCCCCGGTCGCCCACGACCATGTCCTGATCGCGGCACATGGCCAGCATTCCGGGCAGGTAGCGCGCGGGATAGGTGCTGTCGGCGTCCAGAATGGCCACATATTCATGTTGCGCCATCCGCACCCCGCGCTTGAGGCTGGCGCCATAGCCGGAATTGACATCGTTGAAGGTGACGGTGGCACCGCTGGCCTCGGCCTCGGCGCGGGTGTTGTCCTGGCTGGCATCGTCCACCACGATGATTTCGTAGGGAATGCCCAGCGGTTCGAGATGGGTGCGTACATCCTCGACCGTGTGGCGGACGGCGTTTTCCTCGTTATAGGCGGGGATGACCACGCTCAGGCTCATGCCGGCGGTTTCCGATGCGATCAGCTCTTCGGGTGTGGTGCTGTTCGTCTCCATCGGCTCTGCGACTTTGTTCATGAAAATGAAAACCTTTTATTCACTCAATATTCCCTGCCCCAGCCCCCGCTGCAAGAATTGCGTGGCGCCTGGAACATGACGGGCATAATTCCCTGTATTGCGTATAGTATTCGAACACGTACAGACTGAACATAGACAATAAATTTGACCAAATTCGACCGTTAAGGCGTCAAGTTTGCAATTGCGCATACTGTGCGCAACAGGTGTGAGTGTTTGAGCCATGTGTCCATCGGCACTTGGCGGGGTTCGGGCAACAGGAAGGAAACGGGTGTCAGGGCGGCAGAGTTTCAGCAGCGGAGTTGCCTGGATGTCGGCCGGTATCTGGGTCGAGCAGGCGTTTAATTTCATCATTTTTGCCATTCTTGCCCGTATTTTAGGGGTCGAGGCCTTTGGTCTTCTGGCGATGGTTGCAGCCTTTGTGCTGTTTTCCGAATTCCTGGTGCGCGAAACGATTTCCGACATTCTGCTGACCCATGAGGCGCTGTCACCAGAGCGGTTGAACTCGGTTTTCTGGTTGTTGGCGCTGCTGGGGGGTATGTTGACGGTTGCGCTGTATCTGGGGGCGGGGCCGGTCTCATATTTCTACAATGAGCCGGTTGCGCGTGAATTGTTGATCGGATTGTCCCCAACGGTGCTGATGATTTCCCTGACGGCGGTGCCGGTTGCGATCCTGCGCCGGGAAATGCGGTTCCGTGTTCTGGCCATCCGTGCAGCGCTTGGTGCGGCGGTCGGAGGGGTCGTGGGCATTGGCATGGCGCTGGCGGGATACGGGGTCTGGAGCCTGGTCGGCCAGCGGCTGGCGATGACGGCCACCAATATCGTGATGGCCTGGGGGGCGGTCTCCTGGCGCCCGGCATTCCATGCGTCACGGGATCACATGCGCAGGGTCTTGCATTTCAGTCACCGGATTCTGGGCCTGCGCGCGGCCGAACTGGCTGCGGTGCAATCGCCTGCGGTGATCATCGGCGCGATGCTGGGGCCGGTTCCGGCGGGGTATTACGCAATCGCCTGGCGCGTGATCGAGACCGCCTCGTTCCTGATTATCACACCGCTGCGCACCGTGGCGCAGCCTGCCTTTGGTGCGGCGGCGCGCGATGGTGGTCCGGCGACGGATTTGCTGATCGACGTCATGCGCCTGACCGGGTTTCTGGCCTTTCCGGCCTTTGCCGGGCTGGCGGTTCTGTCGGAACCGGCGCTGGTGCTGCTGTTCGGTCAGAAATGGGCTCCGGCGGCTCCGGTCCTGAGCCTGATGTCGGTGTTTGGCATGTATCTGTGTGCCGAAAAGGTGCAGCAGACCTTTTGTCTGGCGGCTGGTCAGCCCGGTCGTCTGGCGGTTCTGTCCTGGGTCGAGGTGGCGCTGGCGGCGGGGGTGATTGTGGTGCTGGCCCCGTATGGGTTGCCGGCCGTCACAGCCGGTTTTGTGGCTGTCTTTCTGCTGGTCTGGCCGCTCAAATTTGCCAATCTGGGGCATATTGCCAGGCTGTCCGGCCCGGCTTTGATGCGGCAGCATCTTGCGCCGCTTCTGCTGTCAGGGGGGATGGCGGCGGCAGTGCAGGGGGTCGTGTGGCAACTGGGCGGCCTGTCCCCGGCTTTGCTTTTACTTTCCGGCACGGTGACGGGTGTTCTGGCCTATGGTTTGCTGGCTTTTCTGCTCCAGCGGGACAGGCTGCGCCTGCTGGTTTCGATGCTTGGGCCGCTAGGCGGGCACCTGCCTGCGGCTGACACTCAAGGAATTGAGAGATAGATGAAATCGTTACGCATTTTGATGTTCACCACATTTTATCCCCCCTATTCCTTTGGCGGTGACGCCATCGGCATTCAGCGCATGGCGCGGGCGCTTGTGGCGCGCGGGCATGACGTGACGGTGGTGCATGACGAAGACAGCTATCTGATCCTGGGCGGCAAGCCCCAGCCCGAGGGCGACCCCGACGGGGTGCGGCGGATCGGCCTGCGCAGCCGCAACGGCATGATGTCGAACCTGCTGACCCAGCAACTGGGCCGCCCGGTTGTGCACACCGCCCGCATCCGCGAGTTACTGGCCGAGCGGAAGCCGGATATCATCTGGCACAACAACACATCCCTGATCGGCGGCCCCGGCCTGTTGCCGATGGGCGAGGGGTTGAAAATCTATGAAGCGCATGAACACTGGCTGGTCTGCCCCACCCATGTTCTGTGGCGGCATGGGCGCGAGCTGTGCGATGACCGCCAGTGCCTGCGCTGCGTGTTGCACCACAAGCGGCCACCGCAGCTGTGGCGGTATACCGGTGCGCTGGACCGGGCGCTGGATCACATGGATCTGATCATTGCCAAAAGCGAATTCAGCTGCGCCAAACATCGTGAATTCGGCCTGCGGCAGGACATGCAGGTGCTGCCCTATTTCCTGCCCGACCTGGATCAGAGCGCCTTGCCGGAACCGGCGGCGCATGACCGCCCCTATTTCCTGTTTGTCGGGCGGTTGGAAAAGATCAAGGGGTTGCAGGATGTGTTCCCGGCCTTTGACCGCTATCCCGACGCGGATCTGCTGATCCTGGGTGATGGCGATTATGCGGATGAGCTGAAGGCACAGGCCGCAGGCAATGACCGGATCAAATTCCTGGGCCGCAAGACGCCGGACGAGTTGAACGCTTACTATCGTGGCGCACTGGGGCTGATCGTGCCCTCGGTCTGTTATGAAACCTTCGGCATCATCCTGATCGAAAGCTTCCGGCTGGGCACGCCGGTGATCGCCCGGCGGCTGGGTCCGTTCCCCGAGATCGTCGAGCGGGCAGGGGGCGGGGAACTGTTCGAAACCGAAGATGATCTGATCGCAGCCATGCGCCGTTTTCAGAACGGAGGTGCCGCGCGGGATCAGATGGCCGCAGCGGCGCGGCACGGGTTTGAGACGCTCTGGCGTGAAGATCAGGTATTGGGCCGGTTCGGCGCGGCTTTTGCGCAGGCCGCGCATCGTGCAGGGCGGGCCGATCTGGCCCATGCCTTGGAAGCTGGTGCTTTCGAGAACGGCGCGGCGGACTGACCGGGGGTTATCCCCGCCCGGCCAGTTGCCGATACAGCTTTTCAAACCCGCTATGCACATGGGCTGGCGAGAACCTGTCTTCTGCACCGCGCGCCGTGGCATTGGCGCTTAGCCGGTCATATTCGGCGCGGTCGGTGCAAAGATCGCGCAGCGCCTGAGACAGGGCATCAAGATCATCGACCGCACACAGGCGCCCGACATCGCCATCCACCAATTCACGCACACCGCCGCAATCGGTGGCGATCACCGGCAGCCCGGCGCGGAACGCCTCGACAATTGAAATCGGCAGGGCCTCCCACCGGGAGGTCAGCATATAAAGATCAGAGGCCGCAAGATAGGTGGCGACATCCGAGATCACCCCGGGGAAACGGATGATGTCTGAAACCCCGGCCTGTTCGGCCCAGGCTTCGACCTGGCCGCGCAGCACGCCTTCGCCCCCGACGACGATCCGCAGACCGGGCAGGTCCTGCCGCACACGCCGGGCCACTTCGATCATCGCGTCGAGGCCCTTCTGGTGATCCAGACGGGACAAGGACAGAACCAGATGTGTGCCATCTTCGCCCAACAGTTCACGCCGCAGGGCATCCGCGGCGGCCGGATCGGCGGGCGGGTTGGGACGTACCCCCAAAAGCATCACCCGCGCCTTGTCGGGGTCGACCTGGCGTTCCAGCAGGGATTGCATGACGGTTTCGCTGGGGCAGATCGCCAGATCGGCTTGCTGCCGACAGGCGCGGGCCACCGCGTTGAGACGGTCGGGTGACGAGCCGTGATAGGTCATCACAATGGGAATTCCCATTCCCAGACTGGCCAGACGAGCCGTCAGAAGCGGGGCGGTCTCATGCGCATGGATGATATCGACCTTATGGTCCTTGAGCGCCCGCCGCAGGGTCAGGGCCGAGCGCGCCAGCCAGTACATTCTGAGGGCCGGGTTGAGTTTGCCATTCGCACTGTGGTCGCTGACCCGGTCAAGTTGCAAGGGTACAAAGACACTGCCATCCGCGGTCTCGCCAAGTTCGCCGGGGGCGCCAGCCTTGATCACCTTGTGCCCATGCGCCATCAGGGACCCGCCCAGATCGGTAATGTGGCGCTGAATGCCGCCTCCGAATGTGAAAAACGAGCACATTTGCAGGATGCTGAGCCGTTCCTGAAAAGCCTTCTCATTCGTCAGAGGAAGTGTTGTTTCGTTTACCATATCGGTTGCCCCAGTCGGAATGTGACGGTTCTTGTGTCTGCATCCGGTTTTTGCAGATGGGCAACGATGGTGTTTTCCGTGTCCGAGGGTAGTAGCTGAAAAGGCGCTATGGCGGTCTCGCCTGTTTGCACGACCTCAAGGGATTGTACCTCTTTCCCATTGATTTCGATGGATACGGTTTCGATATCGGGTTCGCTGATCCGCAATTCGACATCAAGGGGTGTGTCACGTCTGAGGGGGGCGTGCATAAGCATCCAGACCACCGAAGGTGGGGCATCGACTGCAAACGCACTGGTTTTGGTATTAGATCCGGGGCCGAAGCGGAGAACAGCGACTGCTATGATGCCCATCACGAGGAGCAAATACGCCCACCGGGTCCACCCCATGCCGCGCCAGATCCGTTTGACCGGGCCGAGATGCGCGGCTTCGGGGGCAAGCCGGCCCGCAAAAATCAAAGCACCGGTGAGGGCAAGGCCAGTCGTAAACAGGCCAAGGATGATCCACAGCACCATTGAAAATGCTCCAGCCCAGAGGCCGAAATGCAGCATATCCATTAAAGGCTTCCAATAGGCGAGTCCGCCGACCTCATTGGGTGTATAAGCGCCCAGAACTTCGAGTGTTACCGGATCAATTGACACGTTGCCCGGCCCGAAAAAGCCCGAATGTCCTGCGACATGCCCGCTGAAGTCGAAAGCGCCAGCTTTTTTGTCGGGCAGGGTCATGATGAAGGGGTCGAACCCGGGCAGGGCGTCACGGGCGCGGGCCTCGGCCTGGTCGATTAGATCTGAACCGAAATTGACAGGCAGAACGGTTTCACGCGGAACAGGCGGTTTGGGCTGCGGATAGGTGCCCTCAAACCCCAGGCTGCCCAGTAGGAAATAGAAACTGGTAACCGCAGTCAAAATCAGAAGCGGCATTGACCAGAGAGCCGTCAGCCGGTGTGTGCTGCCCGCCCATGCGCGCAACCCGCCCGCGCGGCTGGGCCAGCGAAAAAACCCTTTCCAGAAACGCCGGTAGGTGATGAGTCCGCTGACGATCTGAAACAGCAGGATCACGGATGTAGCGCTGACCAGCATGAACACGACCCGTTTCTCGGTCAGAAAGGTATCGTGCAGGTCTCGCAGAATGTCGCGAAACCCATTGGGTCGTGTCGCCCCGACGACATCACCGGTTACTGGATTTGTCCAGAAACTGACACTTTCCCCCCATCCGGTGCGGCTGAAGGTGCGATCCGCAAACCAAGGGGTCGGGCGTTTGAACATCAGATAGATACTACTTTCGGGGTGGGTCTCTTTGATGCCATCGTAGATCGTGCCAAAACTCGCGGTGCGCTCTTCCTTGTCGATCGTGGTCCAGATGGCCGGACGGCCGATTGATTCAAGTTCAAACCCCGCAACAAGTAATGTGCCCGTCAGGAACATGAACGCGAAAAAGAGCGAAAGATGCAGTCCCAGCCAGATGTGAAGTTTGAAAAGTGAGTTTCGTAGCTTACGGTTCATCTGCGCCTTACTTGCTTACAATTGAACGAAATGTTGGCTGAAGTAGAGTTAACGGAAACAATGGCTTTAGGATATTGTTTCCATGAAAAAATGATTTCGTCTGTCTCTGTGGCGCCGCGCGCGCATTATTTCACACCATTCCTATGGGTTAAGTATTGTGCGAATCCCGGTCTTTGCGGGATGGTATGAGTATACCCGAGTATTGGTGGGGTAAGCGGTGCCGATTGATGTTAAATGAAGATATGAAAACAATTTCCATTGTATCGCCATGTTTCAACGAAGAAGACAACGTGGCGAATTGCTATGAGACCGTAAAGGCCATTTTCGACAAGGAGCTGCCGGGTTACAGGCGCGAGCATATCTTCATCGACAATGCGTCTTCTGACCGGACCGTGGATATCCTGCGCGAGATCGCCGCACAGGATCAGGACGTGAAGGTGGTGGTCAATGCCCGCAATTTCGGGGTGTTCCGCTCAACCTTCAACGGGCTGCGTTATGCGACCGGCGACGGGATCGTCGTCATGCTGCCGGTCGACTTGCAGGACCCGCCCGAACTGATCCCCGAATTCGTCGAGCTGTGGGAAAGCGGTTATGACGTGGTGGCCGGCGCCCGCAGCACCCGCGAAGAAGGGTTCGTGATGCGCAACGCACGCGGCCTTTTCTATCGGATCGTCAATGGCCTGTCGGATGTCTGGCTGGAGCCATCGGTCGGAGAGTTTCAGCTGATCGACCGCAAGGTTCTGAAGGCGGTGCTGGCGCATAAGGATCACTATCCTTACATCCGTGGCATCATCGCAAGCTGTGGCTTTCGCCGGATCATCAAACCCTATGTCTGGAAGGCCCGTGCAAAGGGGCTGTCCAAACATAGCCTGATGGCGCTGATCGATCAGGCGTTGAATGCGATCTTCTCTTTCACGCGGGCCCCGATGCGGTTCTGTACAATCAGCGGGTTGGTGATCGCGATTGCCTGTATCCTGTTCTCGCTCATTTCCGTGATCCTGTTTTTCGTCAATCCCGATCAGGCACCGCGCGGGACGACGACCATCATCGTATCCCTGTTTTTCCTGTCGGGCATTCAGATGCTGTTCATTGGGATGCTGGGGGAATACATCACCTCGATCCATAATCAGGTGCGTGGCGGGCCCATCGTGACCGAGCAGGAACGTATCAATATCGAAGGTCCCGCTCGGGATCCGGCTCTGGCCAGAGAAGAGCATCTGGCATGATCGCACAGAAAAACGGGTGGCAAGGGCACTGGCTTGCTCTTGCGGTCTGCGCGTGTGCAGGCCCTGCCTGGGCCGCGGATGCGCCTGTCACCAACGCTACACTCGCCGAGCTACGCTTGTGGTTTATGGTTATGGCTGCGGCTGCAGTGGTTCTGATCGGGGTCTTCTGGTCGCGCGGACTACCTCTGTTCGGGGCACTGGCCGCTTTGGTTCTGCTGGGCAGTTCCGCCCGGTTATGGTTGACTCAACCGCTCTGGTTTCCGCGGCTTGAGATTGTCGCCGACCCGCCTGAAAACCTGATCATGCTTTTGATATTGGCTGCACAGGCGGTTCTTACGGGCGTTGTTCTGATGCGTCCTGCAGGCCGGGAGGCTGTCAGGGGCCTTTTCGCCGGGGCGGGGATCATCCGCCTGTTTCTTCTGATGGGTCTGGTTGCGGTTTTCTGTCTGTCCGCAACACCTTATGTGGCCTATGGCTATTACACGGCCTTCGGACTGCAGATCGGTGTCGGCGGTGCATTATCTCTTGTTCAGATGGCCACATTGGTCGCCATGTTTGCCGTGGCAGGTCCTGATCGCATCCCGCGTATCCCGGTGGCCGCTCTGGCCGTTTTTGCGACGGTGGTCAGTGCTGTCCTTGCCTGGACGGCGTTCGACCGCGTTCCCCATGTCGAGGATGAACTGGCCTATCTCTTTCAGGCACGCACCTTTGCGGCTGGTACGCTCTGGGCTCCGGTCCCGCCCGAAGCGGCGCAACCCGCGTTGGAATACTATCTTCTCGAGGTGCATGACGGCAAATGGATCAGTGTCCCGGCGCAAGGCTGGGCCATTGTACTAAGCCTTGGGGTTCTGATCGGGGTGCCTTGGGTGATCAATCCGATCCTGACTGGGATATCGGTCTGGCTGGCCCATGACATTGTCCGTCGGACCATCAGTCGTGAACGTGCGGATATGGTCGCGTTGCTGATGGCAACCTCGCCCTGGGTGCTGGCCGTGGGGGCCACGCTGATGACGCATTCCGTGATGCTGGTCGCGGTGCTTCTGGCCTGGTGGTGTCTGATCCGGGCCGGAGAAGGCGTGGCGCGGCGGGCGATCCTGCTGGCATTTATTGCCGGGCTTGCGCTGGGATGGAGCTTTGTAACCCGACCACTGGACGCACTGATTGTCGGAGGGTTGACTGGTTTGTGGCTGCTGCGCCGCCTGCCCGGAGGGATCGGGCAGGTGCTGGCCTGCGCCGTGGGCGGTGTCCTGTCAGGGTCCGTCTTTTTGCTGCTCAATTATGGGACCACCGGCGATATACTGCTGACCCCGCAATCCGATTACCTGAGCCGGCTCTGGCCCGATACAAAAAATGCGTTCGGCTTTGGCCCCAATGTGGGACCACCCGCCACAAGCTGGGGCGCGTTGGATATCTGGGTTGGCCACAGCCCGGCTGAGGGTCTGCTGAACCTGATCAACGGGATTGCCTCGCTCAATCTTGAACTTCTGGGCTGGACCTTTGGATCGCTGGTCCCGATCTGGATTGTCTTCATCTGGCGCAAGCGCCTGACCGGATTCGACCGGGCCATGCTGGTGATCCTAGTGGCCCTTGTGGGTGTGCTGTTCTTCTATTGGTTCACAGGCACTTTTTATCTGGGACCACGTTACTGGCATACGGCACTTCTACCGTTTCTGGTTCTTTCAGCGGCTGGGATCGAGGCGGTCAAAGACCGGCTGCCGGACCAGTATCACGGTCGTCTGCACTGTATCATCCTGCTGCTTTGTGCAGTCTCGGTCGTCAGTTTTACCTCATGGCGTGGGGTTTCGAAATACGATGGGTACGGTGGCTTTACCGGCGACATCAGGCGTCAGGCACAGGCCGCAGAGCTGAGCAATGCTCTGGTCTTTGTTGCGACAAATGCCAATATCGGATCAGCGCTTTATCTCAACGACCCGTTCCTGCCCGAAGGCAAGCCAATTTTCCTGCGCGATATGGGACCTGAGCAGAACGCAGCCATCATCGCAGCCTTTCCCGGGCGTAAGGTTGTCTATCTGGGAGACAGCGAATAGGCCCACGGGCCTATTCGGCCGCGTGCTGATTTTCACTCGGTACGAAGTTGCGCCGGAAATCCTTGGCAAACATCGTCCGGGTGAACCGGCCCAGCCCCGAAGCATGTTCGCCAAAGGTCTCGATGCGGGTCAGCAGGGTGGCTTTCACCCTTTGATCAACCTGGGTCTGGAATTCGCGGGGCGCATCGAACTGATAGTCCTGCAGCACGCCCTCATATCCCGAATTCCGCCAGGCCTCGAGATCGAAGGACGAGCTCCAGACCGGTTCGTGTTCAAGGGTTTCCGAGAAAGGCACATGCAGCATCACGGCGCTGTAGTAATTGATGATCGTGCCGAGCATTTCGTGCGCTTCGTGGTCATCCTTGTCCAGAAGGTCGCTGATGGCCCGTTTCAGGAAATCAAGTGCTTCGTCCAGCACGATGAACCGGCCAATCATCGAATATTTGCTGAGCAGATTGCCCCCCAATTCGCCGCTGATCAGATCATCATAATTTTCCTGCGCCCAGGCGACACAATCGGCGCGGGTTTCAAACAGCTCCTGCTGGTTTTCCTCCAGATAACCGGCCACCGCATCCCGGAAGGGTTTGGGGGCCTGATCGAGAATGTCCTGCATATGCTTGACGATCAGGAAGGGTCGGATGCCGCGGGAGCGCGCCAGCCGGAAGGCTTCTTCGAAATTGTCTTCGTAATAGAAGATTGTCAGCAGCAGATGGAAAACACGGGTGTCCAGATAATCCTGGAACGAGAAATTCTCGGACTGGACCACCATTTCCTCGGTCTCGACCACGGTTGGGCCGGTATATTTGCCCAGGCATCGGGCAACCACGCGATGGAGGGTTTTGAAGCCGAATTTCTCGCGACTGTCGGGGTTGGCCAGCGGTGCGCCGTGCAGCAGCATCAACTGGTGCGCCGCGACCCGGCTGACGCCGGTTTCGATCAGCTGATCGACGGCATCCATGAAGGATTCCCGGGTTTCACCGGGCATGCACAGGATCAGCTCGCCATAGGATTGCATGCCTTTTGAATGCAGCTCCTGCTGTACCTCGGCATAGGTGTCCAGGCTGATATTGTCGCGTTTGATGTTCTTCAGAACTTCCGGATTCAGAGACTGAACCGACGAGGTCATCGGCAACCGGCCCTTGGCTTTGCGCATTACCTTGATGATCCGGTCGCCGCGGTTCTTGCCCGTGGTTGTCCGGATGTATTTCGGCCAGTCGTACCGTTCCATCAGATGGCCCAGGTAATCGGCCACCTCTTCGTCCTGCACGTACATGCCGAAATTGTCGTCCGCGAAACAGAGCGGGCTGGCATGGTTGATGCGGGCGACGATGTAATCCAGATCGGCCTTGGTGCGTTCAAACGAATGGCGGAAGACCTTCGAATTCGATTTGACCGCCGAATTGCAGAATGCGCAGGTGAACGGGCAGCCCCGTGCCAGTTGCATCAGTGCAAACAGGCCGGTGTCGAAGAACTTGTCCATCAGCCCGGCCAGATAGGGCGAGGGGATTTCATCCAGATCGCGGATGCGGGGCGGTTCGTCCCCGCGCAAAATCTCTCCGGTTTCAGGGTGCACATAAAGCGCGCCATCGACGGCTTCCTCCCACATGCCTTCGCGGCGGGCACCGACATCGATGAACCGTTGCAGCGTGCTCAGGAACGCGCGCTCGCCCTCATACGTGGGGCCACGCACATGCATGTCGATCTGCGGCATGGTCCGGATCCAGCTTTCCTGCTCGTCTTCGGTCAACGGAAAGTTGGGGCCACCCATCAGGGTCAGGCTGTCGGGGTTCACTGCCTTGGCATAGTCGGCAAAGGACAGGGCCAGATGGTGGTTCCAGGAATAGCTGGAAAAACCGATCACATCCGGGGCGGCCGTGTCGATGGCCGTCTTGAGCTCTTTCGGATCACGAAAGATCGCGACCTCGATCGGTGTCGGGCTTTTCGCATAGGCCTGGGCGAAAGTCGCAAGATTTCCGACACCCAAGGGGTAGGTGTCCGATGTTGCAGTAACGAGGTTATGGCCGAGATCGGCAAGGTAAAGACGCATTAGTTAACTATCCTCGCGGTACAGTACTTATGTCAAATTTCAGACTCCATGGTCAGTTCGGTCGTCAGTGGCTATTGAGCCAGAATATTATATTTGAGCATTTTTCACACCTCCTGTTGCCAGGGAAAGCGATCTGTCAGCACCCGGGAAATCAGGATGAAGGCCAAGACTGCGGCCGGTAGGACGATTATCCCCTGCGCAGTGATTGGTTGAACCCCCATGGACAACAGGCCCTCCAGCGATAGGGCATTGAATGCATAAACCACCAGATAGGACAGGATATAAAAGGGCAACCGACCCAAACCTCTGGTGTCGAACACAAGCCGCGCATGGGTCATGAAATTCCACAGAACCCCACCGGAAAACGAGATAACGAGCGCGACTTGTGGGGGTAAGCCAGACAAGCTGAGAATGGTGAAGAGCGCATAGCCGAACGCCGTGTTCAGCACGCCCACCATAGCGAAGCGCATGAAAGACTTTTTTCGGGGTACAAGCAGTTTCTTCATGTTTGCGCCCCTTCGGATCTAAGAATGTCGGCCACGCCTGAAGTGATGTCATGTTGCGGTACAAAGCCGGCTTCATGCCGCAACCGACCCACATCTGCTGCCAGCCGGGCCGGGTCATCTGCTGCTCGGGCGATCGCACCCAGCCGGATCAGATCAGGGTGGGACATTTGTTTCGCAACCTCTTCAATCAGATCCCGGACCGGGATTGCAGTGCCGCTGGCGACATTGACCGGGCCGGTCAGATCGCTTTCCAGCACGCGCAACAAGGCGCGGGCAAGATCATCGACATGCAGGAAATCCCGCTCCTGCCGTCCATCGGTGCAATCAACCGGCCGTCCCGCCCCGAGGTTTGACATCAGATCGCCGAACAGTCGCCCCGGCGGTTCATCCGGCCCGTAGACAAAAAAGATGCGGGCCCAGGCCAGGGACAGACCAAGCGTCTGCTGGCCCGCGCACAATGCCAGACCGGCCCCGGCCTTGGCCGCCCCATAAAGGGTGCGGGGGCGCAGGGGGCTGGTTTCGATCAGCTCCGGTACCGACCAGTCATATTCGGCGCAGCTTCCGGCGCAGACCGCGCGCTGGCCGCCTGTACGCGCGAATTCCCGCACCAGATGCAATGTGGCGGCCATCCAGTCCAGATTGGCCCCAGAGGTCCAGCGGTCGCGCGCCCCGTCATGCCAGGCCAGATGCACCAGATGACTGGCGCGGGCTGTTTCAAGGGCTGTTGAGGTGGCGTTGGGGTTCAGCAGATCGCAGGGGATGTCGCTTGCCGGGTTGCGGCCCAGCGTCACCACCTCATGGCCCGCCTCTGTCAGAGCCGTGGCTGTCGCGCGTCCGATCAATCCGGTTGCGCCGGTCAGCAGAACTCGTGCCATCAGCTGATCCTGACCTCCGGCACGGCGGTCACGAACCGGGTGCCATGCGCCTTCAGGTCGGACAGTTGCCCGATGACCTCGTCCCGGATGTTCCAGGGCAGGATCAGCACGTAATCCGGCGGCGTCTCGCGCAGGGCTTCGACCCCATGTACGGGGATATGACTGCCGGGCAGCAGCGTGTTCTGCTTGGCCGGGTTGCGATCAACGCAGTAAGAGATCAGGTCGGGGCCGATCCCGGCATAGTTCAGCAGCGTGTTGCCCTTGGCGGCGGCACCATAGGCGGCAATGGTGTCCCCCTTGGCATTTGCTTCGCGCAGAAAGGCGAGCAATCCGTCGCGCAGCGCTTCGACCTGAATGGTGAAATTCATATAGCCCTCAGGCCGGTCGAACTGCGCCGCAGCCTCATCCGCGCGGACCTTGGCCAGACCGGGCCCTTCGGGATGGCTGGCACCCTCAAGGCAGGCGAACACCCGCAGCGAACCGCCATGGGTGGGCAGTTCTTCGACGTCAAAGACGCGCAGGCCCGCCTTGGCAAAGATCTTCTCGACCGCCAGCAGCGACAGATAGGAGTAATGTTCGTGATAGATCGTGTCGAACTGCACGTCCCTGATCAGGTTCAGAAGATGCGGGAATTCGACCGTATAGACCGCATCGCCGGTCAGAAGCGTGGCGATCCCGGCGACGAAATCGTTGATGTCAGGCACATGCGCCAGCACATTGGCCGATGCGATCAGCACCGGAGGTTTCTCGGTCGCGGCCACCTTGCGGGCCAGCGCCTCGCCGAAGTAATCGACCAGCGTGCGCACGCCTTTTTCTTCGGCTGCCGCCGCCACGCTGCCCGAAGGTTCGATCCCCAGAACGGGGATGCCTTTCTCGACGAAATACTGTAACAGATACCCGTCATTCGAGGCGATCTCGATCACCAGATCATCCGGTCCCAGATCAAGCCGGTCGACCATCTGTTCGACATAGGCCCTGGCATGGGCCAGCCAGCTGTCCGAATAGCTCGAGAAATAGGCGTAATCGGCATTGAAGATCTCATCCGCCGGTACGGCGTCTTCGACCTGTACCAGATAGCAGTCGTTGCAGACCCAGGCATGCAGCGGATAGCGCGGACAGGCCGTGCCCGCGCGCTCGGGCGGGACATAGGAATTGGCCAGCGGCGAAAGCCCCAGATCGACCAGCGTCTGAGTCAGGGCTGCGCCACAGCTCCGGCAAACGGGGTGTGTCATTGCGGCATCCTCCAGCGCAGATCCTCGCTCAGCGTGCCTGTGCGGATATGCTCTTCAAGCGCTTTCAGCCGCATCAACGGAGATGACCTGAAATCGGCATCGCCAAAGTTGATATCGTTCAGCAATTGCAACAAATCCCGGATGGTGCCTTCAAGCGTCTGCACCGGCTGATGTTCGGGTGCCAGTTGTTTGTAGAGCGAAAAGTCGACCTTGTAAGACCGGTTGTCGGGCGAGGCATCGGGATTGATCGAAAAACTGGCCCCGGGGACCGCCTCGGCCACGGTCTGCGCCAGATCGCGGATCTGATAATTCCACACATCCGACCCGGCATTGACCGCCAGCCATTGGCCTCCGGCATCCTCGGTCCGGGTGATGGCCCAGTCGATGGCCCGCGCCATGTCGCGCACGTCGATCAGCGGCCGCCACGGGCTGCCGTCGCTCAGCACCGTGATCTTGCCAGCGGTGACCGCACAGGCGGCAAAATCGTTCAGCACCAGATCCAGCCGCAGCCGGGGTGACGGCCCGCAGGCGGTGGCGAAACGCAGCGCTGTACGCAGCATCCCCGGCGTGTCCATGGCCGCCAGCGCGCGCTCGGTCCCGATTTTGCTGCGGGCATAGGCGGTCAGCGGGTTCAGGGGCGCGTCCTCGGATCTGGCATCGCCTTCGGCGAAACCATAGACCGAACAGCTGGAGGCGAAGACAAAGCGCGACACCCCGGCTTCGGCGGCCAGATGAGCGGCCTGCACGATGGCATCCTGATTGATTTCCGTGGTGACTGTTTCGAACCGGGCACCCATCGGGTCGTTCGAGATGGCCGCCAGTGCAACAATCGCATCCGCCCCCTGGAACAGTGACGCATCGATATCGCGAATATCCGCGATGATCTGCTGGTTCAGAACCCGCTCGGGCCACGCATCATGCGTGGTCAGCCGGTCCGAGAAAAACCCGGGATCAAGGCCGATCAGATTGGCGTTGGGATAGGATTTCCGCAAGGCCGCTGCCACGACCGGACCAATATAGCCCAGATTGCCAAGCAGGATGATTTTCGGAGCGGAACCCAGCGTCATTCCCAGACCTTCCATGGAGCATTGCCTTCCTGCCAGCGGGCTTCGAGTTGACGGCGGTCGCGCAGCGTATCCATCGGTTGCCAGAATCCCTTGTGGCGAAACGCCATCAGATCGCCGTCTGCGGCCAGCGTTTCAAGCGGAGCGCGTTCCCAGATTGCGCCGTCCCCGTCCAACAGATCACCAACCGAAGGATGCAGCACGAAGAACCCGCCATTGATAAAACCACCGTCACCGCCCGGTTTTTCGGCAAAACGTTCGATCTGATCGCTGGCCAGCTCCAACGCGCCGAAACGCCCCGGTGGCACGACTGCGGTGAGCGTGGCACGTTTGCCGTGGCTTTTGTGGAACGCGACCAGCGAACTGATATCGACATTCCCGACCCCGTCGCCATAGGTCATGCAAAAGGCCTCTTCATCCTTGAGCAGATGCATGACACGGCGCAGCCGCCCCCCGGTCTGGCTGTCCTCGCCGGTATCGACCAGCGTCACCCGCCAGGGCTCCGATTTGCTGTTTGCAATCTCAAGCCCGCCATTGGCCAGATCGATCGTGACGTCCGAGCTGTGCAGGAAGAAATTCGCGAAATATTCCTTGATGACGTATCCCTTGTAGCCCAGGCAGACGATGAAGTCTGTGATGCCATGGGCGGCATAAATTTTCATGATATGCCAGATGATCGGTTTTCCTCCGATCTCGACCATGGGTTTTGGAATCCTGACGGTTTCTTCGCTGAGCCGGGTACCTAAGCCGCCGGCCAGAATAACGCACTTCATAAAATCGCTCCCTCGTTAACAACGAGACTGGCTACCAATTCACTCGTTTTAACCCAGACCCGTGACATCTGAGTTACTGCAAACATTCGCACGCATTAGGACGGCAGCGTTGCCACCCTGTCAAGATTCACAAAGCGACGAGTCGTGAGGTGCTGAATTTCCCGCTGCTGTGGCGCTTAACCATACACAATGCGGTCGAAGCCGCGACATTGTTGATGCGCCCTTATGGCCTGTCGATACAGTGAAGGACATCACAGAGGTGGTCCTTAAAAGCGGTCATATTGTCGGTGGAATACGCCGCACCCGAGTTGCGCGTGTCCCATGTTGCCTTCACATCCGGAAGGGGCGTTGGGGCCGTGCTGCGTCAGTCAGAAAACATCTTTAGGATTCAGGCCGTTGAGGAAAGTACATACTGCTTCAGACAGTGTGAAAGAGCAAAGGTTTCACACAGGTGATCCGGTTTTGGTCTGCCGCGGGTTTACCGACAAGGGCGTGGGTGCCGCGCGTCAAACTTGGCGGCTGATCGTTCCGTGCAGAAGGAAGGGACCTCAAAACGCAGAGGGTCCGTTTCGGGCGCTGACAGGATTTTGTTGTGAATCTCGGATAACCTCTTGTAGCTTTAGGTCAGTGTTTTGGTATGGGTGTTAGTCATTTGAAAAAAGATATTGTTCCCGTTGTCGTCATTGGTGGTGGTCCAGCAGGGCTGACAGCAGCCTATGAACTTCAGAAACTGAGCGACACACATGTTCCCCGGGTGTTCGAGGCCTCGGACATGGTTGGTGGCATCTCGCGAACCGAAACGCACAAAGGGTATCGCTTCGACATTGGCGGGCATCGGTTTTTCACCAAGGTGCGCGAAGTCGAGGATATGTGGCACGAGGTGATGGGGGATGATTTCATCACCGTGCAACGCCTGAGCCGCATCTTCTACCGCAACAAATTCTACGATTACCCGCTGCGTATCTTCAACGCCCTTGGCAATATCGGCCCCTACGAGACCTACAAGATCATCGGCAGCTTCATCAAATGGAAGATTCGTCCACGCCAGCAGGAAGACACGTTCGAAGACTGGGTCGTCAATCGCTTTGGCGGGCGGCTTTATATGCATTTCTTCCACAGCTACACCAAGAAGGTCTGGGGTATTCCGCCGTCGGAAATCCGGGCCGACTGGGCCGCGCAGCGGATCAAGAACCTGTCTTTGCCCAAGGCGGTCTGGAACGCGATTTCCGGGGCCAATGACACCGCCAGCCTGATCGAGGAATTCCAGTATCCCCGCCTGGGCCCCGGCATGATGTGGGAAAAGACCCGTGACTTGATCCGGGAAAAAGGCGGATCGGTCGAAACCCATTCCGAAGTGATCCAGGTGAACCGTGATGGCAATCGCGTCACTTCGATTGATGTGCGCCACTGGACTGAAGATGGCGAAAAACACACCGAGCGGGTGGAGGGTGAAGAGTTCGTCAATTCGATGGCCGTTCGTGATCTGATCCATGCTTTTGATCCGCCGCCACCACCCGAGGTTGTCGAGGCGGCAGACCGTCTGCGGTATCGTGATTTCCTGATCGTGACCCTGATCCTGGATCACGCGGATCCGTTCCCGGACAACTGGATCTACATCCACAGCCCGCAGGTGAAGGTGGGTCGCATCCAGAATTTCCGCGCCTGGTCCGCGGAAATGCTGCCCGATCAGAACACCGCATCGATCGGGATGGAGTATTTCTGCCAGAAAGGTGACGGGTTGTGGTCGTCAAGTGACGAGGATCTCAGGCATCTCGCCAGTGAAGAGCTTGAAAAGCTGGGTCTGGCCAAGGCCAGCGATGTCATTGACCACGCGGTTATCCGGCAGCCCAAGGCCTATCCGGTCTATGACAGTGAATACAAGGACGCCCTAGACACGGTCAGCGACTGGCTGAAGACGCTGGAAAACTTCCAGACCGTGGGTCGCAATGGTCTGCACCGCTACAACAACCAGGATCATTCCATGCTGTCGGCGATGTACGCCGCGCGCAATATTCTGGGCGAGGATCATGACGTCTGGGATGTCAATGTTGAGCGCTCTTATCATGAAGAGTTTGAAGCCAAGCCCAAGAAAAAGGCGGCCCCGCAATCCGCCGTCCGCAAAAGCACGGCTCTCTGAGGAAGGGGCAGCCCTTCAACTGTGGACCGCAGCGCCCACAGGTTTGTTGGCAGAGGACGGTCGGGGCCGGAATCTGTCCGGCCGGATGCTGACGTGATCGCGTAATCTGTTGATTTCGCGATCTTCATCCTGATGATCCAGCCGGCATCGCAGCCAAACCTCGGTCAGCAGCAACCGCAGCCGCAGATCCGGACCGGCCTCTTCGATGGTGTTCGCCATCTGTGTCCGGGTCAGGCTGAAAAGATCCCCCAAATGGGCGTTCCTGAAGTATTCCGGCCGGATCTCAAGCCGCTGAAACACCGTCGTCCAGAACCCGATCTTGATGCGCTGGCTCAGGGTGTTGGGGATGTAGCGGTTGGCAACCTCGCGGACCACCCATTTGTCGCGGATGAAGGGGTGTGCCTTTTCGAAAACGAACGGAGAGCCCCTGAGTTTGTAGCGTGCCGGCAGATTGATCCCGAACCGGGCAACCTGTGTGTCCAGAAACGGGAACCGCGCCTCGATCCCGGCAGCCATGCCCATTGTATCGTTGCGATGCAAAAGCGTTCGCAGATGGTGGTGCATGTAATCCAAGCTCCATTGCCGGCCTCTTTCCTGAAACTTGCGAGGCAGCTGTGCCAGGCTGTCGGCTACGGCCCGCTTGTCCTGCGCCATCTCGCGACCATTCAGGATGTCGCGGACGTTTTCCATGTTTCCCATCCGGTCAGGTGCCAGGATCGGGCCAACCCCCGGTATTGCGCGTATGGCCGAGCCCAACCCGCTGATCATCCTTTCATACCCGTCTGTCAGGCGTTTGCGGCCAAGCCAGGGGTAGCCCAGAAACAGCTCATCCGATCCTTCGCCTGACAATAGTCCCTTGATCCCTGAATCCGCCGCGAGCTGGGCGATCATCATCAGTGGCGCGCAATTGGGATGATAGGAAAACGGGTATTCGTAGTGACACATTACGCGCGGGATCATGTCGACGAAATCCTGCTCTTCAGCCTCGATGACATGCAGATCAAGTTTCAGGCTTTTGGCCAGTTCCGAGGCGGCGTCCACCTCGCTCCAGGTGCCTTTCACATTGGCGTGGAACAGGGCGATATTCTGGTGCTGGGCCGCTGCGATGGCAACGATCAGGGATGAATCCACCCCGCCTGAGCAAAACGCGCCAACCGGTGCATCCGCGAATAAATGCGAGGCCACGGATTTATGCATGAGATCCGCATATTCATCGACGATATCGGCAGCCGACAGGCCATCGAGGCGGGTCATCTCATCAAGGTCGAGAAAGTCGGTCAGGTGGAAGAAAGAGGCGATGTCGATATTGCCCGATCCGTCATGCCACAGGTAAGTGCCGGGCGTCAGGCTGCGGATCCCCTGATAGAAGGTCGGGCCGCTGGTCGGGCCTCCGAATTTCATCAGGTAAGCCGCGATCGAGTTGACATCGGGTTTCAGGGTTATCCAGGGTTCGAAGGCCTTGATCTCTGAACCGAACAGAAAGGCGGGGCCTTGTTCGGTCATGCCTTGCATCCAGTAAAGAGGTTTCATGCCAAACCGGTCCCGGGCCAGCAGAACCCGGTGTGTCTGCCGGTCGATAAAGGCAAGTCCGAACATGCCATCGAACCGGGCAAGCGCATCTTCGCCCCATTGGATCAGGCTGTGCAGCACCACTTCGGTATCCGAGGTGGTGCGGAACGGGATGCCCAGTGCCTCAAGTTCAGCGCGCAGGGTTCTGAAGTTATAGACTTCGCCATTGTAGACAAGGATGTAGCGGCCGCTTGGGTCCGTAAATGGCTGATCCGACCGGGTGTCGGTATCAACCAGAGACAGGCGTTGATGGGCCAGGCCAAGACCGGGCTCGCTCAGAATATTGCCGGCATCGGGGCCGCGGTGCCGAATGGCGAAACCGCTTTGACGAAGCCGTGTGACATCAGGGGATGAGGTTGTATCCTCTGGGAAAATTCCAAACAGACCGCACATCCGGCACCTCAAATCGCTAAAACTAAATTTTGGGTTCTGAAACGGATCGCTTTCGACAACCGATCAGGTCAAATATATAAAAGGTGGGGTGAACGCCGCATGTCGGGTCTTGTCATGCTATGTTCACGTTTGGGCCGTTTGTCCCGTATGAGGGGTTATGAAGGTACTGGTTGCGGAAGATGACGATACGCTGCGCGGTGATCTTGAATGTTTGCTGCGCGCCCGGGGTGATATCGTAAGACTGTCAGGAAACGGCAATGATGCGCTGTTTCTGGGAGAGACCGAGGATTGGGACGCGATCGTGCTGGACCTGGGGCTGCCGGGGCTGGACGGGTTGTCGATCCTGCGGGAATGGCGCAGCCGCAAGGTTGCAGCACCGGTTCTGATCCTATCGGCGCGTGACAGCTGGAACGATATCGTTTCCGGGCTGCGCAGCGGGGCTGATGATTATCTGTCAAAACCTTTTCATTCAGAAGAACTTCTGGCGCGGCTCGAGGCCTTGGTGCGCCGTGCAAGCGGGCGTGGCACGCCCTCGATCGATGTCGGAGATCTTTCGGTTCTGCCGGATGAAAAAGCTGCCTTTTTCAAAGGGCGCAGCGTATCGCTGACCGCTTTCGAGTTCCGGGCGCTGGAGCATCTCGCCCGACATGCGGGATCTGTCGTCAGCCGGGCAGATCTGATCGAACATATCTATGCCGAGGATATGGATCTGCAATCGAACGTCATCGATGTTCTTGTCTCACGTTTGCGTCGGAAAACTGCGGCGGGAATGGTGGAAACCGTGCGGGGGCATGGGTATCGGATTCCGGTAGATGACGCATAATTGGGCTACGATCCCCCGTCGCGTTTCGATTGCCACGATAGCGATCTGCTGCGCCATACTGGGTATCGGGGCCATGATCTGCATTCAGGTCTACCGGGCTCATGAAATCGGCGAAATGGATTTGCTGCTTGGGCAGGATTTGTTGATCGAAGCCCGGCGGGTCGCCTATGACGGGGCACAGGCTGAACTGCTCGAGAGCGTTGGCCCGAGCTATTATGACCTGACCAATGAGCAATGGTTCTGGCAATTGACGCGTGACGGGTCTGACGAAATCCTGCTGCAATCCCCGTCACTTGGCCCTGTCACCGCAGAAAGCTGGGTTCTGGACGTCCCGGAAGCCGGGGGGAATTTCGTAATCCCGGGCGGAGATGTTCTGCGTGGAAGGCGGGCTGCGTTTCCCGGGATGGTACCGGATGAGACATTGACCTTCCGGATTGCGGCCCCACTGATGCATATCACGGAAGAAACCAACCGGGCTGCAAAGCTGATTGCATTGATTTTCATTGGTCTTGCCATAGTGGTTTCGGTTTCGGTCTACATCACTGTGAACAGGGGGCTGATGCCGCTCAAGCGGCTCAGCAATTCCGTGAAGGTCATGCGTAAAAACGACACCATCATAGACGATCAGAAATGGCCGCCCGATCTGGTTCCCGTGGTCGAGGAACTGCGCGAGCTGCACTGGCGCAACGGCACGATCATCGAAAAACACCGTCGAAAAAACGCAGAGCTGGCGCATGGCCTGAAAACACCGCTGGCGGCATTGGCGCGCGTTGCCGAAGAGCTTGAGGGAGATAAAGGAGATCAGATAACGGATTTTGTGGGGCGTATGACCGGTGTCATCAAACGCAACCTCAGCCGCGCGCGTACCGAACGCCCCTATGGAAAATCCTCTCCGGTGCATGCCTGCGCCGAAGATGTATCGTTTGCACTTGGCATCACACTCCGAAACAGGATGCCGCATATCGAAAACGCCATAGACGCCGGAACCACCTTTTGGGGCGAGGAGGCCGACATTCAGGAGATCCTGGGCAATCTGCTTGAAAACGCCTGTCTCTGGGCCAAGAGCCATGTGCGCATATCCGTGACGGCACCCGAACCGGGCATGATCACTCTGAGTATTGAGGATGATGGTCCCGGCATGGAAGCGGATAAGGCAAAACAGGGAGCGCCCGTTCAGAGAGGTGATCAGGAAGAGACCGAGGAGCATGGTCTGGGGCTTTTGATTGTACAGGATATCGCCGAGCTTTATGGCGGCGCGGTCAATATCGGGACATCACCTTTGGGAGGAGCCCGAGTATCGGTCATGCTTCCGGGGAAGATAGAAGCCTGAACATTTTCTGTTCACGTTGGATCATCAATACGAGAAAATTTGCTGCATTGATGTCGCATAATGCGCGCGATTCTCCCGATCGGCAAAAAACTGGCAGGGTGATAAGGCTTACATGTTATCAGTGAATTGGTTGGTCAAATGAAGCGACATTAGGTGAGAAAACAGGATATCTTTCGCCGGTTAACCTTCGCTTGCCTTGTTTTAACGAGTTTATTCAAGACGTGATGATATTGCGCCTTTCTTTGTTTCTGATTGTGTTGGCCGGTCTTTTGCTGGCCGGGCAGGATATTGCGGCAACAATATCTGCAAAAGCCGCGTTGGCGGACGGGGCATCCCCTTACTTCGTGGCGGATGATGCGTTGTTTCTTTACATCTGGGTTCCCTTGATCGCCTTGTCGGCTTCGGCGTTTTTTCTGGCCCCGGGCATGATTTTGGCATGGGGAATTCGTACGTCCGGAGATCGGTTTGAACATTGGCTGCTCAAGGGATTTACGTTGTCCCTGTTTGGTGTCCCTGCCATGGCGGCATTGGTTCAGGCTGTCAGCGGTGTTCAGATAACGGGGACGGCCTTCATCGTGCTGATCCTGCTGCTCTGCCTGATGGGCCTTTACCTGTTTCCGGCCCGTTCCGAGCCCAAGGTGTTTCAGGGCAGAGGCTGGGATATAGCAGGCATGGTCCTGCTGCCTCTGGCCGTCCTGTTGCTGATGTCTCCGAAATTCTATTGGGAGGCGCTGAACGATGACGGCGCGCACAGCTTTCTGAACGCAATGTTGTTCATAACCAGAGGTCTGCCATTCTGGCCTCCGGACTCCGGTGCAATCGGAGGATATCCAACCCCGAAAATGATGACAGAGACCTTTCTTCAAACCGGGTTTGTGCGGTTCTTTGGACCCTATGAAGTTTCCATTCGCCTGGCCTATCTGCCTGGCCTGTCGATCCTGTTTGGGGTCATTCTGGGGTTTGTACGCGCGTCGCCGGACGGGCGCACTGATGTGCGCTCTGTTCTTGGGCTTGGGGCTGCCCTGCTGCTGTTTTCCTTCGTGATGGCATTCAATCCGTCTTACAATCCGTATTTTGCCGATATCGCCCTGCCGATGACGCGCGAGCCGATGATCCTGTCGGGGGTGCTGGGCTATATCCTGTTCTTTACCGAACGGAAGTTCGGCTGGATGGCGGTTGTGTCCACGCTGGCGTTGCTGACCGCGCCGAACGGTATTCTGCTGATTGGCTTCTTTCTGATCTCCTATTTCCTGCTGACACGGCCCTTGCCGTTCCGGCAGGTGATCACAGGAGGGGTGATCGCCGTTGGCGTCGTGGCCCTGGCATCGCTGCTTGAAATGGGGCTGCGGTCGTCGGGACTGACAAATGTGTCCAGTGAGTTCAACACAGGCAGCATCCTGCGCCGCCTGCGGTACGTCACGATCTTTGACACCGGACGAATCCTGTTCTGGCTGCTGCCCTGTGGAATATTGCCTGGTCTGGCTCTGCTGGCGTGGCGGTGGCAGGACAAACTGTCCAAAGCCCTGACCCTGACTGTTATTGCCTATGTTTTGTTTTTCTATATTCAGGCCTATCGCATCCTGCCGCATCATTTTGCGCCCGCCGCAGTCATTCCGTTGATCATTTTCTGGCGCCTGCGCCCGGTTCAGGCCGCACCTGCACCGGCGTTGGTCTGTGCTTTGGCCGGGGTGGCGGTCAGCGCATGGATCAGCTGGCCGGAAACACTACGCCCCTTTACACAGACGCGGGACTTGGGACATCGCATTGTCATTGAGACCGAGGCCGCCCCGTTCCCCGATCTGGACGAGATGCGCGTCGTGCAGGCACTGCTCGAGAAAGCCTTCCCGCCGATCTGGACACAGGCCGAGCTTGAAAACCGCTATATGGCCGGTGAGCTGTCAGTTTATGTGCATGCTGGGATGCCGGCACCGGACAACACCGTCGCGGATTATTTCGTCCGCCCCGCATCCGAACCTTTGCAAGACGGAGAGATCATGATCGGCGAAGTGGTCGAAGATCGGATCCTGGTGGCGCGTGATCGGGCAGCTTACGAAAGCGACCTTGGAAACACCGACGTTCCGATCAGCATTGCGCGTGTCTATCACGTGCCATTTGACACAATTTTCGGACGTGGAACGCGCGGAACGCTGTACCCGGTGTGGGATATCGCGAAAATTGCAGGGTTAAGATAGCCGATGTCTATGCAACAATGTTTTTGCCCGAAAAGCCAAGAGCGGGCGGTTAAGTGGAGAACTTTATGAAGCAGAATCTCACCAAGTTGGTTGAAGCCTATCCGCTCCTCCAGAAGCCAGCCTATTTCGCTTATATCGGCGTGGTCAGCACTCGGAATTTCAGCCGTCGGTTTGCCATGAACAATCTTGGTTACCTGCCCAAACAGGTCTCGGACCGCGGGCAGGATATGTGGGTGATCAACGAAGTCTATAACGGCAAGCGCAATGGTTTTTTTGTCGAACTGGGTGCTGCGGACGGGTTTTCAGATTCCAACACCTTTGCTCTGGAAAAGCATTATGGCTGGACCGGATTGTTGATCGAGCCCAACCCCGTCAATTACAACAAGATCATCAACTGGCATCATCGTTCAGCCACACCAGTCCCGCTGGCGGTCGACCCCGAGCCCGGCCAGCTGGAATTCATGATCGACGGCCAGCGCAGCAGCCTGCTGGTGGATGAAGCCGATAACATGACCGAGCGCCGTGCCGCGAAGCTGGCTAGGTTCCGTGAGAAAGGCAAAGTTGTCACGGTAGAAGCTGTGCCTCTGGATGAGGTGTTCGACCGCTATAACGCGCCCAAGGACATCGACTATTTCAGCCTGGATGTCGAAGGGTCAGAGACACGGATTTTGCGCAACTTCCCTTTCGACAAGTACCGCTTCCTGGCGATGACAATCGAACGCCCGACGCCGGAGCTCAACGAACTGCTGTTTGCCAACGGCTATCATTTCGTGCGCAATTCGCTTTACGACTCGTTCTATGTGCACGAAAGCAATCCGCGTTTCGATCAGATCGAGAAATTGCCGTTCGAGCAGCTGCCTGCCAAGCAGTTCTGATCCCGGCCCGATTAATCAACCATGTCACGCGATCTGTCAGTTTCGCGTGACGCGCAGTTTCTGCTTTTGCCCCAGCATGTGATATTCGAACAGGCACCAGACATAGATGGTGGCCGAATAGACGTAATAGACCTGGTGGTAGAGCAGACATTTGAACGCAAACCACGGCCCGCCATGCCCGGACATGGCGCGCACCAGATCCAGATTGGCGACAAAGGCCGCGGCCAGTAACACAAAAGGCAAAGGCCAGCTTCCCGGCCAGAACGGCAGGGCCAGAAGCGACAGCAGCAACAGCCCGGCGATTGCGGCCCGTGCCCGCTCGGCCATCGAGGTGTTCAAGTCATCGGTCAACCCCTCGCGCGAGATCATCAGCCGGGCCCAGGGCAAGGCGCGGCAGAAGATATCCGTGCTCAGGCTGTTGCGGATGGTCCAGACCTTCAGATGTTTGCCCTGCAAAAGCGGCTCGACCAGGATACGTCTGCCGGTGGCCGCGATCCGGTAACCCAGTTCGATATCCTCGATCGAAGGCACCTCATAGGTTTTGACATCAAAGCCACCAACTTCAAGAAACACGTCGCGCCGGATGGCGCCACACCCGGCCCAGAAGGTGCGCGCCTCGCGGCGGGCGCGTTGATGGTGATAGCGGTGCAGAAGGTTCTTGTAGCGTGAAAACCAGGCCTGCCCGTCCGGGGCGTCATCATAGGATCCGAACACGGCGCCCACATTGTCTTCGGACATCGCCCGGCGAATGTGATCCGGGCCGTCCGGCCAGGCGATGACATCGGAATCCACGAACCACAGGATATCGCCCGTGGCCTGCTGGGCGGCCAGGTTGCGGGCCGCTCCGGGGCCGCCATTGACGGGCGTGGTCAACACGGTTGCGCCCATTTCCCGTGCCAGCGCCGCGGTGCCGTCGGGGGATTGGTCATCCACCACCAGAACCTGCTGCACCTGACCGGTATTCAGCATTTCAATCAATGGCGGCAAAACGCGCGGCAGCAGATGTTCGGCATTGTAGGCCGGCATGACCACGCTGATGGAAAGGGGGTGATCTGAACTCACGAAGGATCTCCGGCAATGATACGCGAAGCGCCTGAGCGCTGAACAAGGAAAAGAAAGGCGGCTGTAAAGGGCAACAACCACATCACGCGCGCGCCGTAACGATCCGCGGGTTGTGATACTCCTCCGCAGACCAGAGCGTTGACCGCTATTCCGATCAGGATGAACAGCGCAAACAGCTTCATGTCACGCGACACACTACCCGGCCGCAGCAGAATGAAAACGATAAAGGCAAAAGAGACGGCATAGATCACGCCGTGCACGATATCGGCCGTTTCTATCCAGTCCCTGTCCTGAGACAATGAACCGCCTTGGAACATATCGGGCCGGATATCTTCCATTCTGGCCAACCAGCGGGCGTTTTCCAGCTCCACATCCGTTGGGATCGTCATGGCAATGCTATAGCGCAATACCTGCTGATAGCCGTTCCGGGCCAGTGCCAACGAGGTGGAAAGAGGCCGGGACAGGAAAACCGCCTTGGCGAATTCCCGTTGGGACAGGGCAACCCGTTTCTGATCTTCGGGTGACATGAGCCGGAATGAACCCAGGTTGGGGGAGCGTTCGAAAATGATATGGGAGGGTGTCAGCCTGTAGGGATCATCTGACCACGACAGCGCTTCGTGTAGTGCGCAGGTGGGCACTTCGGCATTCGGACAGACCTCGTCCAGATAATCCATGCCCGGCCCGTCAACGATGAGCCGCGCAGTGATATGCGGCGTATAGACGACCTCTTTGTTGGTGGCGATTTCCACGGTGACCTGAAAGGCCTTGCGCTCGGCCAGTGCCAGCGCCAGAACCATCATCATCAAGATTGTCGCGCGCCAGCGCCGTGGTCTTTTCCCCCAGAGCGCGGCCAAAGCGACAAAGGGTATCATTAACGCCGCAACCGCCAGATGAGACGGGTGCAGAAGGGCGCTGAACAGGGCCAGAGCGGATATCAACAAAAGTTCCCAGGTCTGCATTATCCGCCCAAAAGCCGTCAGCAAGGCAATCACGATCAGCAACACCGGGGCAAAAATATCCGGCATCATGTAGGCAATATAAAACGGCAAAGAGGTACTGGCCGCCAACAACAAAGGCACCGCAGTCATCGTGATTGTGTTCTGCATACCGCCCAGAGACCGGCCAGCCGTTCGCGCCAGCATCCAGACAGCCAGCAGCGTAGCAGCCAGATGCAATACCGGAAGGGTGGACAGGGCATCGACCCGAACAAACGCGGCCATGATGAGGCCATAGATCAGCGACCGCGATCCGGTTGCGGTATTATCGTCATCGGCAGAGTGGGTTATACCTACTGCAGCACTTTCAGCTGCCGGTGGCAGGAAGCTGCTCAGGGCCACATTTCCCTGCCGGATATAACTGCCGGTGTCGAAGTAATAAAGCGGCCCGCCATTGATCAGAAATACGGACAGACAGACCAGCAGCGCCGCAATCAGCAGGAGGAATGCCCTGACCCTCCAAGATGGTTTATCTGAAGGAACCGACACAGTCATATCCGTTCTGCAGCCTGTTTCGCCATAAGTACGGTGTGCTGAAAATAAGCAATTATCGCCTTCAGCCCGTCCTCCAACGCCATTTCACTGAGATCAAAATCAGACGCGTTCATCAGCGTTCCCAGCAGCCTCCGTCAATCGGCCATAAAAAGTGGCGCCCCACTCCGGTCTCTGCCGGCATGGCGTTAAGCAATCATTTGATAGCAAGAAAACCTTCAAAACAAATATACTTCTGAATACTCATCACATCCTTGAAACCGGCCCGGCCCAGCAGATCCAGATTGCCCTGGGTGGAAAACGGCTCCAGCACGCTTTTCAGGCTGCGCGCCTTTTCGACGATTTCCTCGCTTGAGAATCCGTTACTAATTTTGAATTCGTTGTAGAGCTGAGTCACAAGATCCTGGAACCGCGCATCCGGCCCCCGGACTTTTTCGAACATGACAAACGCACCGCCCCAGTTCAGGGTGTTGTAGATCTTGGTGAACAGTTCCTGCCGGTACCGCGGTGGGACGAACTGCATTGTATAATAACTGACGATCATGTCCGCCTTTTCCATCTCCATATGACGGGCGTCGTCATGCAGAATGGAAATGTTCGGGACATCCGCACAATGCGCTTCGGCAACCTTCACCATTTCGGGTTCGACATCGATGCCGATCCAGCGCGCATCCGGCTTGCCGACATTATGTTCGGCAAGCTTGCGGATCAATTCCCCGGTCGATGTGCCGATTTCATAGCACAGGCTGTCATTGCGGACGAAAAAATCCGAAACCTGACAGATCAGGCCATGACCCATTTCGTAAAGAGGTACGGATAATTTGATGTGATCTACAAAAGTATCGGGAACATTGCCCCCAAAGGTCCAGTTCGCATTCTCTGCGGCTATGTTCTGGCCAACACCCATGCGCAACGTCTCCTCGCTAATAGGCAGGCACTATGAACAAACGGCGAAACAGCAACTTCCGATTGAGAATATGTGCCTGAACTTGATACAATAACACACCAAGGCTACACGAAACTCCTCGGTCGTCGAAGGAGAAATATGGAAGAGTCTGGGTTTCTGATCTTTTTCCTTTCTGGCGCGGTTTGCAGGTCCCCTGAGAAATACTGCGAATAGACAGTGCGCGGGAATGAGGGGGACTGTTTCTTATCTTTCACATCCAGTTAATGTGACAACACCGTCGAAGTGGTTTGGCCCACTCAGCCAGCTTGCTCAATTTGCTCGGGAGTACGATCTATCTGAGGGGTTCGCATCTCGGTTTCCGGGGTTATGTGCCGGAGCTTGCGCCAGACATCGAAATGCAGAATTCCGCGAAGAACCTGTTGGGCCAGATCGAACCCGTATTTCAACGGTCCCAGCGTCGCCACAAGATCGGCCTGAAAATCAAGCAGGTCGTCGCGGTCAGAAGCATCATATCCCAAAAGCCCCTCATAAAAGAGGCTGCCTTCCAGCGCGACTTTCTCTTCTATCAAGCTGCGGTTGAGCCAGCGCAACCCGCTGGGCACGTCTCGGCAGGACATGGTGTCATGCTTCCAGTAAGGCGCAGAGGACAGATGATCGAGCTGTGTGACAAGCCCGAAACGTCGCCGTTGATCGGGTTGCAGTACGGGCATGGACACCATGCGGGTGTTGAAGCCTCCGCCAAAGAACAGGTCCGGCGGCGCTTCTTTCAAACGTTTCAGTGTTTCGCGCAGGCTGGCTTTTGTCTCGCCCGGGAAACCGACAATCAATGTAATGGCCGTTGTCAGCCCCGCTTCGCGGCAATTGATCAGCGCCTGAACATTGTGCCCGACATCGGATTTCTTGTTCATGTTGTCCAAAACGCCCTGATCGCCGGTCTCGTATCCGATATGCACCAGCTGGCAGCCTGCCGCTTTCATCAGCGCTGCGGTGCCCGGTTTGGCAAGATCACCCGCGCGCGCATAGCAGGTCCAGCCGACCGGGCTGCCTGCTTCGATCAACAGCTCGCACAGTTCCTTGAGGCGCTTGGGCGGGATGGTGAACAGGCTGTCCATGCAATTGATGATCTTTGCTCCTCCCTTGGCGTAGATCATCCAGTCGTCGAAAATCTTGCGGGCGGATTTGACCCGGAACATGGTGTCTTCGAACAGGAAGGGGAAATTGCAGAAAGAACACCGATAGGGGCAGCCGCGGACGGATTCATAATTGATCATCTCGAAACTGCGGCCGTGATATGCCTCGGCCAGTTTCCAGTCCGGAGTGGGCAGCCAGTCGAGGCTTTTTCCGGATGGGCTGCCGCTGTAGACCAGCGTATTGCCCAGACGTTCCACAACGCGACCGTTTTCAGGGGGTTCAATGTCGCGATAGCCGCTTTTGATCCAGCGTGCCAATACGGGAACAAGCATTTCCCCATAGCCGATGGCGACAAGATCGGCACCCGGAACATGTGTCCAGTCATCATGCAAAAGTGAAACCAGGGCACCCCCGACAACAACCTTGTTATGCGGTTGTTTCAGCATCTTAACCAGCGGTATGAGCTCGCTCATATCTCGCATCAATGTGCTTGAAACAAAGACGCATTTGCATTCACCCAGAAGTCGGTTGCGTGTTTCGGCATCAGCAAGCCCGGCAAAAGTGGTCGCTTCAAAAGCAATCCCTTCCTTGCGCAGATCGCCTGCAAGCACGACTTCGGTCAGTTCAGGCGCGCTGACATAGGATTGAGATGAAAAATACCGCTCGACTGCGGCGCGGTAAGGCGCCTTCTTGAATTTAGATTTCCGTCTGAACAGGGCACGGGCCAGCAGCATTTCGGCGCTGACCGCCTTCAGCGCCACATCCTGCCAGATGGCCGATGATGTGCGCATGATGCCCAATTGCCGGCCAAGCGCATCGACGATGGTGCTATTGCTATCCACCATGCTGCCGCCAACCGTCGCCCCACCTGTGACGAGAAGAACCTTGTCGGTTACGGCTGTTGCATTTCTTTCAATAATATCTTCGCCAGCAGACTGGCCAATCGCTTCGTACATTCACTCACCCTTTCGACGTATCTATTGTCGGGGATGCCTTTGACGTACTGCGCACCTGCCATATGGTGGCCATGTTTCAAAATGGCTCAGCTTCGCACAGTATCAGATCAACGGTGCTGAGTCTGTAATCGATTTGATCAGGCCTTCCCGGGGTGGTCGGCTTGTGGCGACCGCACCTTTGGAACCCGCGGTGATCATTTTTTTGCCGAAAACCGGCCCCGTAACAAAAGAAGCGTCTTGAAAAACCGGTGTTAAGTTGAGAGTAGAAACCTCAATTTACTGGCAAAGGTTGTTTGATCGTGTCCATCACTCCTGTTCTTCTCTGCGGCGGTTCCGGCACCCGCCTTTGGCCGCTGTCCCGGAAATCCTATCCAAAACAGTTCGCCGCCATTACCGGGGAAGAGACCCTGTTTCAGGCCTCGGCCCGGCGCCTGTCCGGAGAGGGGTATGGCGTGCCCTTGGTGGTGACCGCGTCTGATTTCCGGTTCATCGTGACTGAACAGTTGCTGGCAGCGGGTATTGATCCAGGTGCGATTCTGATCGAACCGGAAGGGCGCAATACCGCGCCTGCGGTTCTGGCTGCGGCCCTGCATGTGGCGGCATCCGACCCCGAGGCCCTGTTGCTGGTCGCACCATCCGATCATGTCGTGCCTGATGCAGATGCGTTCCGCGCCGCTGTGGCCGCAGGCGTGCCCGCGGCCCAGGCCGGGCAATTGGTGACCTTTGGAATCATGCCGGACCGCCCTGAGACCGGATATGGGTATCTCAAGCTGGCGGGGGCGCCTGACGGCACCGCGCCCGTCAAGCTCGACAGTTTTGTCGAGAAACCGGATGTGGATACGGCAACGGCGATGTTGGCCGATGGCAAACATCTGTGGAATGGCGGTATCTTTCTGTTCCGGGCCAATGATGTCATCGCCGCCTTTGAAACCCACGCGCCGGCGCTGATGGCCCCGGTCAAGGCAGCTTGCGAGGCAGCCACGACGGATCTTGGTTTCCTGCGGCTGGACCCTGAGGCCTGGGGGCAGGTCGAAGATATCTCGATCGACTATGCCGTGATGGAGAAAGCCGACAACCTGAGCGTCGTGCCGTTTTCCGCTGGCTGGTCTGATTTGGGTGATTGGGACTCGGTCTGGCGTGAAGCGGGCCCCGATGAAAACGGGGTTGTGGCGGCGGGCAGCGTTACGGCTATTGACTGCAGCGACACGCTTTTGCGTTCAGAGGCGGGCAATCTGGAAGTGGTGGGTATCGGCCTGAAGGACGTCATCACCGTGGCAATGCCTGACGCGGTTCTGGTGGCGGATAAATCCCGCGCGCAGGACGTGAAGAAAGCCGTCGAAGCGCTTAAGGCCAAGGGCGCAAACCAGGCCACTATATTTCCCAAGGATTTCCGTCCGTGGGGCTGGTATGAAAGTCTGGTTATTGGTGGACGCTTCCAGGTCAAACGCATCCATGTCCACCCCGGCGCGGCCCTGTCCCTGCAAAGCCATCACCACCGTTCCGAACACTGGATCGTGGTCGAGGGCACTGCGAAGGTCACGGTCGACGGCGACGTCAAACTGGTCACCGAAAATCAGTCTGTATACATCCCGCTTGGCGCTGTGCACCGCATGGAAAACCCCGGCAAAGTGCCAATGGTTCTGATCGAGGTGCAAACCGGAAGCTATCTGGGCGAAGATGACATCATCCGCTATGAGGACGTTTATTCCCGGGTCTAGAACGCTCCGGGAAGACAGCCTCAACTGAACGGATGATCGAACGGAAACGGGAATGGTGAAAGAGCTTAATGCAGCCGAAAAGCAGCAGGTTGTCTATGACCTGACTGAGGTTCTTTTGGCCTCAACCGGTAAGCTGCGCTACTACGGGATTGCCAGGGTCGTTGCCGAGATTGGCGCAGAACTGAAAAAACAGGGCACCGCCGTCAGGTTCGCCGTTTTCTCACAAGGTCATGATGAGCTGTTTGAAATCTTCCCAAGTCTGCGGGCAGATGGCGGGGTGGACCTGAACGTTCCCAGCGGAATCCGGCAAGTGCGTGTGCGCAGTCACCACTATACCAAATCCGTGTTGCGGGATCTGGCGCTTGCAGCTGTCCGGCCGCTGGTCATGCGCAGAAACCGCAAGGCCTGGGAAGCGATCGCACCGGGCATGACGCCCATAGACATGTCCGGCAAAACCCTAGTGAGCTGCGGGCGACCCAAGCTGATCGTCGAGATTCTGTGCGCACTGGATCGCAAGGGCGTGTCTTGCGACATCATTCCCATGCTGCATGACATGATCCCCTTGCACGATTTTGAACACCGGCTGGCAAGCTTTCCGCGCAACTTCATCGGGGACAACCAACTGCTGGTTTCGCGGTCCAAAGCCTTGTTGGCCAATTCCGAGTTCACGCGGCAGGAGATTCTGGATTTTTCCCAAAAAGATATCCTGCCTGAAGCGCCAGAAACCTTTGCTGTGCCTCTTGTGCATGAATGTCCGGAAGGAACCGAACAGGCTGAGCAGGACGCCCCTGAGCAGCCCTATATTCTGACCGTTGGATCAATGCTGGGCCGTAAGAACCTGGATGTGGTCTTCGAGGCGATGCGCATTCTGAAACGGGATGGAAAAGACGTTCCCACGCTGGTTCTGGCCGGGGCGTTGCGCCACAAGACCACGGCCTATCTGCAATCGGATGAATGCAGCACAATCCGCGATCATGTGGTTTTTCGCGAAAACCCCAACCAGACGGATTTGGTAAATCTATATCAAAATGCACTGGCGCTTATCATGCCCAGCCGAATGGAAGGTTGGGGTTTGCCCGCAGGCGAAGCGTTGTGGTTCGGCACGCCAGCGCTCTGCTCTACCGCGGCCGCTCTGAAAGAAGTGTGCGGAGACCTTGGCGTTTATTTCGACCCGGATCGGGCCGATCAGCTTGCAGATCACATCACAAGGTTGCTGACGGACCCGGATTTCACCGAACAACTGCGCACGCGCATTACCGCACATAAACCGCAGCTTCGCACCTGGACGGACGTTGCCGTGGACTTGCGCGGGGTGTTGCAAAAACTGGGTTACTGAAACCGCCCGGGGCGGATGCTCTGGCCCCCATATGCGGCGACCCGAACCACCACCTCGGCAATATGAATTCCGAAGCTCAGGACAAGATCGCGTTAGTTTATTGCACCCGGCACACCTTGGAAAAGCTGCAAAACTATCCGAAAAGAAGAAACCAATTCATCTGCGTGAATGCATGGAGAGTAAAAATGAATACCCCTACGTTTAACACAGATGGCAACAAGGTTTTTTTCGATATTTCCGGCTTGATCAATTACATCAAAAAAGTTGACCGCTACTCTGGCATTCAACGTGTCATGGTGGAATTGATCACGGAATTCACCAAACTCAGCGACCCGAAACTTATCTACCTGAGTTGGTGCGAGCCGCGTTCCGGGACACAGCGCTGTGTGCTTCTCGAAGAAATAGGGCGCGATACACTCGCTTCACCGGCGAAATTGCGGCAACTCTTCCATCCTAGGAAAGCGGCGCGGTCCAATCTTCCGGTTCTGGACAGATACCGGCGCAGCCCTGTGAAGTATTATTATCACCGCACCAGGTTAGATGTGATGAGCTTGCTGCGGAGCGAGGCGCCGTTTCGCAAAAAGGACATGACATCGAAAATGTGGCGTGCAGTCCGATGGGGGAAAGCCCCCAAAAGCACGTCGGGATCTCGCCGAACAGAGCAGGCTCTATTCGAAGTGGCAGCAAAGGGTGATCATCTTGTGCTTCTGGACAGCAGCTGGCAGGCGCATCAGAGCCAGGGGTTCAAAATGGCCAAAGAGCATGGGATGGAAGTACACACGCTTGTCTACGATCTGATCCCAATCGAAGCGCCACAGCTTACAGCTGGAAGCATGCCTTACATATTCTATGACTGGCTTTTGACCTCTCGGGAATATACGAGCCGCTACATGACGATTTCCGAAGCCACCCGGCGCGATCTTTTACGCTTTTTTCAGGCGCATGACATTCAGCACACCGCAACGACTGTTCCTTTGGCGCAGGCGGGACTGTCCAAAACCGAACCCGCAGAGAACGAGGTGCATCAGCAAGGCCCCGTGTCTTCCCGGATTTCGTTTGACGCATACCCTCAGCTTGAAGATGCTCGCCACCTCAATGCCCATTTGCGGAAAATTGTTGGTGAACCCTACGCCCTTTGTGTTGGCACGGTGGAACTGCGCAAGAATATCTGGCGCACGGCGATGGCATGGAAATATCTGGTTGATCAGGGTCATACGGACCTGCCAAAGCTGATATTTGCCGGTCGCAGGGGCTGGGTGACGACAGAGTTTGATCTTCTGATGAAGGGGACGGGCGATGTGTACGGTTATGTCAGCGAAGTTAAGGGCCCAACGGACGAAGAGCTTCACGTTCTCTACAAGAATTGCCAGTTTGTATTGATGCCCAGTGTCTACGAAGGTTGGGGCCTGCCTGTGGGCGAGGCGTTGGCTTACGGAAAGTCCGCAGTTGTCGCCGAGAACAGCTCGCTTGTCGAAGTTGGAATGGATCTGGTTGAATATTGTGATGCAATGAGTGTCAAAAGCATTGCCGAAGCTGTCCTGAGGCTCAATGATCCCTCTCACCGGGCAACCCTGGAAGACAAAATCAAAGTCGCGGATCTGCGCAGCTGGTCTGATGTGGCTCAGGATATGGGGCAGGCTATGTACGCACCCAGATAATTCAACGCATATTGGAGAGTTTCAGGCGTTTGAGCCGGTCAGCCCTTGATCGAAAAGTTCGCCCCCCGGTTCAAAGTCCGGCTCAGAACGGTTCCCCTCCGATGCAAAATTTTGAAGGTCGCTTGTTCCGCAACGGGAGTTAAGCGAAATCACACCGCAGCGGCCATGTAGACATGGCGAAGTTGACAAAAAAGAGTATTGCTCATGTCGAGGTGTCTCATCCGATGGGCAATCGACAAAACAGAAAGGGATTAGGAGTGACAAAAACTGCGATCGTTACAGGTATCACCGGGCAGGATGGTGCTTATCTCGCACAGCTGTTGCTGGACAAAGGATACAAGGTCGTTGGCACCTTTCGCCGGGTTGTTTCCACGAATTTTTGGCGCATTGAAGATCTGGGAATTCGCAATCACCCCAATTTGGTTCTGTCCGAGCTTGATCTGACGGACATGGGGACGATGATCCGGCTTATTCAGCAGGTAGAGCCGGACGAAATCTATAACTTGGCCGCTCAAAGTTTTGTGGGCGTTTCGTTCGAACAACCGCACACGACGGCGCAGATTACCGGCATCGGTGCCCTGCATCTGCTCGAAGCCATCAGGATTGTGAACCCCAAGATCCGGTTCTATCAGGCGTCCACTTCCGAAATGTTCGGCAAGGTTCAGGAAGTGCCACAGCGCGAGACGACCCCGTTCTGGCCGCGCAGCCCGTATGGTGTTGCCAAGCTTTATGCGCACTGGATGACGATAAACTACCGCGAAAGCTATGGTATCTTTGGCAGCTCGGGCATTCTCTTCAACCACGAGAGCCCTCTGCGGGGGTTGGAATTTGTGACCCGCAAGATCACCGACGCAGTCGCCAAAATCAAATTGGGCCAGCTTGACTGCCTTGAGCTGGGCAATCTCGACGCGAAACGCGACTGGGGTTTTGCCCGGGATTACGTGGACGGCATGTGGCGTATGCTGCAAGCCGATGAACCCGACACGTTTGTGCTGGCAACCGGTCGTACCGAGACCGTACGGGATTTTGTCTCCATGGCATTCAAGAGTGCGGGAATCGAGCTGCGTTTCGAAGGCGAGGGCGAGAAGGAAGTGGCCGTCGACGCCGAAAGCAACCGTGTTCTCGTGCAGATCAGCCCCAAATTCTACCGGCCTGCCGAAGTGGATTTGTTGATTGGTGACGCAAGCAAGGCAAAACAAGAGCTTGGCTGGGAAGCCTCGACGTCCCTGGAGGACCTTTGCCAGATGATGGTTGAGGCAGATTTGGCGCGTAACGAGAAGGGCGTGTCCTTCTGATGTCTGCGCTCCGAGTTTTGATTACCGGACGCCACGGGTTTACCGGACGCTACGCCGCGAAAGAGCTTGCAAGGGCGGGATGGGATGTTTGGGGGACTGGGGCTCATCCGGCCCCTGAACCCGATCCCAATTACCTGGAAGCGGATTTAACCGATGCTCGCAGCCTTGAGCGGGTTATCACCAATGTTGCGCCGGACGCAGTGCTGCATTTGGCGGGGGTCGCTTTTGTGGCGCATGGGACAGCAGAGAGCTTCTATCAGGTCAACCTGATGGGGACGCGGTGCTTGCTTGAAACGCTGGCCAACACCGGGCACGGAAGCAAGGCCGTTGTTCTGGCCAGCAGCGCAAATATCTATGGCAACGCCACAGAGGCGTCCATCCGGGAAATCACTCGTCCGGCGCCGGTTAATGATTACGCGGTTTCAAAACTTGCCATGGAGCACATGGCCCGGCTGTTTGACGACCGCCTTCCTATCGTGATCGCGCGGCCATTCAATTATACGGGCAACGGGCAGGACCCCAAATTCCTCGTACCGAAGATCGTTTCACATTTTCGTCAAAAGAAGCCGCAGCTGGAGCTGGGTAATCTGGACGTCGCGCGGGATTTTTCGGATGTGCGCGACGTGGCGCGGATATACAGGTTGCTGCTTGAAACCGCGCCTCGGGGTGAAACCGTGAATGTCTGCTCGGGCAAGGCAACGGCGCTGGGAGAGATCTTGGATATGTGCCGGACCATCACCGGCCATGAGATCGAAGTGGTGTCCAACCCTGCTTTTGCGCGTGCTCAGGAAATAAAAATTCTGATGGGCGATCCAACACATCTGGAAAGTCTGATCCCGGTGGGCGTTCGCCACAAGCTGGAAGAGACGCTGCAATGGATGCTGAATACGTGATCCGTGATACCACCCTGAGTCAAATGAGGCCGGGCGCGGATATTCACCGGGCGTTGGCCATCCAAGACAAGGCTGTCGTTGCAGTGGGCAAAAGGACTGGATGAAGATGTGCCGCTGAGTGCGAAAGTATCAGCGGTGCGCGGCAAAACCGATGAACTGCAAAAAAGAACTGAAGGCACTGTGAATGCAATCTGAGCGCAACATTCTGGAACGCCTGCTGTTCCGACCCTCAAACGGACGTCCAATACGTGCTTTGCGGAGGGTACTGTTTCACACCAATGGGAAACCGCGTGGGGTGTTTCGAAACTGGATTCTTGAGAGCGACGGATCCCCGAAGCACCCGTTCCGGCAGTGGATGAACAGCCCGGATTATCTGATGTTGCCCTGGCCTGCGAGCCAACATCCCGGCGCGTCGCCTGAACCGGCAACAGTGGCCAGCAACGAGACATCCTCTCTTTCGGAAGGCACAGACATCTCTGCACCATTCGAGCCCTTCGTGCAGAGCTCGGATCTTGTCATATCCCGTGGCGCGGCGGGAGGGTATTGGATCACGCACCGCAGTGATGCCGTAATTGGCTGGTCTATGCGTCAGGAAGGCCGTTTCCAGGAACAGGCCATCGACGATGTGATTCAAATGCTCAGGGAAAACGGACATGATGTTGCAACATCATGTTTCGTGGATATCGGCGCGAATATCGGATCCCATTCGATGCATGCGGCGCGACGCGGCTTTGACCGGGTTATTGCCTTCGAACCTGATCCGCAAAATTTTCGCCTTTTGCGCGCGAACGCGCTGCTGCATGACGTAGAGCATAAAGTAACCTGCCATCAGATGGCTGTGTCGAACCGGAACGGAACGATGCAGATGGAACTTTCTCCGTCCAATTTCGGAGATCACCGTCTGCGTGTTTCCGACGACACAGCCGCAAACCTGCATGACGAAGGTGACTGGAACCTTCAGGATGTGCCGGTTCGTACCTTTGACAGCCTGGTACAAGACGGCCTGCTGCCCGAAAACGGGCCAGACCTGATCTGGGTCGACACGCAGGGGCATGAAGGTCACGTGCTGAGCTGTGCACAGAGCCTGACCAGAATGCGTTGTCCGGTTGTGCTGGAGTTTTGGCCCTATGGTCTTGAGCGTTCAGGTGGCTACAAAATGCTGCGGGACGCGCTCGCGTTACGCGACGACGTGCAGATCATCGACCTTGGTGCCTCCGGCCCGGGACGCTTGGCTCATCGTTCTCTTGAAGCGCTTGATCAGATGTATGACGATTTGCGGCAAAGTGAATCCAAATCCGGATCTCCACATACTGACCTTCTGCTCATGCCAATCCACTCAAGCTCCTGATTGATCTTGCTGCTGTTTTCAGCCCAGCGAATACGAGTTCATTGAGTGGCTCGTCTCGCAGGGCAGGGCACTTGAAGTGGTCTGGCTTATATGACGGCACCTAAACCCCCTGAAAGGCGGGAAATCCGGGCGCTGCTGCATTCATTCCCCTTTATCGACGTCCCCAATGCCGACGATACCTTTGACGTATTGCGCACCTGCCATATGATGGCTGTGTTTCAACATTGCTCGGCCTCGTACCATATCAGATCAACGGTGCTGAACCTGCAATCGATTTGGTAAAACCTTTCCGGGTGGCGGGTTTGTATGACGTCCGCATGTGCCCCGGACAAGGGGGTAAGGGGTTTCGTCCATGGCCTATGTTTCAGGGCAACCAGAGCAGGATCTGGATATTGCAACCGGACGTTCCACCCGGCCGCTACGCGTTCTGCAATTGGGGCCAGCATTCGAACGAGGTGGAATTCAGCGCCATATTCTCGACCTGACGAGTTACCTGCGGGATCGGGGACATCATGTCGAGTTGGGGGGATCGCCTGGTCCATGGGGCCAGGAAGGGCGCGATATCGGGTTTCATGCGTTGAACCTGAAACATGTGTCGGAAGATGAAGGTCTCAGTATGATGAGGCGGCTCGGAACCGCCATGGGCTGCGCGCAAAAACTGCGAAAGATCGCCGCCCGCGGTCGTTTCGACCTTGTTCACTCTCACGAAACTGCCCCTGCGCTTGTGGCCCGGTTGGCGCTTGCCGGTCAGCCGGCACGCCGTCTCTTTACCTTTCACGGCTCGACGCCCGAACGATATGGTGGGGTGACGCGCAGCGCTCAGTTCTCTGCCCATGTCACCGCTTGTCCCAGCCGTAAAACCCTTGATGCATTGATTGCTCGTGGCCTGCCCCGGGCGCGCACAGCCCAGCTTGGGCTTGGTGTGCCGGCACCGCCAGATCAGGACCCCGCCGCCGTTCTGGCGCTGAGACAGAAGCTTTTGCGCGACCAGGAAGGTGTGCTGATATTCAGCCCGGCCCGGTTGGATCCGCAAAAAGGTATCGACGTGATGATCGATGTTTTGGCCCGGCTGGTGAAGGTCCGGCGCGATATCGTGATCGCATTGGCTGGTCACGGTCCTTTGGCGGACGTGCTTTCGGACTGGATTGCTTCGGCCGGGGTGCGTGACAACATCCGGGTTCTGGGGCCGATCGATACCGTCCCCCTGCATATGGCCGCCGCGGATTTCATGCTGCTCACGTCCCGGTGGGAGGCTCTGCCGATTTCAATCGTCGAGGCCTTTCACGCCGGTTTGCCCGTGATAGCGACAGATTGCGGCGGTGTGAGTGAGCTTGTGTCGGACCGGGTTGGGCGGCTTTGCCCTGTCGGTGATGTCGAAGGGCTGACCGCTGCCGTTCTGGAACTGGCAGGGGACGAGGGGCTGCGTAAAACCTTGGGGGCCAACGCCCGCGCATTGGCACGTGAGGACCGTTTCGACCCAACCCATGTGCATGAACGGATCGAACAGATTTATCGGCAGATGCTGGATGGGGTGGCCTGACAGAGCGCAGGAAGTGGAAACAATAAGGGGATGTTTTGTATATTATCGAGTATTTGGGCTGCTTTGAGGTGAAACCGCCTGCATCCGAGCCTTGTGTCAGTATGCGCCCCGGATACGGTGGGATGCGAAAGAAGGACCGGCACCTGCATGCGCCGTGTCCAGGCCGACGATTTTGCCGGGTGCCTGACCTGAACCGAGTGGACTGGAGAAGCCCATGAAACAGCCTTCCCCCGCGCTTGACCGCAACGATCTGGCAATACTCCTGTTCATTCTTCTTCTTGCCGCAGTCCTCAGAAGCGCCGGGCTGAACGCGCCCCTGTGGTATGACGAAATCCGGACCGTCGATACGCATGTCAGCCTTCCGTGGAATGAGATGATGCGCGAATATTCGATGAACCATCATTACTTTTTCAGCATGAAGGCAAAGCTGGTTTCCCAGATCTTCGGAGATCAGGCCTGGGCATACCGGTTTCCGGCCGTCCTGTTTGGCGTCGGTCTAGTCGGGGTAATCTGGTGGCTGGCAAAAGAGGTTGCAGACAGCACGATTGCGCATGTTTCTGCCTTGCTGGTGGCCCTGTCCTATCATCAGGTCTGGTTCTCTCAGAACGCGCGCGGATATACCGAGCTTGCATTCTGGAGCACGCTTGGCTTCATTTTCTTTCTGCGGGGGATGCGCCAGCCAGCGACCGGCACCTGGGTTGCATTCGGCTTTACCGCCGCGGCCGCTGTTTTCACCCATCTGACCGGTGCATTTTTCTTTGTTGCACTGGGTCTCATCTGGCTGCTTTCCCTTGTGACCGGGTTCGGCCGGGGCACTTTGACCCGCGAATGGGTGCTGCATCCGCTGGTGGGTGTTGCGGTTGCGCTGGTTCTGGTCCTGTTCGCGTATCTGCCGATCTTGCCAAGCATAGCGGGCACGGTGAGCGAGGTTTCGGCGACATCCGCCGTGGACCCCATGCAGGAATACCAGAACCCGCTCTGGACAATTGTCGAAGGTTTGCGGACCGCGGTTGGGGATACCGGCCCGCTGATGTTGTTCATCGCGATCGGTGGGCTGGCCGTCATCGTCTTCGGTGCCGTGGGGGCGCATGCGGCGCAGCCGTTGTTTTTCCCGTCCATCGCCATGCATATCGCCGTGACGCTGCTGCTTCTGCTGTCGCTTGAGATGCGGATCTGGCCGAGGTTCTTTTTCGTCGATATCGGGCTGATCATTATTCTGGCCGTTGTGGGGTGTCGATACGGTGCTGATGCGGTGGCACGGTGGGCTCAACAGCCCCGGTTTGGATCGCCGCTCTTTGCGTTGGGCGTTCTGGCGATGATCGTGGTGTCCGTGTTCTTGGTGCAGCGGAACTATTCTGCTCCGAAACAGGATCTGGCGGGGGCTTTTGCGCTTGTGGAAGAAACCCGCAGCCCGTCAGAACGGGTATATGCGATCAACCCGGGCGGCCCCCTTTTCGAAGACCACTTCGATGCCGACTGGGGAACCATCGGGGATGCGCAGGACTATTCCGAGGCCATGGCCCAACCTGGCCCTGTGACGCTGGTTGTTCTGTTCCCAGACCGGATGTTCCGTGCCATTCCTGATCTGCAACGTGATGCGGAAGGGCGGCTGGAACGCGTGCATGCGTTTGCCGGGACACTGGGGGACGGGCAGGTTCTTGTCTACCGGCGCAGATGAGGCCGAGGGGTCAGGATGAATGACCGTCCAGGGGCTCAAACCCCAGGCTGCTTTCGACAATGTAAAGCGGGCGTTTCTGAGCCTCTGCATAAAGCCGCCCCAGATATTCCCCGATGACGCCCAGCACGACAAGTTGCAGGCCACCGATCAACAGCACTGCAACCATCAATGAGGCATAGCCGGGTACATCCACCCCGTAGACAAGGGTGCGTGAGATCAGGAAAACACCATAGATGATCGCGGCCAACGCAGTCAGCATGCCGACATAGCCCGCAATCCTGAGAGGCACGGTGCTGAACCCGGTAATACCGTCCAGCGCAAAGTTCCAAAGGCGCCAGTAGTTGAATTTGGTCTGCCCCGCCGCACGCTCGGGGCGGTCATACGCCACCTCGGTGTGCCGAAACCCGACCCAGGCAAAAAGGCCCTTCATAAAGCGGTTGTGCTCGCGCAGCTGCCCTACAGCCTGAACCACGCGCCGGTCCATAAGGCGGAAATCGCCGGTATTGGCGGGTATCGGTACCCCCGAAAGCCGGTTGATGACCTGATAGAACTTCCGCGCTGTCCAGCGTTTCATCGCGGTGTCGCTGTCGCGGTGGCGCCGGACGGCATAGACGACATCGAACCCTTCGCGCCATTTTTCCAGAAATGTCTCGATCAGTTCGGGCGGATCCTGCAAATCCGCGTCTATCGGAACAACGGCTTCACCCGCAGCTGCATCCAGCCCCGCCGTCAATGCGATTTCCTTGCCGAAATTACGTGAAAAGTTCAGCACCTTGATACGATCATCGCGCTCATGCGCCGCAGCCAGAATCCTGGCGGTCGCGTCTGTGCTGCCGTCGTTGACGCAGATGATCTCGTGGCTTTCCCCAAGCTGATCGAGGAATTGCCCCAAACGTTCGAACAGAACCGGCAGAACTTCTTCCTCATTGAACATAGGCACAATGATGCTGAGTGTCGGGACGTTTTGGTCCGGGGCTGTCCCCCGAGATAGAAATGTGGGGGTACTCATGTTTAACGTCACCATGACGCAGGCCTTTTTTCGTTCGTTTGAGCACAGGTGATCATGGTTTTACCTTAGGCTCAAAAAGTTCTGCCTGCGCGCGTAGTTTTTCGAATTTCTGTGTCTTTTCATAGTCACTCAACGCCTCACGCCGTGCATCGGTGATGACAAGCTCTCCTTCGTGGGGCCACGTGATCAGCCAGACGCGGGATGTGGGGTTGGTGCGCAAAGAGATATCGTATTCGGAGACGACGAAATTCGCATCATTGATGTAATAGAACAGCGGTGTATCGACCCAATCCCGGTTCCTCAGAAAAACAAGATCGCTGGGCTGCATTTCAGATAGCACGGCTTGCGCAATGCCTTGATAATCGTTGGGCGCGCCGGGCTTTCGGGTGGCGTAGGGTACGCTGGCAGCAAAGACGAGCAGGCACAGGCTTGTCGTTGCCAGCCTGAAGCGAATGTTCTGAAACAGCCAGACTGCCCCTGCTGCGCAGAGGATCAGCAGGTAAGGCACAAAAACCAGAAAAGCCCGCGAGGCAAGGACGGATACCACATGGGACGCTGCAAATAGGATCAACGGTGCGGCAACCGCCAGCAGCCACAAAAGCAGTGCCCGTTCCTGAGGGTGATGCAGGGTGCGCGATGGAAGGCGGGGGACAAACCTGCCCCAGACCGCGCCCAAGGCAGGGATGAGCAATGCCAAAAACGGCAAGATGGTCATTGCCATCAGGGCTTCGTTCCGACGGTGTGCGATTGAGGCGAGCCAGAATATGAAGCTGGCTGAGCAAACAGCCAGCAGGCCCGGAATCCAGACGGGAACCCGAGGGGTCGTGGCGAAAATCGGTGCCTCGCGCTTGGGGGCTTTCAGGCTGGCTGTCAGCAACAGCAGGGCAAAGGCCAGAAGTAACCAGCTCCAGATCACATTGATCTGTAGCTGTGGAATGGAGAATGCGTCTTTGGCAAACAGAAATCCGAAAGAGAAGTACTCGACCAGAAAACCCGGGTATGGATCAAACGTTGCGCCTTTGCGCGCGCGATAGACGGCATGCAGCAGCGCAGGGGCGGCAAGGATGAAGGCAAGGGATTGTATCTGAAACAACCGGGCACCCTGCCACAGGCCGATCCTGTGTGAAAAGCGGGTCGGTACCAACTCGGACCGGGGCAGAACCAATGCAGTCCACAACAGGTGGATCATGATCAGGGGCCAGAAAAACTCGACTGTCAGCACTCCGGCCACAACTGACGCGACATAAGCAAGCTCAAGCCAGGGCCGTGGTCTGGGTGTTCTCACCAGGCAGAGCAAAAGCCAAGTCGCCAGCAGGGAGAGGAAGGCACCGGCGACATACATACGTGCCATTTGGCTCCAGAAGATGTGGAAGCCGTGAAGCGACAACAGCAATGCGGCCAGGCAGCCGATGGACGATCCGAATATGCTGCGCGCAATCAGAAAAATCAGCGGCACCGATCCCATGGCAAACAGGACGCCCGGAAACCGCAGTGACAGATGTGACGTTCCGAACAGCTTTGTCCAGCCCAGCATGCTGACATACCACCCCATGGGATGCGGTTCGTCATGGAAATGCCACCAGATCGTTCCGGCAAGATCATGGCGGGGCGGTGGCTCGGAAATACCCGGAACCAGCTCGATACCGGGGATATAGATTTCCGGATGGGACATGCTGCGTTGCTCAATCCCCCAGAGCCGCAGCAGGACAACACATATAAGAGCAACACACAGGACACACAGGACAGCATATGTGCGGTATTCACGCCCGATTAGAAAAACGCTTTTCTCATCTGATGATATCATTGCAAAAAACAGCCACTCTGAAACACATCTACTCGGACCGATAATCCGGGAATGATACTACAGGATGTGGCTCAAGTCACTCTGGCGCGTTGCGTGGCCTGGCTCGGGCACGCCTTATTCTGCGCTATCGAATGGATATCGTACCGCGCTGAGCGTCAGCTTTTCGGACCAGATGACGGCACCATCCCCGCCGACCATCGACACGTCGGTCACGTCCGGCACTTCACCGTTCCAGCCTGCGGTATAGAAACACCCGCCATGTATAGTGTAGCCGCGGCTCTCGACGTCGTGAAATGCGCTGCGGACGGTTGGCATCGCGACATGTATCACGTCAATTCGGTCCCCGCGAATAGGGCGCACGCAGATTTCCGAGAACCGCAGAACTGCTGTGGGCGTGACACAGACACGACCGATTTCGGGCTTGTCGCTGTCAGCGCACATGAAGTTGCCGGAAAAGCCGGGGCTTTGTGACAGGCAGATATAGGCGGCACCATGATACAGATAGACGGAATTTGCGGCCGGGAAGGCGTCACAGGCTTTGGGACCTTCATACAGCCCGCCGTCAGCTTACCAGTCCAGATCATACATGTTCTTGAAGATACCGGGACGAAAGTTTCCGGCGTGAAATACGGTCCAGCCGATCATGTCTCCTCAATCCAGATCGGGATAGTCTGTATGCCCGACGATGCGGAATGGCGCACCGTCGTAACCTTCCAGGTCTGAGAGCCGTGTCATGATTTGTTCGGCAAGCGCCTCATCACGGCCTCCCATTTCGGACTGATCGTACCAGACGAACCGCGCCATGACCGCGTATGTAAGCGCAACGATCAGGGGCAGACCCAAAATGGCCGGTGACTTTAATCCCTGTACCCGTATTCCTGCACCAACAGCCAAGTAGAAAACCGTAGCCGGTAAACCTACATAGGCGACGGCCCGTGACGGTATCCACTGCCCAACGTAGGAGAACCAGATCAGTAAGGGCAGCAAGAGAATACCGGTCATGCCCGTCAGGATACGCAGGACATTCACCCAGTTGTGCGGGTTCCGTATAAGGACTGAAATGCTCAGCCCAACGCCCAGCAAGAACCCGATTCCGATATAGGCGGTGTTCAGGATCTTGATTGCCCAGGGTATTCTTTGTAGCGACCCCCGCCAGATTTGGCCAAGCAATTAAAGGACCGTTTCAAGCTTGCCCTGCAACTCGTGGAGAGAGGGCATCGCGATACGGTTGGTCGTGGGGACGTGGTCACGCAGCTGGGCCTGCGCAAAATAGATCAGAAGGCCAAGGCATGATCCAATTGCCGACAGCAGGATGAATATGCCTACATCCCTGGTCTTGTAATGGTGGGTTTGGATCAGTGCGAGAAACAGGATCACGGCGCCAAAAGGGGCGAAAGGCTGATAGAGCGCTGCGCAAAGCGCAATGCATTGCGCACCGATCAAAAGCCAGATCACCCGCGCGCCAAAACCTTGCAAAATGCCCCGTTCAAAACACTTAAACCCCGCAACGGAAAGCAGCAACGCCAGCGGGAAAGCAAACACGTGGCTCGAAAAAGTAAGGGCGTTGATCATGTAGATGTGATGAACGCCAAGCGTGAAAATCAGGAAGGTCGCAAAGGGTCGGTTATCACGATCGCTGGATTGCCGCGCCAGCATCCATGACAACAGAAGGAAGACACCTGCCGCCAGACTGGCCTGCGAGACAGGCAGAAAACGTTCCTGTAAAACATGAAATAGAGAACCTCCATCGCCCAGCGACCTTCCTCGGTCGTCCAGTTAAGAGGCATCCCATCTTCGGGTGCGCCAGTCATCCGGGTTTCTGCCATCCTTGACCAAGCCCGGTGCGGTCGTGAACGCATAAACAAGTAGGCTGACGGAATTTGACTGGTAGCGCGAAGCTCATGTTACTCGTTTTCTGCAGATACATGGCGCACGAGTGCCCATCACCCGCTCAGAAATACTCTTTCAACTTGCGGGCGCGTTTAATGTTGGACGGCAGAGACACCGTCGCCCGAACCAGTTTCGCCACTGCACGCATGCCCGGAACCGCCTTGAGCGCGGAAAGCCCCTTGGATGTTTTCAGCAGGGTTTCGTAGGTCTGATTATCTGCATGCCTGAAATCCTTGGCGTGCAAATCTTCACCGTTGTTCTCGGTCGGGGCAGACACAACCGAGGTCGCTTTGCGGTTAACGTCAAACACCACAAAGGATTCAAAGAAACTGATCCCCCAGGCGCGTTTTTCTGCAGCATTCGGTGTCAACCTTGCGAAACGGTGGTTGATACGATCAACCATGTTCATGGCATATTTGATAAAGGATCGGTTCCGAAGCCCGAACCCTTCCATGTAAGAGGTATGCGTGTCTTCGACCACAAGCATCCCGCCATCCTTGATGTGTGGCAACAGGCATTCCGTCGTAATGATCTGTTGTTCATAGGTGTGGCCGCCATCATCCAGAACGATGTCGATATCACCGACTTCCCTTACAATTTTTTCAAGGAAATCCGGATCGCTCTGGCTGCCGATGAAAATCTCGAACCCTTCCTGTTCCCAGCGCTTTGCATCGGGGTTCAGTTCAACGCCGATGATGCGGGCCTGAGGGCCAAAGAACTCCCGCCACATGAAAAGAGATCCACCACCCAGAACGCCGATCTCAACAAACGTGATATCCTTTCCGATGTAAGGAGAAAAAAGTTTGTCATACACATCGAAGTAAGTGGAATGCTTACTGCTTTTGTATGGGCTGTTCATATAGGCCTGATAACTTTTTGACTCTAACATCTCTACGTCCTCGGATCTCAACTTGTCATGCGCTCCACCTGTCGAAGCGGGTATTCATAAACTGGGGCGTCAATTCCATTACTTCGTCTGTTTGGCTGTTTTGTGGCTCCGCTCTTTCCACAGCCTCCGGTCTTGCTGGTTTCCTGTCAAACGCCGTGGGCCCGGTCTGGGGCACTTACTTGCGCGTTATGATGATGGCATAGGAAGAATAAACCGCCCATTCGTGCCGGGCGCACAGACGCGCCAGCCCGTTATCCAGCTGCCGCAGGCCGAAAATCTTATCATAGTAATGGTGCCCGTAATATTCGTGTACTTCGATGCTCGAAAACCCGACATCCGCCAACGCCTTTCGCATGTACGGTGTCGAGCCGCGACACAGTGAGTAATAGGCGGGGAATTTGCCGGTATTCTGGCCATCAAAGCGCCGGGGCTGCAACAGTTGAACCGCCTTGCGTGTCAGTTGTTCGGGAAACAGCCAGTTGATCAGGAACGGTGAGGCGAAAATGGTCGGCACCAAGTGAACAGCAACGCCACCATCCGCCAGAAGGTGATGCATGTTTTTGTGGAACTGCTTGCCGTCGGGCATATGCTCGCCACAAAACTTGGACATGATCAGATCGAACCTCTGATCCACATGGCTGACATCGCCGCAGGCGTTGATCTGAAGGGTGTCGAACTCATCGGAAACATGGGAAAGTTCTTCGGCACTTATGTCACTGATCGTGAAGGATGTGACATGATCGGGCAGTGTCTTGTCGCCGGTCGATCGGCTGGTCGTGCCACCGATTTCCATGATCCGGGCCGGTTTTTCATCTGTTATGATGTTCCAGACCGTATCCAGATAATCCTGTCTGCAATCCGTGTGCCAGCGTATTTCTGACTGTACCATTTACTCTCCCAAAAAACCCGTAACCTTGCGCGGCATTTGAAACGGGGCCAATCGCGATAAAAAGACTTTTTGCAATACGCCTATTAAGGCAGTGACATGGCTGTTTGACCAATCTTTAGATGAATGCTGGCAGCATTCAAAGAACGTATGCACCCAAGTTTACATGACTGGCAATGCCAGGGGGCGGAATAGATATGGGCGGGTCCGAATTTTCGGCACCCGCCCATGCAGTGGTAATCAATAGGCTGTATTTTCAGCGATCTTTGCCGTTACGCGAACAAATCAGAATACGGCTCGACAAACGGGGCTTCTTCGCCGATCGCAAAGGTGTCAACGCTGTCACCAACGTACCAGTCTCTTTCCTGTCCGCCGGCGAAATCGAAATCCGTATTGGTTTCGTCCAGGACAACGGCACCATCGACCATAATCTGAAGGCGGTCGGTGTCCTGATCAACCATCAGGGTGACCTGATGTGTTTCACCGTCGTCCAGGTCGACATCCTTGATCTTGAAGCCTTTACGGAACCCGTCATCATTGTTGTCGACTTTTGCGACCAGATGCCCTTTCTTATTCAGCTTCAGGCCGAAATTCGAGTGGTTCCATACAAGCCGTTCAGCACCCGTTTCACCTTCGTCACGGGTTATGTCGACCGAGAAGCTAACCTGCGACGCGTCAGAAATTCCGTCCAGGGTTCCGATGTTCCCCCGGCTATTCTGATTGGATATGTCGATCATCGACAACTCGCTTTGCCAGCCGCCACCATGGGCAGGTTCAGAGCCGGTGTCAGGCTGCTCGGCGCTTGTATCGCCTTCGGCCTGCGTCTCATCGGCCGGAACATGGGTTTTACCAACGTAAGAAACCTCGTCCAGGCGTCCGATAGTCTCCGGGCTGTCCTGATGGGTTATGTCGATCATCAGTTCGCCCTGCGGGTCCAGTTCGCCCTGCGGGTCGGCACCAAGAACAGGCTCGGACTCGGCGTCGGGCTGCTCGGACTCGGCGTCGGGCTGCTCGGACCCGGTATCGGGCTGCTCGGACCCAGTGTCGGGCTGCTCGGACCCGGTATCGGGCTGCTCGGACCCGGTATCGGGTTGCTCGGACCCGGTATCGGGCTGCTCGGACCCGGTGTCAGGCTGCTCGGACCCGGTGTCAGGCTGCCCGGACCCGGTATCGGGTTGCCCGGATCCGGTATCGGGTTGCCCGGACCCGCTGTCCGGTGGTGTGGGGTTGGTGTTGGGTTGTGATCCCCCGGGGGTAACCTGCTGCGGGGGGGTGGATCCCGTGGCACCGTGCGAGACGGCAGAGCCGGCGTTCAGTGTGTCAGCCAGGCTGCCCGGGATGACGACATATTGGTTGTAGCCATTCCCCTGTGCCGTTGCCTGATAGGTGAAGTTCTGGCCGTACTCACTGGGCTGGATCAGGGCGTTGTTGGCTACGTTCCAGTCAGCCTGCCCGTTATACCCCACGATCTGAGACGTAATGTTCTGATCGATGGTGACGTTTTTGGAACCGGCGGAAACGTTGATGGCCGGGATTTCGATCCCGCCTGTCAGCGTCTTTTCGTCTACGTGCAGGACCGAATTTTTGGTGATCGTCAGCCCATCCACACCATAAAGAGAGATCCCGTGGAAGTGACCGTTGTAGATCGTGTTCCCTTCGATCAACACGTTGTGGTGGATCACGCTGGGATCGTCGATGTTCTTGCCGTCACCGCCAGCCCAGATGGTCTGAGTGAAATCCCCGTTGGCCATGTCAAAGAGGTTGTTGCGGATGGTGATGTTGTCGCTGCCGCTGCCATAGGCGCGCTGAATCTGGATCATGTCACGGTGATCGCCCGAGCCAGCCGCGCCGCCGAAATCGTGCAGGTGGTTGTTCTCGACCAGGATGTTGTCGACATTGTCAAAGACCAGACCATCGGAGCGGATCGTGTGGATGTCGTTGCCGGTGACATTGATCCCGTCGGAATTCACCGCAATGACAGCCTTCCACCATTGTGAGAATTCGGTGTTGTTGATGTTGATATTGGTCGAGCCGGCGATGTTCAGACCTGTGCCATAGCCGGTACCGTCTGCCGATGTTCCGGTGCCGCTGGCAACATCGCCGTCGAAGATCGAGTTGTTGAACGTAATGTTCTGGCTGTCGTAGACGCCGAATTTGCTTTGAAAGTGGTGGTCGCCACCACTGAAGCTGTAGTCAAACTTGATGCTGTCGAACGTGATGTTCGAAGATTGCTTGAGGTGCACATCCGAGAAGCTGGCTTTCGCATTCGGATCCGCGGACTGGATCGTCACGTTCGATGCGAAATTGGTATTGTGGAGGTTCAGTGACCCGTAGTCACCTGCAGTAAGGAGGATCGTCTCACCACCGCTGGCCTGTGACAAAGCCTGGTTCAGCTCTGCGGCGGAAGTTACAATGATAGTCGTCGACATCTTTCACCTGTGTTTCCAAATGCGCTTATCCCAAAGCGCTGAAGATCCCGCTCACCCAAGGGGTATGGAACAGTCGCACAAGGGCGACAGATTGGCCGGAATATGGCTATGTTTGGAAACTGTTGCCTGTATGAGGACAATTTTGCCCTTTTGCAGTCATTTCCGAGTGAACTCGATACTCGATACCGGGAATTGTTCCACTTCCCTTAGCGGTTGCCTAGGGTTTGGCGAATTGATTCCTCCAGGGCAACAATGGCCACAAAATAGCCATCATTCAGGCGTGTCCTTGCGTATGGGCGATAGGCATCGGCAATGAATTGCCCGGTGCCGTAAGGGAAACCTGGGCGTTGCAAGGGCCATTCGGACGTGCCATGGCGCCAGACGGGCAAGCAGGCGCGATAGACAGTGGAACCCGCCTTGCCTACACTTTCCTGCAAGTGTGGTTATCAGAAAGGTGCGTTATGGCCGGGTCCCGGATTCTCGTCTTGGCAGGGGCGCTACTGCTCATGTTGGGTTTTGATGTGGCGGCCCAGACCCCCTGTCAGGGGCGAGACGTGCGAACGCACCTTCCCGCAACTCAGACCAAGGGGCAGCCGGTCGCAAATGCCGCCGATCTTGGCGCAGCCCTGCAAAATGCCCAGGGCGGGGAAATCTTTCTTCTGGCGCCGGGGAATTATGGAACCCTTAGGATGAACACAGCATACCGGTCACCCGTGGTGATCCGGTCCGCCGATCCTGCCGCGCCGGCCTGTTTTACCCGTCTGGTTCTGGAAGGAGCCAGGAATGTGCATCTGGATGGTGTCTATTTCGATTACACCTACAATGCGGGCGACCCGCATTTCATTGCCTATTTCGTCATCCTGAACAGTACGGACATTGTGATATCGAATTCCGTGTTCGACGGTGGGACTGCAAGGGGAACAGGGTCCGAGGCGGACGGGTACAGTATCGGGATCGGCCTGAAAATCGAGCGGGGCGGGAACCTGACCCTTTCAGGCAACGAGTTTCGCAGATGGTGGACAGCAGTTCTGTCCGTGCAATCGCGGCAGTTTGTCTTTACGGGCAACAACATTCACACGATTCGGTCCGATGGGGTTGATGTGGATGCCGCAGATGGCCTGACAATCGAGCGGAACCGGTTTCACGATTTTGGCGGTGCGGCTGGATCCCAGGATCACCGCGACATGATCCAGATTATGCGGGTATCGCCCCGGGGGTCTTCGGACATAGTTATCCGTGACAATATATTCGACATGGCCGGTGGCGATTTCACCCAGACCATCTGGGCTGGCGGAGACGGCAAGGACCTCGGCAACCCAGTCATGCGACACCGCAATGTGCTGGTTGAAAACAACATGATCTACAATGGTCATATTCACGGCATTTCGATCCATGGCTCGGACAATATCTCGATCAGAAAGAACTCGGTGATCCATGTGCCCGGCGGTCATTCGGTTCCGGTCATCAACATTTCTCCGGATTCGACCTCGGTGGTCATTGAGCAGAATGCGGTGGCCAATATCATCGGGCACGAGAACCAGCGCGATTGGGTTGTGCTCAACAATGCGTTGATTCAGGATCAGACCCCCTCTCAGGGTGGGCATTATGACAGCCAGTTCATCTATTACGCGCAAGGCAGGAAAGACGGATACAACGAATACGGCGTGCGCCCCGGCAGCCAGATTGATCGCCTGAATGCGGGGTCCAGCTTGTCGCAATCCTACCCCTCGCGATGAGGACATTGCGGGCAATGTTGTGGAAAAGTGATTGGCTTCGAGCGCACGGCCAGAATACTGACAATATGTTAGTGCAATCTGTAATGTGTTATCCGTTTAAAGGCAGGAATTTTAGATGACAGCCGTTTTGTCAGCGAAAGCCAGCGCCCCGGCGACCAAGCCGATCGTTCTCGCCTTGCTCATTTTCTCCTTTGCGATGCCGTTTTATTTCCACTTGGGGGGGCTCAAGCTCAGCGGGTATCGGGTGATCCTGCTGTTGTTCATGTTTCCTGCGATTATCGGATGGCTGAGCGGCAAGGCTGGAAAGATCAGGCCGATTGATATTTTGGTGATTTCATTCAGCTTCTGGTCGGCTCTGTCCTTTTCAGTCAATCATGGTTTGGCATCGATGTGGCAGTTCATCGGAATGTTCATGATCGAAACTCTGGTGCCTTATTTCATTGCCCGCACCTATATCCGCAATCTGGAATCGTTTCGGTATTTTGTGAAATGCCTGTTCCTGCTCATCCTTATTCTTCTGCCTTTTGCTCTGTTCGAATCCTTTACGGGCAAGACCCCGCTGTTGAACCTGTTCGGCAAGGTTTTAAGCGTCTATCAGAAGTGGATTTTCGAACCTCGGCTTGGATTGCTGCGGGCGCAGACAACGATGCCGCATCCTATCCTGTTCGGCGTGTTCTGTGCGCCGGCCTTCGCGCTGACCTGGTATGTGCTGGGATGGCATAAATCGTTCTTCAAGAAGGTTGGCCTGACCTCGGTAGTAGGGGGGGCGGTGTTCTTTTCCCTTTCATCGGGTGCGTTTCTGAATGTCGTCATTCAGTTGGCGCTGATGGGATGGAATTGGGTCTTTCAGTTCCTCAGGAAAAAATGGAAAGTTCTGCTGAGCATATTTTGCGTCCTGTATTTCATTGCCGAAATCGGTTCGAACCGGAGTATGTTCCAGATCTTTGCAACCCATTTCACGCTGACCCCCGGTACGGCATGGGCGCGAATCCACACATTCAACTTTGCGTCTGACGATATTTTACGGAACCCGATATTCGGGATCGGCCTGCATGACTGGACCCGCCCCCACTGGATGGTGCTGCTGAGCAGCGTCGACAATTTCTGGCTCGTGGTCACATTGCGGCACGGCTTTCCAGCCTTGTTTCTGCTGGTGGGGGCCGTCATCGTCACGTTCTTTCAACTGGGCAGCAGAAATTTGACCGGGGCAACGGCAGATGCGCGCCTTGGATACCTGATTTCGCTGCTGGGCCTTTGCGTGTCGGCCGTCACCGTCCACCTTTGGGATGCCACGTTCTGTTTTTTGATGTTTCTGCTGGGGGCAGGGGTTTGGTTTCTGGATGCAGATGACGGGTCCGGTCAGGATGGGGACCAGGCCCAGGCCGAGGAAGGAGGGCGAAAGATGCGGTATACCCGGTTTCCCAGGGCCCTGCCCGGAGAACTGTCTATCGGGCGCGTTGCACGCACCCGCTAGCCGGTCGTCGTCCAGCGCCGTCTGGCCATTCCCAATGCACGCCGAAGGCGGCGTAAGGGCGCGACCCTGCCAGACAGGACCGCTTGTATCTGGTGATCAGTCATATCCTCGCGCAAGGATGTTCGGGGGCGCAGGAAAGCGTTCTTTTGCCAGGTTCCGCCATCGCTTGACCAGGCGGCCGTGTATCCGGCCATGCGCAGGGCGCGCAGTACACGAGCATCATACCGTCCAAAGGGTATGCCTGCCTCGGTTACCGGGAGTGCGCATATCATTTCCAACTGCGCGCGGGATTCGCTGAGTTCTCGGACCAGTGCGGCGTCATCCAGTGTCGGCCAGGCAAGATGGTCAATCCCATGGCTGCCGATTGTCATATCCGCATCCTGCAAGCGATGCAGATGGTCTGCATTCAGTGATCCGGCCTGTCCGATCCGCCCGGTCAGGACAAAGAACCGTGCCCGAAGCCCCCGGGCCGACAGCGCTGGCAGGGCGATGTCATGATCCGAAAGATTGCTGTCATCGAAGGTGATGGTGAACCGGTTCGGATCAGGGTCTGCGGCGATCCGGTCCAGAACCCGTTCGAATTGCTCAACCGAAAGCCAATAGGGGGCCTCGCCCGGTTCCAGAGGGCGTTTTGGTGTTCCGATGCCGTGAAAGTTGATACCGATGGGCTTTGTCATGAGCGCAGTTTCTTCAGGCGGGCGTGAATGGTTTCGGCGATGCTGATCAGGGCAGAGCTGGCGCCGGCAGGGCGGAACTCGTACGGGCCCGCTGCGCGCAGCTCTGTGCCGCCCGTGCGCAGCTTGTAACGTGTGACGGAAGGGTTGGCTTCAGGATCTATCCCGCCCAGGTCGAAATACTTCAGGCCCAGGTCGCGACAGCGCAGCATGGAATGCCACATCAGATAATGCCCGGCATTCAGGCGCCGCCCGGTGTCCAGAGTGGCCCCGAACAGATAGACGGCATTGGACCCAGCCCGTCCCAGCGTCATCGCGGCAATGTCGGTCCCGTCCTTGCGGGCAAACAGAACCTCATGGGCAAAATCAGCCCCCTCAAGGGCATAGTAGAATTCTGGCGGGATATCCGGCCGAAAGCCTTTGGCTGCCTGAACCTCGGTGTACATTGGATGAAACCGGTCGGCTGCCTGTGCAATCGGCACGATATCCAGATCAAGACCGGCTTTCAGCGCATTGCGCAGGGGGTTGCGCCATTTTCCGTGCAGAGCACGCATCAGCGTGTCTTCGTCCTGGGTACAATCCACGACCACGGTTCGATAGGTCGGGGATCGATCGGTGGGCAAAAACGCTTCGCTACGGGCCAGCTGATCCAGCAATGCAACATCATGCCAGGGTGTGGCCGGAAACCGCAGGCGCAGGATATGCCCGCTCTCCTGAGCATACGTACGCAGTGCGGCCAGCACGGCACGCAGTGTTGCAGCGTCGGGATCAGGCCGATCGACATGCTGCACCAGCGGTCCGGCGGCAAGCCATGCAATGCCACGCCGCAGGCCGGGAACATGTTTGATGCGCAGACATGCGGCGGCAACAGGCTGCCCGTCCGGGGTGGTGAGCATCAGGAACTGTACGTCTGCCCCGATCCGGCGGGCCGCCGCGCGGGCATAGGTCAGGCTGTGTTCAAGGGTCAGGTCGCGGAACGACGCGCTGAGGGCGGGCCACTTTTCTTCAGGCAGAACCCGTGCGGAGAGCTGATATGCGATCATATCCGCCTCATATTCTTGTTTTGATCCAGCTGGACCACAGCGATTTGTTTTTCAGCGGGATCACGGCCCTCAGCCGGGGTGCAACCCGCCCGAACCAGAGCCTGTAATAGACCAGGTGCAACACACGCGCCCAACCAAGGCAGAGCTTCAGCAAGACAGGGGATATTCCTGATCGCCTTGAGACGATCAGGCGATGAGTGGGCACCGATTCACCGCCATAGACCAGCTTGTAACCATATGCGCCAACCCCGGCTTCGATCCGCGTCACGCCTGCGGCGATCAGCTGTTCGATCATCTGAACCAGGCCGATTTTCCCAAGGCTGAGGCGTTCCAGTTCCGGGTCGGTCGATCTGGCGGGCAACCGCCAATGGCAGGTCTGCCCCTTGACCAGGCAGAATTGGGTGGCAAGGGGGCCGTCCTGGCCCTGCTGTTCGACAAACCAGGTTTCCTGCCCCTGCTGGGTGGCGTCTGCCAGATCGCAGTAGAAGGCGGCGCTGCCAGGCCAATCCACGAAATGGCCTCCTTTTCCAACCTCCTGCCATTGCCGGTTGTGGAAGTCGACGAAATCCCCGAATTGATGCGCATCAGGATGGACCATCCGTGTTGTCAGGCCGTGGTCATTCTGTAGGTGTTTCAGATCCCGCCGATACTGACCCCGCCGTTTCTTGGACAGGTTGGCAAGATAGCCCTCAAACGTATCGGGCAGTTCAAAAACCGTATGGGTGCCAGCCGGCGTGTCGATCAGCGCCAGCCCCGGTGCCACCCCATTGCGGACGGCTGCCAGCATGGTGCCGTGTTCCGAGGCGGGGGTGAAACTGACCAGATGCGCCCGGCCATCGTCGAGAAGGCCGTTCAGGGCCTCGGCGCAGCTGTTCTTTAGCGCGGTTTCCGTGGCGGCCAGTTGGAAAATCACCGTGTTGGGATCGGTTGCGGCCAATTTGGCGATACGGATCCTCACAGGCCCCAGCCAAACCGGATAGATCATGAACGGCAGCAAAGCGACCAACTGCCCCTGGGCGTCATATGCCACAAGGGTCCGGAGCGTTTTACCGCGCCCGAAATGAGCCCACCAGGTCAGGACCCAGACCGGAGCGGCATAGATGTCCGCGCCGGTCTGTCGGGCCAGTGCGGCCCACGCATCGGTCATGTGTTCAAGGCCCTTGACCCCATCAACCCATTTGAATGTCAGCCGGACGTCTGTGTCGGTCACTCTGTCGGCTCCTGGCTGGTCAGGTGATAGCGCAGCGAGGCCCGGGCCAGACGCCGCCGCGCGGCAGCTTCTTCCCGCTGATTTGCGACCGACATGACAAAGCGCAATACGGATGACCCCACAAATACCATCCGGCCGCGGAACAGACCCCAAAGGCCATAATGTTTGCGCAGATAGATCATCTTGCTTTTCTGCATCTGTACGTACATCCGCGAGCGGATCTGGGCGGTGCTTTTGCCGCCTCCCTCAAGGTGCAGGATGCGCGCTGTGGGGGTGAACACGCATTTCCAGCCTGCATCGCGGATGCGACGGCACCAGTCGGCCTCTTCCGAGTAGACGAAGAATGCCTCGTCCAGAAGACCCACGGCCTCGAAGACATGACGGGGCACAAGCATGAACATGCCCGAGACGACGTCGACCTCGCGTTGCGAACGCCGATCCCAGTCTCCGTACTCGGCGCGGGCCAGAAGCGGATTGCGCCGAGACAGGCGGTGCAACCCAAACTCGATCAGCGCCAGGTTTCCCGGACCCGGGTCGGCAAAACAGGTGCGCTGAATGGTGGTTTCATCTTCCAGGACCTGACATCCAGCGCAGCCGACATCCGGGTGCTGATCCAGCCAGTCCAGCATGGTATCGATCGCATCATCCAGAATGATGGTATCGGGATTGAGCAACAGCAGATTGTCACCCCGTGCGATTTCCAGACCCTGATTGTTGGCGGCGGAAAATCCCCGGTTCGTGTCATTGGCGATCAACCGAACATCAGGGAATTCGTCACGGACAAGATCGACGGATCCGTCGCTTGATGCATTATCGACGACGATGACCTCATGCGGCTTCCGGGTCTGCCGGGAAATGGACATCAGGCAGTCCCGAAGAATGTCCCGGGTATTCCAGTTCACGATGACAATGGAAACAGCGCATTCGCTCTGCGTGCCGTGTGACGGTGAAGTCATGAAACCCTGTTCTCGTTACTCACTTACATTTTCAAATTGTTTAGCCATTGTTCTGATCTATGAATACACTCAACGTCATTAAGCGACGGCTGTTGTTAAATAGTAGCTGTGAAATTCAGAGCGAATAAACCGGTATATTGAGGTATTAGTTTGGCTGTGCAGGAACTTGAAGGGCAAGATAGTGTTGCGATTGAATGCACTGAAACCCTGACCGCAGACCGGAATGCCGAATGGATGACGTTTCTGAATGCGGCCCGGCATCAGCATCCGCGGCAATCTCCGTTGTTTACGAATTCGGAACAAAGATTGAATCGCAAGGTGATTTATGCCTCGGCGCGCCGGGATGGGGCGCTTGTGGGTGTCGCTCTGATCTCACTTGAACCGCACCCGTATCTGCCCGGCGCCTGGGCCCGGGCCCACTGCCTGAGCGGCCCGGTTTGCGACGATGCCGCCGACATGGTGGCGTTTCTGGATGGCCTGTGCCGACAGCCGGGGTTTTCAAGGGTCGGCAGCCTGACTGTCACCCCGTTCTGGACCGAAGAAGAGGCCGACACACTGGATGCCGCTCTGTCTTGTGCGGGTTGGCGCGTGGCTGAAGAAGATCAGTTTCGTGAAACCGGATGGGTCGACATATCGGTCACGAGCGAAGAGATCATGGCGGCGTTTTCCAAAAGCGCCCGTCGCGAGGTCAGGCGCGCCGAACGGCAGGGCGTGACGTTCCGAAGCGCGCAGACCCCGGAAGAGTTCCGCATTTTTCTCGAGAGCATGAACCGGTTGCGCGTTTCGCGCAGGCTGCCCGAGCTGAGCCTTCCTGCATATGAGGCGATGTTTGAAGATGTATTGCGGCCCGATGAGATTGGCACCGTGATCATGGCCTGGCAGCAAGAGGCCTTTCTTGCCGGGCTTTTGGTGTATCGCAGCAGGGACATTGTGCACGGCCGGCATTTCACCACCGAGCCGGATCATCTGCGGGCGGCGGGCAATCTGCGTATCGCCCCGGCCTTGTGGTTGGAGGCCATGAGATGGGCCAAGGGCAAGGGCTGTAGCACCTTGGATGTCGAGGGCTATCACGTACCGGTTTCGGGCGAGAAGAAGTTCAACATTCACAAGTACAAGTCAGAGTTCAATCCGCGCGTCGTGCAGCGGATTTCAGCACGTGAAAAGGTGTTGAACCGGTCTGTGTACCTGACGGGAAATGCGCGTGATCTGATCCGGGGGCAGTTGAAAAAGCTCAAGAGGGCAGCTGCGGGTTAGGTCCCTGAACGATTGGTAAGGCGAAGTATGAATCTGGCTAAGAAAGGCAAATTGCAACTGATCCGGGGGGCCGCGCGACGTGGGCCGGTTGTTCTTGTCCGGCAGCTTTGGCTGGCCCTGATGGACAGCTTTGTGCGCAAACGCCATCTGGTATTCCGGCTGGGCGCGACCAGTTGTGCTGCCCAATCACAAGCCGGGCAGGACGCGCAACAGGTGCGGGAAATCCGATCACGCGAAGACCTTACCAGTGTCGAACTGGCCAGCCTGATGGACCCTGAGGCGGCGCATGACTGGGGAATGCTGGAATGGCTGGACGCCGGGTGGCAGCTTTGGGTGCTGACGGAAGAGGGGCGCATCCAGGCGGTGGCCTGGGTTAGGGATGCCGCGCATAGCCGCGATTTCTTTGTGCCCCTCACCGACACAGAAGAGCTGTTCTGGCATGTTTATGTCCTGCCAGAATACCGCGGCAGAAATTTGCAGGGCCGGCTTTGGGACACGATTGTTGCCAACAAAATATCCGCGGGAATCGACGGGTTTTATACCAATTGCCGGGATTACAATTTACCTTCTAGGCTCAATATCCTGAAAACGGGGTTTTCACCGGTTGGGCACTGCAATGAATACCGCCTGACACATCATCGGACTTGGCGGCAGTACTGAAATGCGGGGGTGGCATGAGCAGCGACACACATGAGACCGCGCTTTATTGCGGCGACCCACCCATGCAGTTTGCCAATCTGTTTCGCCGGGACCCGGCAGGCGGATATACGGCCCTGTTTCGGAAACGCCCGGTTTTCTGGAGTTTCAATACCCGCGTGGCGATCCGGGCGGCATGTGATCTTTTGGCCTTGCAGCCCGGGGACGAGGTTTTGGTGCCAGCCTATAATTGCGGCTCAGAGGTTGACCCGCTGATTGACGCGGGTCTTTCGGTCCGGCTGTATCCTGTCTCGGACAATTTACTGGCTGATCCGGATCGCATTGCACCGCTTATCACGGAGCGCACGCGGGCGATTTACGTGACGCATTACTTCGGCGTGATCCAACCCTCACTGACCGGGCTGCGGGCGCTGTGTGACCGGCACGGGTTGCGGTTGATCGAGGATTGCGCGCTGAGCCTGCTGAGTGGTCAGACCCCCGCCGAAGGCCGGGTGGGTGACGTTTCGGTCTTCTGTTTTTACAAGTTTGTTCCGGTTTTGGGCGGCGGCGCCTTGGTGATCAACGCGCCGGATCTGCATGCTGAGCATCCGTTTACACGCCCGCCCCCCCGCAAGATGGTCACCAAGATGCTGCTGCGGGCCGGGCTGGGCAATGTGCTTGGTACAGCGCGCCTGAAAGGGCTGGTGCAGGCGTTGCGGGGCGGTGGACAAATCCCCGTGGACATGTGCCCTGAGAGAGAACTGGAAGATATTCCAAGCCATTACTACTTTGATCCGGCTCTGCGCAGCACTCGCATGAGCGCGTTTGCGGCCCGCCCCTTGCGGGCGTTTTCCGTATCCGAGGCCATCGCAACGCGCCGGGCAAACTGGGAAAGGTACCGTGAACTTCTGACTGATGTCGCGGGTGTGCGCATGCTTGTGCCCGAGCTGACGGTCGACACCTGCCCGCTGAACATGCCGGTGTTGGTGGAGGAGCGCGACCGTGTCGTGCAGGCTTTGCAACACGGCGGGATCGGGGCAACACCTTGGTGGGCGGGATTCAACCGTAATCTCGACTGGACCGGACAGGCCGAAGCGATGGCGCTTAAGAATGACGCCGTGTCACTGCCGCTGCACCAGTATCTTTCCGAGGCGCATGTCGATTACATCGTCTCGGAACTGAAGCGGGCATTGCAGGGGTGAGTGTGACTCAGGACACCCTGGCGACAATCCTGTTGCGCAGTTTCGATGCGAGTTCGAGCGTCAGGCTTTCAAATCCTTTTGGGCGCCCCGACAGCTGCCAAAGCAACAGATGGGTCGCGATATAGGTGAACACGCCGACGATGACCTTGACGGCAAAGCGGATGCGCAGCAGGGGCAGGTCTTCGGCTGAATCGTAAGCCCAGCCGATTGCGTCGCCACTGCCATAGGCGCTGCTGACGATGAGAACCGCGGTGACCATTGCGATGGCCGCGGCGAAGGTGCGCCAGGCCATGAGAATGGGTGTAAGAAGCCCCCCGGTTCCAAAATCCTTGGCCATGACCAGCGCCAGCCCAATCGCGAACAGGCTGGCAGCGCCGGATCCGAGGATCGCGCCCACAAATCCATAGTTGGATCCCAGCAGCACCAGTATGGTTGTTACGACCAGCAGGATACTGTTGCGCAGGAACAGCCGTTTCGTGTCGCCCTGCACATAGCTTGCCGAACGGACATTGGCCTGTAGCGTTTCAATGGCCTTGAGCGGGGCGAGCACCCAGATGACCTGAGAGGCTGCCAGCCATTCATATCCGGCCACCACGACGATCAGGTGATTTGCAACCAGCGCCATTCCGACACTGACGGGAATGATGATGCCCAGCAGAATGGCATTGGCCTGTTCAAAGGCTTCGCGGTCGTTGCCCTGAGTTCTGGAGATGCTGGCAAGCCCGGGATAGATCACCCGCTCAAGTGGCCCGATGACCTGGCTGGTGAACAGTGACACAAGGCGAAAGCCGATTCTGAAAATACCCGCATCCGCCAGCCCCAACGTGGCTCCGATAATGATTTGCGGCATGTTGGTCGTCAGGAATTGCGTGATCTGTGCGCCCAGTGACCATGATGATACGTCGATACAGTCATGCCAGCATCTGAGCGTCAGCCGGGGCCGCATCGGCGCGACGGAAAAGGACCAGATGACGCGTGCGACCTGGGTCAGGAAATTGGCTGCCACAATGGCCCAGAAATCGCGCCAGAACCAGGCAAGGCATACTGCGAACAACGTATATGTGATGCGGCTGATGGCTTCTTCACCAGCCACGAATCCAAACCTGAGATCCCTTTCCAGCAAGGGAAACCGTGTGCTTTTGAGCGAACTGACGATGGCGATCAGACATAAGGCGGGTATCAGCTCGGTCAGGGCAGGCAAGCCCAGAAACCCCATCAGGGGTGCACTGATCCAGATCAGACCAGCGGCGGAAGTACCCAGCAGCAGCTGCATCGTGAAAACTGTATTGAGGTGCGCTTCGGTTACCTCGGGTTGCCGGATCAGGGTCATGGAAATCGCCCGCTGCGCGATTTCAAGCAAGGCCACTGCGATGACGAAATAGGCGATTACACCGAAATCCGTCGGGGTCAGCAGGCGGGCAGTGACGATAAGTGTCAGCAGGCCAAGAATCTGGCTGAAAACACCCGACGCAAACAGTGCTGCGGCCCCGACGACAAGGGGTGAGCCGCGCGGGACTGCGGCACCGGTCGGTTCGGATTTAGGCGAAGGCTTCAACAGCTTTGTCTTTCCACATTCAAAACAAACAACAGAATACCGGGTTAGTGTTTCCTTTTTATCTCCTCTATCAAGTATTCCAACCGGATAGAGAAGTGCCGTTCTGGCAATTGGGCGGGGTCGCTGTTACTCAAGGAAAACCGCACTTTTTTATGTCGAAATCACATGATTTTCTTTCAATGTCAGAAGGTTGTTTCATACTCGGTGATACCTGCGGGTCTAGTGTCCGAAAGTTATCTGCTGTTTCAAGGAGAATTTCTGGCCCAGTGTCTCAGATCAGGCTCCTCATGGGCAAGCGCGTCAAGTATGTGATGCCTGATATGTGTCCGGTGGCGGCCAGTGCCCAGAAGCCGGGGTTCAAAACGGTGTAATGGTATGAAGATTGCGATTTTTGGTCTGGGTTATGTGGGGTTCACGGCAGCATGCTGTCTGACCCGTGAGGGGCATGAGGTGATCGGCGTCGATGTGAATGCCGACAAGGTCTCGGAAATCAATGCCGGGCAGCCTCCGATCAAGGAACCCAAGGTGGCCGAGCTGCTGACCGAGGCACTTGCAAAGAACCTGATCCGCGCCACGGTTGAAATCCCCGACCTGTCGGATGTGGATCTGGCCATCGTTTGCGTCGGCACGCCCAGTTCCACTGACGGCTCGCACAACATGAATTTCGTGGCCGAGGTGACGCGGCAGATTGCCAAGGCCATTTCGCCCGACCGCGCGCGACCGCTGACCGTGGCGTACCGATCCACCTTCCGGCCGGGCACGGTGCGGCAGCTGATCGAGCCGATCTTTCACAGCTATCTGGGCGATCGGACGGGTCAGGCGGTCGAGATCGTCTATAACCCCGAATTCCTGCGCGAGGCTTCGGCGGTGGATGATTTCTTCAACCCGCCCAAGATCGTTGTGGGCACGGTCGATGGAAACCGATCCGCAGTGATGGATGAAATGCACGAGGGGCTGGATGCGCCGGTGTTCTACACCGCTTTTGAAGAGGCCGAGATCACCAAATTCGTCGACAACACCTGGCACGCCACCAAGGTGGCCTTCGCCAATGAGATCGGCCGCATCTGTCACAGCATGGGCGTGTCGGCCAAAACCATGCACGAGATTTTCGTCTCGGACACCAAGCTGAACATCTCGGCCTATTACACCCGTCCGGGGGGCGCGTTTGGGGGGTCATGCCTGCCCAAGGATGTCCGCGCGCTGCAGCATATCGCGGGCGAGGTGGGCGCGCACACCCATCTGATCGACAGCCTGTTGCAGACCAATCAGGCGCACAAGACCTATCAGGCGCAGGACATCATGGCGCGGCTGCCTGATGGGGGCCGGGTGCTGATGGCGGGGCTGGCCTTCAAGGCCGGAACCGATGATCTGCGGGAAAGCCCCAATGTCGATATCGCCCGGCGGCTGTTGCAGGCGGGCTATCAGCTGTCGGTCTATGATCCTGCGATCAAACCGGCCGATCTGCGGGGGCAGAACCTTGGTTATGCCTTTACCCACCTGCCCAACGTGGGCAGCCTGCTGGTGGACCGCGCCACGGCCGAGGCCGGGCCCTGGGATCTGGTGGTCGGTTCAAACCGGATCGTGAATGATCTGAACCTGGGTGATGCAGAGGTGGTAAGAACCTATGAATATGACTAGCCCTGTGCCCGCCGTTCAGCCGATTTCGTTCGAAGAGCTGCGCCAGAGCCAGCCCCTGAAGGGCCTCAAGGTTCTGATCGTGGTGGAAAACCTGCCCGTCCCCTTTGACCGCCGCGTCTGGATGGAGGCGCGCACGCTGGCCGCGGCCGGCGCGTTGGTCTCGGTCATCTGCCCCACCGGCAAGGGCCATGAGGAACGCGTGTGGGAAGATGAAGGCATCAAGGTCTATCGCCACCCGCTGCCGCTGGATGCCAGCGGGGCGCTGGGGTATCTACTGGAATATGGCGCGGCGCTGTTCTGGGAAAGCTGGCTGTCGCTGAAGATCAAATTCACCCGTGGCTTTCACGTCATCCATGGCTGCAACCCGCCCGATCTGATCTTTCTGGTGGCGCTGCCCTTCAAGCTGTTTGGCGTGCGCTATCTGTTCGATCACCACGACATCAACCCCGAGCTTTACGAGGCCAAGTTCGACAAGCGCGGCTTTTTCTGGAAGCTGATGAAGACGTTCGAGCGGCTGACCTTCGCCTCGGCCCGGGTGTCGATTGCCACCAATGAAAGCTATCGCAAGATCGCCATCGAACGCGGCGGCATGGCGCCCGAGGATGTGTTTATCGTCCGGTCCGGCCCTGATCTGAGTCGGCTGCAGCACCTGCCGCCGAACCCGGCCTGGCGCAACGGGCGGAAATACATGGTGGGTTATGTCGGCGTCATGGGTGATCAGGAAGGGATCGACCTGCTGCTGGAATCCGTGGCGCATCTGGTCAAGGTTCAGGGCCGCGACGATATCCAGTTCTGCCTTGTGGGCGGGGGTCCCAGCCTGGACAAGCTGCGCGAACAATCTGCTGAAATGGGCCTGTCGGACTATGTCACCTTCACCGGCCGTGCCCCGGATCGGGATCTGTTCGAGATCCTGTCAACCGCCGATGTCTGCGTGAACCCGGATCGGGTGAACGAGATGAACGACAAATCCACCATGAACAAGATCCTCGAATACATGGCCTTCGAAAAACCCATCGTTCAGTTCGACGTGACCGAAGGGCGGTTCTCGGCGCAGGAGGCCTCGCTTTACGCCAAGGCCAACGATCCGGTGGATATGGCCGACAAGATCACCGACTTGCTGGCCGATGACGAACGTCGTGCCGCCATGGGCCGCTATGGCCGCGCCCGGGTCGAGGCGGAAATGGCCTGGCCCCATCAGGTGCCTGCACTGATCGCGGCTTATAAGCGGATCTGGAAGGGCTGAGGTTCGTTATTCGGCAGCTTGCTTGGTTTCGATGGGTTTTGGCACTTTGGTCCGGCGACGCAAGCGCATGGCCGGAGCTTCAATGAAATGCCATGACAGCACAGCGCAAATCAGCGTGAAAGGAAGCGATATCGCCATGTTGACAACAGGTGTCGTGACCCCCGCCTGCGCCACCAGCTGCTGGATCGGAAAGGCGTAGATGTAGACGCCATAGGAATAGTCGCCCAGTTTGTTATAGCGCAAAAGCAGCGGGGTTTCGGCGTAGCCTGCAAAGAACGTTGCATAAGACAAGCTGACGGCGAAGACCGGCAGAAACAGCGGCGTGAACCAGGCCATAACGGCCAGCGCTGCAGAGGCGGCCAGCAGGGTCCAGGACAGCGGGATGTACTGGCGCCAGATATAGAACACCATCCCTGTCAGGAACGGCAGTCCAAGCCGTGTGAGCTGCTCGATGCGCGGGTTCAGCTCGACAACCATCGCCACCGCATAGACAGCCAGGAACAGCAGCGCCATTGTGGCGAATATCTTCTTCCGGCCCAGCAGGCCAAGAACCCCGCAGATCAGGACGCCGGTATAGCAGGTGACCTCGTAAGACAGCGACCAGAGTGAACCGTTGACTGCGGGTCCGTAGGGGTTGGATTCAAAAACACCAGGCAGCACGTACTGGATTCTGAACAGCAGCATGTTGCGAACGAAGAACTCCCCCGCCTGCGACCAGAAAACGGCAGGTGGCGCCTGTGTCAGCAGAAAACCGGCAACCAGAAGGGTAATCACGGTCACCATCGCAAGGGCGGGAAACAGGCGCAGCGCGCGTGCGGTCAAAAACGAGGTCGCGGATCGTTTCCGATCGAAGCTGCGCGTGATGAAAAAGCCCGAGATCGCAAAGAATATCCAGACGCAGACCATGCCAAGCGACAATCCGTGCAGCGTGGATTCGAATGGCTGGCCGACCGCGCCGCCCCAGCTCAGCGGATAGGCATGTGATACCAGCACCCCACCAGCAGCCAGGATGCGGATCAGGTTGAAATTGTTGTCGCGCCCGTCTGACCGGTCCGCGATAAGCGGCGCAGGCTTCCCCGAGGTTGCACGCGCATCATGTTCTTTCATCTGCGGGTCCTTGGGCTGATGGCATATTCATACTACACGCAATTATTTAGAGGCTGATCTTTGATACAAGGCCCACGGCGCAGTTGACGCAAGTATATTGAAACCTTGAATTTCGGGTGGAAACGATTCCTTCGAACAAACGACGATTGTATCGGCTTTGGCCTTTGATAGCACGGCCGCAGCGGATGGTAATGTATGATTGGTTTCCAGTGCAATCTGTTGAACTGCGCCTTGCACGCCGGCTAACGAACCAACTATGCGCAGCGGTTGCTGTGTGGGGTTGGCAAAGGTCGGAACTGCCGTACCGTTGAAGATCATAAGAAAGGACAAGGGTCTGCAACTGGGCTTGAAAACCCACGAGTCCTTGGCATCTTCCACATAAGCCCCGGCGCCCAGGCTGCGCGTGTCGTGGAGATTCAACGCCTCAAGATAAGAGGCGTAAATTTTGCCATCCTGATACCACCCGACGGTCAACATTAGATTGCGCAACAGAAACAGTCCGGCGATCACCGCAACAGCTGTTTGTTGTGATCGCAGCCTGGCACTGGGATTCAGCGACAAGCTGGCGGCCAGAAGGGCCAGCATCAGAAGCGGGATCCGTTCACTCAGATGTCCGACGCCGAACAAGTTCGGAGGGATTATCAAGATCAGCAAACCGCACAGCGCCACGGCAAGCTTCATACGCCGGTCGATCCGCCATATCCCGGTGATAAGGCCACCGATCAGCACACCCCATAACAGGAGGCCAAAACCCCAGTCGAATGTGCGCCATGTGGATTCAGCCACGCGCAGGAACCCGTCGACGCGCAGATAGGCCTCGGTGCTCAGACGCGCCCATAATGTTCCTTGCTCGGCATGAGCCAGTAGGTTCGAGACAGGCGTGGCGACGCCTCCACTTGCGGTTTTCGTTTGCAGGAAGATCACGGCCGGTGCGACGGCGATCAATACAAGCCTTGCGGCTTTGCGCATCAAAACCGACAGCCCCGGATAGCCTGATCTGAGCGCAAGCGACAGTTCGACCATGCCCAGCAGCAGCCCCCACAGCGCAAAGGCCAGACCGTGAATAAAGAAAAGAAGCAGCCCCAGACAGGCTGTAATGGTCAGTTGCCGGACGGGCCGGTCCTGTGCCGCAATCCAATAGCCGGTTGCGCCCAGCAGAACCCCCAATCCAAGCAGAAAATTCGAAAACCCCCAGATCAGGATGTGGTTATACGCGACCAGACCGGCCAGAAACACGGTCAGCACCGAGAGATGCCCATGCAGAACACGTGACAAATACAGGATACCCGCAAACGGGGCCGCAATGATCAGACCGGCGATCAGCTTAGCACCCAAAAGCGGGGGCAGCACTTTCATGACACCTGTACCCAGAACATCCAGCCCGAGATTGGGCAGCAATTGCCAGGCGGCCTCATAGTTCTGTTGCAGTATGGCCGAGTCCGGAAGATTGGCCAGAATGTAATAGCGGGCGATATGGGCGTAGAAATCCGTCAATGGCAGAACGGGTGTCACGCATAGAGGAATGAGGCTGGCAAGCAGAGTCAGTGCCAGAACTGGTCGCAGAGAACGGCTTTGGGATGTCGTAATCATTTCTGCCGCAGGCACTTTTCCAACCATACACTAAAAACTAAAAAACTGTTTCATCAGGTATCAATAACACATCATTATGCAATCTATTTTTCTTGCCGCAGTCCCTCGGAACCCGTCCACGACGATCTGGCGTCAAAGGCTTGGAAGCCCAAACACTGACCTCCCTTCTTAAAATGGTACAAAACGCGGCAGACGGTTCAGGCTTGGTTCCATGAACCTCTGCAACCTTGCATCCGCATCCGCTTCGGTTTCACCGGGCAGGATGGGGGTCACAAACCGGACCAGAGCGCCATCGGTGCGCCCCATGGTGAAGCCGTCCTGAATGACGCTCATCTTGGCGCGGAAATCATTGACCATACGCTTGCCGCGCTGCTCGAACCAGTAATAGACCAGCTGTTTTGACAGCTCTTTCTGGATCACGGCGCGGTTGACCGTAAAGCTGCCATAAGGCGTGTTGCCCGGGTTGATCTCATAAGGTTCAAGGCTGAAGATTTCCCAGCCGCCCACCGGCAGGCACACTTCGGGCGAATGGATGCCGTCGCCGTCGGTCTGCTTGTCGTAAAAGGCCACGAACATGTTCACGAAGTCGCCCGATCCGGTATTGATATAGGTGGCATTGAGGTAATCGCTGGCCCCCAGAACCTGTTCAACCTGTGGATCCAACGTGGTGGGCGACCCGGACCAGGGGCCAAGCTGCCGTGGATAGAGAACAAACGGGTCACGTTCCACAGGCCGCACTTCGGAAGCGGGCCGCAGGGTCCAGGCGGTTGAAACCGCAAGCGTCAGAAGGGCCGCAACCGCCAGCGCCACCGATGCGCGAATGCCAAAGATACGCAAGGCAACAGAACCCAGCCCCTGGGTATCCAGATCAATGGTCTCGGCAAAGGGTTGCGGATTCGGCGCCAGGCGCTGCAAGCCGATGGCCATCAGGAACAGAATGGCGACGCAGAGCAGGAAGATGATCCAGCCTTCAAAGAAATGCATGAAGCCTTCAGCCTGCTCTATGCCGTGCTGATTGACCAGCACGCCGATCACGCCAATGCGGATCGAGTTCATCAGCACGGTCAGAGGGGCGGCCGAAACCAGCAAAACCACCTTGTGCCAGATCGGGCCACGGTAAAGCAGGGCAAAGAGATACGAGAAGCTCAGGATCGGGAACAGATAGCGCAGCCCGGAACAGGCCTCGGCCACCTGCAGTTTGTAGACCCCCAGATCGATGATGTTGCCTTCGATGAAAACCGAAACACCGGCCATCTGCACGAACCAGACGCCCAGCTCGGACGAAATCCATTGCAGGAAGATCGTGAGCTTCCAATAGACGAACTGCGGCAGTGGCAGCATAAACACCAGATGCAGCACGGGAAGCTGGTGGTATTTGCCCCGCTGCCAGCCGAACACGGTCAGCATGACGCCGCCCACCCAGATGATCATGGCATAGGTGACGATATCGGGAATACGGGCCAGGTTGCCCAGAATGGCAATGAGCAGGGCCGCGGCAATCACAAGCACGCCCGGCCAGCGATCATGCACAACCGGGTTGGGGGGCGGCATATCCCGCAATTCACGCAGGAACAGATACAGCGAGATGATCGGGATCAGCGGGCCATGGCTGTATTCGGGGGTGCTCCAGGCGGCGCCCAGAGACACGATCCCGATCCAGAAGACGGGTACCGATCCAAGCAGCAGCAGGACAAACCAGAACAGCCCGACGGTGTTCATGACCGGCAAGCCTCTTCTGGCCGCTTCAAGGATACTACTGCGGCTGTTTTTCGAATCGAGGTGATGCATCACGGTCCATCATGCACAATAAGGTGCGGCCTGAAATTATGACGGCTCAAGCTCCCGCTATTTTGATCCGTTTTCGGGACATTGGGCGCGGGATGTCCTGATTGTCGATATCATGAACCGCGTGAATGAACGTCAGGGTTTGAGAGAAAAGCGCCGGCCCAAAGTCAGAAAGACCGAGTTTGAAGTTGCCTTAAAGCCGTTCTGATCGTCCATTTCATATTGGTACCCCACGTTTACGGCCCAGTCTTTCGTGACCGCCCGTGTATAGGACGCACTGAACGTACCGCGCTGGCGCGGGTTGGGTTGACCGGTTCCCTCGTCTTCCTGGTCGATGTAATCGATACTGAAAGACAGCCCCGATACCGGGTTGATGAAATAGTCATATGTCAGAAACACCAGTGTTTCGCGTGTTTCTATGCTCTGCGTACTGGTGCCGACCCGGCGTTGCACCGTTGCCCCGATCCGGGAACTGGCCAGCTGATAGCTGTAGTCGAGCTGCCCGATCGGTGTGACTTCGTCGAATGGTCCTCTGGTCAGGCCCACGTTGAAGCTCAACACGCCGTTGGCGCGCTGAAAACTGCGGCCGGCCGTTGCGTTTATCCGTGACCCGTTAACCCCGAATGTCTGGTCAATCTGAAAATCCGCCGAGCCGTCTGGCAGGGTTTTGCTCCATGCGAAATCCCAGACGAAATCCTCGGTTACGGTGTTGGTATTGGTTGTGCGCTGCGTGTCATCCACCTGACTGTAACCGATATTCGCACTGACGGTGGTGACAGGGGATACGTCATAGGTCCCGCCAACTGTCACAACCGTTGTTTGCTCATCGGTTCGCACGTTGTCCTCTGCCGAGAAATCAGTGTAGCCGAGACGCAAGTTGGCCTGAAAAACCGGTGACACCCGCAATGTCGTGATCGCCGTGTAATTGCTTGACTTGTTGTCGAACAGGTTCGGATCGATTGTGTTTGTATAAGTGCGTTCGCTATAGCTGTAGATGAATTGGAACCCGATTGGATCATTCAGGCCGGTTTGCCAATTCAGGTTGCCCAAGGAGTTGACCTGATCCCCGATGGTTCCGATCACATCGGCGGCATCAATTCTGCCATCCAGATTGGTGTCGGTCAGTGAACGATTAAAAGCCAGATCCTGTTCGCGGTAATCCAATAGCAGGTCAAGCTGGCTGTTCTGGCGCGACCGCTGATACGACAGGCGGGCAGACGGGTCCGCAAAGCTGGAATCCGTCCCGATAATCGGCTCATTGGCGATCCGGTACAGTCCGGAAAGGTCAAGAGCCAATCTCGAATCCGAGGTCTGCTTCAGAATACCCAATGCCAGCGTATTCTCCCACCAGGTCGTGGACCCAAGCGAAGGATCGGTCAGGCGAAGATTGCTGTCATGTCTGAGCGACGAGAGATAATCTAGGGTCACACTCAGGCCGGTCCCGGTCCCAATCTGCTGACCGGTCGGCAGGCCGACCCTTCGGGCCGGGTTTCGTTGTGCCCGTTGTGCGATCAGTTGCTGGCTGGGTGTCTGCTGCACAACCGTCGGTGCGACGGTTGTCTGCTGCACGGATGTTTGCTGTGTCGAGGTTTGTGTTTGCTGCGCAGTCGTTTGCTGTGTCGAGGCCTGCTGCCCGACAGCTGGTGTAAACGAACTTATGACAGCGATCCCGCCCCCCAGAATGGTGGACAGCCTGCTCCTGGATTTCCCCACCTGTATCAGCCCCTATTCGAACAAGCGGCGTGCTGGTACGACAACAACGTCTCCGGGTCTAAGCACTGTATTGCCTTGGATGCCACCGCCCGAGCCTTTGTAGTTATAGGTGTATTTTCTCATCACGCCTGTTTTACTGTCAGCCCGGCGCAATTCGATGCGCTTGCGAGCCGCGAAATTGGTCAGGCCACCGGCCTGAGCCAAAACCTGGAGAATTGTTGTGCCTTCGGTTGCCAGATGCTTGCCGGGCACATTGACCTCACCCATGATGAAAACATCGATGGTTGGTCCGGATGCGGCCTGTCCGCCCAGAAGCGGCGGCGGAGCCAGCGACGCCACTGAAATAAAGACTGTCGGCGGCGTATTGAAATTCGAGGCCAACGCCGATGAGAGCGACGCGCTTAATCCGCTGGTCGACTGACCGGCCGCACGGATCGAGCCGGCAAGCGGAAAGTTGATGGACCCGTCCGGCAGAACCAGAATGGTCCGATTCAGGGTGGGATCTTCGAGAACTTCAACCTGCAGCGCATCACCCGGTTGGATTTGATAGGATTGCGCCCATGATGCGGTGGCCACGATCATGGTAATGACAAGTGCGGTCAAGGACCCGATGACTGTACGCATATTCAAATCTCTCACTTTTTCCTACTTATGCCTTCTCACAAGCTGCAAAACAATCAGCAGGGAGTCTGATACATACAAGATGCGGCAGAAATGCAGCGGCGGCGCGCGTGCACTCTGTGCGCTTACTGACCTGCGTTGCTCATCGTGACCAGCCGTTCGATCTCGGCCTCTATGGATGAGGCAATCTCAGCCGAGGCTGCCCCGGTCGCTTCAGCTGCACGAAAACTGCGCAAAGCTTCTTCGTGCCGGTCCAGAGCGGCGTATGTTTTGCCCAGATGGTACAAGACCAGAGGATGCCCAGAGAAAACCTGTGCCGCAGATTCCAGGTACTGGACGGCCTCTTCATAATTGCCGACCTGATACGCCACCCAGCCATAGGTATCTTGAAAGGCGGGCTCTTGCGTGCCCCGCAGACGCTGCGCCAAAACATGCGCTCGTTGCAGGCTTTCGGCATCGTTGCGCTGGGTTGTCAGCAGGCTGGCAAGGTTGTTGGCAACCAAAATCGACTGGCCACTGAGGGGGTAGAGCTTTTCGTAAACGGCAATGGCCTGCTCCATATCGCCGGCCTGTTCGTGAAGCGCTGCCTGCACAAATAGCAGATCGGGATTTTCGGGCAGGGCAATCAGTGCCTCGGCCAGGACATCCTGGGCTTTTTCGATATTGCCACGCTCGGCTTCCAGCATGTGAAGCGCGACCCATGCCCGTGTTATGTCAGGGCGCTCATCGATGATCGCGCGATAAATCTGTTCGGCCTTGTCAAGTTCCCCTTCTTCCGCCAGCGCACGTGCCTTTACAAAGCGCAATGGCAGGGAATCCGGGGTTTCCGTAAGTTTCTGATCGATCCGGGCAAAGGCTTCTTCGTGTTTGTCCTGAGCCAGCATCAGTCGGATAACCGCGATATCAGCGGGCAAGCCGAATTGGGGATCTGCGGCCAATTCGTTGAGAAATTCCATCAGGTCGTCAGAGCGGTTCTGGGAGGCCAGCATGTATGCCCTGAGCTCGTTCGAAAGGCGTTGCGCGTTGGGGTCTGTCAGCGCTTCGAGCGACTTCAGAACAGCTTCAAGGCGGTCCCAATCCTGCTGACGCATATAGGTTTGGGCAAGCAGAGACAGCAGGTCCGGATTTTGCGGGCTTTTGCGCAAGGCATCCAGCAACACGCTCTGGGCAATTTCCAAGTCATTTTTTGACAGCAGATATTGACCATAGCGCGCAGCCTCGGTTCCTGCGTTCTGGGACATCTCCGCAGCCAGGGCAAGCATTTCGCCCATCAGTTCGCGATCGCCGTTGCGCTCGTGAGCATTGGCCATAAGGGTCATCAATTGCGGATCGCGGGGGGTCTGGCTCAGGGCTTCGCGCAGCAGGATAATCGCATCACCGGTCTGATTATCCTCAATCAACCAGGCAGCCTTGAACTTGAGCGCCCCCACCTGTTTCGGATCTTCTTCAAGAATCTTTTCGACCAAAGCGCGAGCTTCTTCAGATTCCCCCTCGCTGAACAGCATCCGGGCAAATTCTACTTCGTTTTCCCGGGTTTGTGCGGTTCGCTCTGCATCTGCCAGAAGATTGCGCATTTCAGAAAGCGCGGTTTGCGTGTCCCCGCTGTGAAATTTCAAAGTGGCCCGCCATGCGCGGAGCTTTGCGGCGTTTGTACTATCCTGCGCGATGATTGCATCAATTTCGTTGATAGCGGCTTGGGGACCGCGATGGTCGTTCAGGAATGCAATAAGGCGTTGAGTTGGCATGTGATCTTCGGCCTGAGGGTCGATCTTCCCGCGCAGAATATCCTCAGCCGCATCCAACTCGTTCCAGTCGATGTAATGCTGAACCAGCATCGCCTCGACGCCCTCATCCTCGGGGTAAAGCTGAAGCATGCCTTTGAGCTGCAAAGCTATCTCTTCGTGTTTGTTCTGAGCCTGTAGGGCACGCAGTCGGATCGCGTACAAATTGTCCTGCTTCGGCACTACGGCCAGTGCGGCATCAATCTCGTTGACCGCATCATCCCAGAGTTCGTTGCGGACAAGCCAGTCGATCACGATTTTCCGCGCGCTCATCAGATCGGGTTTTTGGTCGATCATTTCGCGTGCGGTCCGAATGATGGAATCCGTTCTGGCCACATCCCCGTTACGGATCGAGTCGGTATAGGCCAGGCTGTTATTGATGGACTCGACCTCTATATTATCGGGTTCCAGTTCGGCGGCTATCGCACCATGGCGTCTGACAGCGTCCCAGTTGCCCAAGTCAAACGCCATCTCGGCCAGTGCGAAGTGGCTTTCGAAATTGTCCGGGTATTGTTCGACCAACAACAGGTACTGGCCGAATGCGACTGGGATGTTCTCTCGATCACGCTCAAGCCGGGCATAGGTCAGGCGCGCCTCTTTGTGCTGGCCGTTCAGTTTGAAGACGTTGCGGAATTCGACCAGAGCGCGCTCGACGTCGCCCTCTTCCAGCAAGGCCAGCCCGGCCTGGTAATGTTTCTCGGCCCGCTCTTCAGCGGTGTCACAGGCACTCAGGAACAGGAACGCAGCACACAGAAGCGATGCAAGACGTGGGAGATGGGAAAAGACGGACTGGTTCATGGGTAGGTTTCCACACGATCTGGGCGCAACAAGGATACAGCCATCCCAAAAGGCTACAAAATGACCGTTTCAGCAACCGGTCCCGCGCAGAACCGCAAAAATTGTCCGAAACAGGATATGCATGTCCGTCTTGAGCGACATATCCTTCCAGTATTCCACATCATGCTGCGCGCGCTCGGCGAATGTCGAGTTGTTCCGGTTGGAGACCTGCCATGAGCCGGTAATCCCAGGGCGCATTCTGTAGTACATGTTGTTTGGATAAAGCTCTTTCTGGCAAACCATCATGGGGCGGGGGCCAACCACGGACATTTCGCCAACGAAAACATTCCAGAATTGCGGCAACTCATCCATCGAGGATTTGCGCAGGAATGTCCCGAACTTGATGATGCGCGGATCATTCCGCAGTTTCTGGTCGCGATTCCATTCCTCACGGGCTTCAGGGTTTTCTTTCAGATGTTCTTGCAGCACGTTTTCGGCGTCATGCACCATTGTGCGTAGCTTGATCATCTTGAACGCTTTGCCGTTCTTGCCCAGCCGTTCCTGCCGATAAAACGGTGTCACGCCCTGGAATGCCAGAAATGCGGCCAGCATAAGAACAAAAGGCACAACGAAAGGTGCTGCGAGCAAAGCGAACGCAATGTCAAAAAGACGCTTGCCCACACTTCTGTACACCCCTCGACACGGCAACGGAGTGGGTACAACAGAAATACCGGAGTAGCCCGCGCCAGCGTTGGCCACTTCTTTCGAATGACTTGTCACTATTTAAACCCCCAACACACACAATTACTCACGAACCACTCACCAAACTTACGAACCGAACACGCTCGACCTCAACCACATATATTTAAAATCTTATATTTTTATACCACTTCGACCCTGCACTTACTCACTTGCGAGGCCGCTTTCCCGTATCCAACTGTTAACAAATTCCACCTGCCTTGCAAAACATTAATGCTGGCGAACGTGTTCTCTGGTCGCTGAATACAGGTGCTTTTTTACAGTATCGTGAAGATGCGATCAGCTGATTGGCCGCAAATTCATGAACTTTCGTTTCCCCGCGGGACACAATGAGCGAAAATTTCACCCTTTAGGTTTGATTTCCGCCCTTAGAATCTTTTTTAATGTGTGATCACATCAGGTTCTGGTCGCCTCTTTTTTGGTCAACCTAATAAGGACACAACGGAAACAATCGCACCGATCACTTCAGATTGAGAAAGCGGGAAGGTCAATTCACCGCGTGTGCAGTTTAGTGGTGCCTGCTATCTTGATTTTGTGACAAACTAGTACCCAAGTACTTTTTGTTTATGTGATGTGTTCGTTGTGTAAGGGATTTCTGGTGGTTCAGAGTATGAGTTTGGATAATCTCCAGGGGGCCAGTACGAGGTTTGACAAGGCAGAAGGCAACCGAGGTGCAATGGCGTCCAGCGACGGGTTTTATCTAGATTATTTCGGGCTTGACCGACGGCCCTTCACGCTGCTTCCGGATCCCGGATTCATGTACTGGTCGCCGCTGCACAAGCGCGGTTACTCGGTCCTGCAATTCGGCATCATGAGCTGTGCGCCCATCACCGTGCTGACCGGGGAAATCGGGGCCGGGAAAACCACCCTGATACAGCATCTCCTCAGCGAGATGGAGCAGTCGATCACGGTTGGGCTGATTTCGAATGCGCAGGGCGGTCGCGGAGAGCTGCTGCAATGGGTCCTGCACGCGCTGGGTCTGCCGATCGAGGCGGATGCAAGCTATGTACAGATATTCCGGGCGCTGCAGGATTTCCTGGTCGCGGAATATGCCGAGGGCCGGCGGGTGGTTCTGATCTTTGACGAAGCGCAGAACCTGACCGTCGAAGGGTTGGAAGAAATCCGGATGCTGACCAATATCAACTCGAATACGGATGAGCTGATTCAGCTTGTTCTGGTTGGTCAGCCTGAATTGCGCGACATGGTTCTTGATCCCAAGATGCGCCAGCTGACACAGCGCGTTGCCGCAAGTTTTCATCTTGAACGGATGGATGAGTCTTCGGTCAAAGCCTATATCAGACATAGGATGAAAACGGCTGGCGGTTCAGGCGATGAGTTCACCGAAGAGGCCTGCAAGCAGATTTTCACACAAACGCGCGGTGTTCCGCGACTTGTAAATCAGTTCTGCGACTTTGCCCTGCTTTATGCCTGGACGAATGAGGCCGAGAAAGTGGATGAAGAGGTTGTGGAGCAAGTGGTCAAAGATGGCGTGTTCTTTGGCGGAAACTCACTCGAGAAGGAGCTGACAGTCTGATATGGGCCCGGTTCGCTATTACTTTTCCATTTTCCTGAGGCGGTTTCCGTATTTTCTGATCGTCGCGCTCATTGTCTCTGTGGCATCAATCATCATAGCACGGGCGCTGCCCCCGACCTACCTGTCTCAGATGCGCCTGATCGTGGAATCGCCCCAGATTCCAGGCAGCCTGGCCGCGAGTACTGTGACCACACCTGCAGCAGAGCAACTGCAGATCATCGAACAGCGCCTGCTGACCCGGCCGGTCCTTCTTGATATCGCCCATGAATTTGAGGTTCTGCCTGATCAGGACGAGGCAACCCCCGATCAGATCGTCAACGCCATGCGCAAGAGCACCTCGATCTGGATCACCGGGGGTCTCAATCAGGCCAATCTGATGACAATCACCTTCGAGGCGCGCAGTGGCCAGATTGCGGCAGGTGTGTTGAACAGATACCTGACGGAAATCCAGAAGCTGGATGTCACCTATCGCAAGGAACGGGCCACAGATACCCTGGCTTTCTTCGAGCTCGAAGTAGAACGGCTGAGCGACGAGTTGAGCCGGCGCAGTGCCCGTATCCTTGAGTTCAAGAATGAAAACTCCAGCGCCTTGCCCGACAGCCTGCAATTTCGGCTGGCGCAGCAGGGGGCATTGCAGACCAATCTTGAACAAACAGACCAACAGATCTTTTCGCTCAAAGCGCAGCGCGAAAAGCTGGTGAATATCTTCAGTTCAACCGGTCAGGTTGTCGGGGTCTCCCAGCAGAACCTGTCCCCTGCGCAACAACAGCTGAGCCAGTTGCGGAATCAACTGGATAATCAGCGTGTGATTTATTCCGAAAACAACCCTCAGATTAAGCTGTTGCAAGCCCGGATCGAAAAGCTCGAGGAAGTGGTTGCCGCCGAACAGGCAACAAACCCAGCCCCGGTTGATGTACAAACAGGCAACTCGGCTCTTGATCTGCAACTGGCCCAGGTCGACTCGCAGATTTCGGCGTTAGAGGATCAGAAACGGGTTATGGAAGACCGTCTTAACGCTCTGACGTTGACCATCGATCAGACGCCGGCCAATGCCATCACACTGTCTGAACTGCAGCGCGAACATGACAACATCCAAACCCAGTACAATGCCGCAGTCAGCCGTCTGGCCGCAGCCTCGACCGGGGAACGGATTGAGGTCACGTCCCAAGGGCAACGTATTTCCGTCATTGAGCATCCCTCTACGCCAAGCGAGCCTTCGAAACCCAACCGCCTGATGATTGCCGGAGGGGGATCGGCCTTTGGTATCCTGCTGGGGCTGGGGCTGGTGGTTTTGCTGGAGGTCCTGAATCGGTCCGTGCGTCGGCCCGAAGACCTGATCAACAAGCTTGAGGTCTGGCCGATCGCCACTATTCCCTATGCTCCATCACGCGGTGAAGTGTTGATGCAGCGCGCGGTATGGGGTGGGATCATACTGGCTATTCTAATCGGAGTGCCAGCCGGGGTCTGGGCGGTGCATACCTATTACCTACCCCTCGATCTTATTACCGAGAGAGTGATGGATAAACTGGAGACATACTGGTGAGTATTGTTTCGATTGATTTGGTGAATGTGTGATGGACCGTCTTCAGAAAGCGATTCAAAAGGCGCGCGAGGAACGGCAGAGCCGCGAAAGCCCGCCGCCGGTCATGGAACAACCGCCCCGTCACGCCCCGTCAGAAGACGCTTGTGACGCCCGGTGGCAAAGCGTGCCCGAGATACAGATCGACCCAAAGCTCGCAGTGCGCAACCGGCTTGCATCGCTTGCTGGCGGCGGAGACGCCACCCCCTATGACATGTTGCGGACCAAGATGCTGCAGCAGATCTTGTCCAACAAATGGCGCAGGGTGGCATTGACCTCCCCGTACAGCGGGTGCGGCAAAAGCACGACGACGGCCAACCTGGCGTTCAGCCTGGGGCGGCAGGAAGATCTGCGGACGATCGTGATCGATTTCGACATGCGGCGCAGGGGGCTGGCCGAGATTCTGAAGCAAACCGGCAACCACAGTATGGCCGACGTCATTCAGGGGTCGGTGCCGTTTCACGAACATGCGCTGCGGTATGGCAAGAACGTGATCTTCGGGCTGAATTACACGCCCACGCGCAATCCGGCGGAGATCTTGCAAAGCCGACGGGCAATCGAATTTCTCGAACAGCTTGAGGCGGATTACAAACCCGACGTCATTCTGTTCGACACGCCCCCCCTGATGATGAGCGATGACAGCCACGGCTTTCTCAGGAACGTCGATTGTGCCCTGCTTCTGGCGGCCGCCGAAGAAACCAGCATTGACCATATTGACGTTGCCGAACAGCAACTGGCGGAACTGACCAGCGTCATGGGGATCGTGCTGAACAAATGCCGATACATCAGCGGGACGTTTGGCAATGAGTACGGATCCTACTGATACGGCCCCGGCCGATGCAGTGATCATTCCCCATTACAACGATTTGCCCCGGCTGGAACGATGTCTTCTTGCCCTGAGAGAGAATGATCTGACGGCAACTGAAATCGTTGTCGTTGACAACAACTCTCCGGTTTCGCTGGATACGATGCGCCAGGCCTTTCCCGAGGTGCATTTCGTGGTGGAAACCCAAAAGGGCGCGGCCCATGCCCGCAATCGCGGAGTTGCAGAAACCAGGGCGCCCCGACTGTTTTTCATTGACGCCGATTGCGTACCCGCGCCGGACTGGTTGAGCGTCGGGCGTCAGGTCGCGGATCAGGCCGATCTGATTGGTGGCCGGGTAGATGTCTTTGACGAAACCCCACCCCCGCGCAGCGGCGCAGAAGCGTTCGAGGCTGTTTTTGCATTCAACTTCCGCAGGTATATCGAGGTTCAGGGGTTTTCCGGCGCCGGCAACCTGCTGACCCGACGCGATGTGTTCGATGCAATCGGCGGGTTCATCAACGGTGTCTCGGAAGATCGGGAATGGACCATGCGCGCGGTCGCGCGCGGTTATAGCCTGATCTACCGGGACAACTTTCGTGTCAGCCATCCATCCCGGCAGAATTGGCCCGCGCTCAAGGCCAAGTGGCGGCGCACGACACAAGAGGCATATCTGCTGCATGGCACCAACGCCGCCGCGCGCATGCGGTGGGCGATCCGTGGGTTGGCCATGCCAGCCAGTGCAATTGTGCACACCCCGAAAATCCTCAGAAGCGACAAGCTGTCCTCGGCGGGCGAAACCAGTCGGGCGGTCATCACATTGTTCCGGCTCAGATGTCAGCGGATGATCTGGATGTTGCGCCAGGCGGCAGGTGGCAACATCTGATCAAAAGAAAAGGGACCGCGAAACGGCCCCTTGTCCTGTTTGTCAGGTTTGTGTGTCGCTTAGGCGGCCTTGCGGCGACGCGTCAGGGCCAGACCACCAAGCGCGGTCAGAAGCAGCAGACCACCGGCGGGCAGCGGAACTGGTGCGACGTCGAAATCAAACGTAACCGGCACCGGCTTGCCACTGGCATCGGTTGCCCCTGTAGAGTTGGCCCAGCTAAACACCAAATTCTGGCTCAAGGTGTTCGGACTGACGCTGCTGAACAGCGTGCTGAGTGTCGTCTGAACACCACCCAGAACCGACGTCGATGCCAGCACGTTGGCCGGATTCAAGGCGTCGACCCAGCTCACTGTCAGACCTGTGAACGTGCTCAGCAGATTGATGGTGATCGAAGCGTTCGCAACACCAAAAAGAGGATCAATCGGCGACTGGAAGTTGATCATGTAAGCCCCGGGTCCACCCATCGTGGAAACGGTACCGGAGAAGAGCGTGTCGGAGGTGATGTCATATCCACCCCCCGGCAGAGGACCACCACCCGCTGACACCGAGGTCAGAGCGCTGGCCGATCCGGCCATCATCACAGCAGTAGCAAGCCCCGCCGCCATCATTTTAAAAGTTCTAAACATACAAAGTCCCACCTTTGATTTTTATACACACAACCCGCTCGAAATCTCGGCAGGGCACCTACTGCAATCATTAATAATTCATTTCTATTTGATTGCGAAGGATTTTTCGCTGGATTGTGGCTTTTTCTGGGCGAAAGACCACTTTCGGGGGCACAATAAATGGCTGAAATTCAGTTTGTTTCTCAATCGTGAACCGGAGTCACCCGAATAAGGCGAATCTACGTCTTGAAGACATCGCGGATATTCAAGGAGTCCAAGATGTTCTGATAGCCCCACTTAGGTCATACTGACAAATGGCGAAATGCGAGCCCTGATAATATCACGCAGGCCCTTTGGCATTTCGCTTGCAGGACCTGCCGGCTATGAGCGTGCCGCAACAAGCCTGCCGTTACGAAATTCCTTGCGCAGATGCTGGGTGTCAATGCCTTCGCATCATCCGCGGCAACATCGACAGGCCTCGAACAGAGTCGCAGCAACCTCCAGATGCACCAACGCATCTACTTGCGAGCGAAAGAAAAAAGTGGTGTTTCGACGGTGCGGCTCATTGACGGATTTATAACATCCCACGGTAGATCGAATTTGTAACACAACCACCTTATCCTGTCATACTCTCCAATAGGACGCCGGGGATGATTTTAGAAATCCGTATTTTCTAAAATTGTCCTCGGAACAGTTTTGCTCTAGGAGGCCGAAAAAAGGGTCTCGCGCCTTTTTTAGCCAGCAGGCGTAAGTGCCGATGGACCGGCGCAAGGCAATCACGCGCCGCATGGGTTGCCCGAATAGCGTTCGTCACATGCCCCGCTAAAGTTCATAATGGAAGTTTCTGCGCGTTTCAGCGCGCTCGATTTCACGCCTGGTTTTTTGGACAGCGCGCCACGTGCGGCGCATACGTCTCCCTTATCAACTGTAACAAAGTGTCCGAGAATCCGGGAAAGTGCTGCGCCGTCCTAGGATCAGGACCCATTGATTTCAGCCGCTGTCTATGATTCATCACGTCCAAAACAAGCGGTGAACATGTCTGGCCGCACAACGAGAAGATGGCGCGCCTGATAGGCCGCACCAAGGGTGGCATGAGCACGAAACTGCACGCCATCTGCAACAGCCAAGGGCGTCCGCTGAACCCACATCATCACCGCCGGACAGGTCAGTGATTATGTCGGTGTGCTTGCCTTGCTTGGTACCGGACATAGAAGACGACTGCGAACAGGATCACGCCGCTCGGATATTGTGCACCTTTGAATGAGGTCATGAACTGGCTTTCGACTTGAAAAAACAGAAGATCAGTCACCCGCTGGCGGCGCGAGCGTCAATGGTCAAAAGTTTGCAACACAACCTCCTTCAACGCATCTGGCAAACCCCGGCACAAATGAGTAGAAGCGATCTTGTTTTTAAGTTATGAAAGCCGCTGCATGGAACATCTTTCGTCCCACCACAGCCAAGTGGTCAATGTCCAGCGCCCAAAGTACTTTGTGGACATTTCCGGCACCCTTGAACATTCGAAACGAAGCGATTTTCTGACAGGCATTCAACGAGTGGTGGTGACGGTGGCAGCGCAGCTTGCAACCAAGCTTCCTCCGGAGCAGTTGTATCTGTCCTGGTGCGACAAAGAGACGAAAACGTACCACTGTCTCCGTTATGATGCGCTGTCGAAGGATACCGGCATCCTGACGGCCCCGATCCTGCGCAGGCACTTCTTTCCGGAATTGGCGGTCCAGGACCTCGACTCCCTGCTGGGAAAATACAGCAAGCGCCCTCTCAAGCGGCGGTATCACATCGCGCGTCTCGACCTGCTTGCACGCAGGGGGGACGAACGGAGTTTTAAAAAGCGCGGCACAACCCTCAAGGAATGGGCAGAATTGCGCGCCAAAATGAAACAGGCGGCGGATCTGCGCAAATCGGGCCAGCCTTTCGCCGATATCTACGCCCCCGGCGATCATGTGCTGCAACTGGATCTGGCCGTGCAGGACTGGCAAATGCGAATCCTGGCCGAACTGGGGCAGCTTGAGGTGATGAAACATCTGCTGATCTACGATCTGATCCCGCTCGACGTCCCTCAAGTGGTCAGCGGGGACGCGGCGCGCAACTTCCTGTCCTGGCTGGACGAGGCGGTAAACCATGTCGACGCTTTCCTAGTCATCTCCGAGTTTTCGCATACGAAGTTGAAAGAATATCTGGAGAAGACCGGACGCCCCGGGCGCATCACGACCCTGCCCCTGGCGCAAGACCGCCTGCCTTTGCCCAACACATCGAAAGACGAAGACGACGATCCTGTCTCTCGCCAGATGGCGGAATTGTATCCTCTGGCCAGCCGGCTTCACGGAAAGGGGCACGAGGAAACCGAGCTGTTCTGCCGACCCTTTGTGATCTGCGTCGGCACCATCGAGGCGCGCAAGAACATCTGGCGCATCGCCATGGCCTGGAAGCAATTGGTCGAGGAAGGAGAGCGCGACGGCAAACGGGAAATACCCACTCTCGTGTTCGTCGGAAACACCTCGCACATGCCGAAGGATTTCAAGCAATTCATGGAAGGCACCGGGGGGTGCCACGGCTACATCCGCATTGTTTCCGGACCGTCGGACGATTTTCTCGAATTGCTGTATCAGCACTGCCTGTTCAGCGTTCAGGTCAGCCTTGCCGAAGGCTGGGGGCTGCCTGTGGGCGAATCCCTGGCCTATGGCCGCACTGCGCTGGTGGGGCGTGCCTCTTCCTTGCCAGAGGTCGGCGGGGATCTCGTGGAATATTGCGACACCGAAGACATAGACAGTATCGCCGATGCAGCCAGACGCCTGCTGGACGCCGATCATAGGGCAGCGCTCGAAGCGCGGATTTCTGAGGCAACGTTGCGCAGTTGGAGCGATGTTGCGGATGACTTGCTGCGGTTTGTCGAAGCGGACAAGGTGCAGGTAGCCCGCCTGCCTCAACAGCAACCCTCTCAACAGTAATCCTCAAAAAGGCAGATCGACATGTTTAAATCACGGAAGAAAAAACGCGCAGCCATTGAGGCTGCTTTCAACAAGACCATCGACGCGGCAGCCTCGCAGGCGGCGACACAAGCTGCAAGCGAAGCCATACAGCCGGACAGGGTGAATGCCGTGCTTCACGATCTGGTGGCCATGGTCAAGCCCGACGGCCAGCCCAACATCAACGCCTTGTGGCACGAACTCAAAGAGCTCAACGCGATCAAGTGGTCGGTCAAGCAGCAGGGTTACGCGATCGGACGGCAGGTTTTCGAGCATACCAAGACACTGCCCGTTCCCGACAAGCCAGAGGCATTCACGCTGGACTGCAAGCCTTCCACACAGGCGGATGTTCAATCACCCTGGTTCCTCTATTGGATGGACCAGTTGCAATCCGCCCCGCTGCCGCATCGCAAACTTTGGGAATTCGCCTGGATTCTCCAGAATCTGCACGGCCACGGGAAACTGACTGCGGGACAGCGCGCATTAGGGTTCGGATGTGGCACAGAGCCATTTCCATCCTACTTTGCCAACCTGGGGATCGACGTTGTTGCGACCGATCTCGCCCCCGAGGAAGTCCATGGTCGCGGCTGGGCCGAAACCGGCCAGCACACCGCGAGCCTGGATGCCATCTATGAGGCAAAACTGGCCCCGCGCGAGGCCTTCGACCGTCACGTATCGCTTGATTACGTCGACATGAACGACATCCCGGCAAAATACGACGGGCAGTTCGATTTCTGCTGGTCCATTTGCGCGCTGGAACACCTCGGTTCGATCAAGAACGGCCTCGACTTCATCGAAGCATCGCTCAACACGCTCAAACCGGGCGGGATCGCGCTGCACACGACGGAATTCAACTATACCGAAATCGATCTCACCACGGATAACTGGCAGACCGTCCTGTTCCTCCGCCGTGACTTCGAAGCGCTGGCAAAACGGCTGAACGAAGCCGGGCACACGGTTGCTCCTTTGAACTTCGACGTAGGTCACGATCCGCTGGATTGCTTTGTGGACCTGCCGCCTTTCGAGTTCGATAAATTCATGAACTACCAGCCCGACGATTCCAGTTACCGCGAAGGTCACCTGAAAACGAGCGTTGATGGTTTCCCGTCAACCTGCTTCGGCTTTGCCGTACAGAAGAAGGCATAGCCCTGAACTTGTGGCCCGCAGGCATCGCATGAGTGTCTGCGGGCAGTACCAGGGTCAGGATGCATTGATTGCGTAATCCTGACCCCAACTCTGCACCCCATAAAAGCCCGGCCGCCATGACGATGTCTGCGCATGCCATCCATCTGTCAGCCGCAGGGCTTGGGGTCGTCTACCCGGCACAACTGCCGTTCACTATTCCGCGCCCCCGTTCAGGGCGCCCTTGATGCGCACGGCTTTTGGCAACGCCTGATAAGCCTCGCTGCACATCCATGTGTAGAAAACCAAATGTGGGACTGCGTCGTCCTGCATGACCCAGTTGCGGAACATGCCACGTGGCGCACCACTGGTGTGAAACAGAATACGCCGAAAGATCTTCTTCGGTGTGCCTGTTCGGTCAAAAACCAGCATTTCCCACCAAGGGCGCGGACGCCGTTTCATCAGGTCGGACACGACCTCATAGCGCTGCTCAACAGCGCGGCAATGCGCCGAAAGGTCGTTCAGCACCTGACGGTGCCGTTCCACTTCTGCCAAGGCCTGACGCGTGCTGTTCGGCGTGTATTGGTCGATGGCAACATTCAGGGGCGGGAAGAAGCGTTCCGCAAGCTCTGATTTTTCCTCCGCGACATAGTAGCGGTTCAATCCGTCGAAATAGGCGAATTGGTATCCCGCCTCCAAAAGCAGAGGATCCCATGCA
>NZ_WQEP01000013.1:0-75635 GCF_013033705.1 Ruegeria sp. HKCCA0370
AGAGTACACCCAATTGTGATACACGGTGAGTTTTGTGAAATGCTCAAAAAAGTCAAACGATTGACTGCTTTGGGCTCGGTACGGCCATTCGCCGCTTTTCGCATCGGTGGCCGCTCGCAGCCCAAACTTGCCGCTGGAGGATAGGTTGCGAACGTCTGCTTTGCCCTCTCTCTCACTGAACTCGGGCTACGGTTGTGGTTTTGAGCACCGGGTTTCGAAAGGGAGTTACGCTACATTCGGCTTTCAACGCGAACCTGTGTTGCTAAAACTGTGACAAGCTTCTCGAAAACGGAGTTTTCAACTTTGTCAGAGAAGCCTTCCAATCATAATTAGCCTGCAACTCTGCATTGACTTGACGGGCGGGTTAATCAGCGGAAGCTGGCCTACAGAATACCAAGTATGAGGATGAGGTTTCGTGTTTTTTCTGTCTTATAAGTTGAATCTCAACCTCAGCCCGAACACCAGAGGATCATCATCGGTGAAGCCGGGATTGTTCAGATACTGGACATCTGCCGTAAGCGCGAGGTTGTCGGAAATATCTAAGCGATAAAACGCTTCGACGGTGGTTTGCGTGTCAAGGTTTTGATCGGATGGGTCGGCGACCGTCACGCCAAACCCGATCAAGTCGTCATAAAACCCGGGGCGCCACATGACCCCGGCGTTGACCGCACGTCTGGCAATCGGGGCATCGCCGTCGGACCAGCCAAGGCGACCGAACAGCATAATGCTTTCGTCAAGGGTCACATTGCCTGACAGCATCGCTCCGTGACTGCTGGGCACACCAGCGTCATCTCTGTCATCCACATGGAATACACCGAGATGAACATTGGTGAGGTATCGCTGGTCTCTGGCAGGCGTCCAGCCGATCTCACCGTAGGTGAAAAACTCCGAACCGCCGGGAAACCAGTCTACATCCGTCAATGATCCATTGGCATCGCTGACCAAGCCAAGCGCATAGATCTGATCTGTAAAGTAACCTCCGCCAGCAACGCCAAAGCCAGGATCGGGAATGGGAAGGACTGGACTGAACAGAATTGAAAAATTCGAAAAAGTCGTGCGCGGGTTCACGTAGCCAAGGATATCGGAATAGTCGCCGGGGTCAATGCGACCGGCCACGAAGCCTCCGTTGATCCCGGACAGGGCCTGCGACCAATACGCGACCGACAGTGTAGAGTCCGTGTCGCTGAATGTCGTTGCCGTGACACCGAGATACCCAATTTCGCCCGCGAGACTGCCCGGCGCGATATCCGTGCCCAAACGATGACGGTTTTCGAGGATAAAGACGAAACTGCCTGCATTGTCGGTCCCACGATTCAGCAATTCCCAGTTGCCAATGATCCGCGCCTGCCCCGAAGCGGCCTCGTCGGTGCCACTCAGGCTGTCTGAAGACTTCTGGTAGAGCGCTTGGTAGTCGAAGGACAAATTCAACCCAGTGCGTTTGGCAAAAGCCTCGCGCGACTGTTCGAGGGGATCGAAAAACCGATCCAGCCCCGGCAATCTGGAATCCTCAAGACGCCGGAGCCTGTCCTGCTCTAATTGCGCCTGAGCCGACGCTGGCCCCCCAAGCGATGCGGTGGCAGCCGCCTCCAACTGCCGTACCGTGCTGTTTTCTTGGGCTGACGCGCCCGAAGCGATGGCACCGGCAAATAAGAAAGCAACTATTTTGATGTGCTTCTTGGTCATACTCGTCCTTCGTTTAGGGCGGCAGCGGGTCATTCACGAATCAACCGGCCCGTGCGCGGCATATTTTCAAAGCGACCTACTCTCCCCAATTCGCTTCATAAAGGCGCATCAGATTGCCACCCATCAATCCGCGGATTTCGCTCTCGCTCCAACCGTGCTGTTCCTCCAGAACTCGGGAAACCGCCCATGCGTCGGCGGGCGGGGCCATCTGAGTTGGCAGACCATATCCCTGTTCCGGCGGGTACTTTTCGGGATTCCCAATAATTGGACCAAGTGCGACGGCATAGTTCTCGACATAATCGACGCCGAAGCAGGTTGCCTGTTTTCCGACAAGTTGACCGATGTAGTTGATATGCTTGGCAATGGCCTCCGGCGTAGCCTGAACTTGCCCATTCAGAAAGCCACCAAGGAAATTCACGCATACAACGCCACCGGTAGCAGCGACGGCTCGGATTGCTTCATCCGATACATTTCGAAGGTTCTCGTACAACGCGTACGAGTTGCTATGCGAAATCATCATCGGCTTGGTGGTAAGCTCTGCTGCTTCTATGCAAGTTTCCCATGAAGAGTGTGAGCAATCGACGATCATGCCAACACGGTTCATCTCGGCGACCACAGCTGCGCCCAGCTCGGTAACGCCCATGTCACTCGCCAAGGGGTCATTGTCGACCATACCAGCAGAATAGGGGCCGGTTTGATTGTACGAAAAATTCATCTGGCGGATTCCGAGATCCCAATAGCGCTGAACGTTCGCGATATCCTCGTCGAGCATATCCATGCTTTGCGAGTTCAGCATCACAGCAACAACGCCTGCCTCCTTGGCATCAATCAAATCCTGAACTGTCGTCGCCAGCGTGAAACGGTCAGAGTTTTCGTCAATCCACGCCTTCATGACATCAATCCGTTCGAGAACGGCGAGAGCACCTTCGGAGCCGTTGGATATCGTTGTGCTGAACGCAGCGTATCCATACTCCTCGTAATGATTGGCAAGGCTCTCCCAATCCTTGAGCAGGAAGTCGATACTCTCGAACCCGGGCGAGCCGACCGCAAGCGCATCGATCATTAGGGCGTCGACATACCGCTCCCGATATGCCAAATCGCCCTGCCTCGCCTCATCCCCGCGGGGATCAGCCATTTCCACAAGTTTCTCGATACGCGCGGCGATTTCCTCTTCGCTTGGCGGTGCTTGTGCAAAAACCGGACCGCTCAAAACCACCGCTGCAAGAGCAAGTTTGGTAACCTTTTTCATGCTTTCATCTCCTTTTTCACGACCCGTTACTTCAGATCATCCTGCGCTTTGATCTCAGGTACGCGGGACAACGCTTCGGCCATGTCCGCGCTGCTCATCAGTTCGATCATCTGGTAGTCATCGAGCAGCCCATCCCCAAGACGGCTGACGTAAAACGCCTGAATGAACGTGGGATCGTCAGGTAGCGAAACGGTGATGTAGTTTTTCCCGTTTCCGAGGCCCCAGTAGTAACTGAGAAGCTCCCCGCCAAGCGCCTCAATTCCACCTTTGACGCTAGCTGCGCGATCACCTGGATTTGCGATCTGCATTTCCCACGCGGCACTGTTGGACGTGCCGATGAAGAGAAATGTGCGCATGTTTTGGCTGTCTTCTGCATTGACCAATGTGGCGTATCCCGCCAGAAGAGCGCCCAGCATAAGATGTTTCATTGTGCGTCCTTTCAATGCTGAGCCTGCGGCGAGACGAAACAGGCTACTGTTTGGATGCTCGCGCCAAAAAAGGCGCGATCCGGCGCAGGCATAGGCAGAGTACAAAAAACCTCTGCTTATCACTCCAGCGTGTTCTTGTAGATCACGCCGTCTTTCATGATCATTCGAATGCTTGGGACATCCTGCCCGCGTGGCGGCGCATCAAACCATGTGTCCACCGCGCCGATGGCCGAGATGTCTTCAAGTGGGTTCCCGTCTACGATCAGAATGTCGGCGTAGGCGCCTTCTTCGATCACACCAAGCTTGCCTTCAGGGTAAGGGTTTCCTCGCCCGGTCAGCGCCGCCAGTTCGCCACCATTTGAGGTCATCATCTGCAATGCCCAGAGGTTGCCAAACTCACGCGCGACAAACGCCTTCGTAAAATCCATTGACTGGCGATAAGGGACACCCGTGAGAAGCACGTAATCGGAATCGAACACCATCTTCGGCTTGTATTTTTTTACAAGATCCATCAGCTGCTTGCTGTTTTCCCGCAACCACAGAAACTTCGCCGTCGGCGGGAAAGTCGGGTCCTGATGCATCGGGTGTTCCAGAGCTTCGGGCGCAAGCGCAGTCAGGTTGGGCGAAAAGAACGCCTCTTTTTCGACCAGCTTCTGCATCGTCGGTTCGGTAATGGTCAGGCCGTGGTCTACCACTTTGACACCAAGATCGAGCGCACGGGACAGGTCGCTGTCCATAAATACGTGCATAGCGACGTATGAGTCCATATCGCCTGCAACCTCTACTGCAGCAGAAATCTCTTCGTTTGTGAAAGCAGACTGATATATCGGGTCCTTGATCGATGTCACGCCACCGCTGACCATGATCTTGAGATAGTTTGCCCCTAAAGCAAAATTCCTCCTCGCACCCTGAAGCACCTCGGCGGGCCCGTCCACCAATCTGGTGATCTCCAGTCGCTCAAGATTGCTCTCGTTCTTGCGCTGACCAGCGATACCCCAGTCGCCGTGTCCGCCCGTTTGGCTAAGGCATGCGCCGGAGGAATAAATTCTTGGGCCGGGAAGTGATCCTTCATCAATAACCGCTCTCAGCCCACCATGAGCGCCGCACATATCGCGAACCGTTGTAAAGCCCATCGCCAACATTTCCTGCGCGAATGCGGCAGCACGTGCGCCAATCTCTTCCCATGTGGTGTCCTGAAGCCCCGGGATAGTCCCGTTCTTGTACATGTTCACATGCACATGGCTGTCGATAAGTCCAGGCATGAGCGTACGACCGTCTCCGTCAATGACGGTCACATCCACTTCTTTGGTCTCGATGCCGCGTTCCGTTTGAACGGTGAAGGAGTAGCCGTCGATGCCGCCGACTGGATCAGGCAACCGCTTGGATCCCCCGGTGCGCACATCGACTTCCCACTTCCCGCCCTCAGGAATGTCAGCGTCAATCTTGTGAATCTTGTTGCCTACCACGAGCACGTCGACGTCCTTGAGTCCGTCATTCACTCCATCAAAAACCATCACATTCTTGAAGAGTGTAACAGGGGGGATGTCACCTGTGGCCTCTTGTGCAAAAGCCGCGCTTGTTGTGAGAGCCAGTGCGCTCGCCATCATTGTAGATTTGCCGAGGTATTTCATAGGCTTCCTTTCCCTTCCGCTATCGGGGTGCGCGGGGTGCCGAGGTTAATTCACCCCGCGCGACACTCAATCGAGTGTATTCTTGTAAATCACGCCGTTTTTCATGATGATTTTCAGATTGGCGTCCGGCTCGGCCAGCAGCAGGATGTCCTCCAGCGGGTTGCCATCGACCAGCAGAAGATCGGCATAGGCACCTTCCTCGACCACGCCGAGGGGGCCGTCTTGATACGGGTTGTTCAAGCCGGTCAGTTGGTTCATGCGGGCGCCGTTCGACGTTGCGATGCGCAGAATGTCATATGCGCTGAAACCCGCTTCGTGCAGATATCCGATTTCGTCGTTCATCTTCTTGTCCTGCTCAAGCGTCTGATCCCAGTTGTTCACAAGGTCTGTGCCCAGTGTGTAGAGATCAATCATGCCCGGCGTCGTCTGGATCACTTCGATCATATTGGCCGCAGCATCCCGCACACTTTTCCATTTCACGAAGGACGCTGGCGTGTAAAAGGCTTCCGCTTGTTCGGTGGTCACCGAGTAGACCGGGGCCACCGCCGTCGCGAACATGATCTGCTTTTCGACCATGATCTCGGCAGCCTCCTTGGTTAGGAACGGGATGTGTTCAATCGTCTTGGCACCATTGTCGATGCAGTTGCGGATCGCCTGTTCGGTGAACACATGGCAGGTGACATAGGTGCCCCACTGCGCGGCCGTTTTGACCGCCATCTGAATCTCGTCAGCCTGATACTGAAGTGAGTGCAGCGGATCGAACTCTGACGTAACCCCGCCGCTGACCATGATCTTGATCTGGGTTGCCCCGCGACGCAGGTTTTCACGCACAGCCATTCGGATTTGCTCAGGTCCGTCGGCGATAAAGCTCATGTCCGTTTCGACCCAATGCGACGGCCCCTGACCCGACAATGTGGGATGCCGGTCGTTTAGTTTGCGGAAATCAGCATGGCCGGATGTCTGGGTGATAAACGCTTCCGAGGAATAGATACGTGGGCCCGGAAACATTCCGGTGTCAATTATGCGGGCGATGGATTTGGCCGGTCCTCCAAGGTCGCGCACGGTTGTGAACCCGTTCATGAGAATGCGCTGGGACCGGATCGTGGCGACGCCGCCAAGATGAAAGGGCGTGATATTCTGGCGTAACCCGTCGCTGAGCGGATTGAATACTGTAAGATGCACGTGCTGGTCATGCATACCCGGCATCAACGTGCGCCCACCGCCGTCGATGATCTGGACATTCGCTACAGCCAGAGGCTCGGTCGAAACTTCGGCAATCAGGTTGTCAACCACCAGAACATTGGCATTTTCGATCCGCTCTTCGTTCACGCCGTCAAAGACATGCACGTTGGTGAAGAGGATCGGAAAGCTTTCCTCTTGAGCAAATGAATATGTTGCGACCGCTGAAAGAAAAGTGGCGACCGTTAAACTTTTGAACATTTTGGAGTTCCTTCGTGGCAATGCACTGCTCTGCACGATTGTATCTTTGCGTGTGGCGCTCAGACTGTCATTAGCATTGTGGTTGAAATGCATAAAAAAATGCTCGAAAATGCGAATGAAAAAATTAAACTGTGAGTGTTCGGGTCGACAAATGAAACTCCCAACTGTTGAATGCTCGATGGCGCAACCTTTTGTGTCCCTTGCCCTCAGCCATGGCCTTGAAGTTGACAAATTTCTTGAGCCATCCGGCCTCAGTCTGAAGGACGTGCAGCGCGGCGAAGCGTTCATGGCAGGGCAGCATTGGTACGATCTGATCGACAATTTCGCGAAGGCATTGAGTAACCCGCATTTGGGGTTTGACGTCGGTGCGAATGCGGCTCTCAAGACATTGCCCAACCTGTCGATCCTTGAAACTCAAAGCGCGTCGCTCGGTGACCTTTTGATATCGCTAGTTGTGGACGTGGGCAGGATTTCGTCCATGGCGACCTACAATCTCGAGACCGACGGTCATGTCGCCAGGTTAGATGCAAAACGCACATTCAAGCCATCTTCTCCACCTGGCCAAGTCGACGGCTATTATCTGGGATTTATGGTTCGACTAGTTCGATCCGTCTGCGGTCCCGACTGGGATTCCAAAAAGCTACATTTCTGGGTTTGCAAACCTGATTGCATACCTGATTGGCAGAAAAAGGAGATTTCGGTACGCCAGACCAATCGCTTGGGCGCTCGCATCGAGTTTCCAGCGAACTGGTTGCTGCTTCGGTCCGGGGGTGGGCAAAGCCAGAATCTCCCGGAGAACGTCACAGGCGCCGACGACTTTCTTCAGCAAACCCGCGATTTGCTTGAACTGCATCTCGACAAGCAACCTGCCACCCTAAACTGGTTTGCCGAGTTGTATTCGCAAAGCCCCGACCGTTTGAAACGCACCTTCCGAGCCAATGGTACAAGCTTCAAAGCAGAACTGGAAAGATGTCGGGCGAAGCGAGCGAAGACATTGCTTGTAAACAGCCAACTTTCGATAAAAGAAATTGGTGAAAGTGTTGGGCTTCTGGACCAACCCAGTTTTCACAGGAGTTTCAAGCGATGGACCGGGATGACTCCGAATGAATTCAAGAAACGCAATCAGATATGCAACTCTGACTGATCGTTAAGCTAAAGATTACCGCTCCAAGATTCATAAGCGACGACGCAAGTCCCAACTTACTGCAGGCGTTGGCTCGCTTCGGATATCCGGCGTTTTTCCGTGGGACTTCAACGCCGCGAAAAGCGTAAAGACTCGGCCATACCGACTCAACAGGCTTCTCACGGGCGTTTCGGATATGGGCTGATACGGCCCCCGCAGCTTTCAAACGATCCAACAAATACGCTAAGCCCGCGAACGAAGCGCACTTCTGGAAAGCGGTCATTGATCAAATGGTGGCTTTGTCCGCAAAGTGGCCGTTCATGCCAAGTGAAGCGAACGACTGCTCTGAGCCCAAAGCAGACCTTCAATTCCAAGCAAGGTGACTTCCGAGATGCTGACAAAGCTGTCGTTGGTTGTTTAGTTTTCGATCTGCGGATTCTACAGGGTGGTGCCCTTTGCAAAGATGCTCTGACACAACCTCTCAATCCGTAGTGTTTGGATTTGAAGCGACGGAAGGACAACTCTCAATCGCTTCGCAAATGCAGTCCACTGATCTAAGGTTATAGAAAAATCAACAGCCTCATGTGGTGTGACCATGAATCCCGAACAAATATTTGCCGTCCTGTCTGCTTTGCTTGGAGAGCCTTCTGATCCGACGGCTTTTGAAGCTCAATTCGTGGGTGGAGCCGACACGCGCTATCCGGTCGAAATCACTCCGTGCTCGCGCCCCGTGGTCCCTGATGAGATTGACGGAGAAACTGTAATCTGCGGTATCGTGGCAGTACCTGAGGACCACAGAGATGCTCAAAGCAGGACCCTGGACCTGAGCTTCATCGTTTTCAAGGCTCATTCGCTGGCACCCGTGGCAGACCCGGTTGTCTACCTTCACGGGGGACCGGGCGGCGGTTCAGTTGAATCTGTGCGCTCGCTCAGTCTGTTTTTTGACCATTTGCGGGGGCGAAGGGACGTCGTGGCGTTCGATCAACGCGGCGTCGATGCAAGTGCCCCGGATATGGATTGCTTCGGGACTCTGGCAAAAAATCTGGAGCCAATCGTCGATCAGTTGGGCGGGGCTGACCTACCTCAGCTGGAGACGGCACTTGTTCGCGACTGCATTTCGGAATTGACCGAACGAGGCTTCGATCTTCCGCAGTTCAACACGACCCAAAATGCTTTAGATGTGCGAGCTGTTATGTCGGCTCTTGGCTACGCTGAGTACAACATTTATGGCGTTTCATATGGCACCAAGCTCGCGCTAGAAGTCATGCGCTCTGCGCCAGCGGGTGTGCGTGCGGTCGTTTTAGACAGCGTCGCCCCACCCCAAATCGCGCTTTACGACACTCTGTTCGTCCCACACACCGAGGCCATTTTTAATACGTTTGCACCGTGTGAAGCGGATCCTGTCTGTGCGGAGGCGTATCCCGATATAACGCAGCGGTATTTTAACCTCCTTGAAGACTTAGAGGCACGTCCATTGGAGGCTGCGGGGATCGAGATATCCGGGCAAATGCTTTTCAGCATTTTTTCCGGCAGAAACGATTGGTCCGACCCAACGATCCGGGGCTTCACCACTTACGCGCCCGCACTGGTCAGAGAGCTTGAGGACGGAACGGTCGACCTCATCACACAAATCATCAACGGTGACCTTCCACCCCAGCCCTCCGCAGAAACGTTGTTGGCGGGTACGTTGGACCTGAGCGCCGATGAAAAGGCTCTGGCGCAAGCTGCAATCAACGCCATGTCGCAAATGGAAATTGCTTCCGACACTGCGTCCTCGGCTTTGGAGCAACTTGAAGCGGATCGCGACCGAGATCTAGAACCGGCCTCCTTGGGAGAGTTCTTTGACGATGCTCTTGAAGATGCTCTGGCCGGGTTGCCTGATCGAGCGGATCGTTTGGCGTTTGCGCAAGACTATCTAAACCTACGGTTTGAAACGCCGCGTGCTGGAGCGTTGCTGGACCTAGTCCGCGCCCATTTCAATGAAGCGACAGCAGGACGGTTGGCCTCATTGATCGCTTTGCTCGGCCCCGAAGATGTCGAGCGCGTTTTCAACTTGATCGCAACAGATAACGCAGCTTTGCAAACCATTATGGAGGGTGAATTCGAGCTATTGCTCTACGCTTGCCAGGAAGATTTTGTGGACGGTTTCAACTCAGCGGCGGGATTTGGCGCTTTGGTAGCAGAGTTGGGCTACGGTCCATTGATGACAGCGGCTCTAGCTGAAATTCCGAGCCTATTTGCAGATTGCAGTGAGTTCACACCAATACCTCGAGACAACTATCTTGAACCCGTGCTTTCCGACATCGCGGTACTGGTCCTGTCTGGTGAGATTGACACACAGACCGCATCTTCCTGGGGTGGGCTAGCGGCAGACACTTTGCACAACAGTCAGTCGTTCCTGTTCCCGGAAACAGGGCACGGGGCCCTTGTTTTCAGCCAATGCGCCCGCGATATTGGTGAAGCGTTTCTGGAAAACCCCGGGGCAGGCATCGATAGCACATGCGTCTCGGATCTAAGGCTACCGTATTTGATGCCGGACGGCAGCTTGCATAGTGTCGAGAATTGAAGACTGCGTAAGCAAATGGAGACTCCAATGAAGGCCCTGATCACAGCAACGATTTTGGCGGTTGGCTTTGCATCGTCTGCCCATGCATTTGATCGTCAAACGACTGACGCGCTTCAACTGTGCCACGACTATTTGTGGGATGTACCCAAATATGCTGACCTGCCAAACGCCGCGATTTCCGTATTTCCGGGCATTTTGAACGATCAAAGTATCGTCGTTTTCTGGAATGTGTATTGGGACGACCCAACAGTGCGCGCAGCTGGTAACTGCACGATCATTGACGGCGCGGTGAAGGGTTTTGAAGATTATCTGGCGCAGGAATAGGACAAGACCCTTGCCGTCTTTTGCAAAAACGTGGCGCGGGTCGGAGACTTTATGAAGCGGTCAGCGTTTCTCTGGCTAGCGGCTGCTCTTCTTATAGCGGCGGGCACGACCTGGCTTGTATCTCGCCCTTTTTTACGGATTGAAACACTCAGAGACTTGGCGGAGGCAGTACCGCCTGAACCGGCGCTCCTGAACGCATCAGAGTTGGAGCAACGCCTTCTGGCAGTCGGCCTTCACCCGACCGGTCTGCTAAGCGATCTCGGCGTCGATGACCACCTGGCTCGGCTGGAAGCCGACAAGGTCGACGCAGCTACACTGAGCGCGTATGCCGATGCCATAGGCGAATTGTCGGCAGTCAGCGCGGATCGCGGTCAAGCCTTGCCGCCGACGCTTTGGGATGTGAGCACGCCAGCGCTTCGTGAGGCGGGCTGGACTGTATACACACTCACCGAAGCAATGGCATCAGATGCCGGAGCAATTCACGTCGCACTTCTATCTGATGCTTACGCGGCTTTTCTCGAGCGCAAGCCCAATGCATTGGAAGGCGCATTGGCGCTGCTGCCGCTTTCCCGTAACTATGTCGAAACGCTGCCAGAGAGTGCGCGAGCAGAGCGTGAACGCCATGCCAAGACAGAGGGACAGGCCACTCTGTTGATCTGGCAAGCTCTGTTATCAGGCACAAGCAGGTACAATCCCTTAACGCACCGCCCCCTGTGGAGCCACGGCTACATCGGCCACTTTAGTGTGCCGCACATCCATCAATATGCAACGGGCGAAGGCCTAACCGCGAGCCAGGTTTGGGGAGTTGACGGGTTCAATCCCGCGTTCGTCGGCCCCCCTACCAATAGCAACCAAGTGGAACATTTGGGCATTAGCGCATTGCTACAGGGCGTGGCGCATGTGCCGGGCGCAGTCTTAGCCGCCACTGAAGCATTCGAAGTCGTCGTCGATCACGATGACCCAGCCGCTGCCCAAGCGGATAGGGCATTGAACGACGTCGTGAGAACAGTACTTCTCCCCCGCATGGAGGAAGATCCGAACGCGCTGGTCTCTGTATTGACTAAAGCACTCCAATAGCGTTGCCACTTTGTAAGGTGGACTTTGATGCCGTTCGCCGCATTATCGAGATAGTCTGTTTCTTTACCCTGGGCGGCAGTCCGGAAGCGGACATTCGAAGTAGGTGCAGCAATCTGCTGGTTTGGGCTCAATTCAGTCGACCTTCGCTGCTTCCCGTGCCTATGACTGGAGGCAGCCCGAAGCGGACCTACAAAATCCGACTTTGCAATTCTCGTGTTGCGGACAAGTTAGGCCGCGTACCGCCAAGGTCTCAGCGTCGCTAGCCACTGAACTCTGACAGTGGCTCCGCAACTACAATTGCTTAACACAAACTTTGCGCCAAAGACTGTTGCCAAGCTCTGTTTCAGTTCACTTTGCCTGACAACGTTTGTGTCGGCAGTTGTCCAAAGAGTGCTCTGTAGTCTCGCGCGAACTGACCCATGTGCCAAAATCCGTAAGCGTTTGCGATGTCCGATATACTCTCCTCTGGCGAGCAGGACACCAGTTCATGGCGCACAGCACCGAGACGGGCTCTTAGATAAAACTGCTTGGGGCTCACCCCATATGTTTCCTGAAACGCGCGACGAAGAGTGCATGCAGATACCTGAATATCTGCACATACTTCACCGATTGAAACGTTATCCATCAAATGGGCCCGCATGAACTCAACGGCTTGTTGTGCTAAACGGGTTCTATTTTTACTGTTTCGCCGATCACTCCATTCTTCGCCTACCACCAGCATTTCCAGAAGCTCAAAGATCATATCACTCTCTTCACTATCAGAGCTTGGTCCGGCCGCTGATCCAATTAGAAAGCGCGCTTTGTTTTTGACTAAGGAATGAAGCTTTCCAGCGTCGCTAACGAAAGATCTTAAAGCGTCATTTCGCACGGTGCTGATATCAAGACCGCAATCGTCGGCGATCCGTTGAGCCCTTCGGATGTTGATGCCAAAGGTCAGGCCTGTGAGCGTTGAATTGCTCACGCCTTCAAAAGGGTCTCCGCTACCAAAATTCATCAGAGCGGTGTCTGAGGGTGAGCCGTTAAGCCAAGTCCGTACACTCCCTTTGTCTGGTAAGCCAAACGCTAGAATGTCAGGGCGAGAAACACCAGTTTGGTACACAGCCTTATCAAACGACAAATCAATCATTTGAAGGTCAAGACCTGCCCAAACGGATACCGAAGAGTTCATAGTTCCCTCCTCAATTTGGCGTAGCTCAACATCCCATTGGGACAGCTCGCGGAATTGCGAAGGGTCCTGCAAAAAAAGTGTGTTTGGGGCGCAAGTTTTTTTGGGGGCTGATCGTTTTTTGATGTCGTCCATTCCGCCCCGCAGGTAGTTTTCATGAAATGTTATTCGAATATGTAGGCTTGGACAATTGCAAGACAAAGCAGACAAATCGAGAGGGAAGAGGTTCGGACGCCCATCGTTGCCTGACGATACTGCGCGCACCGAACGCGTCGTAACGCTGCTAACCAAAAGCGAAAAAGAGTTGTTGCGCTCACAGGCTGAAGACAGCGAACTCTCCCTTTCAACCTTTTGCCATCATCTGATCCTTGAAGGTCTGAAAACAAGTAAATCATGAAACAGGGGTATCTCATGAAATCAAAACTGTTCCTCTCAGCGCTGGTCTTTACCGGCTCCGCTATCACGGCGGCAGCTCAGGACAGCAATATCGTGCATGATGCGGAATACTATGTCCTGAAGCAGCAAAACGAAGCCGTTTGGGTCGAGAACGACGCACAGGTTGACCAACTGCTGGCCGATTTTCGTGAGAAAAACGGAGGGAACCCTCCAAACATCTTCTACATCCTTATTGACGATATGGGTTTTGGCGACATGGGTATGCCCGAGATGAACGCGATACGCGGGTATTCGACGCCCAATATCAACGCGCTCGCAGAGGAAAGCATGCGGTTTGCGCGCATGTATACCGAGCCGTCCTGCACACCGTCGCGGGTCGCCTTCATGACGGGTCGCCAGCCGTATCGCAATGGGATGGGCGATACCGCCGTCGATATTTCAGGTTTTGGCCTTGCCGATGAAGAAGTCACAATTGCCGAAGTTCTGAAATCCGTAGGCTACAACACCTCGCATGTTGGCAAATGGCACATGGGCGACATTCAGGAATCCTGGCCTACTTATCAGGGCTTTGACTACGCCGCGTTCCCCATCCATCAGCAGGGCCAGTTGGCCATCTTCAACGAAGATGCAGCCAAGGAAGAAATCACCATGGCCATAGGGGAAGACAACTACAACTCCAAATACACGCTGGATGATTGGTTTCGCCCTGATCCGGGACACATGATTACCGGCCTCGAAGCTGTTATTGGCGGGGAGGTCCGCGAAGTCCATATGGAACCGGGTGAGAAATGGACCCAGGACAAATATAATGAAATGAACATCCGCTATCAGGCACAGGCGATGGAACAGTTGCGCCTGCTAGCAGAACGGGATGAACCGTTCTTCCTGCAATACTGGCCGCTTGTCCCTCTGTCGACAACGCGCACGACGAGAGAGGCGTTCACGACACCCAACGGCGGTACATTCGTTGAAAGCATGGAAGAGCTGGATGAATGGATCGGGGTCATTCTGAACGAAGTCGATGCGCTGGGGCTTAGGGACAATACCCTGATCGTTTTGATGGGCGACAACGGTCACTTCACCAAATATGCCCCCGGCAGTGGGTTTTCGCCGCTGGTCTTCCGGGGCGGCAAGGCCGATACGTCTGAAGGAGGCGTTCGGGTGGATGCGTTCGCCCGCCTGCCCGGCTTGATCGAGGGAGACTCGATTGTATCTGACATTATTCATATCTCTGATTTGTTCACGTCAATTGCGCGTATCGGCGGAGCGATGGATGCCATCCCCCGCGACCGGATCATTGACGGTGTCGATCAGACGTCCCTGATGTTTATTGGCGATACGCATGGGCGCAGGGATCATGTACTGATCTACTCGATCAATTCGCTGAAAGAGGTGGTAAAGGAACACATCAAACTCAAAGTTCCGGCCAAAGGTGAAAATGCTATCGTGGCCAAGTTCTACAACCTGTTCCGCGACCCCCGCGAAGAACAGAGCGTATCGACCGAGATCGGAGCATGGGCTGGACATGAGTTTAACCGCATTATTGCCCGCCACCTGAAATTTAAGGAAATGTACCCCGATCAACCGGCCGCGACTGGACGTCCCTATGAAGGTATCGTGAACCTTCGTCCTGAAACCGTCGCAGCGGTGGATGCCTTTGTCGCCAAGCGGGACATTCAGCCCGACTAAAGGGTGAAGCTGATAAGAGTAATGCAAGCCCCGCATCAGATAATGATATGCTTGATGTGGGGCTTGGCATCCACAACAAAAATTCTGGAAACAATATGAAAATCCAAGCGCTTGTCCTTGCATTGGCGACTGGCATTGTTGCGGCCCCAGCAATCGCCGATGAAAACGCTTCAAACCCTTTGGCCGCAGTTAATAACACGGACATCCGGTATCAGTATTTTGATTTGGGCAACGGTGCTGACAAGCAGGACGCCTTTATAGATGGCGCATACATGCTGCGGCCTGATCTGAAACTGAAATATGAGTTGCACTACAACTCAACGGATGTGACTGGAACTCGGTTCACTGACTTCGAGAAATTGAGCCTCAAAGCGATCTATTTCCCTTCTCAGAGACCGCTCAACGAAACGTGGGCCATCAAGTCGGCCATTGGTCTGGAGTGGATTCTGGACTTTGGCGACCCGGAAAAAGGGATCGGAACCGGGTCCGATCAAATTGCGCCTTTTGGCGGGTTCGCCTTTGCAAACACAAAATCAGGGCTGACGCTGATCCCACTGCTCCAGCATTTTGCTTCATACAATGGCCCGACGGACATAAACCAAACCGCGATGCGGTTGATTGCGCTACAACCGTTTGGCGATGGGTACTGGGCCAAGGCTGACATCAAAGCACCATATGACTGGGAGAACGATGCTTGGCCAGCGACCGCTGAGTTCCAGATTGGCAAGAACCTCAGTCCTGGCATCGCAATTTATGCTGATTTCCTAATCGGTATAGGTTCCGACCGCCCCTACGATAAAGGTGCCGGCTTGGGTTTGCGTTTCAACTACTAGTCCACCCACACCCAACCTCGGCGAAGATCATCTATGTCACAGTCCAGAACTCTGTTCAGCCATTTGTATTCTGCGCCTATCTTGACCCTTCCTGGAACTGCCTTGAGCCAATCCCTGCCCGCGCCGGGTTGGTAGGAAATAAATTGGCGTCACTCGCGCCGCATCATTCTATCTGGTCGCTCCGCTCTGAACTCGGGGAAGATCAATAGTCTCTAGGCGATCCGCTGAGATGGATTTGAACCTTGAAACTGAATCCGTTGTTCGCGCTTCTAATCCCCAACCAGCGATGCTTAGGCCCAGAGTTCTGAGAAAAGAGACTTCTATTACGATCTGTACCCAAGACTTTGCAAAGTCCGCTGTCTGCGCAGAGCGGTCATTAGAGCTTCGCGCGACGGCGAACTGGAGTTTGGTTCCACAGAGCTGCCTTAGGGGAATGCAAACCCGCAGCGATTTAGTTTCCAATAGGAGAGTAGATTGGAACAAGTGAGCGCCACTACAACGACGTTCTCCTGATAATTTACATTATGGTAGATATATCAGCACTACTGACCTAAATCCAAGCCTCTAAGCACTCTGATTGACCAGCTCTGGGCTATCGTTTTACAAATTTGAGTTTCCTGTGAGCGTACGGCCGTGCCGGCGAACAAACGACTGCATACGGCTCGGTGTTATCGTTGTCTACTGTTAGCATGATTGGCCGGTCGCAGCCCCTCTCGTCGCCAAAGTCGTTCAATTCGCCCATCGCTGACAGACCATCCAGCCCCTCTCAGCAGTGCAGTGATCCTGCGATAGCCATATCGGCCGTATTGACGGGTCAGCGCGATCATGTCGGCGACCAACCTGTATTCGCCTGTGCGACCTTGTGGGACACGCGGTTGTATGGACAGGTGTTGTCCAAGCACGCGGCAGGCGCGTCTCAGCCGCTCGTTCTCTTTCTGAAGCCGCTTCAGTTCTTTCAACTGATCTCCGCCCATTCCGCGGTACTTCTTTCGCCAGCGGTAATAGGTTTGTTCAACAACGCCAACCTGTCTGATCGCATCGAAGCGGGACATGTCTTGCCCCATCAGAACTTCAACCTGCCGTAACTTCGAGACAATCTCTTCGGGCCTCGGTCGCTTGTTTGCCATTCGTAGTCCTCCGTTTCCTAAACATAACGGTGGACCAGTTCAGTTGGGGAGGCTCAACTGCTGCTTGTCAGGTTGGTTTGGGCCAGCACTTTCGGGAGGAGTTGAAAATGCTGGCCCGTGCGTTGGCGCTCCCTGTTGGTTTTTTCGCCACCGCTCATGCTGGCTTACTCTGGGAGGAGCGAGAACCAGCATTTTTCGTGTAAGCTTTTGGACCTGAGGGCTCGCTTACCTATTCGTCAGCCATCAATTTTCCGGCATATTCCGGGATCTCAGATCGCGAAATTCCGATTTGGGAGAGTTGGTAATCGCTCATATTTGAAAGCGCAGAGAGCATCCGGGCCATTTTCAGTGCCTTCAAGGCAGCTTTTGCCGTGGGTCTAATCCACGCCAAGAAGCTGATTGATAGGGCAATGGCGTGACCACGATCTGTACCAGCCGTTTGGGTGTTAGCAGCCATATGCAGCCTCCATAGCAAGTCTTTTGATGCTACTGCGCGGAATGCCCAGATCTATTAAGTCACGGTCAGATAGCACCGAGAGCTCATAATACGTTGCGCGATAAACCCTGCGTTTGGCCTGTGCCTTTCGCATTGCATCCAGCTTTCGATGAAAGAACGTGCGGCCAGCTTCGAAAACGACATCCAGCCCGCTGTTTGATCGAGTAATTGCCATGATATTGCCTCGTCTATTGCTGCAATGCAGTATCTATGCTGCAATGCAGAGATAAGGGTATTTGGTAGCGCTCACAATTCGACAATTTGGCAAAGGCCCCATGCCATATTGGAACAGCAAAGGTCATGACATGGACATTTCTGCGCAAATGCTAATCTTTGCGACGGTTGTCGAGCAGGGCAGTATCTCTGCGGCTGCAAGATCAATGGGGCAGACCCCATCGGCAGTAAGTAAGCAAATCGGATTACTTGAAGATCAGGTGCACTACCGCCTTCTTAATCGCACCAGAACGGGTGTTTCTCCGACGCGAGAAGGTCAAGATTTCTATGAAAAATGCAAAGCAATGGCTGATAAATTCAACGAAGCCAAGGCGATGATCCACAGCTTTGACGGTGTCCCACGCGGAGAACTCAGGATCGCATCCACTGTTGCATTCGGTAAGTCCCAACTGATTCCTGCCTTGCCAGAGTTCATGAAAGAGAACCCTGAGGTTCAAATATCTTTGGATCTGACCGACCGAGAAATTGATCTTCGGAGTGAAGGGTTCGATGCGGCGATCTGCTTTGCAGAACAACGCAAGAATCCAGATTTGGTCATTAGGCGCATTATGCAGAGTCGAAGGGTACTATGTGCCTCACCTGAATACCTTGAGCGTTGTGGAACACCGTCGAATTTTGCCGAATTGGCTGAGCACAATTGCTTGAGAGTTGCTGGGAGAAGCCAACGGAACGCTTGGAACAGCATCGAACCGAACGCAGGCGAAAAATTTGAAGCAACGGGTAGCTTTGAGGGGAACAGTACCGATGTCGTCTTTCGAGCCGCTCTGGCTGGTATCGGGATCGCACGTTTGCCCTGCTATATGGCAAACAGGAAATTTCGCTCCGGCAAACTTGTCCACGTCATGCCGGAGTATGCACCACCCAGCACAGATATTGTCGTAATGTTCGCCGAAAGGCGGAATCTGGCACCAAAAACCCGCGCGTTTGTGGATTATCTCGCGCGGCGGTTTCGGGCTTTCGAAGAAAACCAAATGAACAGCTAGCTAAGAATAAAAACGATCGCAGTAGTCCAAGTTAATCCGATCCCATTCGCTGTGAGTGATTAAAAGTCTAGCTGAAATTTGAAGAGAACTGACGGGGTTCCTAGATCAAAAGTATGGCATTGGTCGGTAAATGCAGCATTGGTCATTTCGGTCTCCGAGCAGCCTTTCTCCGAACACGCTATCAGTGGCTGATATCAGCAGCATTAAAGTGATTTTGCGTTTAACCCGCAGATGATCTGAACACTTAACGATGGATCGCTTCAACTAAAATCGCTTCGGCAATATCCTCCCATCCTTTCGACTCTATAAAAACATCCAATAGTAGGGATAGCGGACCAAGACCTTGTCGCAGAACCTCTAACTGCGAAGTTCAAGTTACTGTAGCTTCTAAGGTCTTGGCCAAGATGGGCCGAGGATTTAACGAAAAGATATCAACGCATGACTGGCTTGGTAGCTTGTACCAATTACTTCAGATAGGTGTTGAACCAATCAATTGTGCGGTCCCAGGCTAGGTTTGCCATTTCCTCGTCATAACGAGGCGTACTGTCGTTATGGAAACCGTGGTTGGCATTTTCGTAGATGTAGGCTTCGTATACCTTTCCGTTGGATTGCAGAGCGGCTTCAAAATCCGGCCAACCTGCGTTGATGCGCTCATCAAGCTCTCCCATCTGAATCAGCAACGGTGCCTGAATTTTGGCTACATCCTCAACTGCTGGCTGGCGACCATAGAATGGCACGCCCGCGGCCAATTCGGGGTAGGCCACGGCAATTGCGCTGACCACACCGCCGCCGTAGCAGAAACCCACAGCACCGACCTTTCCAGTACAATCATCTCGGTTCAACAGGTATTCAAACCCATTGAAGAAATCGTTCATCAACTCGACACGGTCCACTGTCTTTTGCAACTCGCGCCCATCGGCGTCGTTGCCCGGGTAGCCGCCAACCGATGTCAGACCGTCGGGGGCCAACGCCATAAATCCGGCTTTTGCCAACCTGCGCGCCACATCCTCGATGTAAGGATTCAAACCGCGGTTTTCGTGGATCACCAGCACCCCGGGCAGGGGCTCTTCAACGCCAGCAGGTCGGACAAGGTATCCGCGAACATCACCGGTTCCATTCGGTGAAGCATAGGTGATGTAGTCCGCGTGGATATCGGGATCGTTGAACGACACTTGCTGAGCCATCGCGTAGTTCGGGCTGAGCATGTTCAGCAGCGCGACCGCTGTCACGCCGCCGACCGCGAACTTGCCTGCGCGGTCCAGGAATTGGCGCTTGGTGATCTTGCCGTGCGCGTAAAAGTCATACAGGTCCAGAAGTTCCTGGTCGAAGTCTTTTGCCGTCATGCGAGTCATTGTGGATCTCCTGATGAGTTTGGCAGTTTGAAGGGTGGGTAGTATCCGATCTGAAGGTCTTGATTTGATTGAGCGTCTGGCTGGGCTTCCTAAGATAACGCCGGTGACCGTTCCTTGTTCGCGTACCGTTCGCGCAGCGCGTTCTTTTGAACTTTTCCCATAGTGTTTCGCGGCAGCTCCTGGACGAGTTCGTAGCGGCGAGGATGTTTGAATCGCGACAGCTTGTTTCTGATGATCGACTCGATCTGTTCCACCTGAAGCTGTGATCCGGGCTCAGCAACCAGAGTGGCTATGATCGCTTCGCCGAAGTCTCTATCGGGGATTCCGAAAACGGCTGATTCCAAAACGCCATCGATGTCGTTCAGGACGTCTTCAATTTCCTTGGGGTAGACATTGTACCCGCCGGTGATGATCAGATCCTTCGACCGACCCACAATCGACAGGTAGCCATCTTCGCTGTACCGGCCCAGATCTCCGGTGATGAAAAACTCATTCTCTCGAAGCTCCTCGGCGGTTTTTTCGGGCATCTGCCAATATCCTTTAAAAACATTGGGTCCGCGCACTTCGATCATTCCCACCTCGCCCTGGGGCAATGGTTCTCCGGTTTCGGGGTTAGTCACAATCACCTCGGTGCCGGGCAGAGCCATGCCAACGGTTCCCGCGCGGCGTTCGCCATCATAGGGGTTCGAGGTGTTCATGTTCGTTTCGGTCATGCCATAGCGCTCGAGGATGCGGTGGCCTGTGCGCACTTCAAACGCCTGATGGGTTTCTGCCAGCAATGGGGCTGAACCGGAAATGAACAGGCGCATGCCCCGAGTGATCTGTTTGGTGAAACCGTCAACTTCCAGCAATCTGGTGTAGAAAGTTGGGACACCCATTAAAAGGGTCGACTTGGGCATTTCCTCCACGATCGCGCTTACGTCGAACTTTTCCATCAGCCGAACTTTGGCACCGGCGAGCAGCGACGTATTCATCGCTACGAAAAGTCCGTGCGTGTGAAAGATCGGCAGCGCGTGAATCAAGCGGTCGTCGCTTGTGATGCCCCACAAATCCACGAGAGTTTGGGCATTAGACAAAAGGTTCTGATGGCTCAGCATTGCGCCCTTAGAACGACCAGTGGTTCCCGACGTGTAAAGCAGGGCTGCAAGGTCGTCCGGGGCGCGATCCACGGTTTCAAACTCGTGGGGTTGTGCGTCAGCCTCGCGGCTCAGACTCGAAGTGTCGCCGCCGAGGGTCAGCAGCTTTGCGCCAAAGCGGGTCGCCAGTTTTCCGATCTCAGTTTCGTTGGTGCTGTCGCTGACGATCATGGCAGGTTGGGCATCGGCGATGAAATAGTCCAACTCTGCCAACGTGTAGGCGGTATTAAGCGGCAGGTAGACTGCGCCCGCCTGAACCGCAGCAGCGTATAGCGCCAGTGTATCAGCTAGCTTTCGGGCCTGCACAACGATGCGGTCTCCTGGGGAAACTCCGCTGGTCCGCAAAACATGCGCGATCCGTGCGGCGCGTTTCAGAAACGCGTCATATGACACTACCTGTCCGTCATCGAGTTGCAGGAACGGAGCATTGTTTCCCGCGTGGTGGGAAAACAAGCTGTCGTAGAGAGTGTTGGTCACGCCGTATTTTCCTCTGGTCTGGCCGCAAGTGCTGCGGTTGAAGCCGCGCGCACGGAACGCGAGGCTTCGATTGTGGCATGTGCCGCAAATTCTTCGTGGTGGCGCTCTGTCTTTTTCAAATCGTAGAGGTAGTTGACCATTGCGCCACCAGATTGGGATCGTCCGTTCTGCGACAGGTCGGCCTCGGCATGCAGCTCGTGAAGCTCGGCGCCATTGCCCAAGTGAAAGCGGGCCACGGGATCCAGCGGCATCCCATCTTCGCGCTTGGCGAATAACAGGTATCGGGCGGCCATCGCCCGCACGTCCTGCGCAGAGGCTGTTCCCGCAAGTACGGCTTTGGCGGCATGGCCATGCTCGGGGTGCCCTGTTTCGCCAGCCACCCACCGGTTCATACCCGGTATTGGGGACAAGGTCACAAATGTATCGAGGCCCGGAAGCTCTCGCGAGAGTTCCGTCACAACCTGTTTGATCAACAGGTTTCCAAAGCTGATGCCCGTTAGACCCTTCTGGCAGTTTGAAATGGAGTAGAACGCTGCGACTTTTGCCTGTTCGGGTTCGATCGGTTCTCGGACTTGGGACAAAAGCACATCAATCGCGTTCGGAATTTCAGCCGTCAAAGCAACTTCGACAAAAATCAGCGGCTCATCCGGCATTGAGGGATGAAAAAACGCAAAACAGCGACGGTCGGGCGGGTAAAGCCTGCGCCGCAAATCGTCTAGATCGTTAATCTGATGGACCGCCTCATACGCCACGATCTTGTCCAGAACGCGGGCTGGTGTATCCCAACTGATTTGTTTGAGGACAAGAAAACCCCGGTTGAACCAGCTTCGCAGCAAATGCACGAAATCTATGTCTGTGCGCCTGAGTTCGGGGTTGGATTTGAGAAAACGCAACAGGTTAACGCGCATTGCCACAAGCTCTTGCGTCGCGCCGGAGGGTTGATTCAGCCGGCGCAGCAATTCTTGCCGTCGGGGTTCGGCGGCCTCGCTAAGCCTTTTAAAAAGATCGACGCTTCTATCTTTGGCATAGCGGCGCGCCGTTTCAGAAAGCTGATCCGCGTCCAACTCAAGCTGGTCATTCAAATAGGCGAAGAAGTCCAGTTTTTCCGTGTCGTCCAACGTCTGGTATCGATCCAATATCGTGGATGCGAGCACGAAACCCGATACTTCACCTTCTGCAGACAAGAGTGCTTCACACAGCTCTGATATGGATCGCTTGTCGTCTTTGCCTCGCTTCTTGCCGGGGCGGTCGAACAACTGATCAAGCAGATCGCCCAGAAACCAGTTCCGCTGCATTTCAGGGCTCCATCTGGCTGCTGAGGTATTCGCCCGTCCGACGATAGTGATCGATCAGGTGCCGGGTTGCGCTGTCTGCGTCGTGAATTAATGCGGCGTCCAGGATCTGCTGATGCTCGGCGGCTATATCCCGCTTTTTGTAGCTTGAACCTCCGGCCGCCAAATAACGGTAGCGAATGTTAAGATCGTAAAGTTGCGAACAATACCGCAACAGTAAAGGAAGCCTCGCATTGTCCAACAAGGCCATATGAAATGCCTTGTGTGCGTCTTCAAAGTCGTGTGCCCCTTTTTGGCCCGCCTTTTTCATATGGTGGTGACGCAAAACGAGCCTATCCTCCCAAGCTGAGTCTGCATTGGTGATGGACGCGCGCAACGCGGTTTCTTCAAGATTGCATCGCAACAGAAGGATTTCCTCGAAGTTGCACTTGCTCACCGGTGCCGCCCTGAAGCCGCGCTGGTCAATTCGTTCCACCAGCATGTCCGATGTCAAAAGGCTTAGTGCCTCGCGAACCGGGCTTGCGCCTGTGTCCAGCAGCCCGCGGAGCTGCTCGATCTTGAGCTTTTGACCGGGAGGCAGCTCGCCAGTCAGGATCATTTCGCGGAGCCTTCGATACGCACCATGAGTGGCGGAAGTCTCTTTGCCCTCGGTATCAAGCATGGCGTCCATATCTGACGGTTCCTCTTTCGCGGCAAAATCTCTGGAGTGCTTTTAGCTAAGTGCACTCATTCCAGTTGACAGACCAACTGAAAGGTTCAGCGAGCCTTCGTTTATCATCCATCTGCGCAGAACAAAGCTGCGTGCCCCACTTTTGTGCATGGGATCCTCCTCGGCCAGTTTTCGGGCGACTTCAAGACTGTCGGCGCGGTAGATGATCAGACCCAGACCTTGCATATGCTCTCCTGTTTCATCCGACATTGGTCCAGCAAAAGCGAGCTTCCCCGAACGTTCAAGTTGCGCCTGATATGCCAAGTGATCTGGAAGCGAAGCCTTTACATCTTCCGGTGCCTTGGCCGGCGTGCTGTGTGCAACGTAAAGCTCCAAAGCAAGAGCGCCACGGCTTTTTGCTTCTGATTTATAGTCTGACCAAGCAACCATCGGCGCTCTCCAAAATATCGATATTATTTGACATATTGCAAAATAGTCGGCAAAAATCAAGCGAACTGACATGGATGGTGAAAATGAAATACCTGGTGGGAGAGACTTCGGAAGGCACAGCGGTTTTTGCTGTAAACGGAGAAAACGCAGTGAATCTAACGGCTTTGGACCCTGCCGTTGGTCCCGATCTGATGGGGCTGATCTGCACGCCTGGACTGGTCGATTCGCTTTCTGAAAAAATCGTCGCTTCAGAAAGCGTGCCTGTCTCCTCTGTCACGCCAGCGCTGCCCGTAGCATCTCCCGGCACGATCATTTGCATGGGATTGAATTATACGGACCACATCAAAGAGGGGGGGTACGACATCCCAAAGTATCCTGCTCTGTTCATGCGCGGGAAAAACTCGATCATGGCCGCCGGTCAGCCGATGGTTCGCCCGTCCTGCTCGGAACAACTGGATTACGAGGCAGAGCTGATGCTGATCGTCGGAAAGGGCGGTCGCCATATTTCGGAAAAGAACGCATTGGATCATGTGTTCGGCTACACCGTGTTCAACGACGGGTCTGTAAGAAACTACCAGCGCAAGACGCACCAGTGGACGCCGGGAAAAAACTTCGATGACACTGGTGCGATCGGGCCGTTTACCGTGACACCAGACGAGCTGCCTGAAGGGGCATCCGGCCTTAAAATCGAAAGCCGTGTGGGCGACGAAATCCTTCAAAGCTCGAACACTGCCAACATGATCTGGGGCGTTCGTCAAGTCATTGCGACGATTTCGGAATATACTACTTTGGAGCCGGGGGATCTGATTGCGCTAGGTACACCGCCGGGTGTCGGGCACGCCAAAAAGCCCAATCCCCGTTGGTTGAAGCCCGGCGAAACCGTTGAGGTCGAGATTGAGGGCATCGGCGTCTGCGCCAGCCCGATTGTCGACGAAAAGGATGCCAAGTCCAAGGTGGCTGCAGCATGAGCGCACTAACCGGAGCAGAACTGGAGGCACTTCGCGCCAAGGCGCAGCAAGATCACCGCGATCTGCGCGAGCGCATTCCACGCTTGTCGGATGACGCGATCGCCTTGATCCTGCGCGAATCCAGATCGCACTACGCGTGGACCAACAAGCCTGTTTCTGACGGCATTCTTGAAGAGATCTACGACATCACGATCAACGGCGCGACCAGCATGAATACGTTGCCCGCGCGCTTCGTTTTCGTGAAAAGTCCCGAAGGGAAAGAGCGGCTTGCAAAGTCTTTAAAGCCGAAGAATGTGCCAAAGATGATGGATGCTCCGGTCACGGCGATCATTGCTTATGACATGGACTTCTGGAAGGAACTGCCCTTTCTTTTCCCGCACGAAGACCGTCGGCCATTGTTCGAAAACAAGCCTGACTACGTGGCAGACACGGCCTTTCGAAATGGCACGCTTCAGGGCGCTTACTTCATGATTGCGGCCCGGGCTGTCGGGTTGGACGTCGGCGCCATGTCAGGTTTTTCGAACAAGATCGTCGATGAGGAGTTCTTCGCGGGCACGACGCTCAAGTCCAATTTTCTTTGCAATCTGGGCTATGCGGACGAAACCGGATTGTTCCAGAAGCTTCCACGTTTTTCATTCGAAAAGGTTTGCTCGTATGCATGAGGAGGTGACGCTATGGCTATGAAAGTGAAACCCGTCGTGACTTACCGTACGACAGCTCAATGCCCGACTCATGCGCGGACTGAGATACCGATTCGCGATCTTGATGTTGTTGTCGATGAACCCGTAGAACGCGGCGGGACAAATCTTGGGCCGTCTCCGACCGAAACCGCAATGGCAGCCCTGATCGCCTGTACCAACGTCATCGGGCACAAAAATGCGCACCGTTTGGGAATTGATCTAGGCAAAGTGACAATCGACGCGAAATGCAGGTTGGACCGGCGCGGTGTCCTAATGGAGGAGGAGATTGAAGTTCCGTTTCCGGAAATTGAACTCACCGTGAATTGTGAAACCCCCGCCAGTCAGGAGGAGCTGACACGCGTGGGTGAGGAGACAGCCAAATATTGCGCCATCGCAAAACTGTTTGAAGCGGCAGGCACCGACCTGACCGTCAACTGGGTCAAAGCAAACAAATAAAAAAGACCCGACTTTCTGGGAGGAGAGAAATGAAAAACTGGACCAAACGCAGTCTAATGGGCGCCGCTTTAGCTAGCGTTATGGCGCTGCCCGTTGTCGCAGAAGAAACCATTTCCGCGATCGTGATTGATGGTTACCCGGACCGGGCATTGTGGGTGAAGGAATTCACAAACTTCTTTATTCCCGAAGTGGACAAGCGGTTGGCCGAGTCCGGCAACTACAAGATGAACTGGCAAGAAAACTATGGCGGTTCGATCGTAAAGCCCAAGGGCGTTCTGGAAGGCGTACAGCTGGGTTTGGGGGATATTGGCATCGTCACAACCATCTTCCATTCATCCAAGCTGCCTAGTCAGGGGATCTCGGGCTCGACACCATTCGTCGCGTCGGATGCCCGTGCAGTGGCCAAGGCGGTTGACGAGATCGCGCGAGAATACCCGGCTATGCAGAATGAGTTTGCTGCGCAAAATCAGGTTTATCTGGCGACGGGCGTTGTGCTCGACACGTATCAGATGTTCTGCTCAGAGCCGGTCGAGAAAGTTGCAGATCTTGAAGGACGCAAGATCGCGGGTGCCGGCCTGAACTTGCGCTACCTCGAGGGTATCAAGGACTCGGCGGGCGTACGCGGAGGCCTCACTGATTTCTACAACATGGTTCAAACCGGCCTTGTCGATTGCGTGATGATTTGGCCGGAAGCTTCCAAGACGTTCAAGATCGTAGAAGTGGCCCCTTACATGTTGAAGGCAGACCTTGGCGCGGTGAATACAAAAACAGTCACAGTCAACGCCGATTACTGGGCAAATCTGCCTGACGAGGTCAAAGACGTACTCCAGGCCGTGGCTATCGACTACCGTGACCACGTGGCAGGTATTGCAATGGATCGAGCCGCTGCGTCACGAGATGCATTTGTAGAAGCTGGCGGATCGATCATTGAAATCTCGGACGAAGACCGCGCTGCGTGGGCAAATGCGATGCCCAATGTTGCGCAGGAATGGGCTGCAACGCTGAATGAGAACGGCGAGCAGGGCACAGATATGCTGGCCGCTTATCTCGGCAAGCTTCAGGATGCCGGTTTCACTGGTGTGCGGGACTGGACGGCCGAATAATCGTTCAGCGACCCGAGAAAGGGGCCAGACATGCTGAAGACCGCAGTTGCCGTCCTGTCGCGGGTCGCCAATTCGCTTGCAATAACCGCCAACGCCTTGGGCACGCTCGTCGTCCTAGCGTTGGTGGTCATTCTGAATGTCGACGTCGTTGCGCGCGGGCTGTTTTCGGCTCCGCTTCGAGGCACTTACGAAATGGTGCAGTTCTCGGTCGTGATGATTGTTTTTCTGCAATTGCCCGACGTGGTCAGGGTGGACCGGCTGACACGTTCGGACGGGTTCCTGAACCTGATACACCACCGCCGCCCCGGCCTGACGGCCAACCTCAGACGCATTATAAACGCCGTCTCGGCGATCTTCATGGCCTTGATCGCTTATGTGACCTTCCCTGAATTTCTTCATATGTGGGAGACGCAGGACTATTTCGGAGTTCCGGGTCTTTTCACACTGCCATGGTGGCCGGTTAAACTGGTCATCGCGTGCGGTACTGCGCTTGCCTGCGTGATTTTCCTGCTCAAGGTCGTCACGGCGCAGGACCGCCCGCAACTTATTCGCACACCTGAACATGACGAGGACGCAGAATGACGCCGATTGAGATTGGCCTGATCTCGGTCGTAGCCATCGTCTTTCTGATTTACGCGGGCGTCTACATTCCGATTGCTTTGGGCGTGGTCTCCTTCGTGTCGATCTGGCTGATGCGGGACAACTTCACGCTTGCGCTCAACCTGCTGAAGGTTGCGGTCGGCGACAGCGCGATGGAATACAGTTTCGCGACAATCCCGCTGTTTACCTTTATGGGCCTCATCGTTTCAAAAGCGGGACTAGGCAGGGACATTTACGAGGTCATGACCATGCGATTTCGCAAGGTCAAAGGCGGGATTGGAATGGCCACGGTCGGAGCCAACGCCGTCTTTGCCGCAGTGACCGGATCGTCCATTGCATCCGCATCCGTATTCACCAAAGTTTCAGTGCCGCAGATGATGGCGCAGGATTACAACCCACGCTTTGCTGTTGGCGTGGTGGCCGGGTCTTCGGTTTTGGGCATGATCATCCCGCCTTCCGCGATGCTGATCATCTACTCCTTTGTTGCTGAACAATCCGTAGGGGACATGTTCCTGGCCGGGGTCATTCCCGGGATCATGTTGGCGATAGCCTATGTCGGCGCGATCTGGGCCATGGGCCGATTCACACCGGCGTTTGTCGGTGGCCGCATCGTGGCAGATACCGAATGGATGTCCGGGCGCGAGATTGCGTCCAAAACGCTACCAACTCTTTGCATCATCACTATCGTTCTTGGGGGGATCTACACTGGCTGGCTTACTGCGGTTGAGGCAGGAGCAGCCGGTGCCTTCGTGGCGTTGATCATCGCTGTCCTGCGCAGATCCATGTCACCAAAAGCGTTCTGGGACGCGTTGCTGGAAACCGGTCATATCACAGCGGCGATCTTGTTCCTGATCACTGCAGCGTCAATTTATAGCCGCATGCTGGGACTGGCGGGGCTGCCCAACCAGTTGCAGGACCTGCTTGCGGGGAATTCCGCGTCCTTCTGGTCGATTATGCTGCTGTACGTCCTTTTGATGCTGTTTTTGGGAACACTGCTGGATACGGCTTCGATCATCCTGATCGTTGTCCCGCTGTTCCTGCCTATGGCCGAAGCGCTGGATATGTCGCTGATCTGGTTTGGTATCATCACCGTGGTCGGCGCCGAAATCGGGCTTTTGACCCCGCCACTAGGCATATCCTGCTTCGTCATCAAATCGACGATCAATGACGACCGCATCTCGCTGAAGGACGTGTTTATGGGCGCGCTGCCCTTCGCGTTTGTGATGCTAATCGTTCTGTTCATTCTGATCGAGTTCCCGATCCTCAGCCTTGCCCTGATTTAAGGAGGCCAAGATGCGCTCTGTCACCAAAGACAATATCACCGATGTGTTCATGGGATACCTGTCCAAGGACACTGATCCGCGGATGCGTGAAATCATGGGGTCTCTGGTCAAGCACCTCCACGATTTCGCCCGTGAAACCAACCTGACGCATGACGAATGGCGCACGGGAATTGCATTTCTGGAGGGGTGCGCCGCTGTGGAAACCGAAGATAGGCATGAGTTTGTCTTGGCCTCGGACGTGTTGGGACTGTCATCGCTGGTGGATATGCTCCATTCAACTCCAGATGCCACAAGCTCGTCTGTTCTTGGGCCTTTTCACGTTTCTGGCGCACCGCCACTGCCATTCGGTGGTGATATGAAGCGTCACTACGATGGGCCGGTTCTGCTGGCCGAGGGCGTTATCAGGGATGCAGAGGGTAATCCGATTGGCGGTGCAGAGCTCGACATCTGGCAAACGGCGCCAAATGGAATGTATGCAAGCCAGGATGAAGAACAGGACACCTTTTCTTTTCATGGCCTGATGACCACTGGTGAGGACGGTAAGTATGCATTCACGACCGTCAAGCCGGTCGAATACACCGTGCCGTCAGACGGGCCTGTCGGGGACATCCTGCGCGCCTGCGGTCGCCATCCTTGGCGACCGTCGCACTTGCACTATATCGTTAAGGCACCCGGGCACAGATCCTTAGTTACCGAGATTTTCCCCGACGACGATCCCTACCTGGATCAGGATACAGTGTTTGGTGTTCGGGATGACCTGGTGATGACTTATGTTGAAAGGCCGGCTTCAGAATTTCCCGAAGGCATGGAACTTTCTGGTACGATCACCGAACCATTCTTGCACGTGAAATTCGACGTGACGCTTGCCAGATTCTGAATAATATCGAGGAGGCATGTGGTGCTGAAACAAATCTGCATTTTGAGTGCCGCGCTGTTTTGCAGCAGTGCCATCGCACAAGAGCGCCCGATCTTTGACGCGCATATTCATTACAGCCACGACGCCGTCAAACTGGTGCCACCAGAACAGGTGGCTAAAATCCTTCGGGATGCGGGCGTGCGGAAAGCACTGGTTTCCAGCTCGGATGACAATGGCACTCAGCTTTTGTTAGCCGCGGCACCGGACATCGTCGTTCCAGCACTGCGCCCGTACCGTCGTCGCGGTGAAATCAACACATGGATGCACGATGAAACTGTAATTGATTATTTGGAAGAAAACCTGGCCAAGAACGACTACGAAGCCATCGGCGAGTTTCACGCTTACGGTGACGACATCACAACGCCGGTCATCCAGCGCGTGATTGCACTGGCGAAAGAGCGGAACCTCATTCTACACCACCACGGCGACCGAGAGGCAGTGGACCTGATCTTCGAAACCTGGCCTGAAGCTCGGGTATTGTGGGCGCACTCTGGCTTTGATGATCCAGCGAGCGTTGTTGACGCGCTGGACACGTATCCCAGGCTTTGGGCCGACCTGGCGTTTCGTTCAGACATGGCTTCACGAGGCAGAATTGACCCCGATTGGAAGGAGGCTTTCGAAGCCCATCCGGATCGTTTCATGGTTGGTACGGATACATTTGCCCCGGAACGTTGGTATTACGTAGGACCTCATGCCGATTTTTCGCGTGAATGGTTGGATCTGCTGCCGGATCGGATCGCAGACAACATCGCGTATGCCAACGCAGAACGTTTGCTGACATCAAAATGATCCGTTGCGCCGTCTGTTTTATGATTTGGTCCAGCACGGCTTTTGCTTGTGATGTAATTGGGCAACGTATGATTTCGGAAGTTCAAAACGCACCCGAGGTTTATCTTTCCGTCGATGAAATTCCGTTGGCTCAACCGTTTTCCGTACTGGTTTCTATTTGTAGTGAAACTGCCGTGGGCCAAATGCGTGTGGATGCAATCATGCCCGCTCATCGACACGGTATGAACTATACCCCCAAAGTTAGCGCATTGGGCGGCGGAGCGTTCCGTGTTGATGATATGCTGTTTCACATGCCGGGTTTGTGGGAGCTGCAGGTTGGTGTCGACATCAATGGCCAATCAATTTTCTATACGTCAGAAATTACGCTGAAATGAAGCTGTGGTTTACAGCTGCGCTAATAGCCCTGACAGGTGCAGTGCGTGCAGAGGTCTTGTTGTCTGCAGACGAAATTGAACAAGCGCTTTCCTTTGGGCCTTGGCCACCATCCTTCCATTCGGACCCAAGCAATAGAGTTTCGAACAATGCCAGAGCGATCGCGCTTGGAGAGGCCTTATTCAACGATCCGGTGTTGTCCGTCGACGGTGCATTTTCTTGCGCAAGTTGTCATGATCCGGAACAGGCATTTACAACTCCAGAGGCGCGGACGCTCGGCCGTGTATTGTTAGATCGAAACACTCCATCACTGCGGAACCTGGCCGGACTCCGCTGGTATGGGTGGGGTGGCAAAAGCGATAACCTTTGGGCGGCCAGTTTGCATCCAATCATCGAAGCTGAAGAGATGGCGCATACCAACGCAAGCCTAAAGACAGCCATCTCGGAGAGTGCCTACACTGATGACTTTGAAGCAATTTTTGGTGTCATCCAAGATCAAGGCCCAGAGCTTGTTCTGGTGAATACTGCGAAAGCTCTTTCGGCTTACTTGGAGACTTTGGTGACCGACCGGACGCAGTTTGACGATTTTCGCGATGCCTTAGAGCGTCGAGATTTTCCAGCGGCTGCCTACTACCCCGAGGCAGCGCAGCGAGGTCTTCAGCTGTTTTTAGGGCGCGGGAATTGCGTGTTTTGCCACAACGGCCCGAGGTTTTCCAACAATGAGTTTCATGACGCCGGCGTTCCGTATTTTCTGAGCGAAACCGAAGTCGACGAAGGGCGGTTCGGAGGACTGAACTTTTTGCTGTCAAGCCCTTACACACTGGGCGGAAACTGGAACGACGATTCGGAAAAGCAAGGTGCTTGGGTGGTGCGAAAAGTACGCAGGAGCCATTCTGACTTTGGAACCTTTCGGACGCCCAGTCTGCGGGGTGTGGCTGATACTGCCCCTTACATGCATGACGGTAGTTTGATCGACTTGGATGCTGTGATAAGACACTACAGCGAATTAGATAAGGAAAGGCTTCACGCCGATGGTGAGTCGATACTTTCCGAACTGAATTTGACGGAACGGGAGATCGCGGATCTTGTGGCGTTTTTGGAGTCTCTGTCCAGCGTCACGCAGCCTTGAGATGCTCCAACGCAGCCTGCGTGCCGCCTGCGTTATGAGGCACGCCGCTCTTGTCGAGCCCCATTTCTACGCCTGAGAGTGTGGCCATCAACATAAGGTCGTTGAAATCGCCCAAGTGACCTATGCGGAAAACCTTGTCGGCCACTTTGGACAGGCCGTTTCCAAGTGAAATGTCGTAGTGCTTCAGCGCAGTCGCACGGAAGGCGTCGGCGGAATGCCCTTCCGGCACTTTGACAGCGGTCAGGACTCCCGATTCCTGACCTTGGCGAGCACACAGAACCTCGAGACCCCATGCCTGCACGGCAGCCCGTGTCGCGGTTCCGTGGCGCGAATGCCGAGCAAATACGTTGTCCAGCCCTTCTTCATGCAGCATGTCGATGGCCTCAATTAATCCGTAAAGAAGATTGGTTCCGGGGGTGTAAGGGAAAAACCCTTTCTGGTTTGGCCCGACCATATCCTGCCAATCCCAATAGCTGCGTGGTGTTGTCACGGTTTTTGAATTCTCCAACGCACGATCACTTACAGCATTGAAGCTCAAACCGGGTGGTAGCATCAGTCCCTTTTGCGAACCTGAGACGCAAACATCTACGCCCCAGTCATCAAACCTGAAATCGATCGATGCAAGGCCGGAGATTGAGTCGACCATTAGAAGTGCAGGGTGTTTCGCTGCGTCCATAGCCCTGCGCACGTCCTCGATAGGCGAGACAGACCCTGTAGAAGTTTCATTGTGGACGACGCATACCGCCTTGATCTCGTGCTGACTGTCTGCGCGCAAGCGGTCTTCGATCTGATTGGGGTCCGCACCGCCACGCCAGTCCCCTTCAATCAACTCTGGTAGCAACCCAATTTTTCCAGCCAAGTTACTCCACATGAATGCGAAATGTCCTGTTTCGTACATAAGAACTTTTCCGCCCGACGACACTGTGTTCACAAGCGCAGCTTCCCACGCGCCTGTACCGGATGAAGGATAGATAAAGACGTTTTGTTCTGTCTTGAAAATCGTTTTCATCCCAGCGAGAGCCTTGTGGCCTATTTCTGCAAAATCTGGCCCCCGGTGGTCGATGGTCTGCATGCTTATGGCCTTCAGGATGCGTTCCGGCACAGCACTTGGCCCTGGGATTTGCAAGAAATGTCTGCCCGCCTGGCGCATCTGAACTGATCCTTCCGTTGGTGTCATGAAAGTGGCGTGATTACCTATTGGAAAAATTTAATTATGAATTCATTATTCAGTCAACGGAGAAGTGAAGCCTCTAGTTGGCTAGCTGGGAAGGGAGGGCGACTCGATGCTTGAACATGAATCGTTGCACCGCCGACTGCTGTCTGATGTACAGGGTGAGGTGATGGCTGATGCGGCATCTCGTGCACGGTATTCGACCGACGCTTCGATCTATCAGATGGTACCGAAGGCCGTGGTGGTTCCCCGATCCACAGAAGATATTCAGGCTGTGATGACTGTTGCGCGCGACGAAGGAAGCTCCGTTCTTCCGCGCGGCGGCGGTACATCGCAATGTGGGCAAACGGTCAATCAAAGCGTTGTTCTGGACAACACCAGGCACTTTAATCGTATTCTGGACGTGGACGTTGAGAACTGCATCGCCCGCGTTCAACCGGGTGTCGTTCTGGATCAACTGAACCAAGCATTGAAGCCGCATGGTCTGTGGTTTCCTGTCGATCCTTCAACCGCGTCTCGATGCACTTTGGGAGGGATGGCGGCCAACAATTCGTCGGGTGGAAAGTCTCTGCGCTACGGGATCATGCGCGACAACGTCCGAGCAATAAGTGCAATCCTCAGTAACGGCATGGAAGCACGGTTCAGCGCCGATACGGCGGCATCTGGCGAGTATGCGGATCTTGTTGAAGACATGCGTGCTCTGGGGCGTCGCGAGGCTTCGGAAATTGATGCCCGGTTTCCCAAAGTTCAGCGCCGTGTAGGCGGATACAACATCGACGCGCTCGTAGGTAACGATGTCAACATGTCCCATTTGCTGGTGGGATCAGAAGGCACGCTGGCCTATTTCACGGAATTGGAGCTGAAACTGGCGCAATTGCCGGGCGAAAAAGTTACCGGCGTATGTCATTTCCCGACATTCCGTGCGGCAATGGAGGCTACGCAGCACCTCGTAACGCTCAGACCGCAGGCGGTAGAGTTGATCGACGACACCATGATCGAATTGGGGCGTGAAATCCCGCTGTTCCGCAGTACGATTGAGGCGTTTGTAGAAGGCAGCCCTGAAGCGTTGTTGTTAGTGGAATTTGCTGAGGGTAGCGCTGACGCCAATGCTGCAAAGCTGGTCGAGCTATCGCAACTGATGGGAGATCTCGGGTTTGATTTCAGCGGGACTGAAAACCGTTGGGGCGGGATTGTATCAGTTACTGATACCAAACTGCAAAACTCGATCGCCGAATACCGAAAATCCGGGTTGAACGTTATGATGTCGATGAAGGAGGCCGGCAAGCCGATCTCTTTTGTGGAAGATTGCGCCGTCCCGTTGCCTGATCTCGCCGATTATACCGCTGGCCTGACGGAAATTTTTACCCGGCACGGCACAAAAGGGACATGGTACGCGCATGCCTCAGTCGGGTGTCTCCATGTTCGTCCTGTCCTGAACATGCGGCAGGATAAAGACGTCCGGACAATGAGGGCGATTGCCGAAGAGACCTTTGATCTAGTCAAGAGATACAAAGGGTCTCATTCAGGCGAACACGGTGATGGGATCGTGCGATCAGAGTTTCATGAAAAGATGTTCGGCCCGCGTATCGTTTCCGCGTTTGAACAGGTTAAGGCCCGGTTTGACCCTGCCGGGCTAATGAACCCCGGCAAAATCGTGCACGCGCCTGCCATGGATGATCGCCGTCTATTCCGCTACAGCCCGGACTACTCAGTTCGGCAATTCGAAACGGCGCTGGACTGGTCCGCTTGGCCGGGTGCCGGAGGAGGATTTCAGGGTGCCGTCGAGATGTGCAACAACAACGGTGCGTGTCGCAAGCTCAAGGGCGGAGTAATGTGTCCTTCCTTCCGTGCGACGAGAAACGAGCGTGATGCCACACGTGGGCGGGCAAACACGTTGCGTTTTGCCATCAGCGGGCAGTTGCCGGGTGGTTTAACTTCAGACGCAATGCAGGACACGATGGAATACTGCGTGTCTTGCAAGGCTTGTGCGCGTGAATGCCCGACTGGCGTCGATATGGCCCGCATGAAGATCGAAGTACTTTCAGCAAAGCGCAAAAAAGACGGGCTGACATTGGCTGATAAATTAATAGCTTATCTGCCGAGATATGCGCCAAAAGCTGCAAAAGTCGCGTGGTTATTGAATGCTCGGAACAAAATTGGGCCCTTGCGTACGCTGTTGGAGAAACCAACTGGAATTTCGGCGCGACGTGACCTGCCAGTGTGGTCCTCCGACCCGTTCCGGGATGTCGAGGCCCAAGACACAGATCCGCAGGTGCTTCTATTTGCCGATGTGTTCAACCGATATTTCGAGCCAGACAATCTGCGCGCCGCTGTCCGGGTTCTGCGTGCGCTAGGGCTTCGGGTCGCCATAGCAAGAGATGACCAAACAGGAAGGCCGCTGGATTGCGGGCGTACTCTGTTGGCTGTGGGTTGCTTGGAAGAAGCGCGTCACGAGGCACAGCGCGTGATTGACGCGACGCGAGAAGCGGTTGCACAGGGCATACCGGTAGTCGGTCTCGAACCTTCTTCTATCCTCACTTTCCGGGACGAATATTTGGCTCTTTGTCCGGGGCAGGATGCGGAGTTGCTGTCCAATGCCACTCATACCTTTGAGGAATTTCTGGCCAAACAGCCGGAACTGCCTCTCAAAGCGATAGATCGCCCCATCTATGTGCATGGTCATTGCCACCAGAAAGCGCACGATGCCGTCACACCGATGGTTAACTTACTTAAGCGTATTCCCGCATCACAGGTTCATATGCTTGAAAGCAGTTGCTGTGGTATGGCAGGGGCATTTGGATACGCGCCCGGCACTATTGATGTCTCGATCAAGATGGCGGAACTCGACCTGTTTCCAGCTTTGGAGGCGGCGCCTGCGGATGCAATTGTTGTGGCCGATGGAACATCATGCCGCCACCAAATCGCCGAAGGTACGCAGCGCCAAGCAATGCACGTCGCGCGCCTGCTGGATATGGTCCTTGAATATTAGGATGTGGATATGAACCTGACGGATAGCATTAATCGCCCGACCCTTCATGAAGAGTTGGTCGAACGCTTGCGCAATCTTGTCGTCGAAGACGTTTTGAAACCGGGTGAGAAAGTGCCCGAGAAACAGCTTTGCGACTCATTGGGTGTTTCCCGGACACCATTGCGAGAGGCCCTAAAGGTTCTTGCATCCGAAGGCTTTGTGGTGCTTCAAGCCAACCGGGGTGCCCGTGTCGCGAGTGTTACGAGGGAAGAATTGGAAAAAACGTTTCCAGTGCTCGCAGCGCTTGAGCAACTGGCGGGGGAACTAGCGTGTCAGCAAATGGACGTTGCGGAAATTCAACGGATTGAAAGTAGCCACGAGGATATGCTGAGCGCGTACGAGGCGCGTGATCGGCAGGCGTACTTTAAAGCCAATCAAGACATCCATCAGGCACTTATAAAGGGCGCGCGAAACGACATACTGGGAAACCACCACAAGCTTTTGGCCGCGCGGGTCCGCCGTGCACGTTTTATGGCCAACTTGTCGGACGAGCGTTGGGCACAGGCAATTAACGAACATGAAACCATGATGGAGTTGCTCAAGGCCCGAGATGCAGATGGGCTTGGTAAGGCTATGAAACTTCACATGATGAACAAACTTTCGGCGCTTGTGAAAGCGCTGAAGCCAGAAGTGACGCCTCGCTAAACCCTGGTCAAAAGTGCATACCGGCTTCCCAAAGATATGCCGCTAGTCAGTGTTAACATCAGGAAACGGGGGAGTCAGTCCACAGTCCAGGGCAAGATTGTTGAGGTCTCGGCAAAGAGCGGGGTTGAGGCTTACACCGTCTTTGCGACGGGCCTCAGCTGCGGCCGTTTTTCCGTCTCCGGGCAGGCGTACCGGGTCATGACCGGGCAGGGGGGCGGATGCGCGCATTTCAGAGAAGACGCGGGCTGCATTCGAAGCAAAGTCTTTTTCCATTCCAAAGGCCGCCGGATCAAGCGCCATTACGAATTGGCCTGTGTTTGTGGATGAGGTTGTGTCTGATGTGAAGTTGACCACGTCAGAGCCGAAGGCAGCGCCGTTCAAGACTCCGGCCATCAACCCTATGGCCACGGAAAGGCCGAAACCCTTCGGACCTCCGATCGGCAAAAGAAACCCTTCTGATTTGCGGGCAGGGTCCGTTAACGGATTGCCATCACGCCCAACCATCCAACCTTCGGGCATAGGTTCGCCTTGCTGCAACAGGGTCTTGATCTTGCCCATCGCGGCAACTGTCGTCGCCATATCAAACACAAACGGGTCGGGACCATCGACGGGGGCGGAAAAAGCAATGGGATTGGTACCAAGAAGCAAGTCGCTACCGCCATAGGGCGGGACGTGGTTCGCGCTGCCCACTGCCGCGGCCATACCAAGCAGCCCTGCCTCGGCTTGTGGACGTACATAAAGTGCCAGTGGTCCAGCATGATTGCCGCGCCGAACACCAACCCATCCGATGCCGGCCTCTTTTGCCTTTTCAATTGCAAGATCCCGAGCCGCCGACATAGCCAGATGGCCGAGGCCGTCATCTCCGTCGATCAAAGCAGTTGCAGCGGTCTCATGTACTACTGTGACTTTGGGCGTAGGATTGGAGCCACCTCCCGCCAGCCGGGCTAGGTACTGTCGAAGGCGAAAAACACCGTGCGTGCCATAGCCATAAATGTCGGCCTCAACCATCGTCGAGGCCACCTTGTCCGCATCTGATTTTGGCACACCTCGAGTTTCGAGTGCGGCCGCCACAAATTCACGCAGGGTGTGGCAGTCAATTTTCAAAGGCTCAGAAGTCATCTCTTCCCACCTGTTCCTTGTGCCAGAACACCAATTTACGCTGTGTCCAAACCACCGACGCAAATACGACCAGACCGACAAGGCTGAGATACAGGATTAACGAGAAGACGCGCGGCGTGTTGAGCTGCGAGGCGGCAACCCGAATAAGTTCGCCAAATCCCTTGCCACCGCCTAGGAATTCTCCTGTGATCGCACCGGCCATAACGCCGACTGCTCCGATCTTGAGGCCGGTAAAAATCTGCGGCAGGCCAGTCGGCAGTTTCATCTTGAACAATGTCTGCATCCGACTTGCGCCCATCGTCTTGAAAAGCATACGCGCGTTTTCATCGGCGGCGTGAAGCCCAGCCGCAGTACCGACCACGATTGGAAATGTCGCGATAAAGGCAGCAAGTGCCACCTTCGATTCAATACCAAAGCCCAACCACGCTACAAAGAGTGGGGCAAATGCCACTTTTGGCATGGTATCTATCGCCACCAGGTAAGGCATCACTGCCTTTTCACCAAATGCCGTTTCCCCCACCAATACGCCCAGCGAAAAACCGATCGCGATCGCCAGCGCAAAACCGTAGATCACTTCTTTGATTGTGATCCACAGCGCTCCAAGCATATAGCCGCCAGTCAATAGATTTTGTCCCACGAAGATCATATCTTTCAGGGTTTCCAACGGTGTAGGCAGAATGATCGGGGAAACCAGCTTAAGGCTCGTCACGATTTGCCAAGTGCCGACGAAAACCACGAAGACAAAGGTCATCGCCAGCCAGCGTGGGACCGAGTCGATAAAGTGAACTTTTTGTTCCCATACAGTGTCTTCTGCGGTGTCGGCGTCTTTTAGGGCAGGTGAGTAGTTATGAACGTCGCTCACATTTCTTCTCCCTTATCCAGGAGGCCGCGAATGTAGTCTACAATAGCGCCAAACTTGGGTGTGGTCATCATATCCAACGTGCGTGGGCGTGGCAGATCGACCTTCACAATTTCGGCAATCCTGCCCGGGCGTGGTTTCAACACGACGATTTCGTCGGACAAAATAACGGCTTCCTGAATAGAGTGCGTAACAAGAAAAGCAGTCGCATCCTGTTCATGGCAAATCCGCTGCAGTTCCATATTCATCATGTCGCGTGACAGCTCGTCCAGCGCGCTGAATGGTTCGTCTAACAAAAGTACAGCTGGTTCTGTGATCAGCATACGGCAGATTGAGGCGCGCTGTGCCATGCCGCCCGACAATTCGTTCGGGTATACGTCTTCGAAACCCTTCAAGCCCACGATGTCCAATAGTTCGTGAGCCTTGCCCATTGCTTGCTTGGCGGCTGCCTTTCCGTCGCGGATCTCGATTGGCAACACGATGTTTTCCACCGCTGTTTTCCAGGGAAATAGTGTCGCCTGTTGAAACATCATACCAATATCTCGACGGGGACCGGTGACTGGCAGGCCCTGTAGGATCACACGCCCTTTGGTGGGAGGGATCAGACCCGCCATGATCTTGAGCAGAGTGGATTTCCCGCACCCGCTGGACCCAATTACAGAAGTGAAGCTTCCTTTCCGTAACGTCAGATTAATGTCCTCAAGCGCAACAACAAGGTTGCGTGCATAGGTCTTGCTTAAATGGGTCAATTCGTAGACCGGCGTGCCCAAGGGCGCGCCGGAAAACTCTTTTGCGGCTGCAGCGTTCATTTGCTGGCGGCCTCGTTGCCGATGGCGGCAAATTCATTGGTCCAGGCAGCGCTCAAGTCATCAAGCGGTCCCGGAATTTCGCCACCTGCAACAAGTGCGTCTTGCCATTCCTGCCAAACTTCGGCGGGGTACCATCCCAAACCGTTGCTTGGATCCGCTGCTATGGTTTTCGAACGTACGGCATCGAACAGCGCTGACTGGAACTCCTTGTCCTCGCCTTCCTGCGGATTGCCGTCCGCCAGGTGCTTCAACACAGCTTCGCGGTTGGCATCATCCAGCGCAAAGGCATGACCACGAGCGAAAGCGCGGCTCCAGGCCTCGACCAGTTCGCGGTCGTTGGCGATTGTGTCGGCCATTGTGGCGATGCCGTTACCGAAGAAACGCCCGAATTCTGCAGGCGTAATGTCACGCACTGCCATTCCGCGTTGGTTCAGAATTGCCGTGTCAGCGGTGGACGCGGAATACGCGTCGATTTCGCCATTCAGAAAAGCCGCGGTCGCAGGGCCACCGTCGCCGACAGTCAGGAAGGTATAATCTTCACCTTCTTTCATTCCTGCGCCGGTCATCACATTGCGCGCAAAGCCCACTTCTGCGCCATCAGCTGTACCTGTCCCGATAACTTTGCCCCGCAACTCTTCAACGTTTTGGATGTCAGAGTCTTCGGGCACTGCGATGCCAAAGTTGCTGCGCGCCGCAACATTGTAAATATGCACGGCATCCACATCACGCGAGCGTGCTGCAATCAAGGGGCCGGGTCCCGGGCGACCGAAGTGCGCCTGTCCGGCGGATAATGCCTGAAGCACGGCTCCCGAACCGTTGATCGCCTCGACGGTCACGTCCAAACCTTCGTCCGCGAAGTAACCTTCTCCAATGGCGACAAAAACAGGAAATGAGTTGATCGCCGATGGGCTCGGCTGCACAAAAGTGATCTTACGCAAGTCCTGCGCAAAACCTTTTGTTCCCAATGCTCCCGCTATCGGAACTGCCGAAAGCAAGGACGCTGTGAAAGTCCTTCTGTTCATCATTTTAGTCTTCCTCCCTTGCATGGTTGGCATCCAGCAGCTTCAGAGATGCAGGAGCCACTTACACGGCGCGCACGGTATTCCTGAGCGTGCCGATTTCTGAAATTTCACAAACCACCGTGTCCCCGCCTTTTAGGAACTGAGGTGGGTCCATTGCGTATCCGACGCCAGACGGCGTGCCGGTCGCCAGTACGTCGCCCGGTTCCAGGGTCAGGCCTTCTGATAGGGATGCGATCAGCGTTGGAATGTCGAAAATCATGTCCGACGTAGTGCCGTTTTGGCGCTGTTCTCCGTTGACTGTTATTCCAATGGACAATGAATGCGGATCGCTGACCGCGTCAGCAGTCACTATCCAGGGACCCAATGGGCAAGAACCATCTAAACCTTTGCCTTTGAAATACTGCCCACCATGTCGGCGTTGAATGTCGCGTGCGGTGATGTCATTTAGGATAGTATAGCCGTATACATGGTCGTATGCGTCAGCCTTGGCTATATTTCGCCCCGGTTTCCCAATCACAACTGCCAGTTCAACTTCATAGTCAATGGCTTGTGAGACCGAGGGGAATATCAGAATGTCTGCCTCTGGCGCCACAATCGATGTCGGCGGTTTTGTGAAGAAAACCGGATGCTCTGTTACACCAATTTTTTGGTTTTGTGCACGTTCGCCCTCGGCGATGTGTTCAGCGTAATTGCGCCCCACACAGAAAACGTTCTTACGCGGGGAAGGAATTGGCGCGAGAAACGGCGCGTCATCCGGGACCAATGCGTCCTTTAGATTACCTACTTCGGCCGATAAAACGAGGCTATTCAAAACGCCAAGCGTATCTTCTCCGCCTGCGATCAGCTGCTGCATTGAACCCGCGTCCAGCGCTTTGCCAAGCACTTGCGCTGCGCGCAAAACGTCCAACTTGCTGCCATCGTTTAGTATTGCCACGCAAACGGCGTGGCCTTCTACGGAAACAGTTGCTAACCGCACTCGGCACTCCTCCCTCGTGCTGATGTCAAGCTGTGGTCACGGATACCGTCCAGCGACTCGTTTTTTGCTTTTGTCTTGCCCTTGAGTTTTTTCCGACTTGGCGTTTCAATCAATCAACCAATCACCAAATTGGGTGGAGATATGAACGCACCAACCGAACTCGCGCAAAGTGTACGCGACCTGATTAACAATGCCGGCTACAGGCATAACGACAGGCTCCCACCTGAACGTGAGCTGTGTTCAAAACTCGGGACAACTCGCAATCAGTTGCGAAGAGCGTTGGCAGAGCTTGAGGCCCAGGGGTTGATCTGGCGTCATGTGGGGCGGGGAACATTTGTTGGTTCCAGGCCGGTTCTCAACCTCACCGATGTAACTTATTTGGGCAACCAAATTAAACCTGAGCAGGTTGTATCCGTTAGATTTACGATCGAGCCGCAGCTTAGCCGCCTCGCAGCGCTCCATTCCACACGTTCCGATCGTGAGCAAATGAGGCTTTGCGCGGACAAATGTCGTACCGCAGAGGATTGGCGCACGTACGAAGCTTGGGACAATAATTTGCATTACGCTATAGCCCGCTCCACTCGTAACCAGCTCTTTTTATACTTCTTTGAGACTTTGAATTCAGTTCGAAGATCGATTGTTTGGGGGCAGCCACGCGAAACTTTAAAGCCCACAGAAAACTATTCCAGCTTTAGCGAACATGATGTGATCGTGTCTGCCATAGCAAAGGGCGACTGTGAGCTTGCGGCCAGTGCCATGGTGGATCACCTGAAATCGGTTTATTCGCGGGTGCTGCCTACGAGCATCCAGTCCGACAGCTGAAGTGGCGCTGGCGCCCAACCAATTCGGGAAATGGTCGGGGCAGATTGTGGCCGTTGGTCTTGCAAAACAGCCTGAATTTTGGCGATGACTTGGTAAGCCGCCGCGTCCATTTGAATGTGGCGTGGCATCGGTCGGAAGGTATCTGACCGTTTGGAAGTCCGATCTTTGGCAGTTGAACGTTCAGGAGGAAAGCGATGTCCGATCATGTAATTCCCGCGCCGCAGGTGCATGTCATACCCGTAGCGGGCGGCGGCACGTTCCCGGTCCGGCGTGTCTACTGCATTGGGCGAAACTACGCGGCGCATGCAATTGAAATGGGCCATGACCCGAACCGGGAACCTCCATTTTTCTTTCAAAAGAACCCGAACAATTTGGACCCTTCAGGGGAATTCCCGTACCCTCCGCACAGTTCCGACGTGCACCACGAAGCAGAAATGCTTGTTGCGCTCAAGTCCGGCGGCACGAATATCTCGGTGGACGATGCATTGGATCATGTCTTTGGGTACGGCCTTTCGCTTGATATGACCCGTCGCGATCTGCAAGGACAGATGAAAAAGATGGGCCGCCCGTGGGAAATTGGGAAAGCGTTTGAGCGCTCGGCGCCATGCGGACCAATTCACAAGGCATCAGAGGTCGGGCATCTCGACAGAGGTCCGATTACTCTGACGGTGAATGGTGAAGTTCGGCAAGAAGGCGACTTGAACCAAATGATTTGGAAAGTCCCCGAGATGATCTCGTACCTGAGCGACTACTTCGAGCTTGCGGCCGGTGACGTTATCCTTTCAGGGACACCTTCTGGTGTTGGTCCCGTCAACCGAGGGGATGTTATGGTCTTGGCCGTCGACAAGCTGGGCAGCCTGAACGTACGCGTGACTTAGAACCTGCTGCGACGACCTTACATTGCGAAAGAAACCGACGCTTTTGTAAACGGACAACAGATGCCCCATCTAGTCGCTGAATTGATCGCACACAACGCAGACACTGCAAATGCCATTGGCGCCCCTGGCCGGTCTTGGTTGAGCTATCTTGGTTTGCGCGAGCATTGCGCGAAGGTCAAAGAGGATCTGCATCAGATCGGAGTAGGGCGCGGTGACAGGGTGGCAATTGTGTTGCCCAACGGACCAGAGATGGCGACGGCATTCATATCCGTTGCCCAAGTGGCGACGACGGCGCCCTTAAACCCTGCATACACTCACGAAGAATACGTATTTTACCTCAAAGACTTGAAGGCCAAGGCTCTACTTGCAAGCGAAAACGAAAATGGTCCTGCCGTAAAGGCGGCGAGGGACCTTGGCATCGCTATCCTGAGGGCGTGTTGCGACAGTTCACATCCAGCTGGGCAGTTTTCCATTTTATCCTGTGACCCGATTGGCGAGGCTGATACATCCGCACCGGGCGAAGATGACGTTGCCCTGATCCTCCACACGTCAGGAACAACGTCGCGTCCCAAGATCGTTCCGCTGACGCAGGCTAATATCTACGCGTCCGCGAGAAATGTGGCTTCATCTTTGAAACTGACAATCGATGATCGTTGTCTGAGCATCATGCCGCTGTTCCATATCCATGGGCTGATCGCAGCAGTCGCAGCTTCTTTAGGCGCCGGATCGCAAATTAGCTGCGCCCCTGGGTTCAACGCTCTTAGCTTTTTTTCACAGGTCGCTGAGGTTGATCCGACTTGGTACACGGCGGTTCCGACGATGCACCAGGCTATTCTGACCCGAGCTGCACGAAACCAATCAATCATTGATCAATCGCGGTTGCGCTTTCTTCGATCTTCTTCTGCTTCCTTGCCCGCACCAGTCATGGAAGAGTTGGTGGCAACATTTGATGCACCCGTTATCGAAGCCTACGGCATGACAGAGGCCGCGCACCAAATGTGTTGCAACCCGCTTCCTCCGCAAAAGCAAAAGTCCGGATCTGTTGGAATAGCTGCAGGCCCCGAAGTCAGAATTGCGGACGAAACGGAAAATGTATTGATCGCTTCGCGTGATGTTGGAGAAATCGTTATCAGCGGTCCGAACGTGACACCGGGATACGAGAGCAACCCGCAGGCAAATGCAGACAATTTCTTTGAAGCGGATGGAAAGCTTTGGTTTCGCACCGGTGATCAGGGGTCGTTCGACGAAGAGAATTATCTGCGTCTGACCGGACGCCTCAAAGAGCTGATCAATCGCGGTGGAGAAAAAATCAGCCCACTTGAGGTCGATGCCGTGCTTCTGAGCCACCCGGACGTTGCTCAGGCAGTTTGTTTTGCCGTTCCACACGAAAAACTTGGCGAAGACATTGCGGCGGCGGTGGTGCTCTCAGAAGGAGCCGCGATTGCAGGTCAGGAAGTTCGGGATTTCGTTGGCGCTCGGCTCGCAAAGTTCAAGGTGCCGACTTCAGTGGTTATTCTCGAAGAGATTCCAAAAGGCGCGACTGGTAAGATACAAAGGATCGGGCTGGCCGCTAAATTGGGACTGGCAAAGGCTTAGACACATGAAAGTTTGCATCTTTGGAGCCGGAGCTATCGGAGGTTACGTGGCCGCGAAGCTCGCGCAGACCGACGTCGACGTCAGTGTCATTGCACGTGGCCCACATCTGGCTGCAATGCAAGAAAAAGGGCTGACTCTCCTTGAGGATGGGCGGGACCCGATCAACGTGCCAGTACGCGCCTCAGACAATGCCGCCGATCTTGGCCCACAAGATTATGTCTTTATCACACTAAAAGCGCACTCTGTTCCAGCAGTTGTGGACACAATGCAGCCGCTGATTGGAGCCGAAACAACACTAGTAAGTGGGGTGAACGGGGTGCCTTGGTGGTACTTCCACAAACTGGATGGTCCCTACGAAGGGACGAGGTTGCGGTCTTTGGACCCGGGTAACGTGCAATGGAACGGTTTCGGGCCAGATCGGGTTCTTGGATGTGTCGTCTACCCAGCCGCAGAAGTCGTTACTCCGGGAACTATCAAGCATGTCGAAGGCAATCGTTTTTCGTTGGGCGAGCCTGATGGTTCCAAAACAGACCGCGCTGCCAAGTTTTCGGTGGCACTATCCGCCGCTGGGTTGCGTGCGCCCGTGAGACCAAGAATTCGGGACGAAATTTGGCTGAAACTATGGGGTAATCTGTCTTTCAACCCTATTTCCGCTCTTACCCACTCAACACTTGATGTATTATGTACCAATCCGGGCACACGCTCTGTGGCGCGCGGAATGATGCTAGAGGCTCAGGAAATCGCTGAGAAACTTGGGGTCAGGTTTCCGGTAGATGTTGAAAAACGTATTGACGGCGGGGCAGCAGTTGGCGCCCACAAGACCTCTATGTGGCAGGACTTGGAGTTGAGCCGACCAATGGAAATTGACGCACTGGTCACTTCGGTGCAGGAATTGGGGCAACTGACCGGGATCGCAACGCCCACAATCGACACTGTTGCATCACTGATAAAACTGAGGGCAAAGGTCGCGGGTCTCTACTAAGTTTCTGCCGGCGATCATCTGAAGAGATCAGTTTTGGGCGGGCGGGGAGCTGAATAGCGATCCGGCGCTACAAAACGCATCTCTTTCAAGCGTCTTGTCAGAAGAGCTTTGCTTGAGCGGGGCAGGAAGCTTTCGTAGCTTTTTCTCATGGAACGATGATCCCCCAGTATTTCAAAACCAGTCCCGAGATCATCCGTCTGGCGGTGATGCTGTACATCCGTTTCCCGCTCTCGCTTCGGAATGTTGAAGACTTGTCGCACGAGCGAGGCATCGACGTGAGTCACGAAACTGTCCGATATTGGTGGAATAGGTTTGGCCCAATGTTTGCTGCTGAGATCAGGCGGAAGCGTGTTCAGAAACTGCGCGCATTCTCGAAATGGAAGTGGCACGTGGGCGAGTTTTTCGTGAAGGTGAATGGCAAGCGGCATTATCTTTGGCGGGCTGTTGATCACGAGGGCGAAGTGCTGGAAGCAGGCGTCACCAAACGACGAAACAAAGCTGCCGCATTGAGATTCCTCAAGAAATTGATGAAGCGACACGAAAAAGCGGAAAACATTTTCACGGATCGATTCGCATCCTATAAGGCTGCGCTCAGACAATTGGGTGCACTCGAAAAACAAAGGACGGGCAGGTGGCTCAACAACCGCGTTGAGAATTCGCACCTGCCGTTTCGATGGCGCGAACGTGCGATGCAGCGTTTCAGGCGAATGCGAAGTTTGCAAAAGTTCGCCGCCGTCCATTCCTCGGTCTACAACCACTTCAACCAGGAAAGATCGCTGGCCAGCAGAGATACCTTCAAGCTGACACGCACCGCCGCTCTTGCCGAGTGGCGCGGTCTTTGAACCGAATAAAGGGCAGCTTTACTGGCCTAGCTGAGACTGGTTCGAATTTGTCTGACAGCACCACCAAAACCACGCTTGACCTGATAGGTGGGAACAAAGTTTGCGACAGAACCTCTGAATCAGGTGTGTCGCAAAATTTGGAGTAGCTAATACTCTGCAATAGTGCCGTCAACTTTAACGGTTTTCCGAAACGTTAGAACTTTTGGCTTCCCTTACGTAAGCCAATTGTGTACGTGCTATGTTGCTCGAAACTGCTAGCGCTAACATCTCAAGCTCTACCACCGACTACGTTGGAGACAATCGTGAAGAAACAGAAAATTGAAGAATCCAAAATCCGTGAAGCAGCATACCTTTTTTGGCTGGACGAAGGTCAGCCTGAAGGGCGCGAACAGGAGCATTGGTTAAAAGCCGAAGATGCGCTGAATGTAGTTCTGCCTAAGGCAAGGACAACTCGTCAGGTTTCCGCCAAACCACGTGGTGCAAAAATAAAAAATGCATCAAAGAATGCGGCGGCAAAAAGGTCCTCGACCGCGACTACCCAGAAGAAGTCTCGTGCGCAGTAATCTTACATAATACGTAGGTCGGACCGGCCTACGTATTCAGCCCTAAAGGAGGTGCTGTTAGGGGTTTCCTAATTTATCTCTCTTCAATTGCCCAAAGAAGTTGACAAGCTAGTAGACCGATGAGGAGCACTCTTGTTTGAAGCTTTTCAAGTTCGGCAATCTACCTGAGCACGCACGCTCGGAACCCGTGACGGCGGCAAGACCCGGTGTTTTGATGAAAATCAATCTACGGCCGTCACGACTATTGCTGCTTCAAGATGAGCTGCTGACTAATTCGATCGTGGTGTTTGCTATTACCATCCAATGCTCCGTTTCCAAATTCTGTGGTAATTTGAGATTTCCGGGTGTGCATCTGCCGAAAGCCAAGGAAGAATTACAAAGCGTATGCATCAAACGGTCACTTGCTACCCTGTACGAGAAAATTTCCTAAAGTAGACTTGAAGAACGTGATAATCTCCGTGACCATCGACTGCGGAGTAACGCCACTATGTCAATCGGATCATCGGGTGCAGCCCATTTCGACCCCAGAACAATAGAGATTGATACCTCTAGAGTTCTGGCGCGCCGATCAAAGCATTACGCCGTCATTGATGTGGGTTCCAATTCAATTCGGCTTGTCGTCTATGATGATCTTTGTCGAGCGCCATTCCCCCGGTTTAATGAGAAATCACTGGCGGCACTTGGTGAAGGCCTGGATGAAGACGGTAATTTCACACAAGAAGCAATTGACCGTGCCTTGCATGCCATAACGCGCTTCAAGGCAATCACTGAAGCGATGGGTGTGACCAGAGTCGACATACTTGCAACGGAAGCGATGCGTAAGGCCAAGAATGGGTCGGAATTGGTCGCAAAAATTCGGGATTTGACAGGTGTTGAACCAAAACTACTGTCAGGTGATGAAGAAGCAACCTACGCGGCCTTCGGCGTGATATCCGGTTTTTTCCAACCGCGCGGACTGATTGGGGATATTGGTGGTGGAAGTCTCGAAATCGCGGAAATTCTTGGCGACCGAGTGGGAGAGCGCAAAGTAAGCATGCCCTTAGGCGCGTTGCCGGTCCGAGCAATGATGGGACAGAGCTACAAGGAAGCAAGAAAACGCGTCGACGCCATTCTGAAAGACGGTTTGCCGCCTGTGCTGACGGACTCGACATTTTATGCAGTCGGTGGCGGTTGGCGGGCTCTGGCGCGAATTCATATGGCGATGAACGACTGGCCGATCAGCGTCGTACACGCCTATGAACTTCCTGCAGAAGAGGTCTCGGACTTAGCCAAATCGATCTCACGAATGTCACCTGAAGAAATAGCGAAACTTCCGGATGTGCCAAGCCGGCGCGTCGAGACTTTGTCGGCTTCGGCACTGGTGATGTGGCGGGCACTTCGAAGGTTGAAATCCGACAAAGTTATCTTTTCTGCGCTCGGCCTTCGGGAAGGGTGGTTATACGCACAATTGGATGAGGAAGAGCAGTATCGTGATCCATTGATCGAAGGGGCATTGGCCACTGGCCTTCCCGACGCCCGTGTTCCCGACTTCTCCGAAGCGTTGGCACGGTGGACGGATAACCTCTTCCCTGCCGAGATTCAAAATAACCGTCGCGTTCGGCTGGCGGTATGCGCGCTAACCGATATCGCTTGGCGCGATCACCAGAAAGTACGCGCCGCCGAGAGCTTTTTGCGCATCCTGCAATTTCCGTTTATCGGAATAACCCACCCGGAACGGGCATTTCTAGCCACTGCCGTCATGGCGCGCTACGGGGGCAAACCAGCGAAACTGGACACCAGGGCGACGGATACATTGACATCCAATGCCGTGAGGAAAGCAGAATTTCTTGGAGGCGCTTTGCTTTTGGGTCATCGGTTTTCAGCAAGCGTGCCGAAGATCCTCGAACACGCCAAGATCATTGTGGACCCGGATGTCCTTCGCCTGGTCATCGAAGAGTCCTCGGAAGTGCCCGACAGTGATGCCGTAAAGGCCCGTATGGCGAAGCTGGCGAAGGTTTTCGGTCTGGATGCATCAATCGAAACGCAGGAGGGCGGTCAGGCGGACTCCAGCCCTTGAGTCAGATCACGCGTCATCTACGTAGGCGATTAGAGCGGCTTCGCAGCCATTCGCCCAAATCATTGTCAGCCATTTCGAGAATGCATCAGAAAATGGTCCGGCTTCACTCAATTCGCCGTAAATCCGGCCTTGATTGAGCCACACAGCCGGGTTTGATGCTGCGGCAAAGGCGTTTTGTGACAGTTGATCCCAAATCGGATCATTTGCCTCGATGACGCTGCCATCTTCGCGCGTTCCTGCGCACATGCGTGCCCACAGAGCTTCGACAAGCGCGAGGCCTTCAACGGACCGCCCGGCTTGCAATTGGTCCCGAAGGATCGGCAAAACGAACCCAGTATGGCGCGCCGAGCCATCGAAGGCAACGCGGCGGGTGGTGTCGACAATCCGCGGGTTGGAGAACCGGCTTTCGATGAGGCTAATATATTCAGCCGGGCTTTTGCCCGGTACAGCGGCTACCGTGGGCGCGATTTCCGTTCTCTGCACTTTGCCGAAGAATGACGAAATAACAGAGTGCTGCATACATTCGGAAATCGTCCTGAGCCCGAGCACTTCGCCAACATTGGCAAGGACCTGGTGCCCAGCATTGAGGATTCGGATCTTCATGGTTTCGAATGCGTGAACGTCATCGGAGAAGGTTGCGCCAACCGCGTCCCAGTCTGGGCGTCCGGCACAGAAGTTGTCTTCGATTACCCATTGGCGGAATGCTTCGTGGGTAACCACCGCGTCATCGTCGATACCGAAGTCCTTGGCAAGCGCCAACTCGTTTGGGCCTGTGGCAGGAGCGATACAATCCACCATCGAGTTGGGGAAGGTCGCGTTTGCGTCGATCCAATCGGCTAGATCAGGGTCGGACAGACGCGCCAGAGACACCACGGTCTGACGCAGGATGTCACCGTTGCCTTGCAGATTGTCACAGCTCAGTCCCGTAAATGCTCCACGCCTTGCGTCGCGTCGCAGCCTCAATGCGGCCACCATGGCACCAAATGCCGTGCGCGGTGAGTCGGGGTGGGCTGCGTCGTGCTGAATATCGGGGTGGTTGGAGTCGAACTCCTTGGTGACAGGATCGATGTAGTATCCGCTTTCTGTCACAGTCATGGCGACGATACGAATGGCAGGTTCCGCCATTGTGATGATCAGTGCCCCATTGCCGTCCTCGATTGGCAGATAATCGATCATGGAACCAATGACCTCGGCCGAAACTTTTTTCGGGTCGAGTTCGATCAGAGTTGTAAGGCAATCCTGAGCAAGAAGTTTTTCGCGCATGGCGGCATCATAGGGGCGCACGCCGGCGCCGATGATGGCCCAATCATGCGCTTTGCCCTCCTGCATCAGGCGGTGCAGATACCATGCCTGATGTGCACGGTGGAAATTGCCGACGCCGATATGCACGATGCCCGGTTGCAGGGTTGTGCGATCATATCGTGGACGTTCAACAGCCAGTTGATCGAGTGTCGCATTCGAAAGGGAGATCAGCTCATCCATTGTCCACCATCCACGTTGTAGGTTTGGGCGACGATGTAATCCGCCGCGTCACTGGCTAGAAACACAGCCATGCCGGTCAAATCGTCCGGTGTGCCCATGCGCCCGTAGGGCACTGCGGCACCGACTTCCTGTTTCTTTTGCCCCGGGGCCTTGTTTTCGTACTTGGCAAAGAAAGCGTCTACGCCGTCCCAATGCTCACCATCGACGACACCCGGAGAAATGGCGTTCACGTTTATGCCGTGCCGGATCAGGTTCAGCCCGGCGGATTGAGTCAGGCTGATCACTGCCGCCTTGGACGCGCAATAAACAGCGACTAGCGGTTCACCACGCCGCCCGGCCTGACTGGCCATGTTGATGATTTTGCCGCCTCGTCCACGCTTGATCATGTGGCTGGCCACAGCCTGCATCGTGAACAGCGTTCCTGCCACATTGATGTCAAAGACGCGCTGGTAATCATCGCGCTCGATTTCGACAATAGGAGCGGCGGTAAAAAGCGCGGCGTTGTTAACCAGAATGTCGATGTGACCGAACTCTGCCACCGTAAGCGCTACTGCTCTACCTATGCTGGCCTGGTTGGTCACATCCAAGGCAACTCCGATAGCACTTTCGCCCAACGCGGCAGCGCATTCGCGGGCGCCATCGATATTGATATCTGCGATGGCAACCCGCGCGCCCTCGTTAACATAGGCCTCCGCAAAGGCCCGCCCGATCCCTCGGGCAGCACCAGTAATCAAGGCTGTTTTTCCAGCCAGTTGCATCAGACAATCCTCAGACCCTGAGCGTCGAACTTGTGCAGCTTGTCCATTTGCGGAGTCAGAAAGATCGTGTCGCCGTGCTTGGCCTGTATATCCCCGGTAATTCGCACGGTGACCATGTCGGCAAGACCCGTGTCATGAACGTGAATGAAGGTGTCCGAACCAAGGTGTTCGGCCACACCGACAACACCTTTCCAAGTCCCTTCCGTCATGCTGACATCCGTGTGCTCGGGGCGGATGCCAATGGTGGTTGCCCCGTGTTTATTGGCCTCGGCCCCACCGATCAGGTTCATCTTCGGAGATCCGATAAACCCTGCGACAAATTCGTTGCGCGGGTTGTGATAGAGCTCCAGTGGAGAACCCACCTGTTCAATTACACCGGCACGCAGGACAACGATCTTGTCCGCCATGGTCATGGCCTCGACCTGATCGTGCGTAACATAGATCATCGTGGTCTTGAGCCGTTCGTGCAGTTCACTGATTTCCAGCCGCATACCAACGCGCAGGGCCGCGTCGAGATTGGACAACGGCTCGTCGAAAAGGAACGCTGCCGGTTCCCGCACAATGGCGCGGCCGATGGCGACACGCTGACGCTGACCGCCAGACAACTGGCCCGGACGCCGGTCCAGATAGTCTGTGAGGTTCAGCGCCTTGGCGGCACCTTCGATGCGGCGTTTTTGCTCGTCTTCATCGATCCCAGCCATTTTCATCGGGAACGCGATGTTCTTACGTACAGACATGTGCGGATACAGGGCATAGGATTGGAAGACCATTGCCAGACCGCGCTTAGCCGGAGGTACATCGGTTGCATCCGATCCGTCGATTTCGATGTGACCAGACGTGATGTCCTCGAGCCCGGCAATCAGGCGCAGCAGCGTAGACTTACCGCAGCCCGAAGGCCCGACAAATACCGTGAACTCGCCATCTTCAATCGTGAGGTCCAGAGGCGGAATGACTTGAACATCTCCGAAACTTTTAGTCACTTGGTTGAGTTTAATTTGTCCCATTGGTCAAGTTCCTTATTTGACGGCGCCGAAGGTCAAGCCGCTGACAAGTTGTTTCTGGCTGAACCAGCCAAGAATGAGGATTGGCGCAATGGCCATAGTGGAAGCTGCGCTGAGCTTAGCGAAAAACAGGCCTTCGGGGCTGGAATAGCTGGCAATGAAGGCCGTCAGCGGTGCTGCATTGGCTGCCGTCAGGTTCAGTGTCCAGAACGCTTCGTTCCAGGCCAGAATGAAGTTTAGCAGCAAGGTCGAAGCAATGCCGGGAACCGCCATAGGAGTGAGGACGTAGAGGATTTCCTCTTTCAACGTCGCCCCGTCCATTCGTGCAGCTTCCAGGATCTCACCGGGGATTTCCCTAAAGTAGGTATACAGCATCCAAACGATGATCGGCAGATTCATCAGCATGAGGATGATCACCAGCGCGCCCCGGCTGTCGAGGATGCCAAGCTTGATGCAAATCAGATAGATGGGGTACAGGACGCCCACCGCTGGAAGCATCTTGGTTGACAGCATCCACAGCAGAATGTCCTTAGTGCGCTTGGAAGGTACGAACGCCATCGACCAGGCCGCAGGCACCGCGACGATGATGCCCAGAATTGTCGAGCCACCGGCGATTATGATCGAGTTCCAAAGGAACCGGGCGTAGTTCGACCGTTCCATCACAACTGAATAGTTCTCGAGCGTCCAATCAAAGGCCAGAAACACCGGAGGGTCGGCAATCGCCGTAGCCTCAGTCTTGAAGCTGGTCAAGACGGTCCAGAGGATTGGGAAAAAGATCAGCAGACCAATGCCCCAAGCGGCGGCGGTGTTGATGATTTTACGTTGTTGAGTAACTGCGCGGGCCATTTTTTCCTCCTCACGCGTCCAGGTTCTTGCCGACGATGCGCATCAAGAAGATCGCAACGATATTGGCGAGAATGATTGCATAGACACCACCGGCGGACCCGAGGCCTACGTTCTGACTTTCAAGTACACGCTGGAAGATCAGGTAGGTCAGTGTACGGGTGCCAAATGCACCTCCGGTTGTGACAAAGATTTCCGCGAAGATCGCCAGAAGGAAGATTGTCTGGATCAGGATCACGATCGTGATAGCCCGGCTGAGATGCGGAAGGGTGATGTAACCAAAACGCTTCAATGGTGGCGCACCATCCATTTCGGCGGCTTCCAACTGCTCACCGTCCAGCGACTGGATTGCGGTCAGCAGGATCAGCGTGGCGAAGGGTAGCCATTGCCAGGATACGATCATGACAATCGAAGGCAGGGAAGCCTCGGACAGCCATGAGATCGGCTCGGCTCCGAAAAAGCGCCACAGATGGGCGAACAATCCATTCACCGGGTCCATGAACATGTTTTTCCAGACCAGAGCTGACACGGTCGGCATGACAAAGAAAGGTGCGATCACGAGGATGCGGACGACACCTTGCCCCCACATCGGCTGGTTCAGCAGGATAGCCAGCAAAACACCGAGGACGACCGTTATCAGAAGAACGCCGCCGACAATGGCCAGCGTGGCGCCTACTGCAGGCCAAAACGCGCTAGAAGTTACGAATCGGACGTAGTTTTCGAAACCAACCCATCCAAGGTCTCCACCACGTAGCGGAAGGTATTTCTTGAATGAGAACATCAGGGTCATGATCAGCGGCACGAGCATCCATCCGAGGAGCAAGATGACCGCTGGTGCCATCATGAAGCGAGCCGCTGATCGAGAATGTTGGGTTGCCATGGGGCATACCTCCTCTGTTGATCGCCATAAGGCCATCTTAAACGGAGCTGCGGTTAAAAGAGAAAAATGGGGCCCGAGGGTACAGGGGAGAAAGTGCACCCCCGGGCGGGGAACGCTTAGCGGTAGCCTGCGGCTTCCATAGCGTCGTTGGTCAGAGCCTGGGCCTTGGCAAGCGCTTCTTCCACGGTCTGCTGACCGGCATAGACTGCCGAGAACTCCTGGCTGACTTCGGTTGCGATGCCAGCGAATTCAGGAATTGCAACGAACTGGACACCTACATATGGAACCGGCTTCACAGTTGGGTTTGTCGGATCCGCTGCAAGAATCGAGTCCAGCGTCATCTGAGCAAAGGGGACTTCCTTGTAGTTCGGGTTTTCGTACAGCGAAGTACGCGCACCCGGGGGTACATTGGCCCAACCTTCATTCTCAGCGACGAGCTCAATGTAGTCTTTCGAGGTGGCCCACTCGATGAACTCTTTCGCGGCTTCTTCTTTTTGTGTACCGGCGGGAACAGCCAGAGCCCATGCCCACAGCCAGTTGGCTTTCTTGTCAACGCCTTCGCTATTTGGGGCGAGGGCGAAACCGACCTTGTCAGCGACCGTCGAGTCGTTGGGGTTGGTCACGAAGGATGCGGCAACGGTTGCGTCAATCCACATGCCGCATTTGCCCTGCTGGAACAAGTTCAGGTTTTCGTTGAAGCCGTTGGTCGCGTAGCCCGTCGGACCGGATTCTTCCATCATTCCAACAAAGAAGTTAAGCGCCTCGGCCCATTCCGGCTGATCAAATTGAGCATTCCAGTCTTCATCAAACCAGCGGGCTCCGAAAGAGTTGCCGGTCACGGTGATAAAGGCCCCGCCTTCGCCCCAACCGGCCTTGCCACGCAGACAGATGCCGTTGATGTCATTATCGCGGTCGGTCATGGCCGCCGCTGCTTCGCGGATGAACTGCCAGGTTGGCGCTTCGGGCATTTCCAGTCCGGCCTTTTCCATCAGGTCCGTGCGGTACATGATCATCGAGCTTTCGCCATAAAACGGCGCGGCATACAGCGTGCCATCGTGGCTCAGACCGGCGCGCATGGCGGGAAGGATGTCGTCCGCATCATATTCTGCCGACAGGTCGTCGAGCGGAACCAGCCAGCCGTTCGCGCCCCAGATCGGTGTTTCGTACATGCCGATTGTCATGATGTCGAAGGATCCGCCCTTGGCGGCGATATCAGTGGTGACACGCTGACGCAGTACGTTTTCTTCCAGAGTTACCCATTCAACCGTGTGGCCGGTCTTGTCGGTAAAGTCCTGGGTCAACCCCTGCATACGGATCATATCTCCGTTGTTCACGGTCGCGATGACAAGGTTTTCTGCCAAGGCGCCGCCCGCGGTGACGAGCGTCATGGCTGTCGCTGCGCAAAGTGTTTGCTTGAATGACATCCCAAATTTCCTCCTCGTTGGATGATGGATAGCACTCTAGCCAATATAATGACGCGAAGTCAATTAAAAATTAACGCGCGTAAAGAAACTATAAAGCGGGCGCGTTTTTAATAGCTTAGGCGGAGTCTCGCATAATCAAACGACCTTCAAAGAGTGTTTCCTGCCGATCGCGCAGGTTTTCTTCCGTCTCGAGTACTCCAAACAATGTATGTACTGCTCGATTCGCAATTGCTTCGTAGTCCTGCGCGATTGTCGTCAAAGGAGGGCAAGTGAATTTTGAAAATGGATGGTCGTCATGACCGGCTATCCTGATGTGGCAACCAGCGGTCTGACCGACGCGCATCCCAAGACCATAGGCGGCAGATAACATGCCTATGGCTAGGCGATCATTGCTGCACAATACAGTGTTGGTGGGAAACACGTTCTCAGCCAGCAACCGACCTCCTTCGTCTCGACCGATTTCTTCAAAATTCCACCCTTTTCCATTGGCTTGAAAGATATGCGGCTTTTGCCCGTGCCGTTCCATACTTTCGATATACGCCGTACGGCGCTTTTTGGCATTTGGATTGGTTGGAAATTTCATTTCAAAGAAACATGGTGGCTCGCCGCTTCGACACAGGTATTCAACCATCAAATCGATGCTTTGGGTGTTGTTGGTGCCAACGAACGCTTGACCGACGCCACTGATGTTCGCGTCAAAAAGCACCAGCGGAAAATCTGCTTCAAACGTTTTGACCAGATCTTTTTCTGAGAGGCGCCCGAATGGCGCAAGTAGAACGCCGGCAGCTTTCAAAGACCGGAGTGACGTGAGGTTGTCGCGTTCCATCTCTGGGTTGCCATGCGAGCTAAGCAGGATAGGGCTATATCCCGCCTCGATACAGGCAAGTTCAACCCGACGCGCGATCTCCGAGAAAAACGGGTCAGCCAGATTTGGCACGACAACGCCAATGTTCTTGGTTCTGCGCCGGTTCTGGTTCATTGCGAACACATTCGGGTGATAATCGTGTTCCTCTAACGCGGTCTCGATTTTCTTCCGTGTGGTCGCGCGGACGCTATCCGGATCGTTGAAGTATTTCGATACAGTCGGGCGGGAAATTCCGCTGACTGCGGCAAATTCTTCCATATTGCGAATTCTGCGTTGTGCCATATTTCCCCACACCAATTTAAAATATTGCGCGCGTCAATTATTGTCAAATTTAGGGATGCAAACTTGGGATTGTCAAGCGCCCGAACTTCATTTGCTCGTCAGTCTGGGTTTGAATCGGATACGGGGCGTGTTTGATCGTAGATGCTGAGATCGCGTTGGAAAAATTTTCGTTCAGACGGCCAGCTTTTTCAGCAACCTGCAGGTCGATGCATCTTTTCCATTTGGTGCCGCACCTTTAACCATTGGTAAGAGCATATTGGCAAGTTCTTTGCCAAGCTCGACGCCCCATTGATCAAAAGAGTTGATATTCCAGATCGCACCTTCGACAAACACGCGATGTTCGTACAGAGCAATGATCTGCCCCAAGACGAAAGGGGTCAGTTTGGGGAATGCAAGTGTGATCGAAGGCCGGCTTCCTGGAAAAACCCTTTGAGTCGCCTGGGTACGAAGTTCGGAGCCGTCGTAGCCCAAGTTTCGGGCAATCGCTAACGCCTGATCATAGGTGCGACCCAGCATAAGTGCCTCGGATTGTGCAAGACAATTCGCTTTGAGAAGGTCATGATGTTCTTGCAAAGCGGGTTCATGCCCTTTGGCCGCGATCAGGAATTCAGCAGGAGCAACTTCGGTTCCTTGATGCAAGAGTTGGAAAAACGCGTGCTGCCCGTTGGTTCCCGGTTCGCCCCAGACGACCGGGCCAGATGCATGGCTCAGTTCTTTGCCGTCTAACGTTACCCGTTTGCCGTTACTTTCCATATCCAATTGCTGAAGATATGCAGGCAAGCGGCCTAAGCGTTCATCATAGGGCAGAATGGCTCTGGAAGAATACTGGCATATGTTTCGGTGCCAAATTCCTACCAACCCCAGAAGGACTGGAAGGTTGCGCGCGAATGGTGCGGTTTGAAAATGTGTGTCCATTGCAAGACCGCCCGCAAGAAACTCGCGGAAGTTCTTGGGGCCAATCGCCATCATTATCGGTAGGCCAACTGGCCCCCAGAGCGAATACCTACCGCCTACCCAGTCTGCGAAACCAAAAACTCGCGTGGGATGGATTCCCATTTCCGCTGTGCGTTCGAGACTGGTGGAAACGGCGGCCAAGTGGTCTGCGACAGCTTCACCAACACCGGCTTTCAACCATCTGAGGGCAGATTTGGCATTGGTCATGGTTTCAATGGTGGTGAAGGTTTTCGAAGCAATGATCACCAGCGTACGTCGTGGATCCAGACCGCAAAGGGTGTCTGTCAAATCTGCGCCATCGACATTGGAAATGAAATGGCATCGTGGTCCAATATGATACGGGGCCAGCGCTCGTGTCGCCATCGCGGGGCCAAGATCGGAGCCGCCAATTCCAATGTTGACTACATCTGTGAACCGTTCGCCGCCTGACGCCAAAATTGTGCCGGATTGGACGGCTCGGCAAAAGCTTTCCATCCTGGACAGCGTAACTTCGATACCAGGTCGCACGTCTTTTCCATCAACGGTTAACGGTACAGTGTTGCTTGCACGCAAAGCGGTATGCAGGACCGCCCGATCTTCAGTCTTGTTAATCTTTTGTCCTGCAAACATGGCCTCGCGCTTGGCGGCAACTTCAGTGTCTTCGGCCAATCTGATCAGCAACGCCAAGGCTTCGTGATCGATATTGGTTTTGGAAAAATCTAGCAGAAACTGATCCGTTTCCGCTGAGAAATGATCCATTCGGGTCGTGTCGTCAAACAGCGAATTTATGCTTCGATCCTTCGCAGACGAAAAATTCTCTTTAAGTTTGCTCCAGCAGTTAGTCATGTGTCTTCTTCCGCTTCTATGTCCTTGGTCTTATGCCGGCATCTTGTGTTTCGATGCGCAGATAGCGCTAACATCGCGCCTCAAAAAAAACGCCGACAAAGATCACAACTCGTTTGCCCAGGGTGGGTTGGCGCCAGCTCGGGAAACCGTAACGGCGGCGACTTTTGCTCCATGCTCCAGTGCCTGCTCGACAGTTTCTAACGGTACGCCTCTAAGGTTAGTTTTCTGGAGAGCACCCAATTCCGACAGTTTTGCCAGAAAGCCTGCATTGAACGTATCACCCGCGCCGACAGTGTCGCAGATTTCAACACGGCGCGCGGGTACAGTGACCTCAGTCCCGTCAGCCAGAAACCCTGTTGCCCCTTCGCCGCCGCGCGTGAGGATGACAACACTCGGGCCCATCTCTATAACCAGCTCGACCTTTTTGTTCAGCGACAGCGGCGATGGGACAATCCAGTTCAGATCCTCGTCCGAGACTTTTAAGATGTCTGCGGCACTCATCATCCGGTTCAATCGCCCCCGGTAGGACCGTATGTCCTGAATAAACTGTGGACGGATATTCGGGTCGAGCATAACAGCGCGATTCTTGCCTTCTCGTTCGAGCAATGCTGCATAAGCGTTCGCACCGGGTTCACAGGCCAAACTGATCCCTCCAAAATAGAGTGCCGAAACTTCGGGGGACAGGTCCGGCAGATCCTGAGGCGTTAGCATACGTCCAGCAGTGTTTTCGTCATAGAAATCGTAGGTTGCATGCCCATCCTGCAAGCGTACAAATGCCAGTGTGGTCGGGCGCTCCGAAGTAATCACATGAGAAGTGTCGACATGGCTGGCTTTTAGTGCTTCGGAAAGCTGCTGCCCGAACATATCGCTGGACAACCCGGTCAACATCCCCGTTTGCACCCCGAGCCGCCCCAAGGCTATCGCCGTGTTGAAAACCGCGCCACCCGAATGTGGCACAAAACCATCCGAGCCAGCATTGCTTGGAGTTGGAATCATGTCGATGAGAGCTTCACCACAGCACAGGATCATGAGGTCGAACCTTTCAGAAATGCTTTGCGTTCCACAAGGAAGCGCTCGGACAAAGGCAGGCTCGCCGCGCCGAGTGAGCGCGCGTCCGGCCCAATCGAACCTTCCAGGACATTCGGGATATGGATGCCTGCAGCGGAGTGCCGGGACACATACGATCGCACGCGATTGACCAGTTCAGAGCGCACCGAGTCTGGCATCCACCCATCAATCAGAACGTGGTTCACGTCGATCACGCTAACGGATGACAGGATCGCATGGCCGATCCCCTGTGCTGCATCAGCAAGCCATGTCTCTAACGTGTTTTCCGGCAATCTCCAGTCTACCGGAGAATTCCAGGGCATTGCTGCCGCATGTCCTTCTGCAATTACAGCGTTCTCCAATGTCGCCAATGAGGCGATCTCGACGAGTTGACGCAAACGCCCATCTGATGCCGGCACATAAAGTGACCCCAAAGCTGCGGCGTTCCCCGTTGATCCTGTATAAAGCGTGTTGTCGAGAACCAGCCCGCCGCCAATAAAGAAGCCGATGAAGAAGTACAGGAAATCTCGGGGTTTACCGGCATCACCGAACACCAGTTCCGCGCCGCATGCAGCTGACGCGTCGTTGCGCAAATACACGGGAAATTCAAATAATTCGCCAATTTCTACAGCGATGTTCCGATTGCGCCAACCATCCATCTTCGAAGGCTCAACACCCAATGTTCCCGCCCAGTCCCAAAGCTGAAACGGCAGCGCAATACCTAGGCCACCTACACGTTTCTGGTGATCCGCCGGGATCCGACTTAACAGCCGCTCAATCTCGTTTCTTGCGAATGTCACCGCGCCATCGGGTGTCGGATAGGCGTGGTTTACGCACACCCTCTCCCTCACTTTGCCCAGGAAATCGGTCAGAACCAGTTCAAGGCTGCGGCGGCCAATTTTCAAGCCGAGAAAAAACGCCCCATCTTTTGCAAGACTAAGAGGTACGGAAGGTTGCCCGATCTTGCCGCGAACCGGCGCGTGGCGTTCCAGCAGCCCATCTGCCTCAAGTGACCGGGTGATGACTGATACGGCCTGCGCGGAAAGCCCAGTCTTGCGGGCAATCTCCGCCTTGGCCATCGCGCCAGCTTGGCGAACCAGCGACAGAACCAGGCGCTCGTTGTAGACGCGCATGCCGCTTTGATTGGACCCTCGCGCTGCGACGTCTGTTTCGACGAATTCATTCATAACTCTTGGGTCGTATTCCATTAGGTTCCCATAAACAGTGCCGGGCAGAGCGTTTTTTGCCAAACTGGCTGACTCCGTGGGATGTGTCAATAATTAAATCACTGTGATTTAGTTATTGACTGAACGAATTGGTTTCGGCATGCAATTATCACCACATCGACTCACTCATGGCGGCGATTCGGCGTCAGCAAAGGAGCACTCTGGAATGACTATCTCCACGCATCGACTTGCTCGGGAAACGATGGCTTTTGTCCTCGCAGGAGGGCGGGGCAGTCGCCTGAAGGAACTGACCGACATTCGCGCCAAGCCCGCAGTCTATTTTGGCGGGAAGACACGCATTATCGATTTTGCTTTATCCAACGCCGTGAATTCCGGCATTCGCCGCATCGGGGTCGCGACGCAGTACAAGGCACATAGTCTGATCCGGCACTTGCAGCGCGGTTGGAGCTTTTTCCGCGCCGAGCGAAATGAGTCACTTGACATTCTTCCGGCATCCCAGCGTGTCAACGAACGCCACTGGTATCTGGGAACTGCCGACGCCGTTACGCAAAACATCGATATTATCGAGGGTTATGCGCCCAAATACATACTTATTCTTGCAGGTGACCATATTTACAAACAGGATTACTCGCTGTTGCTGAAACAGCATGTCGAAACCGGAGCAGATGTCACCGTAGGGTGCATTGAAGTGCCCCGTCACGAGGCCAGCGCATTTGGCGTTATGGCCGTGGATGACAGCGATCGAATTCTGGAGTTTGTCGAAAAGCCCGAAAATCCGCCGCACATGCCGAATGACGAATCCCAGTCATTGGCCAGCATGGGTATCTATGTCTTCAAAACTGAATACCTTATCGAGTTGCTGCGTGAAGACGCCCTTTCCGAAGCGTCCGAGCATGATTTCGGGAAGGACATCATTCCAGCGCTGGTGGCAAAGGGAAACGCGTATGCGCATCCTTTCAGCCGGTCCTGCGTGACCAGTTCTTTAGAGCAAAAGCCATATTGGCGTGATGTCGGAACAGTTGATGCATTTTGGCAGGCCAATATTGACCTGACCGACTTTCAACCTGAACTCGACCTCTATGATCAGTCCTGGCCGATCTGGACGTATTCCGAATTGACGCCACCGGCAAAATTCATACATGACGAAAAAGATCGCCGCGGCCTTGCCGTATCTTCGATGGTGGCTGGCGGATGCATCATCTCCGGGGCGCAGTTGAACCAATGTCTGTTGCACACCGGTGTGCGCGCAAACTCCTATTCTGAACTCAACGGTGTGGTGGCTTTACCCAACGTCGATATCGGGCGCGGAGCGCGGCTCAAGAATGTCGTGATTGACCGTTCGGTTCGCATCCCTGAGGGGCTTGTTGTCGGAGAAGACCCCGAAAAAGATGCGGCGCGCTTCCGTCGAACGGAAAATGGCGTATGCCTGATCACTCAACCCATGATCGACAAACTGGACCTATGACCCTCAAGCAACTCTCAATCGCTTCTGAATGCGCACCCTTTGTCAAAACCGGAGGACTGGCCGACGTGGTGGGCGCGCTCGCCCGGGTTATGGGCGATATCGATGTTGAATGCCGCGTTCTGCTGCCGCTGTACCGCCAAATCGCGCATCTGGCGAAGGGAGCCAGGGAAGTTATGAATTTGGGTGCGGCTTTTGGTGGGCCCGTGCGGGTGCTCGCCAAGAAAGCCAGCGGCGTCAGTTTGCTATTGGTGGATGCACCGCACCTGTATGACCGACCTGGCCAAATATACCTGAACGAAGCGGGCTTGGACTGGAAAGACAACCATTTGCGGTTTGGCCTGCTCAGTTGGCTGGGTGCAGAAATCGGGCGCGCTGGCATCGACGGTTGGCGGCCTGATGTGCTTCACGCACATGACTGGCAGGCTGGCCTTACGCCAGTCTATGCACGAGCAAGTGGCGCTGCGACACCACCCTGTATCCTAACCATCCACAATATCGCCTTTCAGGGAAATTTCCCTGCAACGATGATGGGGACGCTGAACCTTGATCCGGCACAGTTTACGCAAAGCGGTTTTGAGTACTACGGACAGATCAGCTTTCTCAAAGGGGGGCTGATGGCGGCAGATCAAATAACGACTGTCAGCCCGACCTATGCACGCGAGTTGCTTACGCCTGAGTTTGGCATGGGGCTTGAAGGTGTGCTGAATGCGCGTAACGCCGACTTGTCGGGCATACTTAACGGGATCGATACTCAGGTCTGGGATCCCTCCAATGACCCTGCGATCGCGCAAACCTATTCCAGCCGCACTTTGGCCAAAAAAAATAAAAACAAACAGGCTCTGCTACGACGTTTTGGACTAGGGGCCGACAGGACGGGGCCACTATTCTCGGTTATCAGCCGACTGTCCGGGCAGAAAGGTCTTGATCTGGCGTTGGAAGCCTTGCCCTTTGTTCTGGATAAAGGAGCTTCCTTTGTTCTGCTTGGCTCAGGCGAAACGGCGCTGGAATACGGGTTTCGGGAATTGGCCCAGCGATATCCGGATCGCGTTGGTGTTGAAATCGGCTTTGACGAAGACCTCGCGCATTTGATCCAAGCCGGGGCAGATGCCACATTGGTGCCCTCACGTTTTGAACCATGTGGGCTGACCCAACTGTGCGCGATGCGCTATGGCACGCTGCCAGTTGTGTCGCGCACGGGTGGTCTGGCAGACACGGTTATTGACGCGAATGCAGCAGCGCTTGTCGCCGACTGTGCAACAGGTTTTCAGTTCGGGCCCGTCAGTGCGGAAAATCTAAAAGAGGCTTTGTTCCGTGCGATGGAATTGTACGAAGATAAAAAGGCTTGGCAGAAAACACAGCGCAACGCAATGAAACACCCGGTCGGGTGGGACCGTTCGGCACAGCGCATGGCTGATGCCTACAAGTCGCTACAGGAGAATTAAACCGGCATGCAGGACAACAGGCCCATCATGAGCATAAACGCCGGAGATCACGCCACACTGGGCGCGGTTTACAACGGGCAGGGGGTCAATTTTGCCGTGTTCTCGGAAAACGCGACGAAGATCGAATTGTGTCTGTTCAGCGCCGATGGGCAGCGCGAGGTGACACGGCTGGTATTGCCCGAGCAGACGGGCCCGATTTGGCATGGCTTTGTGCCCGGCCTGAAGCCCGGCACGCTGTATGGCTATCGAGCATACGGGCCGTATGAACCCGATCGCGGCCACAGGTTCAACCCTAGGAAATTGCTGGCTGACCCATACGCCCGTGCGTTCCGTGGATACTGGTCGTCAGGCAAGGAGATGCTTGGGTATGAGCCCTCGGGCCATTACACCAACACGCAACCCAGTCAGATCGACAGTGCGCCATTTGTGCCAAAGTCGGTGGTGCCGGACATTGAGCGCCTCTGGTCAGGGGCGCCAGGCCCGCGCAGAGAATGGAACGAAACGGTAATCTATGAGGCCCATGTCAAGGGCCTGACCCAGTTGCACCCCGACGTGCCCGCAGAACTTCGCGGAACCTATGAAGCCCTCGGTAGCGATGCCGTGATCTCGCACCTGAAAGGTCTTGGGGTGACCGCGTTGGAGTTGCTGCCGGTCCATACCTTTCTAAATGACGGCTTTCTGGTGGATCGCGGACTGACTAACTATTGGGGATATAACACTCTGGGTTTTTTTGCGCTGGAGCCGCGTTACTTTGGCCCAAACGGGGCGGATGGGTTTCGTCAGGCCGTCGATCGGCTGCATGCCGAGGGGATCGAGGTGATCCTCGACGTTGTCTATAATCACACCGCCGAGGGCGATCACCGCGGGCCGACCTTGTCTTTCAGGGGGCTGGACAACAAGGCCTACTATAATTTGCAGGCCAGTCATGCGCGCTACTATGTCAACGATACAGGGTGCGGGAACACTCTGGCGATCAACCACCCCTTCGTATTGCGCCTTGTATTGGATTCGCTGCGATACTGGGTCACTGTTATGGGAGTCGACGGGTTCCGGTTTGATCTAGCCACGGTTTTGGGTCGCGAGCACCACGGGTTTGACCTGCATGGCGGCTTCTTTGATGCCATTCGACAGGATCCGGTGCTAAGCCGGTGCAAATTGATTGCCGAACCCTGGGACATCGGCCCCGGCGGCTATCAGCTTGGAAGTTATCCCGCTGACTGGGGCGAGTGGAATGACAAGTTCCGCGATTCCACCCGCCGGTTCTGGCGCGGGGACGCCCATTCTGCGCAAGAGCTTGCAGGCAACTTCCTTGGCACAGCATCCGTGTTCGATCGACCGGGACGCCGGACAACTAGTTCCATCAACTTCGTTGCAGCGCATGACGGGTTCACCCTGGCCGACTTAACCCGCTATCGCGAGAAGCACAACGAGGCCAATGGCGAAAGCAACAAGGATGGCCACGGTAACAATCTGTCGGACAATTGCGGAGTGGAAGGGGACACGGACAATCCAGACATTCTTGAACGCCGCGCCCTGCGCGTTCGCAATTTGCTGGCCACCGTGTTCCTGTCGCAGGGAACGCCCATGCTTCTGGCCGGGGACGAAATCGGACGAACGCAACGCGGGAACAACAACACCTATTGTCAGGACAATGAAATCAGCTGGATCAACTGGGCTTCCGCTGACAACGACCTGCTGGCATTTGCGCAGAATCTTATCGCGCTGCGGAGCAATACACCCGTCTTGCGCCAAAGCCGATTCCTGCACGGGCGAATCCGGAACGATGGCAATCCTGATGTCTCCTGGTCCGGCCTGGACGGCGGTACGCTAAATTGGCGGGATCCGTCGTTGGATGGGTTTTGTCTTCATTTACGTGGTGAGGCGGAGGGCTCGTTTTCTCCTGAGGGAACCGCTCTGATTGTGGTCAACGGAAACGAACAGCCCAAGAAACTATTCTTACCTGATCCGGGACCGGGTCTGGTTTGGCAGCGTGTACTGGACACAGCCGAGCCGGATACAGAGCCTGTCGACGTAGTTGACAGAAAGCGTCAATGCGCTTCTGCCCATTCCGTTTCGCTGTTTGTTGGTAAGGCGGCCGTATCATGACGGATTGGGTTGCAGAACTTTGCCGCTTCGTCGGCGTGGCGTCCGATTACAGGGGGTTTGACGGGCAACTGATCCAGGTTGCGCCCGACACCCAGGTTGCTGTTCTGCGCGCCATGGGACTGGACGTGACGTCTGAGGCAGACGCAAGGGTGGTGCTGCACCGAATGCGGACAGTAGAAGAACAGCGCCAGCTGCCGCAAGAGCTGATCGTCACAGCAGGTCAGCCAGCCAAGTTTCCGGTTTCGCGCACGGTTTCGTGGAGCCTTGAAACCGAATCTGGCGAGAAGGTTGTGGAAAGCGGAGTGGCGGTGCAATCCATCGCTATTCCTGCTTTGCCAATCGGCATTCATCGGCTCTGCCTGAACGGAGAATTTACATCCTGGGTCCTGGCTCGCCCGTTGCGAGCGCTGAACCTTTCAGACTTGATCGCCGAGCCGCGCATTTGGGGCGTTCTTACTGCTTTGTATGGGCTTACAGACAAGACCGCTGCATCTCTGGGTAGCTATCATTCTCTTGGGGAATATGCTGCGGCTATGGCAATGCATGGGGCCGATTTTGTCGGGATCAATCCCATACATGCGATGGGTCAAGTCCGTCCTGATGACGTAGTTAGCCCTTATTCGCCAAGTCATCGTGAATTTTTGAATACATGGTACTGCACTGAAACGGGATCGGCTTCGTGTGACCTGATCAACTACCGGGCTGCATTGCAAGAAAATGCAGCAGCCCTGGATGACGGGTTTGAGGAATTTCTACGTCTACCGGATGGAGCGCCTGAAAAGCGTTCATTGGCCGGTTTTAGAGCCTCGGGAGGAGCGCGCCTGCGTGATTTCGCGGTGTTTGAAGCGCTTGCCTTTCGCTTTGGTTCAGACTGGCGCAAATGGCCCACGCCATACCAAGATCGGGACTCAGGCGCAGTGGCCGCATTTGCGCATGATCACGAGCAGGAAATTGCGTTAGTTGAGTGGGGGCAGTGGCAATCTGATGTTCAGCTCGCCAACGCGCAAACCCGCGCCATCAAGGCCGGTATGCGGCTCGGCTTGTATCTGGATCTTGCCGTAGGACCGCGCCTTGGTGGCGCGGAAACATGGAGCAAGGACACAGCCCTGGTGACCGGCGCTACGTTGGGCGCGCCGCCCGATCCGCTTGGTCCGTCGGGGCAAAGCTGGGGTCTCGCCCCGCTGTGCCCAATAAGGATCCGAAAACAAGGCTATGCCGGATTTGCGCGACTGTTGCGGACAGTAATGCGTCACGCCGGAATGATCCGGATTGATCACGTGCTGGGTTTGATGCGCAGCTACTGGATACCGGAAGGAAGCGAAGAAGGCACATATGTCAGATATCCCTTTGACGCTCTTCTCGCTGTGGTCGCCATAGAAAGCGTGAGAACCAAATCGATTGTCATTGGCGAGGATCTTGGCCTCGTTCCCTCCGGCTTGCGCGAAAAGACTGAAGCGGCAGGGATATACGGGCTGGACGTGCTGCAATACATGCGCTCCGAGGACGGTGGATTTGTTGACACCTCGAAGACGCGCAAAAAAGCTGTATGTGCATTCGCCACACATGACACACCCACCATTGCCGGGTTTTTCGCGGCAGAGGATGCCCGAGTACGCGCCGAGATTGGCAGCATAGACCGCACTTGCTTTGCGAACGTTCGCGCGGACCGTCAGGCCGCAGCTCAAACATTGGGAGCATCACAGCCTGTTCAGGAAATCCACCGCCGACTTGCGCGTTCAAACTCCGAAATCGTGGCCGTCCAACTCGATGACATTGCGGAACGAAAAGACCAGCAGAACCTGCCAGGCACCGTTGACGAATTCCCAAACTGGCGGCTGAAAGCGCCGTTTTCGGTGAGTGACATAAAGACGTCCGACGCATTTGTGTGTCTTGGCACAGAGATGTCAGCGCAGAGTCGGTCAAACCAAAATGGAATGGAGAAGGACAATGACCTTCAAGACTGTTCGCACGTCGCCCATTGAGGGGCAGAAACCGGGAACTTCGGGTCTGCGAAAGAAAACCTCAGTATTCCGCACACCGGGATATCTCGAGAACTTTGTGCAATCCGTGTTCGACGGCACCGGCGGTGCCGCGGGCAAAACTTTTGTTGTTGGCGGGGATGGGCGGTTTTACAACTCCGAGGCCATTGGAGTAATCATCCGTATGGCGGCAGCCAACGGTGCTGTTCGATTGATTGTTGGACAGAACGGCATCCTGTCAACGCCCGCAGTATCCAACCTGATCCGGAAATTCAAAACCGATGGGGGTATCATCCTGTCGGCAAGCCACAATCCAGGTGGTGAGGACGGTGATTTCGGTGTGAAATTCAATGCCCCCAATGGTGGCCCGGCACCCGAGAAGATCACAGATGAGATCTTCGCCCGAACCCAGCAGATCACCGAATACAAAATCGCTGAAGAAGACGCATGCGATTTTGACGAACCCGGCCGCTTCAGATTGGGCAAAACGCAAATCGATGTGGTTGATCCGGTGGCGGATTACGAAGCGCTGATGCAGGAACTGTTCGATTTCGATGCCATCCGCACCCTGTTTGCGAACGGCTTCCGCATCTGCTTCGATGCAATGCATGCGGTCACCGGTCCCTATGCCAAGCGCATACTGGAAGGCGCATTAGGCGCGCCAGCTGGTTCGGTGATCAACGCGGTTCCATCGCCGAATTTCGGCGGTGGGCACCCTGACCCCAACCCGGTATGGGCCAGTGAGCTTGTCGGCGTCATGAACGGCCCTGATGCCCCTGATTTTGGCGCCGCCTCCGATGGAGACGGCGACCGCAACATGATCATGGGGAAACGCACGTTTGTGACGCCTTCTGACAGTCTGGCGCTGTTGACGGCCTACGCCCACCTGACCCCGGCATATTCCGGGAAACTTAGCGGCGTCGCGCGTTCGATGCCGACAAGCCAGGCGGTTGACCGAGTTGCCGAACGGTTGGGGATTCCCTGTTTTGAAACGCCGACCGGCTGGAAATTTTTCGGCAATCTGCTGGACGCGGGTAAGGCGACACTTTGCGGCGAGGAGAGCGCAGGCACTGGATCCAATCACATCCGCGAAAAGGATGGTCTGTGGGCAGTTCTGCTGTGGCTGAACATTCTGGCGCGGGATGGTCGGGATATCGTGCAGCTTCAGCGGGATCATTGGCGCAGCTTTGGCCGGAACTACTACTCGCGTCACGACTACGAAGAGATCCCGACCGACATCGCAAATACGTTGATGACGGCATTGCGCGAAAGGTCAGACACGCTTCCCGGCTCAATGGTCGAGGACATGAAAGTCGTTGAGGCAGATGATTTCTCGTACCGCGACCCGATTGATCAAAGCCTGACCGTAGGGCAGGGCGTCCGCGTCCGCTTTGACGGCGGTTCCCGCGTTGTGTTTCGTCTGTCCGGCACGGGGACCCAAGGGGCTACGTTGCGTGTCTACCTGGAGCGGTTCGTCGGTTGCAGCGGCGATCACAACATGAATGTGCGAGAAGCGCTATCCCCAGTCATTCAGGCTGCAGAAGCGCTAGCGCAGATCAGAAGGCACACCGGGCGCACAAAGGCGGATGTCATCACCTGATGCGACCGTCCGAGACAAATCAGAACAAGAGCAGGATGGAACAGACCATGAAAGATATCTATGAACCCGGGTCGCTGACACAGGCAATCGACTTTCATCTTGCCCATAGCGTTGGCAAGACCCCGGACACGGCCTCCACCACGGACTGGCGCCTCGCGCTGTCCCGCGCGGTGCGCGACAAACTGATCGCACCGTGGTTCGAAGCGACGAACCGTACATATGCCAAGGACCGGAAGCGGGTTTATTACCTGTCGATGGAGTTTCTTTTGGGGCGCATCCTGGAGGACGCGGTCAACAACCTCGGGCTTGAGGATGATGCACGCGAAGCACTGGCGAAACACGGCATCAGCTTTGCCGATGTGGTAAACGACGAACCGGATGCCGCATTGGGCAATGGCGGTCTTGGCCGATTGGCCGCCTGCTTTTTGGACAGCCTGAGCTGTCTCGGTATTCCCGCATATGGCTATGGCATCCGTTATGCGCATGGTTTGTTCCGGCAGTCCTTCGATCAGGGCAAACAGGTAGAAATGGCAGAGGACTGGCTGCGCCACCAGCACAATTGGGAATTCGAACGCTCGGAATGCCTCTATGATATCGGCTTTGGCGGTGAGGTCATTGAGACGGGCGCACAAGCCAAATGGAGCCCATCCGACATCGTGATGGCACAGGCTTATGACACGCCGGTTGCCGGTTGGCAGGCGCGCTGGACAAATACGCTGCGGCTTTGGTCCGCTAAGCCCAAGAAGATTTTTGACCTCGATCCGTTCAACCGCGGCGAATACATGCAGGCCGCCGCACCCGAGGTGCTGGCGGAAACGATTTCGCGCGTCCTTTACCCCGATGACAGCACCGAAACAGGCAAGGCATTGCGCCTCAAGCAGGAGTTTTTCTTTACCTCCGCCTCGCTTCAGGATCTCTTGCGCCGCTTCCTGACGCACAATGGCGATCTGCGCGCGCTGCCAACCAAAGTTGCGATCCAGATGAATGATACCCATCCGGCAATCGCTGGCCCCGAGTTGATCCGTCTGCTGTCAGATGTGCACGGGTTGAGCTTTGACGATGCGTTCGACACTGCGCAGAACACATTGCACTACACCAACCACACGCTGCTGCCCGAGGCATTGGAAGCGTGGGATGTCGGGCTGATGGGCAGTATCCTACCGCGTCACATGCAACTGATCGAACGGATCGATGACCGGTTGAGCCGGGACGTTGCAAAATCAAATACCAGCGCCGCCCCACGCATTGTCGAAAACGACGTGGTGAACATGGGAACGCTTGCCTTTACGTGTTCGCGCAGGGTCAATGGGGTCTCGGCCCTGCATACGGACCTGATGAAGCAAACCGTCTTCAGTGATCTGCATAAGGTCTATCCCGAGCGAATTCTCAATCAGACCAACGGTGTAACGCCGCGTCGGTGGCTGCATGGATGCAATCCGGGTCTGCGGGACTTGCTAAACGAAACCATCGGAACGGAGTGGGTTTCAGATCTTGAGCAGCTGGAAAACATCGCGCCATTGGCGGATGATCCCGCCTTCCGCAAGCGCTTTATGGCGATCAAGCAAGACAACAAACGCAGGCTTGCGGATTGGGTCGCCGAAAACATGAACCTGCAGATTTCGCCCGATGCGATGTTCGACATTCAGATCAAGCGGATTCACGAATACAAACGCCAGCTGATGAATGCATTTGAAACCGCAGCCCTTGCCAATGCGATCCGCCGCGAACCGGATGCGGATTGGACACCCCGGGTCAAATTCTTTGGCGGTAAGGCGGCACCAGCGTATATCGATGCCAAGAACATCATTCGCCTGATCAACGACATCGCACAATCGATCAATTCTGATCCGGTGATCGGCGACCGACTCAAGGTGGTCTATCCGCCGAATTACAATGTATCCTTGGCTGAGATGCTGATCCCGGCGGCGGACCTGTCCGAACAAATATCAACTGCTGGCAAAGAAGCCTCCGGCACCGGAAACATGAAGTTCGCGCTGAACGGTGCGGTTACGATCGGCACGCTCGATGGTGCCAATGTGGAAATCTGCGACCACGTGGGGGCCACCAACATCTATATCTTCGGGATGACCGCTGCCGAAGTACATGCCGCGCGCGAGGGATATGTCATGCAGGACTATATCGACCGAAGCCCGATCCTGAACGAAGTCATCGAGCAAGTACGCACCGGGTTTTATTCGCCCGGTGATCCGACGCGTCACTGGCCGGTGCTCGAAAAGCTGTTGCGGGACGACTATTTCATGGTCGCCGCCGATTTCGATGCCTACTGGGACGCGCAGCGCAGGGTCGACGGCGGCTTTGCCAACAAAGACGCGTGGGCGCGCATGGCCGTTCTCAATACCGCATTGTCCGGTTGGTTCTCGTCCGACCGTACAATCCAGGGCTATGCGAAAGACATCTGGGGCATCGACTCGCTTGCAGGAGAGACAGAATGACCACAATCAGCTATTCCCCCGCCTTTGACTCTGCCACTGCCGAAGCGTTGCTTGCAGGTTCGATGAGCGATCCGTTTTCGGTTCTTGGCCCTCACAAAAACGGGCGGCGCTGGAGTGTTACCGTGCTGATCCCGGGCGCACTTAGTGTCGAGGTCCTGGATGGCAAAACCGGCAAGGTTGAGGCCGAGTTGCATCGCCTTGACGGGCGCGGGCTGTTCTCGGGTTTTGTCCGCAAACCCGTGGCGGCTGGCGCCTATCGCCTGCGTGCCCGAAATGACAGCAATGTCTGGGAGCAGGATGACGCCTACAGGTTCGGGCCGGTACTCGGCGAGATGGATGAGTACCTGATCGCCGAAGGTGCACATCTGCGCCTGTGGGAAAAACTCGGGGCCCATCCGCTGGAGCATGATGGCGTAAAGGGCGTGAACTTCGCGGTCTGGGCCCCGGCCGCAAGCCGTGTTTCCGTTGTGGGCGAATTCAATCTATGGGACGGACGGCGAAACGTAATGCGTGCACGGGGCACGACCGGGATTTGGGAGATCTTTATTCCCGGCCTGGGCGAGGGTTCGCTCTACAAATTCGAAATCCGTGATGCGCAAGGAAACATTCTGCCGCTCAAGGCCGACCCGGTCGGCTTCGGAGCAGAGCATCCCCCCGCCACGGCGTCGGTTGTGCGCGATTTAGACGGATATGAATGGAGCGATGACGCCTGGATGACTGAACGCGCGGATCGCAATCGCCACGACCGGGCTATTTCGATCTACGAAGTCCACCTGGGGTCGTGGCGGCGCAAGGTCGAGGACGGCAACCGCCCGCTTAGCTATCTCGAATTCGCCAAGGAATTGGTGGATTACGTGCGCGACATGGGGTTCACCCACATAGAGTTGATGCCTGTGTCCGAGCACCCGTTCGACGGCTCGTGGGGGTACCAGCCCATTGGTATGTTTGCTCCGACAATTCGCTATGGCACCCCGGACGAATTCCGGGAATTCGTGAATGCATGCCATATCGCGGGCCTTGGAGTGCTGCTCGATTGGGTGCCGGGGCATTTTCCGACCGACGCGCATGGATTGGGTCAATTCGACGGGTCCGCGCTTTACGAGCATGCCGACCCGAAAGAGGGCTTTCATCAGGACTGGAACACACTGATCTACAATTACGGGCGACGTGAGGTGCAGAACTATCTCTGCGCCAACGCGCTCTACTGGCTCCGGGAGTTTCACATCGATGGGCTGCGCGTAGACGCAGTCGCGTCCATGTTGTACCGGGACTATTCCCGCAAAGAGGGCGAGTGGGTGCCAAACGAACATGGCGGTCGCGAAAACCTTGAGGCGATCGCCTTTCTCAAGCGCACGAACGAACTTGTGTACGACGCTGATTCTGGCATCATCATGGCGGCCGAAGAAAGCACGTCATTTCCAGGTGTCAGCCAACCCACAGACCAAGGCGGGCTTGGATTTGGATTCAAGTGGAACATGGGGTGGATGAACGACACGCTGCAATACATGGCGCGCGATCCCATTCACCGGTCGCACCATCATCATGAAATGACTTTTGGCCTCACATACGCGTTCTCGGAGAATTTTATCCTACCCATCAGTCATGACGAAGTTGTGCATGGCAAGGGCTCGATGATCTCCAAGATGCCGGGCGACGGGTTCGACAAGTTTGCTGGGCTACGGGCCTACTACGGCTTCATGTGGGGCCATCCGGGCAAGAAACTCCTGTTCATGGGGCAGGAATTTGCACAGGGCGAGGAATGGTCTCATGAACGATCCCTCGACTGGCACCTACTGGATCATGAATGGCACCGCGGCGTTCAGGCATGGGTGAAGGCGCTGAACAAGTTCTACGCCCAAACACCATCGCTGTTCGAAACTGATTGTATGGCCTCCGGCTTCTACTGGCTTGAAGTCGATCAGTCCGATTTGTCCGTCTACGCATGGGTCCGCCAGAGCGATGAAGGCAAGGATCCCGTGATTGTTGTCTGCAACATGACGCCGACACCTCGCGACGGATTCAGGCTGGGTGTGCCTAATTCAGGCCACTGGGAAGTTGTCCTGAACAGTGATGCTGCAGAGTTTGGAGGAACAGGCCACGGTTGGGGCTCCTATGAGAGTGAAACGGTTGCATGGAGCAATCAGGATCATTCAATTTCTATGCACCTACCGGGTAATACGACGCTGTTTCTCAGGCAAAAGGGATAACGGTGCTGTTTCTGGCCCAACTGGCCCAAAGGTGCGTATTCGGACAATATGAGGACCACAATAAGAACGCACAATATAGCAGCCACTCGAAACGCTGTTCACGAACTGGGAAGAAGCGGGACATAGTCGCCTCTAGTCTGAACGATTTTCTATGGCGGGATCCGCGGAACTGAGATTGTTTTGAGTCCATCGGTGGCAGTATGCCCAGACAAGCAGGCGGCGGCAGCTTTCTCGCCAAATTTGAGACAACTCTCAATAGGCCAATCTTCATGGAGACCATGAATAACGCCGGAGCAGAAAGCATCTCCCGCACCCACAGGGCTGATGATTTCTTCAGCAGGTATCGGATCAGGCGCGAAGGCAATTTCAACCTCTGTTTCACAACATACGATTTGTGTTGGGCTATGTATTATTACCGCTCGATTGACCCCACCGGATTTCAGAAAGCGAGCTGCTTTCATCATTTCGTTGGGATCAGATTTTTGCGTGAGATTTATGCCTGTTGCCGCCTCAGCTTCGAGTTCATTCGCGAACAGAAAATCGATTTCGGGAAGCGTCTTTGACACAATATCCGAGTAGGTGTCGGACCTGAACGATGCGAGGTCAACGCAAGTCCTCACGCCTTTGGCGCGGGCAACTGACAACAGCCGTGCGGCTCTAGTTTTTCCCTCTGGCAGGATCTCATCCAGTCTGTCTAGTAACGTTAAATAGCCAAGATATAATAGCTTAATACCGGCGTCCGATAGCTCATCAATATTAACCGACGCCGCATCAAATAAACTGTTAGCGCCTCGGTGGTGAAAAAAGGTGCGGCTGTCACCTTGTACGTTCATCACATGCGTCTGGGATGTTGTTGCACGTGTTGTTCGCAGTAGGCCGTCTAAAGGCAACCCCGCTTCTGCGCTTAGACGCAAAACTTCGTCGCCCAATGCGCCTGCGCCTATCAGACCAATTGGAATTACCGGATAAGACACGTCCATGGCTTTCAGTCCCAAGGCTACATTGGCGGGTCCGCCGCCAAGGTCGACATGCTGGGTTTTTATGAGCGCCAGCCCCGACTTTTCAGGCCAATGCGAAATTGAGTGAACTGTATCAAGTATCCAATTGCCAGCACATGCAATGCCTTGTCTTACTTTTTTGGGCTGAATCGGCTCGAGCACGATGTGTTCCTACATAGAAAATGATGCTGCCTTGAGAGTATCAGACCTCCTCAAGCCTCGCACTCTAAAGCCACACCACCGGTGGGCTTTCCAGTGACTCTTAAGCTTCAGATTTGCGCGGCATAAGGTAAATTTGAGAACGGCGGTGAGAAAGTCGACCACGGTAGCGGCGGGATGATCTTGCTGCGGGCGGCGTAAAAGTCGTCCATCT
>NZ_WQEP01000014.1:0-59891 GCF_013033705.1 Ruegeria sp. HKCCA0370
GTCTTGCCGTGGTCAACGTGGCCAATCGTGCCGATGTTGACGTGCGGTTTTGTACGCTCAAACTTTTCCTTTGCCATGATGGCCTCCTTTTTCGGTAATGAAGGGAGCGTGATACCCACGCTCCCCCAAATCTTCGCTTATGCGTATTTCGCCTGGATCTCGTCCGAGATGTTCTGCGGAACCGGATCGTAGTGGTCGAACTGCATGGTGAACTGGGCACGGCCCGACGACATCGAACGCAGGGTGTTGATGTAACCGAACATGTTCGCCAGCGGAACGAATGCGTCGATCGCGATTGCGTTGCCGCGCGGCTCCTGACCAGACACTTGGCCACGACGCGAGGTCAGGTCGCCGATGATACCGCCGGTGTATTCTTCCGGGGTGATCACTTCGACCTTCATGATCGGTTCCAGCAGTTTCGCGCCGGCTTTGCGCATGCCTTCACGCATGCACATACGGGCAGCGATTTCGAACGCCAGAACGCTCGAGTCGACGTCGTGGAACTTACCGTCCAGCAGGGCAACCTTGAAGTCGATCACGGGGAAGCCAGCCAAAGGGCCGCTGTCCATGACAGACTGGATGCCTTTTTCGACGCCCGGGATGTATTCCTTCGGAACAGCACCACCAACGATGCGGCTTTCGAACGAATAACCTTCGCCGGGCTCGGTCGGAGTGATCTCAAGCTTGACCTCGGCGAACTGACCCGAACCACCCGACTGTTTCTTGTGGGTGTAGGTATGTTCGACCGGCATCGAGATGGTTTCACGATAGGCCACCTGCGGCGCACCGATGTTGGCCTCGACCTTGAACTCGCGCTTCAGGCGGTCAACCAGGATGTCCAGGTGAAGTTCGCCCATGCCCTTCATGATGGTCTGACCCGATTCCAGATCGGTTTCCACGCGGAAGGACGGGTCTTCGGCGGCCAGACGGGCCAGACCCTGAGACATCTTTTCCTGGTCGCCCTTGGTTTTGGGCTCGACCGCGATCTCGATCACCGGATCGGGGAAGGTCATGGTTTCCAGAACCACCGGATCCTTGGCGTCACACAGGGTGTCACCCGTGGTGGTGTCTTTCAGACCCGCCAACGCGATGATGTCGCCTGCAAACGCTTCTTCGATCTCTTCCCGGTTGTTCGAGTGCATCATCATCATGCGGCCGATGCGCTCTTTCTTGCCTTTGGTCGAGTTCAGGATCGAGTCACCCTTGTTCAGCACACCCGAGTAAATCCGGGTGAAGGTCAGCGAGCCAACGAAGGGGTCGTTCATGATTTTGAACGCCAGGCCCGAGAAGGCCATGTCATCGTCAGCGCGACGCGCGATGTTACGGACTTCTTCTTCGTCACCGGGTTTGAAGCCCATGTAGTCGACAACGTCCAGCGGGCTGGGCAGGTAGTCGATCACAGCGTTGAGCAGCGGCTGAACGCCTTTGTTTTTGAACGCGGAACCACCCAGTACCGGAACGAACGCGATGTCCAGCGTACCCTTGCGCAGCAGTTTGCGCAGGGTCGGAACGTCGGGCTCATTGCCTTCCAGGTATTCCATCATCGCGTCGTCGTCCATTTCGACGGCCGCTTCGATCATCTTGCCGCGCCATTCTTCAGCCATGTCTTTCAGGCTGTCGCGGATCGGTGCTTTGATCCAGCTTGCGCCCAGATCTTCGCCCTGCCACAGCCATTCTTCCATGGTGACCAGGTCGATCAGACCTTCCAACTCGGACTCGGCGCCGATCGGGATACCAACCGGAACAGCACGTGCGCCGGTGCGGTCTTCGATCATGCGAACGCAGTTGAAGAAGTCTGCGCCGATCTTGTCCATCTTGTTGACGAAAACCATGCGCGGAACCTTGTAGCGGTCAGCCTGACGCCACACGGTTTCGGTCTGGGGCTCAACACCGGCGTTTGCGTCCAGAACGCAGACGGCACCGTCGAGAACCGCCAGCGAGCGTTCAACTTCGATGGTGAAGTCAACGTGGCCGGGGGTGTCGATGATGTTCAGGCGGTGCTTGGGGGTATCGGCGGTTTTACCGTCTTCGGTGCGTTCCCAGAAAGTGGTGGTCGCAGCCGAGGTGATGGTGATGCCGCGTTCCTGCTCCTGCTCCATCCAGTCCATGGTGGCGGCACCATCGTGCACCTCACCGATGTTGTGGGATTTACCAGTATAATACAGGATGCGTTCCGAGCAGGTCGTCTTGCCTGCATCGATGTGCGCCATGATACCGAAGTTACGGTATAGTTCGAGCGGATATTCGCGTGCCATTTGGATAAGCCTCTAGAATTACCAGCGGTAATGGCTGAAGGCTTTGTTCGCCTCGGCCATCTTGTGGGTGTCTTCGCGCTTCTTAACGGCAGTTCCGCGGGACTGTACGGCGTCCAGCAACTCGCCGGCGAGGCGTTCTTCCATGGTGTTTTCGTTGCGGCCGCGCGCAGCGGTGATCAGCCAGCGGATGGCCAGTGCTTCGCGGCGCTCGGGGCGCACTTCGACCGGAACCTGGTACGTTGCACCACCAACCCGGCGCGAGCGAACCTCGACCGACGGTTTGATGTTGTCGAGCGCTTCGTGGAACACTTCGACAGGAGCGCGCTTTACCTTGTTCTCAACGCGATCAAATGCGTTGTAGACGATGCGCTCTGCGACCGACTTCTTGCCGTCGATCATCAGGTTGTTCATGAATTTGGTCAGTACCTTGTCGCCAAATTTGGCGTCAGGCAGGACTTCGCGTTTTTCGGCGGCGTGACGACGTGACATATCAGCCTCTCCTTCTTACTTGGGACGCTTCGCGCCGTATTTCGAACGACGTTGCTTACGGTCTTTGACGCCCTGAGTATCCAGAACTCCGCGCAGGATGTGGTAACGCACACCGGGAAGGTCTTTCACACGGCCGCCACGGATCAGAACAACCGAGTGTTCCTGCAGGTTGTGGCTTTCACCGGGGATGTACGAGATGACCTCGAACCCGTTGGTCAGGCGCACCTTGGCAACCTTACGCATCGCCGAGTTCGGCTTTTTAGGCGTTGTGGTATAGACACGTGTGCAGACACCGCGCTTTTGCGGGCACTGCTCCAGGTGCATGGACTTCGAGCGTTTGACTTTGGGCTGCCGCGGCTTGCGGATCAGCTGTTGAATAGTTGGCATTCCGGTTCTTTCCCCGTTTTGCAACACACATGACATGCACGCGCGTTGCGTGCGGCTAAATTCGCTGCACTTATGCGTCCACAAGCGCAAAACCCACGAGCGTTCCCATTCCGAGGTGAACGTCGCGGTTGGTTCTCAGAGGGCGCGAACTGCAAAATTGTCCGGGCCTTGACCAGTTCATTACTGGAATCGGCTACGGGGCGGCCCCCGGTACCGAGATGACGCGCGTATAGGGGGAGTCGTCCCAAGTGTCAACAGCCCTATCCCGGCGCCCAGGCGCGCGCGTTGAATGCAGCCTGTAGGATTGCCATTCCTGCGCGCCGCTGTCCCGGTTGCGGCTGAACCGCGGCAAGGGCATAGTCGGGTCGAATATCTGCTGATGGATTACAGATGCAAGTGATTGGCCTTTGCCGGTTTTCCTATCCCGCAACCGGCAGTTTTCGGCTGAACCGGGATACGATTGAAGAACAACGGCAATTTCTGTATGCCCCCGACCGGCTGGAAGAACGCCTTCGTCTTTTCGAGGCAATCACCCTGCCCGGTTTTGGCACCCAGACCGATGAGACGTTCGAGTTGTATGTTTTGACCGGGACGTGCCTGCCTCAGATCCATGCGGACCGGCTGCGCGACCTGACCGCCGGGATCAAACAGATCCGTATCATTGCAAAAGAACCAGGGGATCATAAGCAGATTGTGCGAGAGGTGCTGAACACCGCCCGCGCGGACCCGCATCAGCCCTGCCTACAGTTTCGGCATGATGACGATGACGCCGTTTCCGTTGATTTCATGGAACGCCTTCGCGCTGCTGTTGTCGAAAACACAGGGCTGATGCAGCAGAGCGAGTCCGTCGGTATAGACTTCAATCAAGGGTACATCGCCCGGCGCGAGGCCCACGGAATTCGGGCCGCTCGGGTCTATCGATCGCTGCTGGGCGTTGGCCTGGGCATGTATGTTCAAGCCGGCAGCACGCGGACGATCTTTGACCGGTTGCACAACAGGCTCGCCCGGTTCATGCCCGTGGTCAGCTATCCGGACACGCCTATGTGGGTAAGGATGCTGCACGATTTCAACGACTCGGACCACGCGCGCAAAGATACCAGCGAGCTATCGCCTTTCACGCCTGAACAGGCAGAAGACTTGCGGGTACGGTTCTCGATCGACCCTGACGCGTTCGAGGCCAGATATGCGGCGCGCTGAGAAAATGCAAGTGATTGGCCTTTGTCGGTTTTCCTATCCCGCAATTGGCGGCTTTCAGACAACGCACGAGAGTGTCGAAGAAAGACGGCAATTCCTGTACCAGCACGACAGGTTGGAAGAACGGTTTCGCCTGTTCGAGACGGTCGCCCTGCCCGGTTTCAAAAAACAGTCCGACGAAGATTTCCAGTTGGTGATCGTGGTCGGCGACTGCCTGCCCAAGCCGGCATTTGACCGCCTCAACGATCTGACCGGTGGGCTGAAACAGGTGCGCATTGTCGCGAAACCTCCGGGGCGACACAGAAAAGTCATGCAGGATGTCCTGAATTCGGCGCGGAACGATCCTGATCAACCCTGCCTTCAGTTTCGCCACGACGATGATGATGCAGTGGCCGTGGATTTTGTCGAGCGGTTTCGGGGCTGTGTCAGGGAATGCGTCGGATTGTTCGAAAGGCACGCGATGGTCGCCGTTGACTTCAACTGCGGTTATCTGGCCCGCGCCAATTCCGAGGGGATACAGGCCACGCGCGTGCATCGCCCGTTGATCACTGCCGGTCTGGGAATGTACGTGCGGGGCGGGCAGCGGAAATCGATCATGAATTTTGCCCATAACAGGATCAACCGCGCGATGCCCGTTGTGACCCGACCCGATAGTCCGATGTGGGTACGGGGATTGAACAGGTTCAATGACTCACCGCGAACCAGAAACATGGATGTAGCGCTCAACCCTCTTACCCGGCAGCAGGAGCTCGAGTTTCAAACCCGTTTCGCCATTGATCCGGACGTGGTCAGACGGCGTCACGCCAAGCCCTGACGCGCACGTGCCCGGAACAAGGTGAACAGACCGGCACCCACGATCAGGACAGCACCCAGCATCGTCAGGCTGTCAGGCCATTCGTCAAACACGACCCAACCCAACCCGAGCGCCCAGATCAGGCTGGAATATCTGAACGGTGCAACGAATCCGACATCTCCCTGACGCATGACCATGACGCTGAACAAATAGCCAAGCAGCACAAACACGGCCGCCGCCGCGACCTGGGAAACCGCCGTTGCCGAGACCGCAACCCATCCTTCGAAAACCGAAGCTATTGCCGCAGCCCCCGCTATGGAAACCGAGGTGGCAAGGGTAACCAGCATTGACGGCACGTCGGCTGACATGCGTCGCGTGATGAGGTCCCGAACTGTAATCGAAACCACTGCAACCAGCGCATAGATGGAATACACGCTGAACCCCTCTGGCCCGGGTCTTACGATCAGCAGCATTCCGACGAAACCCACGGCGATTGCCAAAGCGCGTCGCCAACCAACCTGTTCGGAAAAAACCAGAGCAGCACCCAATGTTACCGTAAGAGGCAATGCCTGAAGAATGGCCGTAACATTGGCAAGCGGCATGTTCTTCAGCGCCGTCAGGAAAAAGAATGTCGCCGCAAGCTCTGCAAGGCAGCGCAGTGCAACCAGCCACTTGTCATGGCGCGAAAAATTCAGATGCAACGTGCCCAGTGACCGGGCAAGCACATAGATCAGAAATACCGCCAGAAACCCGCGCATGGCCACCAACTGAAACAATGGCAGATCCTGCAAGGCAACCTTCACCAGCGTATCGTTCAGGGTAAAGGCAGCCATGCTGCCCATCATCAGCAAAGCGCCTTTGGTGTTTGGAGTCATGCTGCTTCGGGCTCCGGGGCTATTGATCGCCCCGCATTGGCCGCCGAGACGGGCTGGATGTCAACAACGCACAAGGGGTGCAGAGATCATCAACCGAATGGAAGGATGGTCCCGAACAGATTCAGGCTGGAAGGCTCTGTCGTGTCTTTTACAAACTCCACCCAGTCTTCCCCGTATACAAGTTCGAAAAACACAGGATATTTCCACACGAAATTATGAAAGGAAAAGGTCGTCACCAACGCACCAACCGTGAGCGCCCCGGCGAACTCTCGCAGTTTACCTTTCAGAAACAGCATAACCATGATGCAGGCCCCGCCTGCAAGGCCGAGGCTTACGAAATCCTGCGTTCCCACCTTTCCGGGCACCGGAATGCCAACCGATTGGTATTGAATCAGGCGGGACAGGAAGACCGCAAAAACACCCAGTAAAAAAGCCCCCATAAACGCAGCGGGATACCCCAGACGTTGCCAGATACTCTCGGTTCGAGGCATAGGCGACTTGTGTGTGTTTTCTGCCGAACGCTTTTTGATCCGCGCCACACGGTCCTCGAAAGAGTTGCTTTTGGTGTCCATTGTTCAGCTCAAAATAATCCGAAAACACAGAATATCGCTAAACCACCGATTGAAGAACCACAAGCCTGATGCAATCGCGTCAAAGGCTGTGCTCTGTCACGACGGTTCACAATTGCGTAGCAGGAGAGGCGACGAAAAAAGGCCCCACGAAATCGCAGGGCCTTTTTTGGTTCTGAATGACGCGGTTTATTCGCGGCTTTCCGGTGTTTCGACCAGAACGTCCAGCTCATCCCCGACCATATCGTCATCCATGATCGGCGCGGCCAGGGCGGCGGCGGCCTCGGCCTCTTCCCGGCGGGCTTCGATCACCACGTTGTCACGCGACTGCGCGATGTGGCGAACGGCCTGAGTGGCCCCACCGGTACCGGCGGGGATCAGACGACCAACGATGACGTTCTCTTTCAGGCCAACCAGCTTGTCTTTCTTGCCCTGAACCGAAGCTTCGGTCAGCACGCGAGTAGTTTCCTGGAACGACGCCGCCGAGATGAACGAACGCGTCTGCAACGAGGCCTTGGTGATCCCCAACAGGATCGGCTCACCCTGAGCAGGGCGACCACCGCGGGCGATGGTCTTCTCGTTGGCCGCGTCGAACTCCTGCTTGTCGACATGTTCGCCCTTCAGCAGGGTGGTGTCGCCCGAATCCAGGATCTCCCACTTCTGCAGCATCTGGCGCACGATGACCTCGATGTGCTTGTCGTTGATCTTCACGCCCTGCAGACGATACACGTCCTGCACCTCGTCGATCATGTAATCCGCCAGCGCTTCGACACCCATGATGGACAGGATGTCATGCGGCGCAGGGTTACCGTCCATCAGGTATTCACCCTTCTGGATGAAGTCCCCTTCGGCGACCGGGATGTGCTTGCCCTTGGGTACCATGTACTCGATGGTCTCCATGGACTCGTCAGCCGGCTCGATGCTGATGCGGCGCTTGTTCTTGTAGTCGCGGCCAAAGCGCACGTAACCATCGGCCTCGGCGATGATCGCGTGATCCTTGGGACGGCGCGCTTCGAACAGTTCGGCCACACGCGGCAGACCACCGGTGATGTCCTTGGTCTTGGCACCTTCGCGCGGGATACGCGCGACGACGTCACCGGCTTCGACCTTCTGACCGTCTTCGACCGACAGGATCGCATCCACCGACATCGGATAGTGAACCGGGTTGCCCGCATCGTTGCGGACCGGCTCGCCATCTTCGCCAACCAGAATGATCTCGGGCTTGAGGTCGCTGCCCTTGGGGGCGGCGCGCCAGTCGATCACGATCTTCTGGGTCATGCCGGTTGCTTCGTCGGTCTCGTCGCGAACAGCGAGGCCCGAAACCAGATCGACATATTTCGCAGTACCGGCTTTCTCGGCGATGATCGGCAAGGTGTACGGGTCCCACTCGAACAGCTTGTCGCCACGGGCCACCTTGGTGCCGTCCTTGACGAACAGCTTGGAGCCGTAGCCCAGCTTGTGGCTGGCACGCTCTTCGCCGTGTTCGTCCTTGATCACCAGCTTCATGTTCCGGCCCATGACCAGGCTTTCGCCGGCTGCGTTGACCAGGATCTGCGGGTTCTCGAAGGAAACGATACCTTCCTGGCTGGCTTCCTGGAACGACTGCTGACCACCTTGCGCAACACCACCGATGTGGAAGGTCCGCATGGTCAGCTGTGTACCGGGTTCACCGATCGACTGAGCCGCGATAATGCCGACAGCTTCACCTGTGTTCACCATCGTACCGCGTGCAAGGTCACGACCATAGCAGGTCGCACAGACGCCTTCCTCGGACTCACAGGTCAGAGGCGAGCGGATGCGCATCGACTGAACGCCGGCTTCGTCGATGGTGTCTGCCATACGTTCGTCGATCAGCTGACCGGCTGCGACGATCACCTCATCGGTGCCCGGACGCAGAACATCGTCAGCGGCCACACGGCCCAGCACGCGTTCGGCCAGCGAGGCGACAACCTCACCGTCGTTCACGGCTGCTTCGGCTGTGATCGCACGCTCGGTGCCGCAGTCGATCTCACGAACGATACAGTCTTGCGCCACGTCCACCAGACGACGGGTCAGGTAACCCGAGTTCGCCGTCTTCAGAGCGGTATCCGAAAGACCCTTACGGGCACCGTGGGTCGAGTTGAAGTACTCGAGAACGGTCAGACCTTCTTTGAAGTTCGAGATGATCGGCGTCTCGATGATGTCACCGTTCGGTTTGGCCATCAGGCCACGCATACCGCCCAGCTGTTTCATCTGAGTGACCGAGCCACGCGCACCCGAGTGGGCCATCATGTAGACCGAGTTCGGCTCCATGTCCGACCCGTCTTCGGCCTTGGCAACGTCCGAGATCGTGCTCATCATTGCCTCGGTCACGCGGTCGTTACACTTCGACCAAGCATCGACAACCTTGTTGTACTTTTCGCCCTGAGTGATCAGGCCGTCCATGTACTGCTGTTCAAAGTCTTTCACCTGGCTGCGGGTGTCATCGACGATGCTCCACTTGTCCTTCGGAATGACCATGTCATCCTTGCCGAACGAGATGCCCGCCTTGAACGCTTCCTTGAAGCCCATCGACATGATCTGGTCACAGAAGATCACCGACTCTTTCTGACCGCAGTAACGGTAGACGGTGTCGATCACCTGCTGCACTTCTTTCTTCCGCAGCAGACGGTTGACCAGATCGAACGGCGCCTTGTTGTTCATCGGCAGCAACGCACCCAGACGCAGACGGCCCGGGGTGGTTTCATAGCGCTTCTGAACTTCGTTGCCTTCCTCGTCGATCTGCGTGATCCGGGCCGTGATTTTCGAGTGCAGATGCACCTCGCCCGCATCCAGCGCGTGCTGAACTTCTTCGATCGATCCAAAGACCTTGCCTTCGCCCGGCATGCCTTCGCGTTCCAGGGTCACATAGTACAGACCCAGGATCATATCCTGCGACGGAACGATGATCGGCGCACCGTTTGCAGGCGACAGAACGTTGTTCGTCGACATCATCAGAACACGGGCTTCCAGCTGGGCCTCAAGGCTCAGCGGGACGTGCACAGCCATCTGGTCACCGTCGAAGTCGGCGTTAAAGGCCGAACAGACCAGCGGGTGCAGCTGGATGGCTTTACCTTCGATCAGGACCGGCTCGAACGCTTGAATGCCCAAACGGTGCAGCGTCGGCGCACGGTTCAGCATGACAGGGTGTTCGCGGATCACCTCGTCGAGGATATCCCACACTTCGGGACGCTCTTTCTCGACCAGTTTCTTCGCCTGCTTCACGGTCGAAGACAGACCCTTGGCTTCAAGGCGCGAGTAGATGAACGGCTTGAACAGCTCTAGCGCCATCTTCTTGGGCAGACCACACTGGTGCAGCTTGAGTTCCGGACCGGTCACGATGACCGAACGGCCCGAGAAGTCGACGCGCTTACCCAAAAGGTTCTGACGGAAGCGACCCTGCTTACCTTTCAGCATGTCCGACAGCGATTTCAGCGGACGCTTGTTGGCACCGGTAATCACGCGGCCACGACGGCCGTTGTCAAACAGAGCGTCAACGGATTCCTGCAGCATCCGCTTTTCGTTGCGGACGATGATGTCAGGCGCGCGCAGCTCGATCAGACGCTTCAGACGGTTGTTCCGGTTGATGACGCGGCGATACAGATCGTTCAGATCAGACGTCGCGAAACGGCCACCGTCCAGCGGAACCAGCGGACGCAGTTCCGGCGGAATGACCGGGATTACGGTCATGACCATCCATTCGGGCCGGTTGCCCGACTCGAGGAAGGATTCAACAACCTTCAGACGCTTGATGATCTTCTTGGGCTTCAACTCGCCGGTTGCTTCGGCCAGATCAGCGCGCAGCTGCTCGGCTTCGGCTTCCAGGTCGATCTGGGCCAGCATCTCACGGATAGCTTCAGCACCGATATTCGCGGTGAACGCGTCCATGCCATAGGCATCCTGCGCATCCATGTACTCTTCTTCGGTCAGCATCTGGCCATAGGTCAGGTCGGTCAGACCGGGCTCGATGACGACATAATTTTCAAAGTACAGAACACGTTCCAGATCGCGCAGCGTCATGTCCAGCATCAGACCGATGCGGGACGGCAGCGATTTCAGGAACCAGATATGTGCGACGGGCGCGGCCAGTTCGATATGGCCCATACGCTCGCGGCGGACTTTCTGCAGGGTGACTTCCACACCGCATTTCTCGCAGACAACGCCGCGATACTTCATCCGCTTATATTTGCCGCACAGACATTCGTAATCTTTGATCGGGCCAAAGATACGTGCGCAGAACAGACCGTCGCGTTCAGGCTTGAACGTCCGGTAGTTGATGGTTTCAGGTTTCTTGATCTCGCCATAGGACCAAGACAGGATCCGCTCAGGGCTCGCCAGCGAGACCTTGATCTCGTCAAAGACCTTCGGGGGCGTCAGCGGGTTGAACGGGTTGTTGGTGATTTCCTGGTTCATTTGTTACCTCAAATCTTGCGGAAGGGGGGACGGGAGAAAGGGCAGCGCCCTTACTCCTCAACCTCCGCATCCAGGAGTTCCATATTCAGGCCGAGGCCACGGACTTCTTTCACCAGAACGTTGAACGATTCCGGTACGCCCGCTTCAAAGTTATCCTCGCCCTTGACGATCGACTCATAGACCTTGGTCCGGCCGGCGACGTCATCCGATTTCACGGTGAGCATCTCCTGCAGAGTGTAGGCGGCGCCGTAAGCTTCCAGAGCCCAGACTTCCATCTCACCAAAGCGCTGACCACCGAACTGCGCCTTACCACCCAGCGGCTGCTGGGTAACCAGGCTGTACGGCCCGGTCGAACGCGCGTGGATTTTGTCGTCCACAAGGTGGTGCAGTTTCAGCAGGTACTTGATGCCCACGGTCACCGGACGCGCGAATTGCTCACCGGTACGACCGTCGAACAGGATCGACTGACCGCTTTCCGAGAAGCCCGCGCGCACCAGCGCGTCGTTGACGTCAGCCTCTTTGGCGCCGTCAAAGACCGGGGTAGCAATCGGAACACCGCGGGTGACGTTGCTGGCCGCTTCGATCAGCTGGTCCTCGTCCATGCCGCTGATGCCCTCTTCATAGACATCCTCGCCATAGGCGTGTTTCATCGCGTCACGTACCGGCGTCAGGTCGCCCGAACGGCGGTATTCCTGCAGCGCCTCATCGATGTTCAGACCCAGACCGCGTGCGGCCCACCCCATGTGGGTTTCAAGGATCTGACCGACGTTCATACGCGACGGCACACCCAGCGGGTTCAGACAGAAGTCAACCGGCGTACCATCGGCCAGGAACGGCATGTCTTCCATCGGAACAACCTTGGAGATCACACCTTTGTTCCCGTGGCGACCAGCCATCTTGTCGCCCGGCTGCAACTTGCGCTTCACGGCGATGAAGACTTTGACCATCTTCATCACACCCGGCGGCAGATCGTCGCCACGACGGACTTTCTCGACCTTGTCCTCGAAACGGGCGTCCAGAGCACGCTTTTGCACTTCGTACTGCTCGTTCAGAGCTTCGACGATCTGTGCATCCTGCTCGTCTTCCAGCGCCAGCTGCCACCACTGACCACGGGTCAGGGTTTCCAGCAGCTCCTCGGTGATCACCGACCCTGCCTTGACGCCTTTCGGGCCTTTCACCGCAGTTTTACCCAGGATCAGACCTTGCAGACGCGCATAGATGTTGCGGTCCAGGATCGCCAGCTCGTCGTCCCGGTCACGGGCCAGACGTTCGACTTCCTCACGCTCGATCTGCAACGCACGTTCGTCTTTTTCGACGCCGTGACGGTTGAACACGCGGACTTCGACGACCGTACCGTAATCGCCCGGCTTCACGCGCAGCGAGGTGTCGCGCACGTCGGATGCTTTTTCACCAAAGATGGCGCGCAGCAGCTTTTCTTCCGGGGTCATCGGGCTTTCGCCCTTCGGAGTGATCTTGCCGACCAGGATATCGCCCGGCTCGACGTCCGCACCGATGTAAACGATGCCCGCCTCGTCGAGGTTGCGCAGCGCTTCTTCACCGACATTCGGGATGTCGCGGGTGATCTCTTCCGGGCCCAGCTTGGTGTCACGGGCGGCGACTTCAAACTCCTCGATATGGACCGAGGTAAATACGTCATCGCGCGCGATACGCTCCGAGATCAGGATCGAGTCTTCGTAGTTGTAACCGTTCCACGGCATGAACGCGACGACCACGTTCTTACCCAAAGCCAGTTCACCCATATCGGTCGACGGACCGTCGGCAATGACTTCGCCCTTCTGGACGGTGTCACCCACCTTGATCAGCGGACGCTGGTTGATGCAGGTGTTCTGGTTCGAACGCTGGAACTTGCGCAGACGATAGATGTCAACGCCAGCATCGCCCAGCTCCAGATCTTCGGTGGCGCGGATAACGATACGCTGGGCATCGACCTGGTCGATGATACCGGCGCGTTTCGCCTGAATCGCAGCACCCGAGTCAATCGCAACCTTTTCCTCGATACCGGTACCGACCAGCGGCGCCTCGGCCCGCAGCAGCGGAACCGCCTGACGTTGCATGTTCGAGCCCATCAGAGCGCGGTTAGCGTCGTCATTTTCAAGGAACGGGATCAGCGATGCAGCGACCGAGACCAGCTGTTTCGGCGACACGTCGATCAGGTCCACATTCTCGCGCGGGGCAAGCGTGTAGTCACCGGCCTGACGTGTCGAAACCAGATCATTGATGAACTTGCCATCGGCATCCAAGGTCGCGTTCGCCTGCGCCACGGTGTGACGCATCTCCTCGGTCGCGGACATGTAGTGAACCTCATCGGTCACCTGCCCGTCTTTTACGACGCGATAAGGGGTTTCGATGAAGCCGTACTTGTTCACGCGGGCAAAGGTGGCCAGCGAGTTGATCAGACCGATGTTCGGACCTTCGGGCGTTTCGATCGGGCACATCCGGCCATAGTGGGTCGGGTGCACGTCGCGCACCTCAAAGCCCGCACGCTCACGTGTCAGACCACCGGGGCCAAGCGCCGAGAGACGGCGTTTGTGGGTGACTTCCGACAGCGGGTTGGTCTGGTCCATGAACTGCGACAGCTGCGACGAGCCGAAGAATTCGCGGACAGCAGCCGCAGCAGGTTTCGCGTTGATCAGGTCCTGAGGCATGACGGTGTCGATTTCAACCGACGACATACGCTCTTTGATCGCGCGCTCCATGCGCAGCAGACCGACGCGGTACTGGTTTTCCATCAGTTCGCCAACCGAACGCACGCGACGGTTGCCGAGGTGGTCGATGTCGTCCACGTCGCCTTTGCCGTCACGCAGTTCAACAAGCGCCTTGATGCAGGCCACGATGTCTTCGCGGCGCAAAGTGCGCAGGGTGTCCGGCGCATCCAGAGCCAGGCGCATGTTCATCTTCACGCGGCCAACGGCGGACAGGTCATACCGCTCGCTGTCGAAGAACAGCGTGTCGAACAGGGCCGACGCCGCTTCGACGGTGGGCGGCTCACCCGGACGCATAACGCGGTAGATATCCATCAGCGCGGTTTCGCGGCTCATGTTCTTGTCCTGAGCCATGGTATTGCGCATGTACGGACCAACATTGACGTTGTCGATGTCCAGAACCGGGATGTCGGTGATACCCGCATCGATCAGTTCTTTCACGGTGCCGCCAATCAGGTCGCCGTCTTTGTCATATTCCAGGGTCAGCTCATCACCGGCTTCGACATAGATCGCGCCGGTTTCTTCGTTGATAATGTCCTTGGCGACAAACTTGCCGACGATGTGATCAAACGGAACCAGCAGATCAGTGACGGTGCCTTCGTCGATCAGCTTCTTGACCGCGCGCGGGGTAACTTTCTTGCCCGCTTCGGCAATCACTTCACCGGATTTGGCGTCAACCAGATCATAGGTCGGGCGGGTGCCGCGTACGCGCTCGGGGAAGAACGGTGTCACCCAACCCTTATTCTTGTCCAGCTTGTAGGACACGGTGTTGTAATACGCGTCCATGATCGCTTCCTGATCCAGACCCAATGCATAAAGCAGGGTTGTCACAGGCAGTTTGCGGCGACGGTCGATCCGGGCGAACACGATGTCTTTGGCATCGAACTCAAAGTCCAGCCAGCTGCCGCGATACGGGATGATGCGGCAGGCAAACAGCAGCTTGCCCGAAGAGTGGGTCTTGCCTTTGTCGTGGTCAAAGAACACACCGGGCGAGCGGTGCATCTGGGATACGATCACACGCTCGGTCCCGTTCACGACAAATGTGCCGTTCGGCGTCATCAAAGGCATATCGCCCATGAAGACATCCTGTTCCTTGATGTCCTTTACCGATTTTGCGCCGGTGTCCTCATCGACATCAAAAACGATCAAACGCAGCGTTACCTTCAGCGGCGCGCTGTAGGTCATGTCGCGTTGCATACATTCTTCAACGTCGTATTTGGGTTTTTCCAGATCGTATTTCACGAATTCCAGAACGGAGGTTTCGTTGAAATCCTTGATCGGGAAAACCGACTGGAACACGCCCTTGATGCCTTCGCCGTCAGTGGGCTGCTCTGCATCGCCGGAGCGCAGGAAAAGATCATAAGAAGATTTCTGGACCTCAATAAGGTTCGGCATCTCCAGCACTTCGCGGATTTTGCCGTAATATTTACGAAGACGTTTCTGGCCAAGGAACGTTTGAGCCATGTCAGATGTCACCTTTCGATGTTCTCAGCGGGCAAAGACACCGTCGGGCCCCGGCATCTTGCACAATCGAGACAACACGTCCGGATCAATTCATGGCCACCGTCCCGAAGGCGGCCTCCCGATCCGAAAACCGTGTCTTAGAAAACGCCTCGCGTCTTGAGGCCCTTTCTAAGACAGGTTCGGCTGGACCCGGATTTCTCCGGACCCAGCCAAATTTTTCGGCACATCAGCGATGCACCTGAGGATAAGCTTAGGCCAGTTCGACTTCGGCGCCAGCTGCTTCCAGCTTGGCTTTGACGTCTTCTGCTTCTGCTTTGTCCACGCCTTCTTTGATCTTGCCGCCGGCTTCGACCAGTTCCTTGGCTTCTTTCAGGCCCAGGCCGGTGATGCCGCGAACTTCTTTGATGACGTTGATTTTCGATGCGCCGGCGTTCTTCAGAACGACGTCGAATTCGGTTTTTTCTTCCTCGGCTGCGCCGCCGGCGTCGCCAGCTGCACCTGCGACCATTACGGCGCCGCCAGCTGCGGGCTCGATGCCGTATTCGTCTTTGAGGATGGTTTTCAGTTCTTGTGCTTCCAGCAGGGTCAGACCCACGATGCTTTCTGCGAGTGCTTTCAGATCAGCCATTTTATCAGCTCTTTCCGTTTACAGTGTGTGTTCCAACGTCAGGGCACATGCCCCACGCAGATCATTCAGTGCCAACCGCTTACGCAGCTTCCGCCTTCTCTTCGATGGTGGAAAGGATGCTTGCGATATTGCTTGCAGGTGCGCCAATCGCGCCGGCGATGTTCGAAGCAGGTGCGCCAATGCAGCCAACGATCGAAGCAATAAGCTCCTCGCGAGACGGCATTTTCGAAACAGCTTCGACGCCTTTGCGGTCCAGAGCGTTCTCGCCCATTGCACCGCCAAGGATTTCGAACTTTTTGTTCTCCTTGGCGAAGTCCTCGGCCACCTTGGCTGCTGCCACGGGGTCCTCGGAATAGGTCAGAACGGTCATCCCTGTCAGCAGGTCGGCCATGTTTGCACACGGCTTACCCTCAAGGGCGATTTTGGCGAGCCTGTTTTTGGCAACACGCACGGAACCGCCCGCTTCGCGTGCACGCGCGCGCAGGTCCTGCATCTCGGCAACTGTCAGACCGGCGTAGTGGGCAACCACTACGACGCCAGAGCTTTCGAAGATTTGGCCGAGTTCCTCGACCACTTTCTCTTTCTGGGCTCTATCCACAGTTCTCTCCAAGTTAGGGGCGAAACCTCACCCCGGCTCATATTTGCCGCAGCTTTCGCTCCGGCGTTCAGGTCCTTGTTACGGGATTGGCCAAAATGCGCCCGAGGGTGGGACCCCCAGAATTCTTTGGTCTTACCCGTCTCAGGCAGGGAATTAAGGGGCCGAACGGACCCACCCACCGTCTTGGACGAAACGAAACAAAGCGCACGACGAATCGCACGCTTTGTTCCGCAGGTCTTCTTAGGGCAGATGGAGGGGGTTTCCAAGGGGTAAATTGCACCCAATTCAGATCATACAGCACCCAAATTCCAAGGGCATGTTTTCAGAACTTCCCGTTGTCGTTTTTCCATTCCTCGCGCGGCGGAACCGCTTCGATGGTGCTCCAATGTTCGACGATCCGATCAGCGTCCCAGCGATACAAATCATAAAAGCTGGAATGCACCCCAATTCTTTCCCCTTCACACACGCAAAGGACGAAATTTCCCTCTGCCAAAACCCGATGCAAATGCTTGTAGACAAATTTTGCCCCGCTTTCGCTTGTTCCTTCCAACACGTTCTTGAGCGCTACGATTCCGTCGGCCATGTCCGGATTGTGCTGTTTTAGATCCTCTGCAACAAAGTCCGCCAATCTGTCAAACCTGCGCTTTATCAGAACGTCTGTTACAAACATGCTGCTAGCGGCCCGGTTTTCTTCCGTCTTCTCCAGGTCCGTTACTTCGGTGTGACCATCCAGCATTCCACGCCCAGAAAGGTTTGGACCGCGCAAAGGCTGAATGTTGTCCCAATGCTCTACGGCTTTGCCATCTTCGAACCGAAACACCTCAAACGCGGCGCGCAGGCTACTGAAATCGTACTCGATATGCGCAAAGGCAAAGTCGCCATCCTCGAAAACCCTTTTGAATGTAACCTTGGGTGAGGTTTTGGACAGCCTTGCGAACAGGTCGGCAATACCTTCGCTGCCTTCGTGAGTTTGAGGGTTGTGCTGGATGTACTTCTCTTCATTCACAACCGCTGCCGCCATGGCGTCACCGGTTTCCAAACCCTTAAGAAATCTTTGGAGCAGTTCGCGCTTAGTTTCCATAGCCATGGTCCGTTCGATTGCCAGAACTGAAATGCATGCGATTTATCTTCGCACCGAACCCGGCAAAATGAAAATCCCGGGCAGTTTGCACCACCCGGGATCAATTCTTTGCATCAGATTTGTCTGGCTTACTCGCCCGAGGCCTCTGCTACATCAACGGTCACACCGGGGCCCATGGTCGAGCTCAGCGCGATTTTCTTCATATAGGTGCCTTTGGCGCCCGACGGTTTCGCCTTGGCTACAGCCGAGACAAACGCGCGGACGTTTTCAGCCAGTTTGGCTTCGTCGAACGACGCTTTGCCAACACCGGCATGCACAACGCCGCCTTTTTCCGCCTTGAACTGAACTTCACCGCCCTTGGCTGCTTCCACGGCCGCTTTCACGTCCATGGTCACGGTGCCAACCTTGGGGTTCGGCATCAGGTTGCGGGGGCCCAGAACTTTACCCAGACGACCGACGATCGGCATCATGTCCGGGGTGGCAATGCAGCGATCGAATTCGATGGTGCCGCCCTGGATGGTTTCCATCAGGTCTTCTGCACCAACGATATCCGCGCCTGCTTCTTTCGCTTCGTCTGCCTTGGGGCCACGAGCGAAAACAGCAACGCGCATCGCTTTACCGGTGCCGTTCGGCAGGCCGACAACACCTCGAACCATCTGGTCCGCGTGACGGGTGTCAACGCCCAGGTTCAGAGCGATCTCGATGGTTTCGTCGAATTTCGACGTTGCATTGGCTTTGACCAGGGCAACTGCTTCGTCTACCGACAGGTTTTCCTTGCCAGCGACAGCTTCGCGCGCGGCGCGCGTACGTTTACCGAGTTTTGCCATCTTACTTCACCTCGATGCCCATAGAGCGGGCCGAGCCCAGGATGATCTGCATTGCGCCTTCGACGTCGTTGGCGTTCAGATCTTTCATTTTGGCTTCGGCGATTTCGCGAACCTGCTTCGAGGTCACGGTTGCCACGGTCTCACGACCTGGGTTTTCCGCGCCACGGGGGCGGTTACGCTTACCAACCGGCTTCAGACCAGCTGCTTTTTTCAGGTAATAAGACGCGGGCGGCGTCTTGATGTCCATGGTGAAGGACTTGTCCTGATAATAGGTGATCACGGTCGGGCAAGGTGCGCCTTGCTCCATGTCTGCGGTCTTGGCGTTGAACGCCTTGCAGAATTCCATGATGTTGATGCCGCGCTGACCCAGCGCCGGACCAACTGGCGGCGACGGGTTCGCCTGACCTGCAGGAACCTGCAGTTTCATTGTACCAGCAAGCTTCTTGGCCATTTGGTTTTCCTTTCAACTTGGGTGAAACGCGTCCCACCCAGATTATGTTGCGTGGTCCGGTCCGGGATCGCGACCCCGGCAACCTCCCACGAGAGAATCTCGCCCAAAGACGATAGAGGCGGCGTTTACATGGGATCAGGAGAGATGACAAGTGGTTGGAGCACCATTTGGGTTGTACCGAATCAAACCCTGAGAGGATTCTTGCTGCCTGCGTGATTACACGCGAGTGTCCGCGCGGCTTCAAATTCCTCTAACAATCTGCAAAGACATGTAAAACCGCCAGTTTGCCGCCAACTGAACGCGACATTGGCGCTTGCTTCGCCACAACGCAGATGACCGTGCTATACTCCTTAAAAATTGTGATTATTGGTGGAGGTTAATTATGATACTTCGTTTAGCTTTAACTCTTGGCATCGCCTTTTCTCTTGCTGCTGCCATCCCTCAAACGGCGCGGGCCGACGCTGGAGAGTTTCTTGGTGGTGCGGTCGTCGGCGGGATCGTTGGTTACGCAATCGGCAAGGACCAACAAAAGAAAAAATCTCAGAGAACAACTACATCGAACCGCACCTATCGGTCAGGTATTCCGTCTACCACACAAGGCGCGCAAACCCAGACCGCGCTCAATTACTTCGGGTATAATGCAGGAAGGGTCGATGGTCAGGTCGGTCGTGGCACCCGGTCCGCAATCGAACGCTATCAGGCCTCGATGGGTTATCCTGTAAACGGCTATGATTTTCAGCCGTATCAGTATGATTTTCTGATGCAAGCCTACTATTGGGCCACAAGCGGTGGACAGGCGACGACTCAACTTGCGGGCCAACCGCTTCTGATGGCGTATCGCCGTCAGGTGCAGACGGGATCTGCTTTGGCTACTGCCCCGCAAGCTCCGGCACAAGCCGCCCCGGCACAACCTGTTCCGGTTGCGACACCGCAAGAACCTGAGCCGGAGACAACCGAAACAACGTCTGCCAGCCTGCCGAGCCTGTTTTCCGGCGGCACCGGAGGCCCGTCGCTGGCCAATCGCTGTAGCGGGGTCATGCTGCAAACATCTACCAATGGCGGCTATACAACCCTGGCGAACATGTCGGATCCCGACTTTGCGCTCAGCGAACAGTTCTGTCTTGCCCGCAGCTACGCGATGGCGCGCGGTGAAGATCTGATTCAGGATATCCAGGGGCTGACGCCGGATCAGGTGAGTGCTCAATGCGACTCGTATGGTGAAATGGTGGCGCCTCAGGTTGATGCTCTGTCTATCAACTCGAAAACTGAGGCTGAAACCCAGATGCGCAAGCTGGCGCTGGACTCGGGCCTCAGCCCCCAAGATCTTGCCGCCACAAGTAAGGTCTGCCTGGCGATTGGCTATCGTCAGGACAACATGGATGCTGCTCTTGGGTCTGCCCTGATGCTGGTCGCAATGGGTGAGCCCGCCTATGGCGAGCTGATTGGCCACCATCTGCGCGAAGGCTTCGGTGTGCAGAAACGTCGCGATCTTGCGATGCAGTGGTATGACGCGAGCCTGTCGGCACTGGATGCCGGATCGCAGGCTGTGTTCCTGCCCTCGCAGACCGACCGCCCGCAACTCTTGCGCGCGGCCATGGTTCAGGCGCAATAGGTCGATCCGTTTTCAGCGAATACCCAAACAAAAAAACGCCGCGTTGCCCTTGGCATCGCGGCGCTTCAATTCTCGAGGAACGTTTCCTCAGCTCTGCTTGGTAACCTGCGTGAAGTCCAGCTCGACCGGAGTTTCCCGGCCAAAGATCGAAACCGAAACCTTCAGCTTCTGGTTTTCGTCGTCCACACCTTCGACCATGCCGTCGAAATCCTCGAACGGGCCGTCGTTGACTTTGACCTTCTCACCGACCTCGAAGCTGATCATCAGCTTGGGTGCTTCTTCACCTTCCTGAACACGGTTCAGGATCTGATTCACTTCGGCGTCGCGCATCGGCATCGGGCGGCCTTGCGGGCCCAGGAAACCAGTGACGCGGTTGATCGAGTTGATCAGGTGATACCCCTGATCCGACATTTCCATATGCACCAGAACGTAACCAGGCATAAAGCGGCGTTCGGTCGTGACCTTCTTGCCCCGGCGCACTTCGATCACCTCTTCGGTGGGCACCAGAACTTCATCGATATCGTCCTCAAGGCCCTGTTCAGCCACCGACGTGCGGATCTGTTCTGCGATCTTCTTTTCGAAATTCGAAAGAACGCTGACCGAGTACCACCGTTTCGCCATGAACCTGTCGTCCTTGTTTGTCTTCGGGGCATCAAGCGTACCGGACACACCCGTCATTAAAATCTTGTCACGCCATCCGGAATAAAAAGCGGCGCGCAGCCCGAATCGCCACACGCCCATTCCGAATAGTACCGCGTCACCTACTCTGACATTGCCCGCAGCGCAAGGGGGCAGAGACGTTTCAGCGCGCTGATCCCGTCTAGCTGAAAGCACCCAGGATCAGTTGAAGACCACCCCGAATACCCAAATCGACCAAAGCGAAAAATACAGCCGTCAGCGCCGCCATGATGAAGACCATTACCGTGGTCAACAGCACCTCGCGCCGGGTCGGCCAGACGACCTTGGAGACTTCGGCACGGACTTGCTGAATGAACTGGATCGGATTGGTGGTGGCCATTTGGCGTGTTCTCTCTGCTAGCGGATGGGCCGGACATAGCCGGGCATTGCGGCAATTTCAAGGGCAGTTGGTTCAACTCTGCCTCTATGGGGCATTCGTTCAGGGTTTGGGTTTGTCATCCCATTCGTCACTCAGGATCCGGCGCGCATCACCTTCGGGGTCTTCGTACTGGTTCGTACGAACGGTATATACAAAGGCAGCCAGACCAACGCCCCCCAGGAACAGGGAAATCGGGATCAGATAAGCAAGCACTTCCATTCAGGTTACCTCAGCCGCAGGGCGTTCAGGGACACGGTAATGGACGAGGTCGACATCGCCAAGGCCGCGATCAGCGGTGTCGCCAATCCGATCACGGCCAGAGGAACGGCGATCACGTTGTAAACGGTTGCGATCTGGAAGTTTTCGCGAATGCGTCTGGTGGCTTTGACGGCCGTGTCACACGCATCCGCAATGGGCGAAAGATCATTGCCCAACAGCACGATATCCGACGCGACCCGCGCCGCATCCAGCGCAGAGGCCGGAGAGATCGACACATGCGCCGCGGCCAAAGCGGCGGTATCGTTCAGCCCGTCGCCAACCATCAGAACTTTGTGGCCTTCATCGCTGAGATCCTGAATGCGTCTTGCCTTGTCCTGCGGCAAAGCCTCGGCGATCCAATCCGTGATTCCCAGTTTTTCGGCCAAGGCGCGCACCGCCCCCTGCGAATCCCCTGAAATCAAAAGTACACGTTTGCCCGAAGCACGCAGGGCATCCACCGCCTCAGCAGCGCCGGGGCGCAACGCGTCCGAGAATCGGAAGGCCACGGGTGCGTCCTCGCCGATTGCAAGCCAGGCTGAAGTATCGGCGCCCTGATCCGCGCCGACCCAGGCCGCCCGCCCCAGACGAACACGTTGACCACGGAATTCGCCCTCAGTGCCATAGCCGGGAACCTCGGCTATTCCCCGCACATTTGCTGGTTTGATCCCTGCCGCGCGCGCCGCTTTTGCCAGTGATACGGACAAGGGATGTGCAGAAGCCTCGGCCAGCGCCAGAGCGACCTCGACCTTGGCGCGTGCATGGTCTGCCAGATTGACCAGTTCGGGTGCGCCGGATGTCAGCGTGCCTGTCTTGTCGAATACAACCGTGTCGGCTTCGGACAGCCGCTCCAGTGCCGTGGCGTGCTTGATCAGCATTCCCTTGCGGAACAACCGGCCCGACGCGGCCGTGGTTACTGCTGGCACGGCCAGACCCAACGCACAGGGGCAGGTAATAATCAGAACAGCCGCCGCGATATTCAGCGCCGTGCGCAAGTCACCGGAATAGATGTACCACCCAACAAAGCTGAGCGCCGACAGAATGTGAACACCCGGCGCATACAGCTTGGCGGCCTTGTCGGCCAACGAGGTATAACGGGACCGGCCAGACTCGGCGATGGCGACCAGATCAGCCATACGATGGAGCGACGTGTCTTCCCCGACCGCCGTTGCCCGGATTGTCAACGGACCCGTCAGGTTGACTTCGCCCGCGCTCACAGTCTGTCCGGCTTCGGCAAAGACTGGCACCGTCTCACCCGTCAGAAGGGATCGATCCAGTTCTGACTGACCCGACACGATCTGGCCGTCCACGGGCATGCGCCCACCCGGTCGCACAAGGATCAGGTCTCCGACGCGCAACTCGGCAACGGGAACTTCATCTTCAACCCCATCGGCGACACGAATGGCGCGGGGAACTTCCAACGCGGTCAATTCCTCGGCCGCAGATCGCGCCGCGGCACGGGTGCGGTAATCAAGATACCGTCCGGCCAGCAGAAAGAAGGTCAATGTCAGGGCTGCGTCGAAATAGGCATGCTCGCCGCTCAACGCGGTTTCCCACAGCGACGTGACCAGCGCCAACAGGATCGCCAGCACAATCGGCACATCCATATTCAGCCGTCGCACGCGCAGGGCGCTCCAGGCATTGGCAAAGAACGGCTGGGCCGAGAACGCAATGGCCGGCAGCGCAATGGCCGCTGAAATCCAGTGGAACATGTCCCGCGTTGCATCCGTCGCACCGGACCATACCGACACCGACAGCAACATCACGTTCATGGATGCAAACCCGGCCACGGCCAGCCGCATCAGAAGATCACGCCCGGCCTTGTCTGTCTGCGTTGCGGACAAAGCCCCCGGATCAAGCTCATGTGCTTCGAATCCTGCCTGTTCAAGCACCGGGATCAGATCGCTTGCACGCGTTTCCGGCGTGGCTTTGATCATCGCGCGTTTGAGCGTCAGGTTCACCCGGGCGTCTTCGACGCCGGGATGCGCGTTCAGTTCACGCTCGACCGTCGCGATACAGGCCGAGCAATGAATGCCCGGCAGCGACAAGGCGATCTGCACATCTTCCGGTATGGGCCGGGCCGGTTCTGCCGGGGCCGCAAGGCAGCCCGGGCAGGCTGCTGTGCCGGATGAAAGCTGAGCCGTCATGCTTACCCCTTCACGTAAAGCGGGACGCGCTGCGAGAATTCGGCGCCTTTTCCGTCACGCGCCACCAATCGGATGTTCCAGTTGCCCTTACCCAGTGTAGCAGGCGTGGCATAGGCTGTACCGTCGAACGTAAAATCCGGCACGAAGTCGTCGCGCAAATGGGTTGCCCGGCCGACCACGGCCTGCAATTCGCTCACCTCAACTGGCGCACCGCTTTCGTCGGTGATGTGCAGGATCAGAAGGCCGCCTTTGGTTTCCGCCCGAACTGTCCAGCCCAGCGCCTGCTGCTCTTTCAGGCGCTCGTTGAACTCCTGGCTGGCGACGTAGGAGTTCTTGACCTCCAACCCGGGAAAGGTTTTCACCGCATTATACGCCAGCACGAGGTTCACCGCGATGATCACGCCAAAAGCGCCGACAAACACGGCCAAAGCGTGCTTTCCGGTGAATTTACGTTCGGCCATGATCAGTTCCCTCGTCCGTTAAACGTGGTGTCCTTGTAGGCGCGTTCGCCGCTGCTGAGGTCTTCGACCCAGATCCGTACTGGCGTCGCCTCTGCTGCGGCCGGATCGCTATCGCGGGAGGCCACGATATATACACGGGTCAATTGTGCCGTATCCGCCGTGACATTCACAGTATCGATATTGGTTCCCTCGATTTCCAGTCGCATCGCCGGATCGCCCGCCAAAGACAGTTTGAACAGACGGTCCTCACCGTGCTTATTGCGCAGACGAACGTCATAGGTGTTGCGGATTGTACCGTCCGACAGGGTGACGAAAGTGGGGTTGCGGACCGGTGCAACAGTCAGATCGATGTCAGAACGGATGAAGAGTGCAAACAACAGCCCGAACCCGACCAGCGCCCACAATGCGGTGTACATGATCGTACGCGGCCTCAGAATGTGCTTCCAGACATTCTTGGCGGGCTCGCCGGATCGCTCATGCTCTTCATCGCTCAGCGCCATGTAGTCGATCAGCCCTCGTGGCTTTCCGATCTTGGCCATCATGTCATCACAAGCGTCGATACAAAGGGCACAGGTGATACATTCCAGCTGCTGGCCATCCCGAATATCGATCCCGACAGGGCAGACATTCACGCAGGCCATACAGTCGATGCAATCCCCCAATTCAGAATCGGCCGTCCGCTTGCCTTTGCCGCGCGGTTCACCCCGCCATTCGCGATAGCCGACAACCAGCGTGTCCTCATCCATCATCGCCGCCTGAATGCGCGGCCATGGGCAGGCATAGATACAGATCTGCTCGCGGGCGAACCCGCCGAAGAAGAAGGTTGTACCCGTCAGGATCAACATCGTCGTGTAGGCAACGGGATGCGCGTTGCCCGTCACAAGATCACGGGCCAGCGTAGGTGCATCCGCGAAATAGAACACCCAGGCACCACCTGTCGCCAAACCGATCAGAAACCAGACCGCCCATTTGGTGGCCCGCAAGCGAGCCTTTCGGAAATCAAGCTTTTCCTGACGGTGCAGGCGCAGGCGGGCGTTTCTGTCACCTTCAATCCACCGCTCGACCAGAATGAACAGGTCCGTCCAGACGGTTTGCGGGCATGCGTATCCGCACCAAACGCGACCCAGAGCGGACGTAAACAGGAACAGACCCAAACCTGCCATGATCAGCAGACCAGCGACAAAGTAGAATTCGTGCGGCCAGATCTCGATCCAGAAGAAATAAAAACGTCGATTTGCAAGATCCAGCAGGACAGCCTGATCAGGCAGGCTGGGGCCGCGATCCCATCTGATCCAAGGTGTCACATAGTAGATGCCCAGTGTCACGATGAGGATGATCCATTTCAGGTTTCGAAACGGCCCCGAAACACGTCTTGGAAAAATCGGCTCACGCGCGGCGTAAAGGCTGGGGGCGGGATCGGAATCGCTCACTGGCTGGCTCCACAAATGGGTCTTCTGAAGACGTCTTGTTCCAGATCATGCCTAGGCGAACTTTGACATGGGTCAAAAAGCGCATCGAGCAAACATCTTTTGAAGATCAGCCCATCTTGCCGGCACCGGAGATCAGGTATTTTAGCCGATTTTCAGCCTATTTTGGCGGAAAATCTACTTGTGGCGCGATACCAGCTACACGTGGTACATGCAGTTTTCCAAGTGCCGACCAATTGTCGCAGCCCCGGGTCAGCCCTGCCCGAACGCGGGTGATCAGCCGTCGTTGCAAAGAACGGAATGGCAAAACAACAGGAATTCAGTGTAAAAAAGCACCGGCTGTTCAGGAAACGCGCGAACAGATGGAACAGCCGGTGCTACAGCCTTCGGGCGGCCAGCCGCCCGAAGGTGCCCTCTAGGTCTTACTGGCCACCACCCAACTGGTGGACATAGGCGGATACCGCACGGATCTGCGCCTCGGTCAGTCGGGTATCCCAGGGCGGCATGACACCAAAGCGGCTGTAAGTCACTGTTTCGGTCAGAGCTTCTTCGCTACCGCCGTAAAGCCAGATCGCGTCGGTCAGGTTCGGCGCCCCCTGGAAGATGTCACCTTTGCCATCTTCACCATGGCAGGCCGCGCAGTTGTCTTCGAAGACTACCTTGCCCGCCTGTGCCGCCGCGTCATCGGTCTGAGCGTTGCTCAGCGACATGACATACTGAACCACCTGCGTGATTTCGTCATGCTCCAGGATTTCACCGAAGGCAGGCATCTCGGAATAGCGCGCATCGTCACTTTCTTCGTTCCGGATACCATAGCTGACGGTGTAGACGATATCTTCCATCGTACCACCCCACAGCCAGGCGTCATCCAGCAGGTTCGGGAAACCCGGCGCGCCCTGCGCACCGGAACCGTGGCACTGTGCACACCAGGTACGGAACACGGCACCGCCAGAGTTCACGGCATATTGCTGAAGCTCAGCGTCCTTCGCGATGTCTTCCAATGGTGTTTCTACCAGTTTGGCGTTCCAGGGTGCATTTGCCTCTTCGAATGCGACCATCTCCTGCTGGACCAAAGCCCGTGAAGACCATCCCATGACGCCGGCGGTTGCCGACTGCACCAGGGGCCATGCTGGATACATGATCGTGTAGATCACGCCCCAGAAGATAGTGGCGTAGAAGGTCCACAGCCACCAGCGCGGCATCGGGTTGTCGAACTCTTCGATCCCGTCCCAGCTGTGCCCGGTTGTATTCGGATCACCCGGCTGTTTTTCAGGTGTCTTGCTCATTGCCGCGCCTCCTTGGATGTGGCGGGTTTGTCTTGATGCCGGAAGGGGATGTTGGCGGTGTCCTTGTATTCCTTGCTGGCACCGGGGCGGAAAACCCAGATGACGATACCAACGAAGAAGGCGAACAACAGCAGCAGCATCCAGCTATCCGCGAACTGCCTGAGAATTGTGTATTCTTCCATCACGATCCTCCTTTAGCGGCTTGCGTCCGGGGTGAAGGTCGAGAAATCGACCAACGTGCCCAGCATCTGAAGATAGGCAACCAACGCATCAGCTTCGGTCAACTCGGGCTGGCCGTCGAAGTTGCGCACGTTGACCTTGTCGCCATAGCGCTCCAGCAGCCCGTCATAGTCGCTGTCCGGGTCAGCCTGAGCGAGGAAGTCGGCTTGTGCGTTTTCCAGCATCTCTTCGGAATAAGGCGTCCCGACCAGAGCATTGGCGGCCATCACATCACCGATGTACTTTCCGTCAATTTTGCGATGTTCGAGGAAGCCGTATTTCGGCATCACCGATTCCGGCACAACGGATTGCGGATCCCGCAGGTGGTCGACATGCCATTGGTCAGAATAGCGGCCACCGACACGCGCCAGATCGGGTCCGGTACGTTTGGACCCCCACTGGAACGGGTGATCGTACATCGATTCCGCCGCCAGCGAGTAGTGGCCATAGCGTTCGACCTCATCCCGCATCGGGCGGATCATCTGGCTGTGGCAGACATAGCAGCCTTCGCGGATGTAGATCTCGCGCCCCGCCATTTCCAAGGGGGTGTAGGGCCGCATGCCCTCCACCTTTTCGATTGTGTTCTCAAGATAGAACAGCGGGGTGATCTGTACGATGCCGCCGATGGTCACGACCAGAAAGCTGAAGATCAGCAGGAGGGTCGCGTTGGTCTCGAGGATCTTGTGTTTGTCGAGAATTGCCATTGCTCCGGCCCTCCTTATTCAGCCGGGACCGCGACGGTCAGGCTGGCCTCTTTGGCCGGCGCTTTCCGCACAGTCATCCACAGGTTGTAGCACATGATCAGCGAACCGGCGACGAACATCACGCCACCCAGAGCACGCACCACATACATCGGGAACTTGGCAGCCACGGTGTCGGCGAACGAGTTCACCAGGAAGCCGTTGGCATCCACTTCGCGCCACATCAGGCCTTCCATGATACCGGTGACCCACATCGACGCGGCGTAAAGCACGATGCCGATGGTGGCGAGCCAGAAGTGCCAGCTGACCATCTGCAGCGAGTACAGACGCTCACGCTTCCACAGGACGGGCACCAGGAAGTACAGCGCACCGAAGGTGATCATGCCGTTCCAGCCCAGCGCGCCCGAGTGCACGTGACCAATGGTCCAGTCTGTGTAGTGCGACAGCGAGTTCACCGCGCGGATCGACATCATCGGGCCTTCGAAGGTGGACATGCCGTAGAAGCCGACCGAGATCACCATCATCCGGATCACCGGGTCAGTGCGCAGCTTGTCCCATGCGCCCGACAGAGTCATCAGACCGTTGATCATACCACCCCAGGACGGCATCCACAGGACCACCGAGAACACCATGCCCAGCGTCGAAGCCCAGTCAGGCAGCGCGGTATAGTGCAGGTGGTGCGGACCGGCCCAGATATACAGGAAGATCAGTGCCCAGAAGTGGATGATCGACAGCTTGTACGAGAATACAGGGCGTTCGGCCTGTTTCGGGATGAAATAGTACATCATACCCAGGAAGCCGGCAGTCAGGAAGAATCCCACCGCGTTGTGGCCGTACCACCACTGGATCATGGCGTCTTGTACGCCCGACCAGACGATGACCGATTTCGAACCCCAGATGCTGACGGGAACGGTCATGTTGTTGACCAGGTGCAGCATCGCGACGGTGACGATAAAGGCCAGGTAGAACCAGTTGGCCACATAGATATGCGGCTCTTTCCGCCTGACGATCGTGCCCAGGAACACCGCCAGGTAGGCGACCCAGACAATGGTCAGCCACAGATCGACATACCATTCAGGTTCGGCATATTCCTTGGACTGCGTTCCGCCCAGAACATAGCCCGTCGCCGCCAGCACGATGAACAGCTGATAGCCCCAGAAAACGAACCAGGCCAGATTGCCGCCCCAAAGACGCGCGGCGCTGGTACGTTGAACGACGTAGAACGACGTTGCGATCAGCGCGTTGCCACCAAAGGCAAAAATCACTGCCGACGTATGCAGCGGACGCAAACGACCGAAATTCAGATACCCCTGTGCCCATTCAAAGTTCAGCACCGGAAAGGCGAGCTGAAACGCGATGAAGGTCCCGGCCAGAAACCCGACCACGCCCCAGAAGGCGGTTGCGATCACGCCATAGCGGATCACGTCATCCATGTATTCGCCCGAGCGATCGACTAGAATATCTGGCTCGTCAGTGTTTCGAAGCGTCCAGATGAACAAGCCACCGGCGATAAGCATCACCAGCAGTGCATGTACCTGATACGCCAAATCGCGTGCATAATTGGTTCCGATCGCTGCAAACAGCGCGATCAGACCAAGCACGATCAGCTTGATGTAATTCGACATATTGCGTCCCTTTGCCATGCCCCGCGCGTTTTTGATTCTTGTACGCGCGAAACCCATTTGACTGGCTGCCGTTCTGAAGCACGGCGGCTGTTACTGCTTTGATCTGTATCAAGACAGTTCTGCGTTTTCTGTGACACGCATTGTAGAGGAAATAGGCCGACTGGTCACATGAGACCAAATGCCCGAATCATGAGGTCGCAATGACTTACAAATCACTACTCACTGTCATGACCGAAACGCAGACAGCACCCGCCGCTCTGGCGCAGATGGTGGCCCTGGCAGAATCTCAGGATGCACACGCGGAAGCCCTGTGCCTTGGGGTCGATCGCAGTCAGACAGGTTATTACTATGCGGGTGCCAATGCGCTTATCGTTCAGGAAACACTGAGCCGGGCCAACGCCGAGGCCAAGGAGCTGTTGAATTTTGCCAATGATTACCTTGGCAAGTCCGGCGTTCGCTGGTCCGCCGAGCATGGCGTCGCGCAAATCGCTGATATCGGACGCCATGTTGCGCATAGGGCACGGTTTTCCGATCTGGTGATCCTGCCGCACCCCTACGGCAAAGACCGTGGGGCCGAGGCCGAGCCCATCATCGAAGCAGCCATGTTCGAAGGGCATTGCCCGGTTCTGGTCGTACCGGACGACGTCGAACCCCTGACGGTGCCGCGCAATATCATGATAGGCTGGAACGAAAGCGTCGAGGCCATGTGCGCCATTCGTCACGCCCTGCCCTTCCTGAAACAGGCCGAGCTGGTCCGAATCGTGGTCATCGATCCACCCCGTCATGGACCCGACCGGTCTGACCCCGGCGGATTGCTGTCACAGATGCTGGCCCGACACGGGGTCAAATGTGAGATTGATGTGCTGAGCAAAAGCATGACGCGCGTGTCGGATATTCTCAACCGCCACGCATCCGATACAGAATCGGATCTGATCGTCATGGGCGCTTACGGTCATTCCCGTTTTCGCGAGGCCATTCTGGGCGGCGCAACACGCAACATGCTGGAGCAGTCTAGCGTACCCGTATTCCTTGCCCATTGATCCGCCCTTCAAAAGCCGCCTGACTCGGCGGCTTTTGTCATCCTCTGCGGATGAGGCCTATCAGGAACAACAGGATCACGGCGCCTACTGTTGCGAAGAAGATAGACGACAGCAGGCCGCCGCCAACGGCAAATCCAAGTGCCGGAAAAATCAACCCCGCAAGAAACGCGCCGACGATTCCGACAATGATGTTGCCGAAAAGACCGAACCCCCGGCCTTCCATGATCTTGCCAGACAGCCAACCGGCGATTGCGCCGACCAAAAGCATTGCCAACAAACTGGTAAATTCCATGTCGATCTCCTGAATCAGACATTCCTGCGAACAAGACCGCGACGGCTGTTAGCGGTCAAAAACCGTTCGCGTCAGACCGGAAAGCCGCCATCCGAATCGTCACCTGCCTCTTCCATCAGGCGGCCCAGATCGGGGATGGTCACGTGTCGCTTTCCTTCAAGTGTGATCACCCCGTCTTTTTTCAAAGCTGATATCTGGCGACTGACCGTTTCCAGTGTCAAACCAAGGTAATCCGCCATTGCTTCTCGGGTCAGGGGCAGGTCGAACACTATAGATCCAGTCAGACCCTTTTGGCTGACCGAAGCGTCCCGGCGCGCAATGATCGACAGCAGGCTGGCAATCTTCTCACGCGCCGTCTTTCGACCCAGAACCAGCATCCACTCGCGGGCAGCGTCAAGCTCGTCCAACGTCATCTGCAAAAGACGATGGGCGATATGCGGGGTGTGGTCCATCAACTCTTCGAACGGTTTCTTGCGGAAACAGCACATCACGACATCCGTCGTGGCCTGAACATCATAGGGCGCAGTATCGCGACCCGGGCGGCCAACGAAGTCGCTTGGCAGCAGCAGACCAACCATTTGGGTGCGGCCATCTTCCATTGTCTGAGTCAACGACGCGATACCAGCCACAACCGAGCCGACAAAACTCATCTGATCCCCAGACCAGATGATCGTCTGACCAGCCTCGAAACTTCGGTAATATTTAATGCTTTCAAGCTCTTCCAGCTCATTGGCATCACAACGGGCACAGACGGCGCGATGACGAATCGGGCAATCTCCGCAATTTGAATGGTCAAATTGTGCTTTTACTGTCATGCGCGTTCCCACTTGATCTCCATCAAAGCACCTGTGTCGCCTGTCGCATAAGGGTATCGCCATGATAGTGAAACCACAATTGGCAAAGCTTGGACTTTTTGACGCGAAAGTACCGCGTTACACAAGCTACCCCACCGCCCCCCACTTCAGCAACGACGTGGGAGCAGATATGTTCGGCGACTGGATTTCCGGGATCAAACCCGGCAGTGCAATTTCGCTGTACATTCATGTCCCATTCTGCCGCAGGCTATGCTGGTTCTGTGCCTGCCGAACACAAGGGACACAAACCGACAATCCGGTAATCGCCTATGTCGATGTTCTGAAGGCCGAACTGGACCTTCTGGCGGCCCGTCTGCCTGAAGGTGTGGTTCTGTCGCGCCTGCACTGGGGCGGCGGCACACCAACATTGCTGAACGCCCAATTGATGCGCGAATTGGCACAACACATCCTGGGTATCGTGCCCATGGGGCCGAATGCCGAATTCTCGGTCGAGATCGATCCGAACGAGATTGACGAGGCGCGTTTGGACGCGCTGGCAGACGCGGGCATGAACCGCGCCTCGATTGGGGTGCAGGATTTCGATGACGAAATCCAGAAAACCATAGGCCGTATTCAAAGCTATGACACAACACGCGACGCAATCGACATGATCCGTGAACGTGGCATCACCAGCCTGAATGCGGATATCCTTTACGGTCTGCCACATCAGACCAAGGCGCGCATGACGGAAAGCGTGCAGAAACTCCTGTCGCTCAACCCGGATCGCGTGGCACTCTACGGATATGCCCACGTGCCTTGGATGGCCAAGCGGCAGCAGCTGATTCCGTCGGACGCCCTGCCCACACCGGAACAGCGCCTTGAACTGTTCGACACGGCCCGACGTTTGTTCCTTTGGGACAATTATGCCGAGATCGGTATCGACCATTTCGCCACTGTGGATGACGGTCTGACACACGCTTTGCGCGCGGGCCGCCTCAAGCGGAACTTCCAGGGTTACACCGACGATCAGGCCGATGTTCTGATTGGTGTCGGGGCCAGCTCGATCTCTCGTTTCCCGCAAGGCTATGCGCAGAACGCTCCGGCCACCTCTGCCCATACCAAAGCCATTCGCGATGGGCAGTTTTCGACATCCCGAGGGCACCTCTTCAAAGGTCAGGACATTCTGCGTGCCCGCCTGATCGAGGCATTGATGTGCGATTTCAAGATCGACACGGCGGAAATCCTGCGGGATCACGATATTTCGGCCTCTGACTTGGACGAGATGTACCGCGCAGCCAACGCATCTTTCGACGGGATGCTGCAAATCACTGAAGCCGGGCTTTTCATACCGCCCGAAGCGCGGGCGCTGACCCGGATGATCGCCCGCAGCTTTGACGCCTATGACCTCAGCAAAGCCGGGCACAGCTCGGCCATCTGACCCTTTTTCGGCGGGCAACATTCGGCCCGTGACGCGCAAAACACATCAGGGGCTTGACGCACGCCTGCGGTTTTTCCCACACTCATGTTGTAGGGCGGCATCTCGCTCTGCGGTCTGAGGCGGGCAAAATACAGACAATCCTTGTCGGCGCCAACGCGTCGGTCGGTCCCTTTCGTGTAGCCAATCTGCAACCTGAAAGAGGGACAACACTCATGCGCGTTTTCACCGTCCTCGGGCCCAGCCAATCGGGCAAATCTACGCTTGTCGAGGCCATCAGCCGCCTCGACGGGCGCCCCACCACATTCGATGTTTCCGGAACCGTGCATTTGCACGGTTTTTCTTACCTGGACGAGCCCTGGTGCGCGATCGACGTCGATGGGGGCGGCGATGCACTGGCCTATGTCGGCCCTGCAATGGCGATTTCGGACGCCGCCGTGGTCGTGGTGCCCCCCGACCCGAATGCCGCCGTTCTGTGCGCGCCCTACCTGCGATTGGTCGAAGAGGCCGGCATCCCCTGTTTTCTGTTCATCAACCGGATGGACAACCCCAATGGCCGCGTCCGCGATATCATCGCCGCTCTGCAAACATACTGCACCCACCACATTGCCCTGCGTCAGGTGCCGATCCGCGAAGGGGATACGATCATCGGGGCGGTTGATCTGATCTCGGAACGGGCCTGGAAATATCAGGAGGGCCAGCCCTCGGCCCTGATCGAACTGCCTCAATCCGTCGAAGACCGCGAGCAGGAAGCGCGAACCGAGCTGCTCGAAACCCTGTCCGATTTCGATGACAACCTGCTGGAACAGCTGATCGAAGACAAACAGCCGCCAAGTGACGAGGTCTATGATCTGGCAGCACAGGTTTTGCAGAACCATCAGTTGATTCCCGCCTGCCTGGGTGCCGCGAGCCATGGCAACGGGCTGACGCGTCTGATGAAGGCGCTGCGGCACGAAGCCCCCGAATTTGACATCGCCGCCGGGCGCGACGAGGCCGCAGACAGCGCCCGCGCCATTGCCGGTTTTGCGGATGTCAAAAAGCACATCGGAAAAATCGTCGTTCTGCGCGGCCTGGGGGACGGCGTGCAAGCCCATGAAGCCTTGGGGGGTGAGACCGTCGGCAATCTGACAACGCTGGATGCCAAAACCCAGATCGCCACGCTGGAGGCCGGGCAGATTGGTCTGGCGGTGAAATCCGATCACCTCAACCCCGGCTACATCTACGACAGCAATTCGGCGACGGAACTGCCGGAATGGGCGGCCTCGCATCCGGTGGCGCATCGTCAGATCGTCTCGCCCGCGCATGAGCGGGACGATGTGCGCCTGTCAAACGCCCTGAGCCGTCTGGCCGAAATCGACCCCGGCCTTCACCTGCAACAGGATGAGCTGACCGGCCACGCCGTTCTTGGGTCTCAAGGTCCGCAGCACATGCGGCGCGTGACCGCCAAGCTGGCCGAGGATTTCGGTATCGAGATTGAAGCCGACCCGGTCGAAACCGCCTATCGCGAAACCATCCGAACACCTGTCGAACACCGCCACAGACACCGCAAACAATCCGGCGGGGCCGGGCAGTTCGCGGATGTCGTGATCTCGGTCGCGCCGCTGCCGCGCGGATCTGGGTTCCAGTTCGAAGAGGTGGTCAAGGGCGGCGCGGTGCCCAAGAATTACATCCCATCCGTGGAACAGGGCGCCAGAGACGCGCTGGAGCAAGGCCCCGAGGGCTTTCCGGTGGTGGATGTGAAGGTCACGCTGCATGACGGCAAACATCACAACGTGGACAGTTCGGATTATGCCTTCCGCACCGCGGGCAAGAACGCCGTGCGCGAAGCGCTGCCACAGGCCAAGCCCGTTGTTTTGCAGCCAATCCTGAACGCCGAAATCCACCTGCCTTCTGATTTTGTCGGCGACCTCGTGCCGACGATCAGCTCTCTGCAAGGGCAGGTTCTGGGATTTGAGGGCAACCCAAACGCATCAGGCTGGGAGATTTTCAACGCCCTGATTCCCGCCGTGGCCGAGGATGAGTTGCATCGCACTCTTGCCAGTGCCACGCGCGGAACCGGGTGGGTCAAGCTGAGCTTTGATCACTATGAAGAACTGCGCGGGCCGGTGCCGAAAACGGCGGCCAAAGAGAAAGCCAGCGCCTGATGGACTGACGGTGGCGGGCTGATTTCAGCCCGCCGCAGCAATCAATTCGCGGGTATAGTCGATCTGGGCATTTTCGAACAAATCCTCGGCCGTGCCCATTTCAACCACATCTCCGTTTCGCATGACGATCACCTTGTGCGACATCGCCCGCACAACTTTCAGGTCATGGCTGATGAACAGATAAGCCAGCCCGTATTTCTTTTGCAGATCGCGCAGCAGATCGACGATCTGAACCTGAACCGTCATGTCCAGCGCGCTGGTCGGTTCGTCCAGAACCAGCAGCTTGGGGCGCAAGACCATCGCGCGCGCAATCGCGATGCGCTGACGCTGACCGCCCGAAAACTCGTGCGGATACCGGTCCATCGCCGCAGGATCCAGGCCCACTTCGGTCATCACCTCAGCGACCAGCTCGCGCGGCGCGCGATGAGGATCAATGTTGTGAATGGCCAGACCTTCCGCGATGATCTGCTGACAGGTCATGCGTGGGCTGAGGCTGCCGAACGGGTCCTGAAACACGATCTGCATATCCTTGCGCAGCCGGCGCAGCTCTCGCGTGGACCATTTTCGAACATCCTGATCGCGGAAGGTGATGCCGCCTTCGGACGCGATCAGACGCATGATCGCCAGCGCCAGCGTGGTCTTGCCCGACCCGCTTTCGCCCACGATCCCCAAGGTCTCACCCGCGCGCACGCTCAGCGTGGCGTCATTCACCGCCTTCACATAGCCGACCGTGCGTTTCAGAAACCCGCGCTGGATCGGGAACCAGACCTTCAGGTGATCGGTGCGCGCGACTTCCTCGGCATCTGTTGCAACGGCGTCTGGCTGACCCGAAGGTTCCGCGGCCAGGAGCTTGCGGGTATAGGGGTGCTGCGGGTTGTCGAAGATCTCGGCGGTCGCGCCGGTCTCGACGATCTCACCATCCTTCATCACGCAAACCCGGTCGGCGATGCGCCGCACGATGCCCAGATCGTGGGTGATGAACAGCATCCCCATATTTTCGGATTTCTGCAAACTGGCCAGCAACTCGAGGATCTGTGCCTGAATGGTAACATCCAACGCCGTTGTCGGTTCATCGGCGATCAGGATGTCCGGCTTGTTCGCCAGCGCCATGGCGATCATCACGCGTTGCCGCTGTCCGCCAGACAACTGGTGCGGATAGCTGTCCAGCCGGTCTTCGGGGTCGCGGATACCGACCTTGTTCAACAATTCAAGAATTCGTTCGCGCGCGACATCACCCGTGACCCCCTGATGCAGGGCCAGCGATTCCGCCATCTGCTTCTGGATCGTGTGCAGCGGGTTCAGCGATGTCATCGGCTCTTGGAAAATAAAGCTGATGTCATTGCCGCGCACATCCATCAGGCGTTGCTCCGAGGCGCCGATCATCTCCTGTCCGTCATAGGTGACGGACCCTTCGACGATCGCGCTGTCGCCCAGCAAAGATACGGTGCTGAGCGCGGTCACAGATTTGCCCGATCCGGATTCACCCACCAGCGCCACGGTTTCCCCGCGATCGACATGGAATGACACGCCCCGAACCGCAGCACTGATCTGACCGTCCTGCCGGAACGAGACCTTCAGGTTGTTTACATCCAGCAGGCTCATGAGAAGGTCTTTCTGGGATCGAACGCATCCCGCACGCCTTCAAAGATGAAGACCAGCAGGGACAGCATGATGGCAAAGGTGAAAAAGGCCGTAAAGGCCAGCCATGGGGCCTGAAGGTTCTGTTTTGCCTGCAAGGTGAGCTCCCCCAGCGAAGGGGCCGAAGACGGAAGACCAAAACCCAGATAATCCAGCGAAGCCAGCCCCCCAATGGTGCCCGTAACGATGAAGGGCATGAAGGTCAGCGTGGCAACCATTGCGTTGGGCAGCATGTGGCGGAACATAATGGTCATGTTGCCCACACCCAGTGCCCGTGCAGCGCGCACATATTCAAGGTTTCGCGCCCGCAGGAATTCTGCGCGCACCACGCCAACCAGCCCGGTCCAGCTGAACAGGATCATCAACGCGACCAGCAGCCAGAAACTTCGCCCCAATACCGCGAACATGATGATGATGACGTAAAGCGATGGTGTCGCTGACCAGATCTCGATGATCCGCTGAAAGATCAGATCCAGCCAACCGCCGAAGAAACCCTGTATGGCACCGGCAAAAACACCGATCAGGCTGGCAGCGCCCGTCACCAACAGCGTGAACAGGATCGACAAGCGGAAGCCGTAAATCACCCGTGCCAGCACATCGCGCTTGGTGTCATCGGTGCCCAGCAGGTTCTGGCCGTTGGGCGGCAAAGGTGCGGCCCCGGGGCGGTCCACAGACGTGTTGTAGGAATAAGGGATCAGCGGCCAAAGCGACCAGCCACGCTCGAACCCCTCCGCCTGGAACGTGCCGGCGTCGATCTGTTCGATAATGCCTTCGGGATCGTCAAAACACTGCTCAAGCCCGCCACTGTCTATCAGGCACTGAACCTCGGGGTCGCGATAGATCGCCTCTGTCTGGAAGTCTCCGCCAAATTCGGTTTCCGCGTAGAAGTTGAAGACCGGCATGTAAAACTCGCCCCGGTATTTCACCAGAATCGGTTTGTCGTTGGCGATGAACTCGGCAAACAGCGACAGGCCGAACAACACGGCGAAGATGATCAACGACCAGAAGGCGCGCTTGTTTCGGCGAAAGTTGCTCCAGCGGCGCTGGTTCAGGGGGGACAATGCCATTTACCCCTCCCGCTTTTCAAAATCGATGCGCGGGTCGACCAGCACATACATCAGATCGCTGATGATGCCGACCACCAGCCCCATCAGGCCAAAGATGAACAGCGTGCCGAAAATCACCGGGTAATCCCGCGCCACGGCGGCTTCAAAACCCAGACGTCCCAAACCATCAAGTGAGAAGATCGTTTCGATGATGATCGAACCTCCGAAGAACACGCCGATGAACACAGCCGGAAATCCGGCTATGACGATCAGCATCGCGTTGCGGAACACATGGCCATACAGCACCTTGCGTTCGCTCAGGCCTTTGGCGCGGGCGGTCATGACATATTGCTTTTTGATTTCATCAAGAAAAGAGTTCTTGGTCAGCAGCGTCAGTGTCGCGAAGGCCGAGATCGTCAGCGCAATGGTCGGCAACGCGATATGCCAGAAATAATCTGCGATCTTGCCAAAGAGACTCAGGCTGTCCCAGTTGTCGGATGTCAACCCCCGCAACGGGAAGATCTGCCAATAAGATCCACCGGCGAAAAGCACCAGCAGCAGAATGGCAAACAGGAAGCCAGGGATCGCATAGGCCACGATGATCGCTGCGCTGGTCCACGTGTCGAACTGCGAACCGTCCCTGATCGCCTTGCGAATGCCTAGAGGGATCGAAACCAGATAGGCGATAAGCGTTGACCACAGGCCCAGCGAGATCGAGACCGGCATTTTCTCGAGCACCAGATCAATCACGCTGATCGAGCGGAAATAGCTCTCGCCGAAGTCCAGCGTCAGATAATTGCCCATCATGATCAGAAAACGTTCCAGGGGCGGTTTGTCGAAGCCGAATTCCTTTTCAAGTTCAGCAATGAACTCGGGCGGCAGGCCCCGCGCACCGACATATTTGTCGTCGAAAACACCGCCCGCCGGCTCTGACCCCGCGCCGGCATCGCCCGCACCCGCAAAACCGGCGAAAACATCCCCCTGACCTTCGATCTGGGCAATGATCTGCTCGACCGGTCCGCCAGGCACGAATTGTACTAGCGTGAAGTTGACGATCATGATGCCCAGAAGGGTCGGAATGATCAGCAACAAACGTCTTAGAATATAGGCGCCCATGTTATCGCAGCGCGCCTTTCGCTTTCAGTGCGGCCTCTTTTTCCGGATTGATCCACCACAGATCCAGATAGCCCAGCGAATAAGGCGGCAGGTTTTCCGGGTATTCATACATATCGTAATATGCCACCCAGTGGTCAGCGATGTATCCTACGGGGATCACGAAGAACTCGTACCGCAAAGCGCGATCCAACGCCTTCAACGCCGTGTCCTGATCCGCCTGATTGTCGGTATCAAAGGATGCTTCGATGATTGCGTCAACCAATGGGCTGGCCAATCCGGCCGGGTTGAAAAGACTGAATGCGGCCTCTTCCGACCCGTACATCTGGCTCAACCCGCCACCGGTCGACAAAAAAGACCCGTAACGTGTGGAATAGACCATGTCATAGTCCCGCTCGCGGCTGCGCAGCGTGTATTGCGCCGGGTCAACCTTTTCCGCCGACGCATCCACGCCAATGGCTTGCAGGTTCTGGACATAGGTTTCAATCATCGTGGCCGTCGAGGTCGGCAGGTTTGAAGGATAGGGGATATCCACCTTGAGCGTCTGTCCTTCCGCGTTGCGCCGCACGTTGCCATCGCCGACAGGCCACCCGGCCTCGTCCAGCAGCTTCGCGGCTTTTCGCAGATTTCTGCGATCGTTCAGGCGCGCGGGGTTTGACTCGTGAACCGTCACGGCAGGTTCTGAAAGAAGGTCCTCGGGCATAACCTCACCCAGCGCTTGAAGAAACGCCAGTTCATCGCCCTCGGGCAGGCCTTGCGCTTCCAGCGGGGTGCCTTGTGTAAAGGAATTGCGCGGTGAATTCAGACCAAACAGTAGGGATTCATTTGCCCATTCGAAATTGAAGGCCAGTGCAAGGGCCTTGCGTACGTTCTTGTCGGAAAACTGCGGTTTTCCGAGGTTGAAGACGAAGCCTGACGGTGTTGGCGGGCTGCCATCCGGTATCTCGTCCCGTACGATCACACCTTCGTTCAGCTTCGGAAAATCATACGCTGTCGCCCAAAGCTTGGGATCGCTTTCAATTCGCAGCGTGTATTCACCGGCCTTGAACCCCTCGAACGCCGCTGTCTGATCGGCGAAATACTCGACGCGAATGGTATCGAAATTGTTGCGACCAACATTGAATGGCAGATCTTTACCCCAATAGTCGTCGCGTCGCTTGTAAACGATACGGCGATTGATGTCATAGCTGTCGAGTTTGTAGGGGCCCGAGCCGACCGCAACTTCCAGACGCGGCTCATCCAGACGTCTGGATTCATCCGCCTCGAACCATGCTTTCGAAAAGACGGGGGTCGACCCAACGGTCTCGATCAAACTTCGGCGGGTGACTTCCGGATTGAATGAGAACTTGACCGTGTGATCATCCAGCGCTTCAGCCCCCGTCACCATGCGGCCCACGGCTTGGGCGTACGAAGGCAGGCCCTGTTCGATGAACAGGCGGTGGCTGTAAACAACATCCTCGGCCGTCACCGGCGTGCCATCCCAAAAGGTTGCTTCGGGTCGCAAATGGAAAATGACGTAGTTGCGCCCTTCATCATATTCCAGACTTTCCGCCAGCACGCCGTAATACTGCCCGACACCGTCATCAGAGCTTTCGAACAGGCGGTCATATTGCAGCGTCGTCAAGGCGCCTGCGCGCCCCTTGCGGGAATAGGGATTCAGGGAATCGAACGTCCCCGAGGCCGCCACGGACAACTCACCACCTTTGGGCGCATCAGGGTTCACGTAATTCAGATGCGGATAGTCAGCAGGGTAATCCAGATTGCCGAAATACGAGTATCCATGACTGCGGGTAACCCCCTCATCCAATGCCAAAGCGGCTTGCGGTGAGAGCAGAACAGCACAAAGCCCGAATATGCCAGCCAATGGCCTGACCTTAAGATCACGTGCAGCAGGCATTAGGGATATCATGGGGCTCATCCTCTGGGTTATTGTAATCTTTTATGTCGCATACGCTAGCTAAAGTGCCAACGCTGACAGTTTCAAGTTTAGAATGCGTGAGCGCTTTGTGAAGTTCCCTTCAGACAAAAAAAGCCGCTGCGCGGGGCAGCGGCTCTGAACTTCAATGGTCTCTCAGGCAATCAGTTGCCAATTGTCTGCAGATAAGCAATCAAGTCCGCGCGGTCCTGAGGTTTTTTCAAGCCAGCAAAACTCATCGATGTTCCCGAGATATAGGCGCTTGGGCGTTCCAGGAAGGCATCCAGCGCTTCGGGCGTCCAGTTGCCGCCATGGGCCTGCATGCTGGCTGAGTAACCGGTGAAACCTTTTGCCGAGGCAACCGGGCGATCAACTACGCCATACAGGTAAGGGCCGGTTCCATTCGCCCCGTCTTCCAGCTTGTGGCACGCGGTGCACTTGCGGAATACTTTCGCGCCCTTCTCAACGTCAGCGGCGGCCAGCAGATCTTCAAAGACCACTTCTTCGCCGTCGGCGCTTTCGCCCGAGCTTTCGGTTTCGATAATGTAGGCGGCCTCAGCCGAGCCATGGCCACCGGAAGAATAGAGGATGTCAGCCCCCCATTTGGCCAGAAGCAGCACCAGGAAAGTGCCGAACAGGCCTGCGGCGGCCTTCGTAACTGTCATCGTGTCGAACATTGATCGCGTGTCCATTTCAGCTGTCTGCGCAGGTGTCTAAGGCTTCCACTTGCGAGAGGCAAGGTATAGACACCGCGACGAAACGACCAAATCGCGAACTTGTTGCATGGAATCGACCAAATGACCAATCGCATTGCTTTTCAGGGCGAACCCGGCGCCTACAGTCACGAGGCCTGCCGCAACGCACGACCCGAAATGGAGGCCCTGCCCTGCCGCACATTCGAGGATGTGATCGAATCAGTTCGCTCGGGCGCGGCCGATCTGGCGATGCTGCCGGTCGAAAATACGACCTATGGTCGGGTTGCCGATATTCACCGGCTGTTGCCCCATAGCGGGCTTCACATCATCGATGAAGCGTTCGTGCGTGTTCACATCAACCTACTTGGTGTACCCGGCGCAAAACTGGAAGACATCACCGAAGCGCATTCGCATCTGGTGCTGCTGCCGCAATGTTCAGGATTTCTGAAGGAACACGGTATTCGCGGCCGTGTCAGTCCCGACAATGCCCGCGCCGCGCGCGAAGTGGCCGAAATCGGGGATTTGCATTCCGCCGCTCTGGCCAGCGAGCTTGCGGCTGAAATCTACGACCTGAACGTGCTGGCCCGCCATATCGAGGACAATGACGACAACACGACCCGTTTTCTTGTCATGTCACGAGAGGCGGATCTGTCACGTCGGGGTGAGTATGAAATGATCACCAGCTTCGTGTTTCAGGTCCGCAACATCCCGGCCGCGCTGTACAAGGCCATGGGTGGCTTTGCCACCAACGGGATCAACATGACCAAGCTGGAAAGCTATATGGTCGACGGGTCCTTCACTGCAACGCAGTTTTATGCGGATATCGTTGGACATCCCGAAGACCGCAATGTGCAGCTGGCAATGGACGAACTGGAACACTTCACGACCAATGTCGAGGTTCTTGGCGTCTACCCTGCGGCCCATCCTCGCGGCTGACAGGTCACGTGAAAGACTGGCTGAATTCCGATTGGCGCAGGTCACTGCGCCATGCCTGAAGAATTGTCTGCACGTTGGCTTCAATGCCGTCCATGGAATCAATCTCGATATCGTAAACTCTACCTGCGTGGATCATGGTTTGGTCCCGTTGGGCGCTTCCCACCGGACGGTCGCCGCGTAATCGTTCGCGCGCGTTCAACTCGGGAACCGGGCAATGGACAGCCACGAACAGAACATCAAACGGGCGGAAAAGGTCGCGCAAATCTTTGTCCCACCCCGGCGTATCCAGAATATGTTCCAAAATCAGATTGTTGCCCGAGGCCGCGTAGGCAGCCAGCGACTGATGAAACCCATCAAAGACTGCCGATCGGTCGTCGGACCAATCGAACTCGCCACGGCGATAGCGATCCAGCGGCAGAACACCACAATCTCGCAAGTGGTCGATCGAGATATGCCAGAACGGCTTCGCTATCTTCTGTTGCAAAGCCTGCGCGATCGTCGATTTACCACTGCTTGATGCGCCATGCAGAAAAATGATGTGCGACATCTGCGGTTTCTTTTCCAATCCTTGCCCCGATCAGTACAGCAGACGCCGTTCACGCCCCGTGCAGGTGACGCTGCTCCAGTTCACGCGCAAACTCGCTGAACCGCACCTGGAATTGCTTGCGGAACTTTGACTGTCCAAGCTTCATGGACTGCAACAGCAACCGCGCGGGCAAGGACTTTGCGGCCAAGGACATTTCGATGCTCAGGCGTGTCCGGCGCGGAGACAGGGCCAGAAAATCAACTGTCGTCAGGCCGGTCATCCCTTTGCTGGCCGCCTCGAACCGCATTTGCGACGGCTTGTCGTAATCCGTCATCACCACCGACATCTGGCGCGGCTTTCCACGCAACTTGAATTCGGTTTTCCATTCAGTGCCGGCAACCACCATTGCATCAGCCTCCAGACGCCGCACGTCGATACCACGACGCATCGCCATACGTTCGAACCTTTCGAAATCCGACACCATGTCGAACACCGAATTGATCGGGGCTTCGATATCTTCGCGCGCTGAAAACTGCATAATGACCTTTGCTGTTTATGGCTTCACCAGTTTTTCCTCAGTCCAGCGTATCCGCAAGCCAGTTCTGAAGCAGAAAATGAGCGATAGCTCCCTTGCGAGCCGGCAGCAACCGGGGATGTTCGCCGGCAAATGCCTGCATCATTTCGGATTTGCTGACCCACATCGCCTCTTCGATCTCGACCGGATCGATAACGATGTCGCGCGACAGGGCCTCGCCGGCGCATCCGAACATCAGGGATGCCGGGAACGGCCAGGGCTGGCTGGACAGGTAAGACACCGCGCCAACAGGTACGCCTGCCTCTTCCATCACCTCGCGGCGCACCGCCGCTTCGAGCGTTTCGCCGGGTTCGACAAATCCCGCCAGCAAGGAAAACATTCCCTCGGGCCAACCCGGAGACCGCCCCATAAGCACATTGTCCCCATGCGTAATCAGCATGATCACAACCGGATCCGTGCGCGGAAAATGTTGCCCGCCGCATGACGGGCAACTGCGCTGCCATCCCGCTTGCGACATATTGCTGGCTGCGCCGCAGCGAGCGCAGAAGCGATGTGTTTCGTGCCAACCGACAACCGCCTTGGCGGATGCGGCCAGTTCGGCATCACGAGGCGACAATCGCGCCATGATCCGGCGAAGCTCGGCGAAAACATGCCCTTCAGGCAAATCCGGGTGCTGCTGTTCGGATCTGTCCACGAACTCTCCCAGGCCGGTCAGATCCAATCCCTCTGCCCCCCAGGCCGAGATATCCGCGGCAAACAGGGGTGCGCCCTCTGCGCTCAGGCCCAGAAAAACCGGTGCTTCGATCACGCCGCCGGGGCCATCGCATACCAGCGGGTGGGTCATCTGCGTCAGGGCAAGCTGATCCAGCGCCGCGCCCACGACCAAAAGCTTGCCTCGCCACAGCAATATGCATCGCGCAGCAGGGTCGCGCGCCATCTCGGACAGCTTCTCTGAATCCCCACGAAGATGCGCTGCCCGATTCAGGCCCGAGCCACCGAAAGTCACCTGCTCTGCGTTTTTCATTGGAATTCCTTCTGGTCTTGCGCACAGGGCTGCCATGTCTCAGGCCCTGTTGCAATGGCAATTCAAGACGCAAAACGCAGAGACGCGCCGCCGAAAAGCCGCATGGCGGCCTCGGAAAAATCATCTAGACTGCGCTTTGATGATTTTAGCCCATTACCACATTCAAAAGCAGAACAAAAAAAGTGAAGCAAAACCCATCGACGCAGGTTCAACCCACAAAAGACCGTGGGCGTATTCGTATTCTTGCCACCTCCGACCTGCACATGCATCTGACCGGTTTTGACTATTACGCGGACACACCGGACCCGACGCTTGGGCTGACACGCACCGCCAGCCTGATCCGCAAGGCCCGACACGAGGCCACAGACGCGCTGGTACTGATGTTCGACAACGGGGATTCGCTCCAGGGAACGCCGATGGGCGAATGGGCCGTTCGGAACGACACGCCCCACCCGATGATGCAGGCATTCAAGGCGCTGGACTATGATGCGATTGGTCTGGGCAATCATGATTTCGGGTTCGGGCTGCCGACATTGGACAAGACCCTTGCGCAAGCCCCGTGCCCGGTTCTGTGCGGCAATCTTCATCGGTCCGGAGAACGACAATCATGGCAGCGTTTTGCGATCCTCGACCGTATCGTGTCGGTGGGAAACAAGGATGTACCCATTCGCGTCGGCGTGTTTTCGGTTCTGCCACCGCAAACAACACGTTGGGAAGAACACAATCTGAACGAAACCGTAGCGGCGGACGACATCGTTGTCGCGGCCCGGTCCCTGACGCGTCTTTTGCGCGTAAAGGGGTGCGATCTGATCGTGGCGCTCGCCCATTCCGGGCTTGGACACCCGGACACAGCGACCGACACTGAAAATGCCGTTATTCCCCTGGCCGCGATCGAGGGCATCGACGCTGTGGTCGCCGGGCACACTCACCTGACCCTTCCCGCACGCACCGGCGCGCAAACCCCGAATGTGGATTACGTGAAAGGGCTGGTGCATGGAACGCCGGTTGTCATGCCCGGCTCGGCAGGCGCATATCTTGGAGTAATCGATCTGGCCGTTACCCTACAGCCCCAGTCGGGGCTGCGTGTTGTTGACAGCCACGCCGAATTGCGCCCGATTTCGATGGGCGGCACCGCGATTGGCGAAGATTTGGCAATCGCGAATCTGGTTGAACACGCACATCAGCAGACCCGTCAGGACATGGCCGCGCCCGTTGCGCACGTCTCGGAGACATTGCACAGCTATTTCAGCTTCTGTGCGCCGGATCGTGGATTGACGCTTGTTGCCGCCGCACAAGCAGCCGCGTTGCGCCCTTTTTTACACGGCACCACGCTTGCAGAGCTGCCACTGTTGTCAGCCGCGTCACCGGCCAAATGCGGCGGACGCTCTGGCCCCAGGCACTATACGGACGTGCCGCCCGGTGAAATCTGTCTGCGTCACGTGGCGGACCTGCATGTCTTTCCCAACGAGTTGCGCGCGGTTCAGATCACGGGCGCGCAGCTGCTGGAGTGGTTGGAGATGTCAGCCAGTGCATTCAACCAACAATTCCCCGATGCCGAGGCAGAACTGTTCGACCGGGATCGGGCAGGATACAATTTCGATGTCATCTTTGGCCTGTCCTATCAGATCGACCCGTCGCAACCGGCGCGTTACGATGTCGGGGGGCAAATGATCCATCCCGGCCACAGGCGAGTGCATCATCTGACTTGCGCGGGCCAAGCCGTGCGGCCGGATCAGACATTTGTCGTTGCGCTCGATAATTATCGCGCAAGCGGAGGCGGACATTTCCCGCATGTGTCATCGACCCCTGCCATAGATCTGCCCCCGCTGGATATCCGGGACATTTTGCGGGATTACATGACGCACCGCCTGCCACCCGACCCATTGGCCCGGCAACCTTATCCGTTCTCGCTGATGCCGAAATCGGGGATGAAGACCATTCTTCGGACAGGGCCCGGTGCTTTGAAATATGTCGACGAATTGAACAGGTTCGCCCCCAAGATTCTGGAACCTGACGAACAGGGTTTTGCGCGCATTCGCCTGACGCTCTGACGGGTTGTCTTTTGCCGAAGCCTTCCCTATATCCAGAATCGAGAGGTTGGCGCGGGCGAGCGCCTCGCCAACCTGGTCAGGTCCGGAAGGAAGCAGCCACAACGAGCCCCGCTTGGGTCGATGTCCAACCTCTCACTTTATGAACCTTAATGAACCTTGGCCGCAGGAGGGCTTTATGATTGTAGCAAAGATCCTTCGGGCAGCACGGTTCTGACCTCACGGTATCAACTGACTGCCTGAACACATGACCCGGGGATGAGCGCTTGCCATCCGTCGGGAGTGCTGTTTCTGACGACAGGCAGACCAATGTTTCTTACACTTTCGGACCTGGGATGGTCCTCTCACTTTGCTGCGCAACACGCGGCTTATCCTTCCTGCACACCTTTTCGCATCACTTCCGTTCATCGGGACCGCCTGATCGGGCTGAACCCGGATGGTGAAGTCCCGTTGCTGACCCTCGATCAATCAACCGGCACCTATGCCGTTGGCGACTGGGTTCTCACCGACGACGACAAACGCGTGCGCCATTTTCTCGACCGGCGCAGCCTGCTGCACCGACGCGCCGCCGGTACAGGTGCCGCGACGCAACTGATCGCAGCCAATGTCGATGTGCTGTTCATCGTCAGCTCGTGCAATGCCGATTTCAACCTGCCCCGGCTGGAACGATATCTGGCGCTTGCGCATCAGGCGGGGTGTTACCCGGTCGTTGTTCTGACAAAGGCCGACAAATCGGCAGACCCTGACAGTTTCGCGGGGCAGGTGCAATCACTGGACCCGTTCCTGACGGTTCTGGCGATCAACGCGCTGGACCCGGCAGAGGTTGAAAAGGTTCTGTCCTGGTGCCCAAAAAGCCAGACCGGAGCGCTGGTTGGTTCGTCGGGCGTTGGCAAGACGACACTTGCCAATACCATGACCGATCAGAATCTTGCCACCTCGGACATTCGCGAGGATGACGCGCGGGGCCGACACACGACAACCGCACGCGCATTGCACCGGATGCGCAACGGCGGCTGGTTGATCGATACACCCGGAATGCGCGCGTTGCGCCTGCTGGACGCTCAGGACGGGATCGACGACGTTTTCTCGGACCTTGTCGAGTTGAGCCGGGACTGCCGTTTTTCGGATTGCCAGCACAGCTCCGAGCCCGGATGTGCCGTGCAAAAGGCAATAAGCCACGGCACGCTTGATCCGGCTCGATTGGACCGATGGCGCAAGCTTCGGCGCGAAGATCAGCGCAATTCTGAAACCGTCGCGCAGTCCCGGGCGCGGGACAAAGCGTTCGGCAAGATGGTCCGTGGCGTCATGAAGGAAAAGAAACTTCGCAACCGGTGATGGCGGGTCGGGGCCTGGCCCGTTCTGCGCCGCGTCTGATCAAGCGATCAGTCGCGGCCAAACCGCTGCATTGCGCCGGGCAAATGCTCCGATATGACCAACCTCGGACAACCCGAAATCGGCAGGGCTCAGCAGGTGGCGGTTGGCATCGGGGCCGTAAAGATCCGCAAGCCGCCAAACCGCGTCCGGCGGCACCATCTGGTCGTCCTCGAAGGTGAACAAATCCACGGGCGTTCCAGAATCCTTCCACTGCGCCGCAGGTAACTCATGCCCGATTTCAGGCACATAGTTCAAAGGCGCCGTACACCATTTGCGCCACTGCCAATAGACCGATGCCGGCAGATCCGAGCCGAACCCGATCGCCTTTCCGGGAAGGTAGCCAAGGGCTCGGGCCAAAAGCGGGGCATGACCATACCAGAACAATCCTGCCAAACCACGATAGGGCCACGGGTGGTCGCTTACAGTTACCAGCCCCGAACACACACAGATCATCCGGTCAATCAGATCGATATCCGGCTGCACAGGCCCCAACATTGCGCCGATCGAATGGCCGATGGTCCAATGCTGCGAATCGGGAAACCGTCTGCGCATTTCCGCCCGTGCCGCGGGCATGTCGATCAAGGCCCAATCCGCCATGGTCGCACGCGAGTCTTTCAGGCGGCCAGTCAAGGAATGCCCGTAATCGCGATAGTCATAGGTCAGGCAGGCCATACCCTGCTCGGCAGCAAGCCATCGTGCGAAATGACGGTAATAATCGCGCGGCACACCCGTTGCACTGTTCAGCACGACGACGATTTCGGGCGAGGTCAGCGGGCTGTACAACCGAGCAGACAGTGTTTTCTGCCCGGACGGAAAGCGAAACTCTTCGGTCAATACCGTTTGCTCTGTGTCCAACATGATCTCTGGCTTTGCGCTTGGTAAATCCGGTTTCCGAACCTCAACGCCCTCGACACTATGCATGAACCAACATCGTATCCAGCATGACCAAGCGTCCGGCCAAAAGATCGGCTTGACTCGATGCGTGCTCAAACGCTAGCGGTTGTGTGATGGTTTCCGGCCTCCACAAGGGGTCGGGATGAAAAGGGAACACGGTGCGGTAATGTCTGGTCATGCAGGCAACAACCAAATCCGCGACTGCCCCCGCAACTGTAAGCGGTAAGCGATGCCGAAACACCACTGGCCCCGAAGGCTGGGAAGGTCGGCAAAGCGATGACCCGCAAGTCAGGAGACCTGCCATCGGAAACGAAACCGAAACTCGGGCGGGGTGTCCGGGCAGGTCCTGACGGCATCACGCTGTTCCACCTGTCCCCAATATCCTGTCCACCAAGCGCGGAGGGCGCAGGATGATCTGGAAGACAAAAACACATGAATTCAGTGCAACAGTATGTCAGCGGACGGGCAAAACCTGTCCCGCTTTGGCGCGGCTGGCGCGCTCGATATCCGAAGCCATGGCCCAGGCGACCTCGGCCACAAGTGACGATTTCGAGATTGAGGGCAGCAGCGAGCTGTCACATTGCGCCGAAGGATGTCATGCAATTTTCCGCGCGCGATCAGACAGCATTCGTGTCTTTTGCGGAACGCAGCCCGAAACCGCAATTGAGCCGCTGAACGGCTATGCCGACCTGATCTTCGGAAACACGTTCAGTGCGATGCCATCCGGCGTCGTGAAGACCCCACCCTGCGCGATGATCGAAGTTTCCACGATCCGGCCTCGAAAACCTGCTTGCGCGCCCATGCAGATTTCAATCTGAATCCAGACTGACCTGTGCCTGGGCGCGCCGAGAGGCCCAGGCCAGTTGCGCATCCGTTTCGACGGCGCAAGGGCGCACCGCCCGCAATCGTTGCAGCGCCGTGTCCGCGCGTTCGCCGCATTCGACCATAAGCCGAAGGACAACCATACCTGACCTGCCACATCCCCCGCGGCAGTGTACCAATACGCGACCTCCGCCGGAAAGCGCGTGCCGGGCCGCGGCGCTGACGGACGGCCACGCGTCATCAATCGCTTTTGTCGGCGCTCCGAAATCTTCGATCGGCAGGTGAACCCATCGGCTGGCGCGGCTTTGAATATCGCTGCCAAATTCCTGCGCCCCGTCCTGAAGCATTTCGACATCCGTCGTCATCGAAACAACAAGCCCCGGCTGCCAGGCTGCGATCATATCCAGATCGCTGGAGTAATCTCCGCCGCGTCCGGGCATCGAGGTCAGCGCCAGCGTTCCGCCACCGACTTGCAGGGCGTAGATCACCAACTGCGACATGAATCCTGTCCTCCCCAAAGAACTCTTTACAAAATGAGCCATTAAATCCGCTGATGCAGTTTAGTGCGAAAGCGACTCGTTTCTAAATCAAAAATCATCGCGCCCCGCTGTGGACGCGGGCAACGGTGGCCACTACGCTGTGCCCAAGCACCGAATCCCAACGAGAAGACATGACAGACAGCTCCAACCCCGCCTATCAGGTTCTCGCCCGCAAATATCGCCCGGAAACCTTTGCCGATCTGGTGGGTCAGGATGCCATGGTGCGCACCCTGAAAAACGCGTTCGCGGCCGACCGGATCGCGCAGGCCTTCATCATGACCGGTATTCGCGGCACCGGCAAAACCACGACCGCAAGGATCATCGCCAAGGGGATGAACTGCATCGGACCCGACGGAACCGGTGGCCCCACGACCGAACCCTGCGGTCAGTGCGAACATTGTGTCGCCATCATGGAAGGCCGCCATGTCGACGTGATGGAGATGGACGCCGCCAGCCGTACGGGCGTCAACGACATCCGCGAGATCATTGACAGTGTCCGCTATCGCGCCGCCAGCGCGCGTTACAAGATTTATATCATCGACGAGGTTCATATGCTCTCGACCAGCGCGTTCAACGCGCTGCTCAAGACGTTGGAAGAACCGCCCGCGCATGTGAAGTTCATCTTCGCAACCACTGAAATCCGCAAAGTCCCTGTCACCGTGCTGTCCCGCTGCCAGCGTTTCGACCTGCGCCGGATCGAACCCGAAGACATGATTGGCCTGCTGCGCAAGATCGCCGAAGCGGAAAGCGCCCAGATTGCAGAAGACGCGCTGGCATTGATCACCCGAGCAGCGGAAGGATCGGCCCGGGATGCGACCTCGTTGCTGGATCAGGCGATATCGCACGGGGCTGGCGAGACGACCGCCGATCAGGTCCGAGCAATGCTTGGACTGGCGGACCGTGGCCGCGTTCTGGACCTTATGGATATGATCCTGCGCGGCGACGCCGCGGGCGCACTTACCGAGTTGAGCGGCCAATACGCCGAAGGCGCGGACCCGCTGGCGGTGCTGCGCGATCTGGCCGAGATCACGCACTGGGTGTCCGTCGTAAAGATCACACCTGACGCGGCCCAGGACCCGACGGTTTCTCCGGACGAACGGACCCGGGGCCAACAGATGGCCGAGGCTCTGCCGATGCGGGTTCTGACCCGGATGTGGCAAATGCTGCTGAAGGCGCTCGAGGAAGTCTCGGCTGCCCCCAACGCCATGATGGCCGCTGAAATGGCCGTTATTCGCCTGACCCATGTGGCGGATTTGCCCAGCCCCGAAGAGCTGATCAAACGGTTGCAAGATGCCCCGCCACCGCCGCCGGGCGGGCCCAATGGCGGCGTTTCGATACCCCGACAGGGCGCCGGTCCGGCGCCGGCTGGCGCGGCCCATCCACCTACCTATGCGCCGTCCCCTCGCGGTGCCGGTGGCGCACCGGTTGCAGCCCTGGCGCAGGATTCCCAGACGGCTCTTGCCCGGTACCCGACCTTCGATCACGTGGTGGAATTGATCCGGACAAATCGCGACGTGAAGTTGCTGGTCGAGGTGGAAAACGGCGTGCGCCTCGTCTCCTATCAACCCGGGCGAATCGAATTTACGCCCGCCGCCCAGGCACCGGCCGATCTGGCGCCACGGCTGGGCTCTGCCCTGCAACGCTGGACAGGAAATCGGTGGGCTGTCTCGATCGTCTCGGACGGTGAAGCCCCCACAATTGCAGAAATACGGGACGAGGCCGAGCTGGCTCTGAAATCCGAGGCCGAAAAACACCCGTTGGTGCAGGCGGTACTGGCGCAATTCCCAAAGGCGAAAATCACCAGGATCGAAACGCCGGAGCAACGCGCCGCCAAGGTCGAGACCGAAGCGCTTCCCGAGGTTGAAGACGAGTGGGACCCGTTCGAGGAAGACTGACCTCACCGCCCGTCACCCCCTGTTTCAAACGAAACAGATCGAGGTTTCGATCGAATACATCCGCCCGCATGTCTCAGATCGTTTGTTGCGACACCGGCCAGCGGTAGGCGGCCCGTGACAATTCTGATCCGGATGCCGCGTAGCCATTCGAACCACGCCCAGATTTTCTTTGCCCTGTGTGATCAGTCTCGGCAGCAGGCCATATGCGCGCCAAGGACGATCTGCGCTTTTCGGACCTGCAGGCGAATATGGCGTCGCAGACGGGCGGCACGATCCTGCTGACGCCTGCGCCGATCAACATGCCGGCCGGAACGGTAGAGCCTCCGACCGGCGGGAGAACCCTTGTGCCATGTCGCTGCTGCCCGTATCTAGAGCGCAAACGGAGACACAGGAGAATACTATGCTGAAAGGACTCGGCGGGCTTGGCGGTCTGGGCGACATGGCCAAGATGATGAAATCCGCGCAGGACCTGCAAACCAAGATGACCGAAATGCAGGAAGAGCTGAACAACATGATGGTTGTCGGCGAATCCGGTGCAGGGCTGGTCAAGGCAACGGCGACAGCCAAGGGTGAACTCAAAGGTCTGGATATCGACCCCTCCATCTTCAACGGTGATGACAAGGAAGTGGTCGAAGACCTGATCCTAGCCGCCATCAAGGATGCGCAGACCAAAGCCGCTGAACGTTCGCAGGAAGAAATGGCCAAGCTGACCGAAAGCATGGGCTTGCCCGCAGACATCAAGCTGCCGTTCTGAGCTTCATCTTTTCTGAAATACTCCCGCCGGAGGATCCCTCCGGCGCAAAGCAGGATTGGCCATGAGTTCGAACAGCGACATCGACAACCTGATCGACCTGATGGCCAAACTGCCGGGCCTGGGCCCGCGCTCGGCCCGCCGCGCTGTGCTGCACCTGATCCGCAAACGTGCCTTGCTGCTGACGCCCCTGTCTGATGCCATGCAGCAGGTCGCGATCACGGCCCGGGAATGCCTGAATTGCGGCAACGTGGGCACCACCGATATCTGTGACATCTGCAACGATGAGGCCCGCGCAACCGGAGAGCTCTGCGTGGTCGAAGACGTCGCCGACCTCTGGGCGATGGAGCGTGCCGGAGTGTTCAAAGGGCGTTATCACGTTCTGGGCGGCACGCTGTCGGCGCTGGACGGGATCGGCCCCGACGAGTTGCGCATTCCCCGCCTCAAGGACCGGATTGTGGCCGAAGGGATTTCCGAAGTCATCCTGGCGCTGAACGCCACCGTCGATGGCCAGACCACCGCCCACTACATCGCCGATCAGCTTGAGGGGCAGGTCCGCCTGACTTCGCTGGCGCAGGGTGTGCCTATTGGCGGAGAACTGGATTATCTGGACGACGGGACGATCACGGCCGCGCTGCGGGCGCGGAAGGAACTGTAGCTCTAATTCCCGGTTCATTTTCGCGAGGCCTTTGCGCTAGGCGGCGCCAGCGCAGCGCACGATGCACGCTCAAATATCGCGGTAACTAGCTTGACAGCTGTACTGTTATTGGATGAGTTTCTTTCTGTTAATTCCACGGATTATCAAACACGATGAAACACTTAGCGTTTTTTGCAATTGTTGGTGCTTTCGCCTCGCCCTTGGCCGCTGAAACTCTCTACTTATACGAAGACACGCACGATTTACCGCCGCCATACAAACAATGGTGGAGCGCAATTCCAGAAGACAAAAGGTATGATGAACAAACACACAGGCACGTCTATGTTCGCGGTGACGGTAAGTATGGCGATTTTTTCGGCGTTCTATACGTTGATTGCATTAACCCTGAATACTCCGAATGGTTAGCTGTCGGAGGATCGCTGAATTCAGAAGACGTTCCAAACCAGGCAATTGTTAACCTGAGACTTGAGATTTGTTCCAACGGCGAGGAGACCTGACACGGCCCGCGGGAAATTAATGGATTGTCTAAGTTCTACAACACTTTACAATGACATGAATAGATTGTCTGATTTGTGGATGTGCTATGACCCGCCTTCTCGCCCTCACTTTCGCCGCTTTGACAGCCACCTCCGCCCTAGCCCAAGACCTCATCGACAAGGGCTTTGTCGAAGGTTGGAACATCATGATGGACCCAGCGCTTGGCAACGGGTGCCTGATCCAGACGGTGTATCAGGATCTCTCGGTGGTGCGGCTGGGCTATGATGCGCTGGGCAATCGTGGGTATTTCGCCGTGTACAACAAGGCATGGGGCGACATTAAACAGGGTGAGAGTTATCCGATCCGCTTTGATCTGGACGGCAAAAGCTATGATGCCACGGCCATCGGGTTCAACGAACGCGACGTGCCGGGCGCAACCGTGTTTTTCACCGACCGGAGCTTTGTGAACGCCATCGCTCAGAACAAAACGATGACCGTCTACAATCCGGCAGGTGAAGTGGTGATGGCCATCGATCTGAAAGGCACCGCCAAGGCGCTGGACTATGCGCGGGACTGCCAGAACAAAGAGCTTTAACGAATCGGATCGAACAGCGCGTCCTTAGCGGTGCAGTCGCGGATCACGTCGCGGCCACAGGGTACGGGATCAAGATCGCGGGACAGGCACAGGCGGACTTCTTCGATATAGCCCTGTTTGCAGGTGATCGTGATCATGTCGCGCTCCAACTCCGGGTTGGCCTTCAGGAATGCCTCCTCGACCACCGAAGCCGGCAGTCTGACGGATGAATCCAGCTTGCGGAGCACCTCAGGGCGCTTGACCGCTTCATAAGCCCGCCGGGACAAGGCAAAGTAGTCGGATGCCGACAATCCCGAGCATGTGCCGTGTTTCTTCCATTGATGCCACGCAAGGCCGGAGCTGCCCTGAATATCCTCCATTTCCCGCGTCATGCGTCGCGAAGGTGGGCTTTCGGGGGTACGGCAGTAGGACGGCCAGCCTTGATGGAACTGTGGCCATAACCCGTGCAGTATCCAGCCGTGATCATGCCGATCGTCACATTGATCCGAGCCGCGCGCGTCACCTTCGCGGGCGCACCAGTTGGGCGACCAACTGAGCGACAGCACGTAGTAATCGAACTCGCCCGCCTTTTCGCCCTCGGCCAGCGCAGCGACCGCGCTCAAGATCCACAAAACCAGCCCCGTAATCCCTTGGCGCATTCGCCTCTTCCCTTCTTGCCTTTGCGCGACTATATACGGGCCAAGTTCCCCGACAACGGAAACCTGCCCCAAAACCAAGGGGCCGCCGAATTCCGGCGACGGGACAGATGTATGTATAGGAGACGGGCTGATGGCAAAACCGCTTATGGCCAAGGCAACCGCCGTATGGCTGGTGGACAACACCACGATCAGCTTCAAGCAGATCGCGGATTTCGTAGGAATGCACGAGTTGGAAGTGCAGGGTATCGCTGATGGTGACGTCGCCGCCGGCGTCAAGGGCTTTGACCCGATCGCCAACAACCAGTTGACCCAGGAAGAAATCGACGCGGCACAGAACAACCCGCTTCACAAGCTGAAGCTCAAGTTCAACCCATCGGCCGCCGGCGAGGAAAAGCGCCGTGGCCCGCGTTACACGCCGCTTTCGAAACGTCAGGACCGTCCGAACTCGATCCTGTGGCTGGTCAAGTTCCACCCGGAACTCAGCGACGGCCAGATTGCCAAGCTGGTCGGCACCACCAAACCCACCATCCAGTCGATCCGCGAACGCACGCACTGGAACATCGCCAACATGCAGCCGATTGATCCTGTTGCTCTGGGTCTGTGCAAACAGTCCGAACTGGACACCGCCGTGCAGAAAGCGGCGGCCAAGAAAGCAGCTGAAGGCGGCGTGATGAGCGATGACGAACGTCGCAAGCTGGTCTCGACCGAGCAGTCGCTGGAAATGGACGCAGCGCCGAAAATCCCGACCGCAATTGAAGGTCTGGAAACCTTCTCGCTGTCCGATGAGCCGTCGGAAGAGAAAGAAGACGAGCCGATCATCGACGCAGACAGCTTTTTCAACCTGCCCAAGGGTGGGGCGGATGACGAAGACGAAGACGATCTTCGCCCGTAACGCGCAAACAGCCTCGGCCATGACGGCTGGAGCTTTTTTCACGGACTTGCCATGCTGAACGTTCTATCTGCGGTATTTGGCCCGCATCGCGCCGTCACGATTTATGCCTTTCTGAAAACGTGGGGGCTTGGTCTGGCCGGCGGCGTTGTCATGATTGCCATCGTCACGACATTGTTTCTGCTGGGGGATGAAGGCGAACACGAGCATGAGGCATTTCTGACCGTCCCGGTTCTGTCTGCAACTCCGGTGAACGGAGATCTGAAAAACGGCGTCGTGGCATCGGTCCGCTTGCCTGATGGGTCCGCCACATCGATTACGTCCACAGATGCGCAGATTTCGCAGACAGTGGGCACGACGGCCTGTATCGAAAAACGCGTTTACGTCGAAAGCGGAGAAGCCCGATACCGGTTCAAACTGCCACGTCTGTGCGACGGTAGTTGATCGACGGAACCGAACGGATAAAAGCCGCCCGATGTGACACCGGGCGGCTTTTGCGTTCAAACCAATTGAAAGATGATACCAGCCACGATTGCGCCACCGACACCCAGGGTCAGATAGGTTGCAAAGACACGTGGTTTGACCAATGACCAGACCGCAGCCATCGCCGGGATGGAACTGACGGCACCGGCAACCATGAACGACATGGCCGCACCCGCTGTCATACCTTGCTCCATCAACCCTGCCAGCAAAGGCGGCGCCACGTAGGAGTTCAGGTATGCCGGCATACCCACCAGCGCAGCAACGACGATCGGCAGCACGCCTTCTCCGCCAACCAAGCCTGCGATCAAGTCGGCGGGGACATAGTTTACCAAAAGCGCCTCAAGCACATAAGCCAGCGCAAGCCATTTCAACAGGAACAGACCGTTGTGCACGAATTCCGAACGGAACCGGGCGCGACGTTCGGGCTCCTGCCAGAATTTCCAGACCGGTTTGTCATCCGTTTTCGGACCACATCCGCAGCACCCGGCGGGCTTGTATTCGCGCAAGGGCTGGGCAAACGCGCCGTTGCGCATCAGCAACCGAACCGCGAACCCACCGAACAGGCCAAGCGCAACAGCCGCAACAGCCTTGCCGATGGCAAAGGGCCATCCCAGCGCACCGGCGGTAATCAAAAGCGTAGGCGGATCGATCAAGGGTGAGCTGAGCCAGAACGCCATGACTGCGGACAACGGTGCACCAAGGGCCAGAAGACCCGCAATAAAGGGGATAACCTCGCAAGAACAGAACGGTGCAAGACCACCGAACAAGGCAGCCAGAAAGATCATCCGGGTTTCGCGCCCCTCAAAGGCACGCGCCACCATCACCTCTGCGCCGGTCGCCTTGAGGTAAGACAGCAGAAGCACTGCAAACAGAATATACTGCCCTGTATGCGCCAGAGCCTTGGCTGCAAATGTCACCACCTCGGGCAAGTTTCCGGGATCCAGGATCGCCACCGCCGCCAGAATGACGACGATCAGCGTCCAGGGTGTCTTGATCAGGTCCAGCGCCACTTTGGCAGTCATGCGCGGGTTCTGTGTCAATTCAGTCATCGTTCGCAGCCTTTCCAACTTCGTCAGCACAGCACTCGCTGAGAATGAATTGCGCCAGATTTCTCAATTCGTCGTAATTGGCGCGGTTGATCGTGGTTCGACCGACCTTTTCCTGTTCGACCACACCACCGGCCGCAAGAAACCGCAGGTGATGGGCCAGGGTCGACGGGGCAATCCCTGTCCGGTCCTGTATCTCGCCAACGGTCAATCCGGCTTTGCCAGCCCGGACCAGCGTCTTGAGGACTTTCAGCCGAGCTTCAGAGCCCATGGCAGAAAATCCGGCAGCAGCAGCTTCCCACATCCACTATCTCCATTAAACTAGATTTATAGTTATTTAGTCCGAGGGAACTCTCCGGTCAACCCCGCCGACAAAATTTCGTGACTGCGATGTAAGTCCAGATTGCCCCGGCCTTAAGTCCACCCTATAAGCAGGCATGGGGATTTCGGTCGATACATTCTTTCTCGAGCTCAATGGTCAGGGCACATTGCAGGCCCAGATCCAGCAGATGATTGCCGAAGGCATCTTGTCCGGTCGCTTTCACGTCGGAGAAAAACTCCCTTCGTCACGCAAACTGGCCGCGCATCTGGGTGTCAGCCGAATAACGGTGACGTTGGCCTACACCGAACTTTTGGCCAATGACTACCTGACTGCCAAGGGGCGGTCGGGATATTACGTTTCGCAAAACGCACCTGTCCCCCCCAAGTATTCGCCTGTCCAGCGCGGCACCGAATCCGTTGACTGGGACAATGCACTGGCGCGCCGCTTTCTGGACAGTGACGTACTGCCAAAACCCAGCGACTGGCGAGAGTACCGTTATCCGTTCATCTACGGGCAGGCTGACCGAACCTTGTTTGACCACGCCAACTGGAGGTTATGCGCCGTCCGCGCGTTGGGACACAAGGATTTCGATTCGCTGACCGGAGACTACGTGGATCAAGATGATCCGTTGTTGATCGAATTTATTGCCCGTCACACTCTACCTCGACGTGGCATCGCAGCCCGCCCCGAAGAGATTTTGATCACTCTGGGCGCGCAGAACGCGCTCTGGCTGGCATCGCGCATCTTGCTGACGCACAATCGCACGGCCGTCATAGAAGACCCATGTTACTATGCACTGCGAAGTCTTCTGAACCATTGGGATTGTGCGGTAACACCCTTGAGTGTGGACAGGGACGGTTTGCCTCCAGAGGCGATTCCCGACGAAGCGGACGTCATCTTTACCACCCCCAGCCATCAAAGCCCGACAACCGCAACGATGCCGATCGACCGTCGCAACCAGTTGCTGGACCGAGCACGCGATCTGGATGCGATGGTTGTCGAGGATGACTATGAGTTTGAAATGGCCTTCCGAGGCGCCCCTTCGCCGGCGCTGAAATCCATGGATCGGGATGGGCGCGTGATTTATGTCGGCAGTTTTTCCAAGTCGCTGTTTCCAGGATTGCGACTTGGATACATGGTCGGCTCAGAGCCATTTATCCGCGAGGCGCGCGCGCTGCGCTCGTTGGTTCTGCGCCACCCGCCAGGCCACATTCAGCGCACGGCGGCGTATTTCCTGTCGTTGGGCCATTACGACGCGCAAATTCGGCGTATGTCGAAGGCCTTGCAAGAACGGCGCGACGCGATGGACGAAGCCATCGCAGAAAGTGGGCTGACCGTGGCTGGACGGGGTGTGATTGGCGGCTCTTCAATGTGGATGTCAGCCCCTGAGCACATCGACACAACTCAACTGGCATTAAGGCTGCAAAACCAGAGTGTTCACATCGAGCCCGGCGCACCGTTCTTCTCGGGGCCGGACAGGCCACAAAATTTCTATCGCTTGGGCTATTCCTCAATTCCAACAGACCGCATCGCGCCCGGCGTGAAACTGATCGCCGACGCAATTCGGGCCGTGTGAGCCTCATCTGGACCTAATCCGGCTTTCGTTTTGGCCCTAACGCAGGTCGAACCCTTGCGCCAAAACCATATCAAACGCCGGGCACAGTGCCCGGTTTCACTCACTCTTGGTTGGAGAGCACTCAGATGAAGATGACGACGGAAGAGGCGTTTGTTAAGGTTTTGCAGATGCACGGGATTGAGCATGCGTTCGGGAT
>NZ_WQEP01000015.1:0-48168 GCF_013033705.1 Ruegeria sp. HKCCA0370
GCATCAGACTTCCTATTCACCACAACGGGCCGCACCCCAATATCTGGGTGGAGCAAAATGAAAACCCGGCTTGATAAGTTGCTTGGCGATGAGTTTGAGCCGTGGCGGCTACACGATTTCAGGACGGCATTTGCAACACACATGGCCGAGCGCGGTACATCGGAATCTGTGGTGGACCGAGTGTTGAACCACGCCGCGACGGCCTCAAAGGCCAGCGCTGTTGCCCGTGTCTACAATCAGGCTGAATTGCTGGCTGAGCGCGCCGTTGCGCTGGAAAAGTGGGCAGAATTGATAACGCAAGAGAGCGCTGCAGAAATTGCTATAGGGGGCATCCATGATTGAAACTTATGCAACCCGTCACGCAATCGATGCTCTTAGAAGGGCCCAGATGTACTGGCCCACCGAAGCCGATGAACCGTTAGTTGACTCTGAAAAGTATGTGCGGATTCGCGAGGTCTGCCGAGCATTGGAACAGTTGAGAGGTAATGCCACAGGTGACGATGTCGACTTTGAAGCGTATGGCATTGTGTGGAACGCCCTTCGCACCGGTGCTTTGGTTGCTCGGGTTATTGAAACAAACACATTAATCCCTCAAGTGGCTTGGCCGCAAATCCTACCGACGGCCCATCATGATGATCCGGAAACAACGCCAGGTGAAGCAGTTTGGCGATCCAATCTTTGGTACTCTACACTTCCTAAATATGATTTCGTGGACGACTTATTGGAGACCCCAGTGGGAGGGTTAAGGCCGTTCGCAAGCAAGTTGCCTTTAATCGACTTTAGTGAAGCTGTTAAATGGGTAGTCCTATCTACACCACGGAGCCGCGCAAAAGTCGCACAATCCTTTTCGACCACTAAAGAAACGGAACAAGCATTTTCTGCCTGGATTCATGAAAACCCAAACTCAACCGACGCTCAGCGCAACCAATGGTATCGGGACCATGGCCTGAACCGTGAACGCGGACGCGAATTGTGGCGAAAACTCAAACCTCTCGACGGATCAAAGGCCGGGCCTAAGCCCAAATCCTAGCAAACCTCGCCGTTTTTTGTCTTTATCCGTCAACGGCGAAGTTGGCGAGGTTGCGGCGAAGTTCCCAGCGAAATTAGCTGCTGCCACACTGCATTCATCGAAGCAACACAGAGGTGAGCAAGATGGATAGCAACGTTACTCAAATCTCCGTTAGGCCGAGGGCGACCGATGTTTCTGGTGCAGTCAGCTATACCGGGATGTCTCGCGCAACTCTTTATGCGGAGATGAAAGCAGGCAATCTCAAGTGCGTCAAAATCGGCGGCGCAACTCGCTTTGAATATGACGAGTTGGATCGTTGGTTTGAGGTCAAAACTAATGAGGTCGCTGTTTAAACGAAACCCGCGCCATGGGTCAAACATGGACACGGGACATTCGTTTTAAAGTCTTTAGCGGGACTATACGAAATGTAACGTGTTCTGACCTAAAGCGCAAGCTTGAGGAGTTGAGCATGAATACCGAAACGCCCGAACTACTCGTAAGAAACGCATTGTGGGTTACCGCATGGCGTGACATGTCGCCAGACACCGAACCGGCTGAATACCGGGTAACCAATGAGTCCGGTGAAACTCGCAGCATCTGGGTAAGTAAGAAAAAGCGCCGCATGCTGGATTCGTTGATTGACGGCCCGGTTCACTGCGCATCGCCCTGCCGTTTGAGCCACTTCGTCATGGGTCTACGAGATGAGCAGGGCCTGAACATTGAGACGGTATGGTTCGACAATGACCCAAAGGCCGGACGCAGCCGGTTTGGCGTTTACAACCTTTTGGACAGTGTGACCCGCATTGGCGGTCAGGAGGTGGCGGCATGAGAACCCGCGACCTCCAGATTCACGCCCTTCGTCGCAAGCACGGCCTCTCTGAGGCCGCTGCACGCATCGTCGCAACGCTGTACTACGGGGAGGGCCGCTAATGGCCCTCATAACCCAGATCCCCAAGAACAGCCGCGAAGAATTCCGCGTCAGCCGGGATGACTTTCAGGGGCATGACCTCATCAATATCCGCGTGTTCTTCGTCTCAAAAGACGGGGGGATGCTGCCAGGAAAGCAAGGTGTCGCCTTCAAGGCTGAATTGCTGCCTGAGTTCATAGACGCGCTCAACAAAGCGGAGGCTGCGTAGATGGGGCGCGACAAGAAAAACGAGAAGCGCGTTGAGCATTGGACCAAGCTTGTTCGCAACATGATGGAGGAGCCCGCCTGGCGGGCCCTCTCGTCCACCGCGCAGGCCTTGTATCCATGGCTTAGGTTGGAATGGCACGGAGCGGGCAACAATAACAACGGCAGGATTTGCTTGAGCGTCAGACAAGCCGCTGACCGGTTAGGCGTGTCGTACAACACAGCCGCCAAAGGGTTTCGTGAATTACAGGCGAAGGGCTTCATCGCCGTGACGCGTCCGCCCAAACTCGGCACCAGTGGCGTCGCATCATCTCCGCTGTTTGAACTGACCGAAATTTCGCTGCCGACCGCACACGGGGAGGCAGGTCGCAGACTATACAAGCAGTGGTCTGAAGGGGCAGATTTCCCGGTCGTAAAAGCTCCAGTTCACAATCCGACTGGCAAGGGCGGAAAAACAAAACCCTGTCTTAAGAACTGCGACGAGACCGTCGTAGATTTTGCGACGAGAATGACGGAGGCGACGCAATAAATGCGACGGGCCGTATCAATATTTGCGACGAAAACACCCGATTTTGGCAAGTCCCCCGTCGCAATATTTAAGACATCCTTAATCTACCAGGGGGTCTGGGGGAAACGGACACCTTCAACACTAACAATCCAACAAGCGAGGCATGAGCAATGACCGACGAAACCAAAGGTGACATCGTCCCAAAGAAAAGTGAGCCAAGCAAAACGGGGGTCAAATTCGAAGGCAGCAACAAAGAAGGTAACATTGTCGAACTAACCAAGCACGACGGGTTAAGGGAAGTGTTCGGAACAGACTGCGATGAACTGGCCAGTGCCTTGATGGCTCACTGCATAAAAGCACTGAACAACGCAGAATCTGGTAGCGCGGGTGAAGTAAACGATGAGCGGGCATTCATGATTTCCATCATCCACGACATTGCGCCACGAGATGCCGTTGAGAGAATGCTGGCTATCCAGATGGCAGCCACGCATGTTGCAACAATTCGGTCGGCCCGGTGGCTTGGTGCCACGGAGACAATCCCTCAAGCCCAACTCCACTACACGGGATTCAACAAACTATCGCGTACATTCGCCGCCCAGGTTGAGACGCTTCGGAAGCACCGAAACGGCGGCAAACAGACGGTCACCGTTCAGCACGTGAACGTTGAAGACGGCGGACAGGCTATTGTCGGTAACGTCGAGACGGGGGGAGGCAAAAAATGAAACGTGCCTCCAACCCCATGCACAAGGCTCACGCAGCGCCTCGTTGCACGGCGAAATCCAAACGCACGGGCCTGCCTTGTAAAAACCCGGCGGTAAAAGGCTGGACAGTTTGCCGGATGCATGGCGCTGGCGGTGGTCACCGTCCTGGGAAGGCCAACCCCGCCTACAAACACGGTATGCGCACCAGAGAGGCTCAGGAGATAAGGAAAGACATCAACGACCTTGTTCGTCTGGCTCGCGAACTGGAACAACTGTTAGATAGCGGCGGTCAACGGTAACAACGGAGATGGGTCACAGAGCAGGCTTCGCAAAAACAGCTTCAGCTATATTGGGGTCGACAACCACAACGTCGACATTGGCGACCTCGTCAAACATCTCTGCGTGTAGGGTTGAACCCAAAACACTCTGCATCTTTGCCTTGTAACCGTTGATGGCGGCATTCAATACATCGGCGTATTCTTTGGGGGCGAGATTGCCGGCCTCAAGCTCATTGTATGCATCCAAAAGGTCACGGCGCACTTGCAAAAGAAGCTCTTGATTGGAGTCGATATGCATCTGCATGAGGTCTGGATGCTCGTTCTTCGATACCAAAAATTCAGTTTCTTCAGAGCATCTAGGATATTTTTTCGTGAGACATCCATTGCATATGCTGCGCCATTTCTCAGCCCCTTTCCCATCAATAGCCAGTAAGCCCAACCTGCCATAGAGGGTGTGAGTCAAGTAGGCCCAGCCTTTAGATTTGTAGCCCTTTGCGTCGTTTACTTCGAGCCCAGCAGTACACATAATTCTGTTGGTTGCTTGATGACAGACGCCGTCAAGGCCGTATCGAATTCCCGCTAGGCCCTTTGTCACTGGATCAGTTCGCATTTGCGAAAGACAATCGCATTCGGGTTGAAAAGCCATCCCATGACCAATAGAGCGCTGGTTTTCATCGTGGTCGCCCCCACATGGCCAAAGGTAGTTTCGCTTTCCGGCGTCATTGTATCCCGCAGCATAAGTATGGTCGGCATTTGATTTTATGGGATCAATGAATGCGCCTTGCGCAAACATCTCGACCTTGCGTTTTTTGTAGGGTCCAAAAATATCGAACTCATCATGCCACAGCCTCTGGCGTTTGCTTTTTACCGGGTGATACACTTCTGCGGCGACGTATCTTGGCCTTGCCGGATCGATACTTATCCGAACCACAACTTCGTGATTAAAAAGCGTCCATTTGTGACTGTCTTCACTTGTCCAACGTCCCTTGGCGGGATCAAGACTAACGCGATACGTATACGGCTTACAGCCCGTCACTTTCGTGGGTATTTCAATGCTAGCCTTGGGAAATTCTACATTAACTTTGCCATGAAACGTTACTTTAAATCCTGGAGCGACGCCGAGTTCTTGCTTTGGGATTTTGTAAATTGCCATGAAACCGTCCTTTCAAATCAATATCTGAAGAACGTATTCTCATAGCGCAAATTCGTCTGTGACCTTTTCCCTAAGGCTTCGTGTCCTTACCCATGAAGCCCAAAGCGCCTTCATTGTTCAGAATCTCAATCGAAGTATCCAAGGCTTCCTGATCCGAAACAAACTTGTCGTCCCAGACATAACTGGCATCTTCGCAGTCCACCGCTTCCAACGTCCACTGGTTTTGGTTGTCCAGACGATAGATTTCGATTTCGAACCGATACCCATCAACAAGCACGAACTTGCACTAGTCTGACATTACTAGTTTAGGTTCATCGGTATTCATTGGTGCTCTGTACCCGCGTTCTTATTCAGTCACTCTGATATCAAGACAGCCGGTGTTTTTTGCCAGAAAAACATGTCGGGGTTGCGACGCGCCGAACTCGTACCCCCTCATTGAAATCGCTAAACCCCATCATGACGCGCCGCATAACGGTGATATGGGAGCGAAGTGTTCTGAATGCGACCGTTCAATGAAGATTACGAAAGCGCCACGACATTTGAAAAACACGGTTCGTGCTTCGGTCTGTTTTACGGAAAGCTCGTGGGGTGGCACACCGTACTAGGTAACCCCCTCAAATCCAGTCGGAAAAACCAGAAAGTGCTAAAATAATAGCATGCCACCCACGTCAAAAGGATCGCATTGTGGCAAAGTTGTGTCCATAGCTCGTTCGGCAACTGACTGTTTACCCTATGGAAACGAACCATTTTGACCGAAACAGCGCCGTTACGGGAATCCCCCAATTTCGGGCTTCGCTCAAATTGAGTAATTTGGGATCAGAATAACCACTTACCCCCTCGTGACGAAGATAGAGGCTGGCCTCGACCCCCTCAGCCAGCCTCTATGACTGTTCCGGCCATCCCGGTAGATTTCTTGGAGCAGGGACGTCATTCTGAATTAGCCAATCACGCATTGCTGCCCAGTGGTCCTGTGGTCCAGCTGTATACCGCCGTGAATGTAAGTCGGCTATCTGCCGTTCAAGGACAGGCCACCAGTGCAACTTGATCCTTAGGCGATGGGATTTGGCCCAAGTGCGTATTGCAGCTTGCCATTCATCAACTCGCCGTGATTCAAGCTCTTTGTGGAGGTCAAAGGGGATTCTATAAGGCCAATCTGACATGAAGAACAGATAGCGAACTTCAGGAGCTTGTCCAATCGGATTTAGAAGCTTACCGTCGTCTCATGTGCAATCTGTACTCCAACACGATCCCCGCCGAAGCGATGCGCCGACTGTTTGATGTTTCCGTTGAACGGAACTATCTCGGGAATGCTGAACCCCTGCCCGCAATTTTTCCGAAACACATGGGACCGGTCGTCAGGATGGCAGATGATGGAAGACGGGAACTCTTACCACTTAGTTGGGGGTTTCGCACAACCAAGAAGTCAAAAAAGACAGGGTCGATCATCCAGCCTGCAGCATGGAACAACGCGCGAGATGACAAGGTACGCTCAAACGGACTGTGGAAAGAAAGCTTCGAGCGTCGGCGTTGCCTCGTGCCTGCCAGTTCGTTTTGCGAGGCTAAGGGTCGCAATCCCGCGACCTACTTCTGGTTTGCTCTCAAAGGCGACGAAGGTCGCCCGCCTTTCGCGTTTGCCGGAATGTGGCAGACATCGTGCTACCAGGGCAAGGAAGGCCCTGAAGAAGTCGAGACTTATACTGTCATTACGACAACTGCCAACGAGATTGTTAAACCCATCCATCCGGACAGAATGCCAGTGATCCTGAAGCCGGACGACTATGAACAGTGGATGGATGGTAGTGCAGATGAGGCGTTTGGCCTGCTCAGGCCATACAATTCAGACGACATGTACGTTGTGAAGTCCGGCGAAGGGGAAAGGTCAGACGGCACAGCCTAGTCGGAAGTATTGCACAGCGTTTCTCGGTCTGCTTTGAACCCAACATGTAACTTGGATTTTCTCGCTGCGAGCGCACGCAGCGCAAGAAATGCCGCGAGAGCGCGAAATTTTGATGCCGCTTTGCAGCGGAAAATGTGGTCATTCAGAGCCCGGCCCCGATTTGACAGGTCGAGATTCAATAACATTGCAACTGACCGCCACCCAACTATTGCCTCGAACAGCCCGATACGCGACATAGTTGATTTGTGGAATTTCGATTCATCAACTCAGCTGAGTGGAAAGTGTCATGAGTAAACGTGCTTTGAACAGGCGGGTGGCAAGAAACCGGAAACAAAATAAAATGCCGGAACTAAAACAAGTAGCAAACACTCGTAAAATTGTTGAGCATCGAAGGAACGTGGCCCAGATCATAGGTGCTGCGGCCACAGTGGTTATTTGTGGATTTTCCATTTGGGGATTTATCGCGCTTGTTGAGCAACGTAAAATTGAAAATCGCCTAATTTATTTAGAAAGAGCTTTACCGGTGCTTGAGGTGATTGGTCCATCCGAGTTGGAATTCGAAGACGGCTGGATAGTTCTGTCAAGTAGGTATAGAAATCATTCGTTTTCTGAAGTTCATTTTGCGCCTTACGGGTTTACCCTTTATGATTGCGATGGCTCAGAAATCTCACCATTCTTGTACGACACTAATTCTGGAGAAAGAATTCCAGGTGAAGTTGAAGTCGTAGCCCAAGACGAAGACGCTCAGAAAACCGCAGTAGATATCGCCAATGGACCTCGAATTTGGTCCAAGGCGGAAGATACGATTACGACAAAATACCGGGCAGCAAATGGGTACTTATTCGACCAACTGAAAAACACAGAAAGCAGTGCCAAATATATAATGGAATACGGGTATATTGCGTTTAGGCAAGACGTCGAGAACTACGGTGTCCTTCTTAAGGATGACGTCAGTTTCGCTGGCTCATCGATATCGGAGAAATTTCTGAGCCAATTTGAATACCTTCCCTCCGCGTACAAATCTTTAGTACACAGAGTCACATTTTTGATGGGGGAAGGTCGGATTGAGCAGATACCGAGCGACGAATGTTTTTCGGGACAAAGCGAGATAAGAGAACGCTCATAACTGCTGTCGTTCTTTAGGGTCAATACTCATAGCCAATGGATGACAAGTGCCGCAAGGGAGATGTTCACGCACTCAGTTCACATTCGAACGGTCACCACTCGCCCACTGATTCAAGGGCAAATGCTACAAATCAGCGGACAGGCAATGGAGCTATGCTATTCGTCGTATAGAACGTCGAAGAATAACCACAGAACAGCCATCGACCCGAACGGCGACCAGCAAAGGGATATAATCCACCACGGCCAAGGGCTGTGGCCGCGAGCCCTAGCCATATCTCCGACTAGGGCAAAGATTTGATAAACAATAAATAGAGTTATCAGTAGGATTATTAGAGCGGCTAAGGGTTCGAGCAACACGACAATATCCTCACCTACAATAACCAGCCCGTTTTAACCGTGATTTAGCTGCTGGAGTCTCCAAATGCCTGTAACGGCCCCCTGAGTACCTACGGCAGTCCAAAGCGTGCCCAGCAGCAATTACAGCGGCTCCTATGTCCTGGCCATCCGCATAGCAGACGCCTACCCAGCGGTCATGAGTGCGCTCACCGTTCAAATCGCAGGATATCGACTTACCGCGCAGATAGTTCACCATCCAGCGCTTAGCGTTCCGACCAGACTGTGTGCCTAGTTCTGGAGCGTCTACACCGTTCAATCGCACAGGCGTTCCATCAACGACGATTGTATCAGCGTCTCGCACATTTAGACTGGCGGCGCTTGCGGAAGTTGCGAGGAAAAGTGCTAAAGCGGGCAAAAAGGTCTTCATTCTAATATTGGTTCCATATCAATCGTGTCTCGCAAACTCTATTTACAGACTAATACTTGAGTAGCAAACCACTAGAACCGAACGAAAATTCTTCCTTTTTTCCAATAATAACGTGGTCATGGACGAGAATACCCAAGGTGCTACAGGCGTCTTGGATACGTTCAGTCATAGTGATGTCTGATTTGCTCGGAGTCGGATCGCCGGACGGATGATTGTGAACGAGGATGATCGAACTGGCATTCAATTCCAGAGCACGCTTGACCACCTCGCGGGGATAGACCGGCACGTGGTCAACTGTGCCCCGCGCCTGTTCTTCATCGGCTATCAGAACATTCTTTCGGTCGAGATACAGAACGCGGAATTGCTCGATTTCACGATGCGCCATTGCGGTGCGACAGTAGGTCACCAGATCCTCCCATGATGACATAACGTCCCGCTTCATCACTTGCGCTTGCGCCATTCTGTGCCCGAAGGCTTCAACAACCCGAAGATGATAATAGACCCAATCGTTAGCCCCTTCGACCTGTAGGACGCGATGCTTCGAAGCTGCAATCACACTGTTGAGGTCACCGAATTCCGCCAATAGGCGTTTAGCCAGCGGCTTGACGTCGATCCTGGGAATTGCGTTGAACAACAGAAGTTCAAGCAACTCGTATTCGGGCATCGGTTCATGACCCCCTTTTAGGAACCGCTGCCGCAGGCGTTCGCGGTGCCCCCAATAGTGTGGACGCTTTGCACCGTCATCTCCTTTGACTAAGCCGCCCCCTGCTACGCTCTTGGGCGAGAGTCTTTCACGATAGACATACGACGGTGGCGATGCAGGTTCTACAAGTGCGTCAGGTGGTGGAATTCGTGCATCCAGGTCCGCAAGGCCTTGCAGGGCATCCTCAGAGAAGCCGTTCTGCCCGTCGTGTCCGACCAACCTGCCATATCGCTTTTGGTCACCGGCAATGACTCGTCTGAGCTGGTTGATTATTTGGCTTTTCATCAATGCATCCAGTTCGCTCGTCTTTATCAGAACGATGCCCGCCAGTTGGTTAATGTAAGGTAAATACAACCATAGCCTCGGCGTCCGTTGTTTCATCAAGTGTTCATGTATTGTTCTTGCCTATTTTGGGGTAATATGTTACCCTAAAAGCTAAGAACTGAGGTAACAACGGTGTAATAAATGAGCGTGGAAATCAGAGAAATGATGGCCGCAGTGCGAAAGTCCGAAGTGGAAACCGAAGCCGTATACAAGTGGCTCAACAGTGACCGCTCTGAACCTCTGACACCTGAATTGAAGGCTCGGTTTGTTGACATCGTTGCATCTCAATTTGGTGAGGAAGCCGCCTGCAAAGCCATGGATCAAATCGCAACAAGCGGCATGCCGGAGACAATGCAATGAGCAGAATGGACCACTCAATTATTCTGGGGGCTCAACAGCCAAACTTTAGCAATGCATTGGCACAGGGTCAGGCGCTGCGGATGCGTGAGGACCAAATGGCGGACCAGAACGCCTTGCGGGGCCTGTTTCAGACACATGGCCCTGGCATCCTTGCCGGAAACCAAGCTTCAATGAACGTACTTGCTCGATACGACCCCGTAATGGCGTCGGAAATTCAAGGACAGCATCAAGTCCAAGCTCAGCGCAGACAGGTACAAGCTCACCTGAGCGCAGAAGAGCGCAGAAATGCTGAGGCGCATGTTGCAAAGATGAATGTAGCAGAACGCGCGGCCAAAGCAGAGCGAATTCAAATGGGGTTGAAAGCCGCGTACGGCGCTCAGACCCCCGAAGAGTGGGACGCGATAGTTCAGCAATTTGGTTCGCCTGATCTTGTGGGTGAATTTGCGAACAAAGAAGCGCATGTTCGGCGTCACATGGAATTTGCGGATATTTTGAAGGCGCAGGAGCCGCCGAAGCCTCAATCCAGCCCCGGCAAAGTGCAGGCTGATATTAACGCCGGTTTCTTGCCTGCGGGCACAGAGCTTCGTTCGCCGCAGGTGGTGGTCAACACTGGAAACAACGCTGGTGAAAGACCTATTGTTGATAAACCGCCAAAAGGTTTCCAGCGCGTATGGGACGAGAACTCGCAGACATATGTCGATAAACCCATTCCCGGCAGCGACGTTTCGCAAGAACGGAACTCGGCTGGCCGCAAAGTGGAACTGGCCGCGTCAGACTATCGGCGAAAATCTGACATCGTGAACTCAAACATCGACAATGCGATTGCTTCGATTGAGGAAAATGGACGCTGGGTAGCAGGCTACGGTTCTCTGCTATCAGGATTGCCGGAAAGTGCTGCGAGAGACTTTCAGGCGACAATTGACACCATCAAAGCAAACCTCGGTTTTGAGGAATTGCAAGCCATGAAAGATGCCTCTCCTACAGGTGGGGCACTAGGTCAGGTCACCGAGCGTGAAATCGCGTTCTTGCAGGCAATTCAAGGTAATCTGGATGCAGCGCAAAGTCCTGAACGACTCCTGTCAGTTCTGAAGGAAATCAAGAAGCGGCGGGCGGAGTTTGCCGCTGAACGACAAGCCATTATGGCGAAGGATCAAACCGCTGCCCAAGCTGCTGACTTGAGCCAACAGGTTCGCAACTTGCCTGACTTCGCGAACATGAGCGACGACGAGCTGAACGCCTGGATTCAGGAGAACGGCAATGAATGATGCATTACGGGCCGCACTTCTCGAAAAGGCCAAGCGAGAACGCTCGCGGCGTCAAAGCGATAGGAATGTCGTCGCCACCACTGATGACGGAGGTCAGGTGTTCAAATTTGATGACGGTTCGTTGTCCTTCAAGTCACCGGGTTACGCCACAAACGACCAAGTCCGGATCGCGGAAATCATGAAGGGTGCAAAGCCTGTGGATTTAGTACAGCGCGATGTTGACCAACAGCGTATCTCTGAGAACCCTATCGCCGCTCGTGCGCAGGAATTTGTTCAAGGCACTCCGCTTGTTGGGGAATGGGCAGACGAGGCTGTTGGGATGGTTAGCCCTGAAGCGGCGGAAAACATGCGCCTGACCTCCGATGCAATGGAGCGACAATACCCCGGCCAGTCCGCAGCCCTGAACGTCACCGGCGGAATTGCCACCGGCTTGCCCCTTCTGGCGGGGGCTGGCGCAACAAAAACCGCTGACTTCGTTGCCAAAGGCGCGAACATGCTGACGCGTGGTGCCCGTGCTGGAGCGATTGCCGCTCCTGCCGGTGCCGTGGAGGGAGCTATAAGCTTTGCGGGGCGCGCGCATGACGGTGAGAGGTTTCAGGAAGGTGCTAAGGGCGCGGGGATTGGAGGGACGCTGGCGGCGTTTCTCGGGCCGGTGGCCTCTGCCACAGGTGAGCAGGTTGTGAAAATCGCAAAGCGGGTGAAGAAACTGGATATCCGCACCATCGCAGACGAACTAGGCATTTCCCCAGCAGCGGCACGTATCGTTAAGCAGGGCATTGTCAGCGATAATCTGGACGAAGCACAGGCCCGACTTGCCCAATTGGGTGAGGATGCACTGTTAGCCGATGCAGGACCGTCTACGGGTGCTCTACTGGATGCAGCGGCCACCACAGGTGGAAAGGCCCTCAACGCTGCCAGAAACGCCGCAGACGGGCGCGCGGCGCGTGTTGGAAAGCGCCTGCCTCAAGTCCTTGACGGTGTGCTTGGCAAATCCAAGGGCATCAAGACCGCTGCCAGGGAAATCTCACAGGGCACTTCCTCCGCCAGACAGAGGGCCTATAACGCGGCCTATGCCCAACCGATTGACTATTCAGGCACCCACGGACGACAGATTGAATCCGTTCTTTCACGCGTTCCACCCCGCACGCTCAGATCCGCGATTTCCGAAGCAAACGAGGCCATGACGGCCAACGGCCAACGCAATATGCAAATCATGGCTGAGATTGCCGATGATGGCAGCGTGACCTTCCGGGAGATGCCCAACGTTCAACAACTGGATGAAATCAAGAAGGCCCTGGATGGCATCGCGCGGGAGGCCGTTGACCGGTTCGGCAGGCTCACCTCAGCAGGCTTGAGAGCGCGCAAGCTGGCTGGAGAGCTACGGGAGGCCACAAAGCAGGCAGCTCCCCTATATGGGCGCGCTCTGCGTCTCGGTGGCGACAAGGTTCAGCAGGACGAAGGCTTGGCGCTTGGCAAAAACCTCCTGTTCAAGGGCACCACGGTCGACGATGTTAAGGCCTTCCTGAACCAAGGTGTATCCAATGAAGCCCGCCAGGCCGTCCGGCAAGGTGTGCGGGAAAGCATCGAGCACAATCTTTCCAACGTGCGCCGGACCATCACTGACCCCAACACGGACGCCCGTGAGGCGATGCAACTGGTCAAGGAAATGTCGAGCCGCGCAAATGTCGAGAAGCTGCGACTTGTTCTCGGTGGACCCCGTGCGGATCGGCTGTTGAACGAACTGAACCGCTCAGCGACGGCACTGGAACTCAGGGCGGCAGTCGCTCAGAACTCCAAGACGGCAATTCGCCAGTCCATTCAGGAACAGGTGTCAGACGAAACCGCACCCGGCCTTACGCGGCGTACCGCTGGCAATATGGGTAATCCCTTGGATGCGGCCCGAGAAGTGACGCAATCCATCGCCGCTATCGACCCGCGCAGCCTGTCAGCCCGCGAGAGAGGCATGTTTGCTGAAATCGCCAAGGCGCTGACGGGGATCAAGGGAAAGGATGCACAGGACGCGCTAAAGGCCGTCAGGGGAGCGTTGAAGGGTCAGCCCCTCAAAGACGCTCAGGCCCAGCTTATCGGGCGTGTGGTGGCTGGTGCTGGTGCTATTGGGCTGTATCAGAGCGCCAAGCGGCCCCTAGCACGCACATCGTCCCGCTGAGGCAGGCGATAACAAAGGGGACCATGCCGAACTGATGATAAATCTGCATGTACCCCCAGCCAACGGCGAGGACAGTAACTGGGCTGCAAAGCAGAATGAGGATAATGGCAATATTAACAAACAATCTACGCATAGAGACAAGATAGGGGCAGGCTGTTTGTCAGTCCAGACAGGAGGCACAACATGACCAGCGAAACCAAGATTTGCGGAGCCAAGACCAAGGGCGGTGTATGCATGGAGACGCCCGTCCCCGGCAAGACCCGCTGCCGCCTGCATGGTGGGCTATCTACGGGCGCAAAGACAGCAGAGGGGCGCAAACGTCAATCAGTGCGTGCCAAGGCTCTTTGGGCTGAGCGCAAGCGCCTATTGGCTATCGCGCGGGAAGTCGAGTGCGCGACCGCCTGAGTAGTGATGGAGTAGAGTTTCGCGACCATTACGCGCGCCTATTGCGGCGAGCTCATGCCGGAATGGAAACGGATCGACGCCAAGTATTGCAAGGAAGGCTGTCGCAAGATGGCTGCGCGGAAACGGCGTGAGCGTAAAATAGGTCAATTCAGGCTACGTCTAAAGTAGAACGAAATAGATAATTCCTTTCTGCAACGCTGGAAAAAGGTAACTCAAATGACCGAAATCAATACGCTTGCCGCTCCTACAAACCCCGCCGCTGCTACTGAGCTGGCAAGCAGTATGCAAAAGATTTCCAATCCGCTGAGTTTCATTTTGTTTGCAGCTCCCAGTTTGGCTCGACGTAGAGCAAATTAGGGCGCTCGCAAATCGGGTGCGGACTTAGACGCAAAAACCCGCTGTGTCGGGAGCACAAACCCGCTCAAGTAAAGCGCCTGACATTTTACGCTGTGTTTCCCGACAACACTTGGAACTTGACCTGTAGCTAAGCTGCATCACCAGAGAGGACTTTTGCTATTGACGAATTACAAAGGAGGCTTGGGCAGGTCTCTGTCCATCTCTACAAACTCCTTTTGAAACAGATTCCGTATTGTTTCTTTCCTCAGTCTGGAGCCGCCCATTTCTTCGTCCGTGCACAGCTCACAATCACTATCGTTGAGATGAGCACTACGGTTTTCTTTGGCTTGAATCTTCCGAAAGGCAGTTAAGACATTCAGCACCAAGTTCTTCCCCTCCCAGTGTGACACTCAAATCATGTCGCTGCGGGCCCGATCCGAGCCAAAGTGGTGTCCAGGCTCAAGGATCTCCTTCCGTGAGTGCCAACCCGCAGCGACACGGCGGATGTAAGAGTTTCGCTTTGAGACGTAAGGGGGAAGAAAGAGGGGCTTTGCGTCATTATTTGACTGCATGGTCAAAAAGCCTTTACGTAACTGACGTTTGCGTCAACTTCTTAACAGATGCGATTTCCAAAGTGACGCTACGTTCCAAAAAGTGCACCAATGCAGCGAAGCGAATAAACCGCCCGTTTACCGGGCCCGGCCCACCGATTGCACCCGGCGTGAGGCCTTCCATTGGGGAAACTCAAATTTGAGCGCATCCTCTAGTATCGTGATGGTAGGTCCAGACTTAAACTGAGTATGCTCAGTCGGTGGTTATCACTACTGGCGCGAACGATTGCAGGAATCTATTGCGACGGTATTGTTCGTTTCGTCATTGTCATGCGAGAAATGTGATTTGTTCGGAAAACTCCTTTGAAACGTACTTCGCTTCTTATTCTGGTGTGCTCTGCTTTGGTCAGCCTAGCTTCCTTGAGAGCATATATTGCTCATTTAAATGACGGTGCTGTTTCACAATTGGAATTGTTGAGTGAGCTGAGTTGGAGATGGCCAGGAGAAGAAAGATTTGGCGGCCTATCTGGTTTGGAAATAAGTGAAGACGGAACAAAGTTGATTGCCGTGTCAGACAGGCCGGTTCTGGTATTCGCTAAGGTACAAAGACAAGGTGACTCAATCGTCGGCATTCGAAACATAGAGATTGTTCGCCCCAGAACTCCGGGATCAATGAATTACCATGATGAAGTAAACAGTGACTTGGAGGCGCTCGCGTTGGAAAAGAATGGTAGGCTTTGGGTCAGCACTGAAAACTACCACGACGTTGAGTACTTCAACCCCGGAGAATACACGGCAAACCATATCGACTACGAGACCGAAACCCAAGCGTTCAGGTCGTTGCCCTACAATCAGGGCCTAGAAGCGCTCTCACTTGACCCACGGGGCCGGGTCATTGCGATACCAGAGACATGGCCGGGAAATTCCTTTCCTGTATTTCGCCTAGAGAACGGCGAATGGTCTGTATCAGGCGAGATTCGGAAAAGTGGTTCCTACGTGCCGGTGGGAGCTGACACTGGACCTGATGGTCATTTGTATTTGCTGGAACGACGATTTGCTTGGGGGATTGGTTTTTCAAATAGGGTGAGGCGCTTCGCATTCGTGGAAGACAAAATTGTCGAAACCGATACTCTGCTGCAGACCAAGATACGCACCCACGGCAACTTAGAGGGCATTGCAGTATGGTCCGACGCTTCAAATGCTATCAGATTGACAATGGTATCCGATGACAATTTCCGCATGTTCTTGGATACCGAAATCGTCGAATACCGCTGGAACGAACAGCGTCGCTAGTTCTTGGAGAAATTGAGTTGATGGAGTGAAAAATGGTGAAGTTACTGACCATCGAACAAGCCTCTGAGATTCTCAACGTTCCGAAGGCCTCTCTGCGTACCGCGGCAGAAGAACACGGGTATTTAGTTCGCATTGGCCGCGCTGTGCGCATTGACCAAGACCAGCTTCGGGATCTGGTTGAAAAGTGCAAGATTCCCCCGATTGGCGAAACAAGCTCCAAGAAATGGCCTCGAAATGCTGACCTCAGCGAACAGCGCGACATAGTGGACAGATGCAAGAAAGCCGTCGAAAAACTCAAGCTACAAGGCAGAAAAAAATCATAGCATTCACTTACGAGGCACTCCCGAAGGCAAAGGCCCCACTCCGGGCATTCAGGATAATCTACCAAGGTTAAGGCAAACCTCTCCTACCTCCCCACGCTTCGTCTGCCTCGTTCTTCGCTCCGTCACGGTTCATGTATGCTAATCGATCCGCATAGGTATCCAGGTCGCAAATGTCGTACAGCCTATTCGCCCCGGATACCTTTACAGGTATGCCCAAGCCGCGAAGCTTGGACACTGAAACGCCAAGGTAGTGGGCGGCTGCCTACGCGTGCATTAGGCGGGGTGGGAACTGGAATGTCTCTGTCCGCCCTTACCTCTTTCAGCGAACCTTACACCCGCGCCCCCGCCGTTCTCGGGGATGAATTCAATACCAGCAGCCTCAAACGCGGTCACCGCAGCATTTTGGTTTCCCACACTGAGACGCTTTGTTCGTCCGCTCTCGAAACTGCGTAGCGTATCTACCGACAGACCAGCCGCTTCGGCCAACTCTTTTACCGACCACTGTTTGAGCCCTCGGGCTGCTTTGCAAAGCTCCTGCGTAAGCTCCATATTGCCATTCCTACATAAAAAATGTCATTAGCTACACGAATATTGTTGACACTAATAAGGTAGCACCATACATATAACATGTATGAAGTGACAAACAAGTAAGGGTTTCCGCCGTTTATGGTCACCAGCCCGAATGGCTCTGAAAGGATCTGACATGATTGACCGCCGCACACTTATTCAATCCGCGCCGATTGCAGCATTGGCCGCAGGCGCAACCGCTCATACTTCTCAGCTTGATCCGCACCGCGCTTGGGTCGCCGAATATAGCGTAACACACGAACGCCTTTACGCCCCCGGCACCACCGACTTTGGGACGGATCACCCCGATTGGTTGCGTCTGCGAGAGCTGGACAAGCTGATTTGCACGACGCCTGCAACGACTCCCGAAGGTGCCGCCATACAGTTGGAGTTTGCACTGAGCGATGAAGCAAACATGGACCTAACGGGTGGCATTGCTGGCGACCTTGATAATCACGTTCTGCGCAATGTCTTGGCCACCCTGAAATCCCTTACCTAAAGGGGCGCAGAATGCACTGCTGGACAAAGTTGATATCAAGAAAACAGCCCCACCCAATACCTGTCGTGAGAAACCTTGAAGCGAACAGTATCTTATTGATAGAAAAGCAAAAACGTTCGTTGAGTCTGAAGCGGGAAATTGCAACTTATTTGCCGCCGTCAGGAAGAAAGGTGATTTCGAATGATTGATACGTTGTTCAAGTTTTATTTTGCCGCCATAGGCTTGGTGATTGCATTCAGCGTCGCAGTTCTTGCCTATGCTGAAATCAGCCACGAGAACCTAAGAAACGCCTACTATGCTAATCACGGTTTGCGCTGCGGCCTAAAACTCTACTACTACGATTGGGGCGGCGCGCCGCATGGAAACCCGACAAAGGATCAGGTGATGGAAGTCTGCAACTTCGACCCAGACCCCAGATTCTAACTCGCATGTATTCCCCAGGCACAGTAAAGGGACAGCCGCTTAACCGTTACAAGCGCAACCCACACCCTTGTGGCAGGTGTAGCTCCGATTAATGCAGCTATTCCCGCAAGCCTTGCCCTTTCGGCACACCTTGCAGCACGCGGCGTCGAAAACCTTCGCGTCTTGCTTACTGCTCACCAAATTCCAAAAAGACTCTGTGGCTACTGGCACATTGCCAGGTTCTTTGGGTTGGTTTTGAGCAAATACGATTGCAGATGAAAAGACGAGGGCAGACAGGCTGAGTGAAATAAGTTGTTTCACAAACATTCTCCGTTAACAATTTGTTACTCCTTGCACAGCAACGCGGAGCTTGGAAAAGGTATTTTCAGGGTATCTTTTTGACACTCGAGAACCCGCCTTTGCGTACAGTTTCAAATTGGTGCCGATATAACCAGCCGCTTGATAACGAAAAAAGGGCGCAGGGCGGCGGTTCTTAGCAAACGTGTCGATTCCCGCGCCAAATGCAGAAATTCATGCGATATGTCCCCCATTTGTCCCCCAGCACAAAATAGCGGCTAGGGATAAGTGGTGCAACATCAGTGTAAGTTATTGATTTTAAAATGGTGCCCCCACACGGACTCGAACCGCGGACCTACTGATTACAAATCAGTTGCTCTACCAGCTGAGCTATAGGGGCACTGGCTGTCGATTACTTCCTCTGGCAGTAGACTGCAAGCCTGAATTTTAGCCCAAACTTAGACATTGCCCGATTTCCTGAGAACGTGCAAAAAAACGCTGAATTCATCCGTTGCAAATATCTCGCGAGTGGTAACAGACGCGGCTATGCAGAAAAGCCAAGGGGTAAAGGAAAAAATGCAGGTTGCCATCCACGCCGGTGTTGCCTTTTCGGATGAAGGGCTGGTGATGTCCTCGCTTGGCGCGAACAGGAGCGTACTTGCCAAATACCGAACTGCGGTTCTGGGGCCGCGTCGGTCCCGGCTATTCGTCAAAGTGATGTCTGACTCGATTCTGCAGGGTGTATCTGATGCAGACGCACGGAACAGATTGTCCGAGCTTGTTGCCGGAAACCAGAATCTGGACCGCGTGGTTGTGTCGAGCGACAAGTTCTTTGGCCCCAGGCGTACCGCGCTGCAAGACGGCCAGATCTATCCGTTTGCGGGGAATAGAACAGCCCATACGGACACTCTTCTGGACGGCGTGCAGGTTCAAGTGTTTGCAGGGCTGGTGAACCCCGGGGTTTTTATTCCAAAGATTCTGGCCTCGATCCATGAAGACCATCGGCGGGACATACTGGCCAGCACCGATTTAAGCTGCCTCAGCTGGCTTGGCATGATCGAAGACCTGCGGGATCTTGCGCCTCAGGTTCAGCTCACCTTGTGGGAACACGAGAATTCCCCGCTTATCTGGGGCGATATCATCCGCGCCATAGCGGGACTGCCGGACGAGGCTGTACTTCATGAAGAGTTTGCATTCCTGTCCTCCCTTTTGACAGAAGCCGGACAACGTCATGTATTGGACATCGTGAGAAAAGGGGACGCCATCGATCACGGCCGCCGACGTGAAGAGATGGCGAATATTCTGGACGAATACGCCCGGCCGGAGCAGATCGAAGAAGAGCTCGATTTACCGGGCTGGAATTCCGACATAGTTGAAGCGTTCACAGAGCTTTACGAGCAGGATCTGGCCACGATCCGGTCCATGCCGGACGTTCATGTTCTGCAAATCTGATTGGTTTGCGCAGTGCCGTTGGATTGGGTGCACAGATGGTGCGAAGGTAGCTTTTTTCGCGAATCCAGCGTGATGGCAGGAACGCATGGGTATTTGGGGCCCTGCTGAACATCAGGCCACGAACTGGTGGTCTTGCGGCGACGTGTTGACACGGAAACCCTGCCGATCAACGGATTAGTATGACGGACCATGGCGTTCGACCAAATTGATCATCCGGTTTTCCGCAGAATGGCTTCAACTGACCGGTTCATTTGTTTGGCACAATTCATCAGGCAACTAAGTAATCTCGCAATATCCCGTTGAACAGTTCAGCTTTTTCCAGATGCGTCGCATGTGCAGAGTTTGGTATCACCGCTAGGTTTGCATTCGGGATGGATTGCCACAGCTGTTCCGTCTGACTCCATGGGTAGGTGCGATCACGATCCCCCCAGACAATCAGCGTCTTCGTCCTGATTGCCGGCAGATTTTCAGCGCCGCTCCATGAATGCATCGCATCCAAACCTGACAGCATGGCCTTCAGGTTGCTTTTCTGGGCTATCGTGGCGCAAAGTTCATATTCCAAGGCTTTTTCGCGTTCGAGAAACCAGGTTGCCGCAATCCGCCGCGCCGTCACTTTCGGCCCGTCTGCACAGGCACGGGTTTTCGAGGTGTCGATGGTCTCAAACCGCCCGGGCAGCACACCTACGGACCCGGTGCCATAAAGAACCAAACGGTCAACACGCTCGGGCGCACGGGCAACCATTTCCTGCGCGACCATTCCACCCATCGAGTGACCAACCAGGTGGAATGTCTCGATGTCGCGCGCCTTCAGCTCATTCAGCGCCCAGTCCGCGAATCCCGAGATGCTGCAAAACGCGTCACGTTGCGCATTTTCGCCAAAACCAGGCAGATCCAGCGTGATGACATCGTAACCTTTCAGGGCCTCGACCTGCCGCTGCCATTGCCGACTGCCGCCCAGGAACCCGTGAACAAACACGATGGGTGTCATTTCCGGCCGCCCTGCACAATCCGATCGAGGATCATGGCACAGAACAGGATTGAGAACCCTGCAAGAATACCCTGGCCCACATTCGCGTACTGCAACGCTTCAAGAACATCCTCGCCCAGCCCTTTGGCACCGATCAGAGACGCAACGACAACCATTGCCAGTGACAACATGATTGTCTGATTGATCCCCGCCCGGATCGACGGGCTTGCCAGCGGCAAGTCGACTTTGGTGAGCAGGTACCATTTGTTGGCGCCGAAACTGATCGCCGCCTCGCGTACGCTTTCGGGCACGCCACGCAAGCCGAGAACGGTCAGGCGCACCACTGGCGTACCACCGAAAATCATCGTGACCACGACTGCCGCCGGCTTGCCGACACCAAAAAACGCGATCACGGGGACCATGAAAACAAAGGCGGGCATGGTTTGCATGAAATCCATGATCGGCTGGATGAAAGCGTAGAACCGAGGGCGACGCGCCGCGAACATGCCCAGTGGAATTCCGATGACAATCGACAGGCACGCCGCTGTCCCCAACAAGGCCAGCGTGGTCATTGCGCCCTCCCAAAAGCCCAACAGCCCCATATAGGCCAGAAACGCGCCCGAATAGATTGCCGTGCTGACGCCCGCAGTCAGCCATGTCAGCAGAATGATGAGACTGGCGATCACGATCCATGGCGTCTGCACCAAGATGACCTCAAGCGCGTCCAGCAGGGTACGGATACCGAATGTCAGCCCGTCAAAGAACGCTTCGCTGTTGCGCACGCACCAGGCGATGAAGTCTTCCACCCAGGTGATGCTGGTCAGGCGGATATTGGGGTCTGTCGGGAAATGGCTGAGCAACGAGAAACGCCCCGGAAAGCTGTAATGCATCATCGCCGCAGCAACGATCAGCGCCATGAAGATCGCGCTGAACACGATCTGCGATACCGGCATTGCAGATCGGATTGAACGATCTGACAGCCATTCCGAGAAACGCGCCTCGAGCGCCCAGTTTGCCACCTGTGACTGAACAAGCTTGACGATGATCAGAATGATCAGGCCGGTCAGAACGATGTAAGGCCCTTCAGCGGCCATTGCTTCGGCTTCGGCGCGGATGCCGCCTATGTTTTCCTCGAGCGAGTCCACCGTCCGCTGATAGACGTCGATCTTGTCCGAGTTGTTTTCGATGGCAGCGGCCAACTGCTGTCGGCGCAGCTCAAGCGTCCCTTCAATTGACGCGATGCGTTCCATTGCCTCGGCCGCCAAGTCGCCGAACATCCCGCGCGCGATCTGCACATAGGCTATTGTTTCGAGGATCAAAAATGGCAGCGCCCATGACCACAACCCCCGTGCACCGAACCAGACCGGGCCAAACAACCCGGCCATCAGATTGAAAGTCGGCGTAAATCGGGACGAAGCGCCGATCTTGTCGAAGTTGCGGATGTAATAGTCGGGGCTGGTGCGAACGAAGGCACGGATGTTTTTGCGCCGCTCTTCGGCATATGCCAAAGCGGCCTCGTTCTCGGTATCTTCCAGCGGGTTCACATCTGAAGAACTCATGACACTTCGGTTCCTTCGATCACGGTGCGCAACAGATCGGCACGGGTTATGACGCCAACATCCACGCCGCCGTCCTCCACAAGGATCGCGCTGTCGGTGTCGATTGCCAGATTGATCAGCGTGCTCAGGTTTTCGCCTTCATTCACACGCGGGGCGTCCGAGGGCAGAGGACCATGGGTCGCGACATGTTCCGGTATGGGCCGCATGACCGCGTGGGCACGCACCACCTTGAGCCTTGAGATACCCGCCACGAAATCGGCGACATAGTCATCGGCGGGGTTCATGACGATGTCTTCGGCCGTTCCGATCTGCACCACCTTGCCGTCGCGCATGATCGCGATCCGGTTCCCGATGCGGACGGCTTCATCCAAATCATGGGTGATGAAGATCGTCGTCTTTTTCAGGATTTTGCTCAGTCGAATGAACTCATCCTGCAATTGCCGCCGGATCAACGGGTCCAAAGCCGAGAACGGTTCGTCCATCAACAACACATCCGGGTTCGCTGCCAGTGCCCGGGCAAGGCCCACACGTTGCTGCATACCCCCGGACAGCTCGTGTGCGAATTTCGATCCCCAGGCTCCGAGTTCGACGATATCCAGAATAGCAGCGGCCTGACGCATGCGTTCATTCTTGCTGACCTGCCGGATCTCCAGCGGCATTGCGACATTGTCCAGCACAGACCGATGCGGCATCAGCGCAAAGTTCTGAAAAACCATACCGATCTTGTTGTTGCGAAACTGCTGAAGCTCTTTCGGACCCAGAGCCATCACGTCAGTGCCCTCGATTTCGATCTTGCCCGCGGTAGGCTCCAACAGCCGGTTGAAATGGCGGACCAGAGTGGACTTCCCGCTGCCTGACAGGCCCATGATGCAGAATATCTCGCCCCGGTTGACCGAAAGACTGACATCCGCGACGCCGACAACACAGTTGTATTCCGCCAGCACCTGGGCCTTGTCCAATCCACGGTCGCGGATTGCCTGCAGCGCCACATCGGGCCTGCCCCCGAAAATCTTCCAGACATTCGAGATTTCAATAATGGTATCGTCGCTCATAAGTCCCCCAGAGGTCTGCTTTTGGGTGGCGCCAACAGATGCCGCCACCCTGTTTCTGGAAGCTCGATCAGAGGCCCAGCCAAGCGTCGACACGATCCGGGTTCGCCTCGACCCACTCGCGTGCAACCTCTGCCGGATCACGGCCCTTGCCGCTGATCTCATAGGCGAACCCGCTGACATCATCAGCCGTCAATGCGAAATTCGCCAAGAAATCGGCAATCGCCGGAGAACGCTCTGGCAGCGTGTTGGACCACGCAATCTGCACGTTCTTGAGGGCGTCCTTGGTCGCGACATTGGATTTGTTGTACCAGTCCGGGTCATCAGACGGTTGGACCATCACGTATTTTGCCGGGTCGAATTGTGGCTCGGTCAACATCTGGACGTCGAACATGTACCAGACGGCATGCGGCTTGTAGCAATAAAAGGCGTAGCCTTCGCCCTTGGCGATGCTGTCCTTGATCCGCGCGGTTTTCACGCTTTCCTCGGCACGTATCGGCTCAATGAAATCAAGTAAACCATAGTCGCGGGTTTTGACTTCGTTCACGTTGGCCGAAGCCCAACCCGGCGCGCCAATCCACATTTCACCTTTGCCATTGCCGTCACTGTCCATCAATGCGGCCACATCCGGGCGGCCCAGATCGGCGATGTCGGTGATGTTGTTGGCCTCACCAAAGTCTTTGCTGACGCAGAAACCCTGATTGCCCTCGTAGGGGTTCGATGACAGGGTGACGGTGCCCGCTTCGTCCACATACTTCTTGGTGAAGCTTTCCTGGTTGGGCAGCCAAACGTCGGGATGAACGTCGATATCGCCCTTACCCTGATCCATCGCCTGAAAGATCGTGGCGTTGTTGCCGGGCACATATTCCACTTTGCCCCCGATGCGCATTTCCACGACCGCGCCCAGCACATGGGCAATCGCTTGGGCGCCGGTCCAGGATGGCACGCCGATTTTCACTTCTTCGGCTGCGAATGCCGGCGCAGCGCAGACGCTGAGCGCAGCAGCCATCCCCAGCTTTTTCAGATTGGTTCTCATGGTCTTCTCCTCTGTTGAAATGCACCGTGGTTCGGCGTCGTTTTTTCCGTCGTTCGATTTTCCTATCGCGCAATAGGGGCACGCCAACTTGCCTTTGGCGACACATTCGGACGGAAGGCTGAAACAAGACCAACCGCCAGACCCTGCCCGGAAGTCTAGAACAGGAGCTTTTCCGAGAGCCAATTCGAACATTTCATCAAACTATTCTGTTTCTGCATAGTTTTCTGTATCGTTGCTGAAGATGCTCTTTCACAAGCGGGGATACGCAGTGGATCTGAATTGGCTACGCGATTTTGAATGCCTCGCTCGGACCTTGAACTTCACCCGTGCGTCTGATGAACGCAACATCACGCAATCCGCATTCAGTCGCAGAATCAAAGCCTTGGAAAGCTGGGTGGGGTTGCCTTTGGTCAATCGGGCAACCTATCCGGTTCAATTGACCGAGGCCGGCAAACAATTCCTGCCTGTTGCCCAGGCGGCAATTTCACAGCTGTCTGAATCCCGCCAATCCCTGCGGGACGCCGACCGGGGCGACAGTCGGTTCATCCGGTTTTCGGTTCTGCACACCATAGCGGTTAATTTTTTGGCAACCCGCATAGAAGAGTTGCAAAAGCAGATCCCCGATTTGCGCACACGCGTTCTGTCCGATTCTCTGAGCACCTGTTGTGATCTTTTGGTCGAAGGCGCGGTGGATATCCTGCTGTGCTACTATCACCATACTGTCTCGCCCATGATCGACGAAACCGCGTTCGAGCGAAAGGATCTGTTGAAGGACCGTCTGATCCCGGTGGCTGCCGCTCAGCCGGCGCGGACACTGGGTTGGGATTTGTCCCGGCAGGATGGCCCGCCGATCCCTTATCTGGCCTATGACCGATCGTCCTTCTTGGGCATGGTCGTTGAAAACACCGTTGACCGGAAACCCCAGAATACCGAAACGATATATGTCGATAGCCTGGTCGAAACGATCAAACGAAGATTGATGACCGGCAGCGGATTTGCCTGGATGCCCGAAACGTCGATCTCGGCGGAGCTGGATCAGGGGTTGCTGGTGCCGATCGGTGACGATGCATGGTGTGCAACGTTGACGATTTCAGCCTTTTCCAATCCGGCCAGTTTGGATCAGATCGCGCACCAGCTTTGGCAGCGTTTGTGACCGGACGGATTCGTTTTGGCGCACCAACCGGCCATTGAACGGAAAATGCGCCTTTACCTCGTATGCCGGCCCGTCTGAGAAAAATTGACGATCGCGCGGACCAGCAGATCGATCGTATCCACTGCATTGGCGTCATCCGCGACGCTGTCGGCAATGAGGGAGAATTCAGAGCAAGCGACAAACTGCAAGTCCGCCCCCGCCTTGACCAAGGCCCTTGAGGACGCTCGCAGCGTTTCGCGCGCCTTGTCGCTTTGACCGTTGACTTTGATCGCGCGGATCGCCGCCAGCATCGCGTCGTCATCCGTTGGCCAAACGGTCGACAGCCCGCGCGCGTGCAGGGCTGTTTCGAAAAGACAAATACGGCGCACCGCCGGAGAAGCGAGCACACCAACGCGCCCACCCTTCCCGAGTGTCCCGACGGCGTGATCCGCAGCCAGCTCAACCATGTTCAACAGCGGAACGGTCACGGCTTCGGTGATCGCCTTGGCATAGTGATGCGCCGTGTTGCAGGGCATTGCCAGCGCCACGGCGCCGGCATCCTGAAGACGTCATGCCATCGCCGCCAGTGTCGGCCCCGGATCTTCACCCGCCCCGTCGATCAGATGCGCGATCCGTGACGGGACCTGAGTGTTCATGTCGATCAAAAGCGGAATGTGGTCCCGGTCGTCGCTCACCGGCACAGCCTCGACCAGCTTGCGCTGGAGGAGGATCGTTGCCTCGGGGCCCATGCCGCCAATAATGCCGATGGGGTGCTGCGTCATTGCTCAGATATTCACCCAGCGGTCTTTGTGATCGAAGGCAAAGTCATACCCCGCCAAAGCCGCCGCGCCGCCCGTATGAAGGAAAACGACCCGCTGGTCTTTGAATTCGCCTTTGCGCGCCAGATCGATCAGGCCCGCCGCACCCTTGGCCGAGTAGCAGGGATCCAGAAGGATACCTTCCAATTCGGCAAACATCTGGATCGCTTCGATGCCGCTTTCATTGGGCAGGCCATAGCCTTCGCCGACATAGTCGGTATTGGCCACGACATCTTCGCGCTTTACCACGCCCGCGCACCCCAGCTTTTCGGCCGTCTTACAGGCGAGGTCGTACACCATCTGTTCCTGCTTTGGCCGAGGTGCCCTTGTCCCGATGCCAAGCACCGGCACCTGCGTATTCATGGCGCACATTCCCGTCACCAAACCTGCCTGCGTACCGGACGACCCGGTTGCATGTACCAGCCGGTCAATCCGCAATCCGCTGTCATTGGCCTGACCCAACAGTTCAAAGGCCGCGTTTACATAGCCCAGCGCCCCGGTCGGGTTCGAGCCGCCGCCGGGAATGACATAGACAGAGCGGCCTTCTGCCCGTTTCTTCGCGGCCGCCTTTTCCATTTCGCCCGGCATATCGTGACCCCCGGGAAACTTCTGGGTGGTCGCGCCGTGCAAATGATCCAGCAGGACATTGCCGTTTGTATTGTAGTTGCCATCTTGATAGCCGGTGCGATCTTCCAGAAGAACATGGCAATCAAGGCCCAGCTTGGCGGCAAACGCTGCGGTTTGTCGACCGTGGTTGGTTTGGGTGGCACCTTGCGTCATCACCATGTCGGCGCCCTGCGCTTCTGCTTCGGCCATCAGAAATTCCAGCTTGCGGGTCTTGTTGCCGCCGGTTGACATGCCGGTGCAATCGTCGCGCTTGATCCAGATTTCCACCCCCAGTTCTTTGGAAAGCCGCTTCATCGGTTCAAGCGGTGTCGGAAGATGGGCGAGGTGAAGGCGGGGAAAGCGCGCAAGATGCATGTCACAATTCCTAATATTGATTTTCGTCAATTTACGCTGTGTGTTGCCGCTCTGCTAATTCGAAATTCAGTAAGTATGTTGCAAAAATTGCATATTAGTAAGGTCTGGGCTATCTGGTTCACATGCGTTTGGAATGGATCGACGACATATTGGCCGTGCTGGACAGCGGATCGCTGACGCGCGCCGCGGAAAAACGGCTGCTGACCCAATCTGCCTTCACCCGTCGGGTGCGGCTCATCGAAGGCAGTATCGGTGCGACCCTGTTTGATCGTCGCCGCAAACCCGTATCCCTGATGCCGGGCGTTCAGGCGTTGGAACCTGAACTGCGCGAACTGAGCGCGCGTCTGCACAAACTGCGTCACAGTTTGAAAACAGAGAGCGATCAGGCCAGCCAGTCTTTGTCGCTCGTGTGCCAGCATGCGCTGACGACAACCGTCTCGCCGAAGGTGGTCCGGATGTTGACCGAAAACAGCGATATCTCGGTTCAGGTGCGATCGGGGAACCAGGACGAATGCCTGTTGCAACTGATCTCGAAAGAAGTTGATTTCGCGATCATGTACGCTGCATCGGGCGGCGTTGTGCAGAACCTCGAAAGTGCGTTTGAGGCAAAGACGCTTGGTGCCGACACATTGATCCCGGTATGCGCACCGGCAATGCGCGGGGAATTGGATGGCAAGACCATTCCTGCGATTGTCTACCCGCCTGATGTTTTTCTTGGGCAAGTGTTTTCCCAGTTGATTGCACTGCGGTTGCCCGACGAAACCAGACTCGTGGCCAAGGCCGAGACGGCCCTGACGCTGGCGATGCTGCATTATGCCGTGAAGGAAATCGGCGTTGCCTGGTTGCCCTATTCTTTGGTCGCCACGCCGCTTGCTCAGGGACAGCTTGTAAGCGTTGAAGACGCCCTGCCTGCGCAGGCGCTGACAATAAGAATGGTCCGTTTGGCCGAAGCGAAGCCAGAGTTCAGTGAACAGATTTGGCAACGTCTTGCCGGGCAATCGCAAAGCTTTTGGTTGTCGCAGAATCAAAACGAGGAGGCGACCTGAGCCGTTCACCGAGAAAGGTGCCGGGTCTGCCGATCAGCGTCGGAAGAATACGCAACGGAATAGTGGCAAAACCGAGCTGGATGTATCTAACCTGTGCTGAAATGACAGCAACAGGGCAGGTCAGCGGATGTTCGGGAAGGTATTGAAAACGGGTATAGGTGTCGTGGTTCTGGGCATCGTGGGGCTGCTTGGTTATCTGCTGATCGCCCCGCCCGATTTGTTGAAAGTAGGCACGAATTACTCGGCCAAGATTGTCTGTTCGAATGTTTTCATTGCCGGACGTGATCCGGAAGAGGTCCTTGCGGTGGATGTGCAGGCCCCGGGGCATCCGCTGCTCAAACATGTTTCGATTGAGGTCGATCGAGAGGCGCAGACTGTTCATGCGCGACTCTTTCGGTTCTTCGCGCCCGCCACATCGCAGTTCCGGCAGGGGCTTGGCTGCACCAACGTGCATGCTACATCCCTGAGTGCGCTAGGGCTTGAGGCCGCCAAGCCCGCGCCGGCAGGTCTTTGGCCAACAGGAAACGACGTTGCGCAGTCTCAAGATCCCAAAATTCAGGCCGTCTTGTCGGATGATACGCTGCTTGGCGAAGGGTACCGCGCCGTAGTGGTGGTTCAAGGCGGGCGCATCGTGGCCGAACGCTATGCGGAAGGGTTCGACGCCGACACACCGTTGCTGGGCTGGTCCATGACCAAGACGGTCACGGCCGGGCTGATCGGAACGTTGATCAACGCGGGTCAGATGAATGTATCGGACACCCTTGTCGACAGCTTTCCCGAATGGGCAGAAGACGCAAGGCGAGACATTACTGTTGCGGACATGCTGGCGATGACAAGCGGTCTGCAATGGAATGAAGAATACGGAGACGTGTCAGACGTGACCAGGATGCTGTATCTCAGCAATGACATGGCCGTTTTCGCTGCCGACCGTGCACTGGAAGCCGGCATTGGAACCGACTTCAACTATTCCTCCGGCACGTCCACCGTGTTGTCCCGGGTGTGGCAGGACAAGCTGGCCGATGGCGGTTTCAGCTATCCTCGGGATGCGCTTTTTGAACCGCTTGGCATGGCTTCGGCGATCATCGAGACAGATGTCGCCGATACATTCATCGGATCCAGCTATATGTACGCCACGGCCCGAGACTGGGCGAAGTATGGCCAGTTTCTGCTGCAAAAAGGGGTTTGGGACGGCGCACAGATTTTGCCCACAGGTTTTGTGGACTGGATGTTCGAACCCGTTGCGGCGTCTGGTGGGGAATATGCCAAAGGTCATCTTTGGTTGAAATCGCCGGGCGACCTGCCACCGTTTGAAGACGCGGTTTGGTTGCAAGGGCATGACGGTCAGTCCATCGGAATTTTCCCGTCGCGTGACATGGTCGTCGTGCGGATGGGGCTTACACCTTCACGGGTGGGCTATTCTTCTTTGCCCTTGGCGAAAGCGCTTATTGCGGCTTTCGGGGGGTAGGGGATCGAACATTCCCATCGACGCACCGCCCGACATTGCGGCGGGCATCGCCCGTAGGGCAGGACACTGGGTCGCAGATCGGTATCTTGCACGCCGGCACAGTTTGGTATACCGCCGCATACAAATTCAAGGTGCCGGGCTTTCACATGGCCCGGTGCATCAGCTAAATGGTCGGAACCGTCATGAGCCTTTACACAGAATACCTGAACGAAATCGAGACGCGCAAAGAACAGGGTCTGCACCCCAAACCCATCGAAGACGGTGCTCTTTTGCAGGAAATCATCGGGCAGATCAAAGATACGGGTCACGCTCATCGTGCCGATTCACTGAACTACTTCATCTACAACACGCTTCCGGGCACAACCAGCGCCGCAGGTGAAAAGGCGCGCTTTCTGAAAGAGATCATCCTGGGTGAAGCGACGGTCGAAGAAATCTCGCAGGATTTCGCGTTTGAATTGCTGTCGCATATGAAGGGCGGCCCATCGGTAGAGGTTCTGCTTGATCTGGCGCTGGGCGATGACGCAGAGATTGCGCAGAAAGCGGCGGCAGTTCTGAAAACCCAGGTGTTCCTGTACGACGCAGATACCAACCGTCTGAAAATAGCCTTTGAGGCCGGGAACGCCGTTGCCAGGGACATTCTGGAAAGCTATGCCAAGGCCGAGTTCTTTACCCGGCTTCCCGACATCGAAGAAGAAATCAAGGTTGTGACCTATGTGGCGGCCGAAGGGGATATTTCGACCGATCTTCTGTCGCCCGGCAATCAGGCGCATTCGCGGTCGGACCGTGAATTGCACGGCAAGTGCATGATCTCACCCGAAGCACAGGCCGAGATTCAGGACTTGCAAAAACAGCACCCGGACAAGCGTGTCATGCTGGTTGCTGAAAAAGGGACGATGGGCGTTGGATCGTCGCGCATGTCCGGTGTCAACAACGTTGCATTGTGGACCGGAAAGCAAGCCAGCCCCTATGTTCCTTTCGTGAACATCGCGCCGGTTGTTGCCGGTACAAACGGGATTTCACCGATCTTTCTGACCACCGTCGGCGTCACCGGCGGGATCGGCATCGATCTCAAGAACTGGGTCAAGAAAGTGGATGCTGACGGCAATCCGATCCTGAACAATGACGGCAATCCTATCCTCGAGCAGAAATATTCCGTCGAGACCGGAACGGTACTGACCATCAACACCAAGGACAAAAAGCTGTATAATGACGCAGGCGACAAAGAGCTGGTCGATCTGTCCTCATCCTTCACGCCGCAAAAGACCGAGTTCATAAAGGCCGGAGGATCTTATGCCATTGTCTTTGGCAAAAAGCTTCAGACATTCGCGGCTGAGACGCTCGGCATCGAGCTGAAATCTGCTTTCGCACCGTCCAAAGAGATCTCGCATGAAGGGCAGGGCCTGACGGCGGTTGAAAAGATATTCAACAAGAATGCGGTTGGCGTGGCCGAAGGTAAAGTTCTGCATGCGGGCTCGGATGTTCGGGTGAAGGTCAACATCGTCGGTTCGCAGGACACCACCGGCTTGATGACGGCACAGGAACTGGAAGCCATGGCGGCGACAGTGATATCGCCCACCGTTGACGGCGCCTATCAGTCTGGCTGTCACACTGCTTCGGTTTGGGATTCCAAAGCGCAGGCAAATATCCCAAAACTGATGAAATTCATGAACAACTTTGGTCTGATCACCGCGCGTGACCCCAAAGGTGTTTATCACTCGATGACAGACGTCATCCACAAGGTTCTGAACGACATCACCGTGGATGACTGGGCGATCATCATCGGTGGCGACTCGCATACACGTATGTCCAAAGGCGTCGCGTTTGGTGCTGACTCGGGTACTGTTGCACTGGCGCTGGCCACTGGCGAAGCTACCATGCCGATCCCGGAATCGGTCAAGGTGACGTTCAAGGGCCAGATGGCGGATCACATGGATTTCCGCGATGTGGTTCACGCCACCCAGGCGCAGATGCTGAAGAAATTCGGCGACAACGTGTTCCAGGGCCGGATCATCGAAGTTCACATCGGCACATTGCTGGCGGATCAGGCATTCACCTTTACTGACTGGACGGCCGAGATGAAGGCCAAGGCCTCGATCTGCATCTCAGCGGATGACACTTTGATCGAATCTCTGGAAATCGCGAAAAGCCGTATCCAGATCATGATCGACAAGGGAATGGACAACGAGGCCCGGACACTTCAAGGTCTGATCGACAAGGCCAACGCTCGGATCTCGGAAATCAAGTCGGGTGAAAAGCCTGCCTTGAAACCGGATGAAAATGCCAAGTATTTTGCCGAGTTGGTGGTTGATCTGGATGAGATCAGCGAACCCATGATCGCCGACCCGGATGTCAATAACGCCGATGTCTCAAAGCGGTATACCCATGATACGATCCGGCCGGTTTCCCACTACAAGGGGGAAAAGAAGGTCGATCTGGGATTTGTTGGATCGTGCATGGTGCACAAAGGCGATCTGGTCATCGTCTCGCAAATGCTGAAAAACATCGAGCAAGAGAAGGGCACAGTAGAATTCAAGGCCCCGCTGGTCGTTGCTGCGCCCACCTACAACATCATTGATGAGCTGAAAGAAGAAGGCGAGTGGAGCATTCTTCAGAAGTATTCAGGCTTTGAATTCGACGATCTGTTCCCAAAGAGCAAAGCGCGGACGGAATACGAGAACATCCTGTATCTGGAGCGTCCGGGATGTAACCTCTGTATGGGCAACCAAGAGAAAGCCGCAAAGGGTGACACTGTGCTGGCCACGTCCACACGCCTGTTCCAGGGTCGTGTTGTTGAGGATGCGGCGGATAAAAAAGGCGAATCCCTGCTGGCATCGACCCCGGTAGTGGTGCTGTCGGCTGTTTTGGGCCGAATGCCGACCGCCGAGGAATACAAATCGGCCGTGAAAGGTATCGACCTCACCAAATTTGCGCCTCCGATGGAAAAGCCCGCAGGCACGAAGTCAGCGCATTTCTAAACGCAAGGCACTAAGTTGATTGCTCGGTCATCCCTTCAGGTGGCCGGGCGATTGAGTTCCGCTGTGTTCAGGCCTGGTTGCAGCGCGCGCCGCGCAAAAACGCGGCATGGGAATGCCCCGAACCTTTCGCACGACTTCGCGTGGGCCACTGGGGAAAAATCCATGATCCACGGTCATCGGTCGCTGTTTGGGGTCAGGCTGACAGCTCTTTATACATGTAAGTTGTGGGTTCCAGTCTGGTTTCGAACGGATTCCGGCAATAGTTCGGAATTTCCCCGGCGATCTGAAACCCCAGGTCCAGATAAAGCAATCGAGAAGGGTCGGTGCTGCGGGTATCCAGAACCAGCATCGTGCGCTCCAACTCTGTCGTTCGTTGAAAGAGGGCTTCCATCAACGCGCGGCCAAAACCGCGCCGTCTGGCGTTCGGGTGCACCAGAAGTTTTGCGACATCGGCGCGGTGCGGCTGATTGGGCATGGTCGCGGGGATTAGTTGAACCGTGCCCTGAATGCGCCCTTTGTGGTGGAGGACAAACAGCTCCAATGCACCGGATTTCAGCCCAGGTCGAACGTTTTGCAGCCAGTATTTTCGTGCGTCACCCTCGGTAAACGGAAGGACAAAGCCGATGCTGGCCCCGTCATGCACACAGGCGTGGAGGATTCCCGCCAGATCATCCACTGCCGCGCTGAAATCGAGATCGGTCAGACGCGAGATCATATCAGCACCAAAAGATAACGCGCACCGCGAGATGCCCCGGTTTCAAACCGGGTTGGGCCCGACAGGTGATAGCGCAGGCAATCTCCGGCGCTCAGCGCATGGGGGGTTCCGTCAACTGTCAGTGTCAGTGCGCCGTCGATCAGGATCAGATGGTGTTCCTGCCCGGATTTGGGCGGCGCCTCGTAAGTGATGACCGTATCGCGCGGCAGGTGACATTCCACGACCTCGGCGTTCAAGCCGTTTGCAGGCGGTGAAACTGCACGGCGGGTAAAGCCGGTTTCGGGATCCCGCCATTCGGTCTGGCGTTCAAACGCCACTTTGGGGTCAAAGCTGTCTTCGACCATCATCAAAAGCCGGGACATCGGCAGATCATAAGCGGCACAGAGGCGGCCAAGACTCTCAGCGGTGGGGCTGACCTCTCCTTTCTCCATGCGGGACAGCGTGGCGCGGCTGATTCCGCTGTGGGTGGCCAGTTGATCCAGGGACCACCCGCGCCCGTGGCGGAGATCGTTCAAACGGACGGCAAGGCGGCTTGAGAGGTTGTCGAGCATGGATCATAAACGAGAGAAGTTTTCATTTATGGGAAAATTACATAAAAATTATGTATATGTAAATGAAAAAGGGCGCAGAAACTCCGCGCCCTCTGCCAGCTTTTGACGAGGCAGTGGATTACTTCCAGCCGACTTCGTTAAAGATTTTCTGTGCTTCCGGGATGTTTTTTGCGACTTCCGACAGGTTCACGTCGTCAGCTTTGAACTCACCCAGTGCCTTTACCGATTCCGCTAGTTCAACACTCTGTACTGCCGGGAATTCGTCATTGCCCGCCGAGAAGTACTTCTGCGCCTGATCGCTTGCCAGATACTCGAGGAACAGGATTGCGTTTTCCTTGTTCGGTGCGTGTGCCGCGACGCCACCGCCCGACAGGTTCATATGCGCACCATAGCTGTCCTGATTGGGGAAGACCCAGCCGATCTTGTCGAGATCAGAGGACAGGCCTTTGACGTCTTTGCGGATAGCCCGAGCATAGTAGTAGGTGTTCGATACAGCGATGTCGCATTCACCCGAAACGATGCCACGCAGCTGGTCGGTGTCACCTCCCTGCGGGTCTCGGGCCATGTTGGCGACAACGCCTTCGGCCCAGGATTTTGCAGCTTCGGCGCCTTCATGTGTGATGATCGAGGCGAGCAGGGTCTGGTTGTAGGTGTTGGTCGAGGACCGGATGCAGATCAGGCCCTTGTATTCCGGCTTGGCCAAGTCCGCGTAAGTGGCCGGCGGATTGGCAACGTTTTCTTTGTTGAAAAAGATGATCCGACCGCGCTGCGAGAAGCCGAACCACTGGTTGTCTTCGTCCTGAAGGTTGGCGGGGATGCGCTCCTCCAGGGTTTCGCTGTCGATTGCTTGCAGAATGCCCGCATCTTTGGCGCGCGCCAGGCGAGACGTGTCGACCGTCAGCATGACATCTGCCGGAGAGTTCGCGCCTTCGGCTTCCATGCGCGCAATCAATTCATCCGCCTTGCCTTCGATCCGGTTGATCTTGATGCCGGTCGCTTCTTCGAAGTCCGTGTAAAGACGTTCGTCAGTGTCATAGTGGCGCGAGGAATAAAGGTTCAGCTCGCCTTCAGCCGCGGCTGATGTTGCGATCAATGCCGACAGAGCGGCAGCCAGGCAGGTTGTGGATTTCAGCATAGTTTGCCCCAACAATTGAATTTCGCGTCGGTCGATATCCCGACTGATTTGCTCAATTATACGATTCTCAGCGAGATGCAAGAAAATCCGACAGATTTACTTGGTCAAATGAGCGCAGGCGCCCTTGCGAGGCTTTTCCGGGCGGGCGCGACTTGTGTTGAACGGAAAGATCCGCGTCACACGGCAGTGTCTGGATCACTCACGATCAAGTACCTCAACTGCAAGGATCGTGGGCAAATGGCGCGCGACTTCCGTCCATGTGTCCCCTTCATCAACACTGGCAAAAACCGAGCCGCTGTTGGTCCCGAAATAGATACCGGCGGGGTCTCGGTGGTCTCCGGCCATGGCCTGTCGCAGAACAGTGAAAAAACAGCTTTCTTGCGGCAACCCACGCCGCTGGTCTTGCCATGTTGCGCCTCCATTTGTGGATTTCCAAACTGCCGCGGCGGCATCCGGTGGATAGCGCCCGATGCTGTCTCCGTTCAAAGGTAATGTCCAGATCGTGTCCGGATCACGTGGGTGCACATGAATCGGAAATCCAAAGGTGGATGGCAGGCCTTTGGTGATGTCATCCCAACTGCGCCCTCCGTCGGCCGAGCGCCAAACACCGTGATGGTTTTGCTGGTACAGCAAATCCGCGGTTCCCGGAGCTTGAACCATGTTGTGGACGCAATGACCCGTTTCACCATCCCTGGGGGCAGCGGGATGATCATGATGCGTGCAAGATTCGGCGTTGGACAATCTGTTGCGCCGCTCCCAGCTTGCGCCGCCATCCTCGGTTGCAAACACACCCGCAGCGGAAATGCCGACCCAGAGCTTTTTCGAATCATTTGGGTCAGTCACGATTGTATGCAGGACCAGCCCCGCACCGCCGGGATTCCAATCGGGTGCTGAGGGGTGGTTTGTCAGGCCCTCAAGCGTGTCCCATGTCCGACCATTATCGTGGCTGGCAAGCAGGCGGGCCGGTTTTGTGCCAGCGTACAACGTTCCATGTTGATAACGCAAAGACCAGACCTGCGAAAACTCATCGGCGAATGGTGCGGGTTCTCCGGTCCAGCCGATCATCTGGGCAAAATCCTGATCGTTGGCGGCCCACTCGTCCATTTGGCCCTTGGTGAGTTTTGCGACCTGCCAAGTCACACCGCCGTCTTCGGAACACCAGACACCGGCGCCATGCCAGTCACCACCGCCCCCGGCCCAAAGCGTGCCCGTTTCCTTGTCGCCGATGACGTGGTTGATCGGCCATCCTTCGCAATGCGGGCCCGTCACTTTCCAGCCTGACCTGTTCTGATCGCCAGAGACAATGAACGTTCCCTTGGTCGTCCCCACCAGTACGTCGATGCCGTGTTCGCGCATGGGTTTTACACTCCGCAATATCGAAGCAAGGGTAGCACGTCGGGCGCACAGGTGCAGAAAACAAAAAAAACCGCGCTCAAGAGCGCGGTTTTCTAAAACGGTGTTTCGCTGTTCTCAGCCCTGACGAGCTTTGAACTTGCGCTGCGTCTTGTTGATAACGTAGACGCGGCCTTTGCGACGCACAATACGGCAGTCGCGGTGCCGATTCTTGAGCGAGCGGAGCGAGTTCTTGACCTTCATGGTCTGTCTCCAATCTGCGGCGCCTTCATCAAGGACGTGGCCAGCGCCTGGGTTGCTCGGGTGTCCCGGATCTCCGGAACAGTGAAATCATGGTGGGCGGTACAAGGATCGAACTTGTGACCCCTTCGATGTCAACGAAGTGCTCTACCGCTGAGCTAACCGCCCACTTTCCCTTTGCGTGCCCAGCCCCATAACGAAATGGGGCGCGGAACCCCGCGCCGGTAGCGGGGTCTATAAAAGGAGTCGCAAAGGGGTTCAAGGGGTTTGGTAGAACTATTTTCCGGTCTATGTTGATTGCGAACATGGAGGGATCATGCAGAACGCAGCCTTTGTATTGGATATGCCAGAAAACCGCAGTTCATGCGTGGTTTTTTCATCCCCGCATAGCGGGCGGAATTATCCAGAAGCGTTTTTGAAGCGGTCCGTTCTGAATCAAAGCGTGATTCGATCCTCGGAAGACGCCTTCGTGGATCAATTGTTTGCTGCTGCGGCCGAAAATGGCGCGCCTTTGATCAAAGCGACCATGCCGCGCGCCTATCTGGACCTGAATCGCAGTCTGGACGAACTGGACCCGGCGCTGATCAGCGGTGCCCGCAGGCATGGGCACAACCCCAGGGTCGCATCAGGGTTGGGTGTGATACCCCGCGTTGTGGCCAATGGACGGGCAATCTACAGCGGCAAGCTGACCATGGACGAGGCGCGGCTGCGTATCGACACCTATTGGCGCCCCTATCATGCACGTTTGAAATCCCTGCTGGCCGAATCACACGAGAAATTCGGCCAGGCCATACTGGTGGATTGCCACTCCATGCCGCATGAGGCGGTGGCCATGGCTGGTACGACCCGAAACAAACGGCCCGAGATCGTGCTGGGTGATCGGTTCGGTGCTTCGGCCTCGTCTGAAATCGTGGACCTCGTCGAATCGGCGTTTGCTGCGGCAGGTCTGAATGTTGTGCGCAATGCCCCGTTTGCGGGGGCCTATGTGACTCAGACTTATGGCCGCCCCACCCGCCAGCAACACGCGATCCAGATTGAAATCGACCGGGCCTTGTATATGGACGAAGAAAAGATTGCGCCGAACGCCAATTTCATGACGTTTTCGAAACTCCTTCGGCAGGTGGTGCGCGACATATCCAGGATCGGTTCAAAACCTCATCGTCTGGCGGCGGAATGAAACTAGCGCAAAGCACGGCCCTTCACGATTGCTTCCGGGCCGAACCTCTGGCGGATCTGGTCGGTGGCCCGCTCGGCCTGTGATCTGCGGTCGGCGCCGGGATCAAGCAGGTCGCCGGAGATGTCAGCCTGATCCGCCGGGCACAGGTCAGACAGGCCACACCCCAACAGGCGGTACGGCCCCTGATCTCCCACCTGATCGAAAAGCCCTTTTGCGGTGCGATAAATCCTGTCCGCGATCTGCGTTGCGTCCCGCAATGATACGCGCCGTGTCAGAACCTTGTGATTGGCTTTCTTCAGCTTCAGCGTAACGACCCGGCCAGCCAGATCCTTGGCCTTGGCCCGGTCCGAGACCTTCAGGGCCATGCGCCACAAATGTCCGTCCAGAACATCAATATTGGCGGTGTCCTCGAAAAACGTGGTCTCATTGCTGATGGATTTCATCGGTTCATGGGCTGAAACGCGCCGTTTGTCCTGACCCCGTGCCAGATGCCACAGGCGATACCCCATCGAGCCGAAACGCGCAGTCAAAGCCTCCTGATCCCAACGCAGCAGGTCGTTGAAGGTTCGAATCCCTGCCCGATCCAGTGATTCCTGCGCGGCGGGGCCAATGCCCCAGATCAACCTTACGGGTTTGTCATTCAGAAACTCTGCCGTCTCCGCCTTGCCGATCACCGAAAACCCGCGGGGCTTGTCGAGGTCCGAGGCAACCTTGGCCAGAAATTTGTTGTGACTCAGCCCGATGGATCCTGTCACGCCCAGTTCATCCTTCATGCGTTTGACCAGACGCGCGAGCATGACGGCCGGGGGGGCTCCGTGCAGCCGTTCGGTGCCGGACAGGTCCATGAAAGCTTCGTCCAGCGACAGGGGTTCGACCACTGGTGTCAGTTCGTCCATCATGGCGCGGATGTCCCGTGACACCTGGGCATACACGGACATGCGTGGTTTGATCACGACGGCATCGGGGCACAGTTGCAACGCTTTGAACATGGGCATGGCGGATCGCACACCGCGAATTCGGGCCACGTAGCATGCCGTGGATACAACACCGCGTTTGCCGCCGCCGATGATGACAGGCTTGTCTGCCAGTTCCGGATTGTCCCGCTTTTCCACCGAAGCATAAAAGGCATCGCAATCCATATGAGCGATGGACAGATCAAACAGTTCGGGATGAGACTTTACCCTGGGGCTGCCGCAGGCCGTGCAGCGCCGTTCGTTGGTCAAAGGGGTCAGGCAATCTCGGCAAAGACCGGGCATCTGCGTCCTCGTGTGTTCCGCAGTTGTCTTGGGGGTTCTTTATATCATCCAGTGATATCGATCAAAGATCATTCAGAGAAAAGAAACCCCCCGCGCTTCGCGGGGGGAAGTAACGAACCTCAGGAAGAATAGGTTCGTTGGGGAGTAAATCCCCTTAAGAATCGCTAAGATTTTCGGGCTGAGATAGGGTTAAGCGCGCTTTTCAAAAACTCGCTTTTTGAATGTGTGTTTTCTGGCACAGGGACGATTTGGCGCGGATTCGCGAAAAATTGACGTAAGGTCAACCTGTTGCGGCGGTTTTTTCAGCGTGAATCCCTTTTGAAACGATGATCCTGCTCATCACGTTTTCAGAGAATTTAACTCGGTCAAAACGGCCGCGGCCGCGGATTTCGGATCTTCGGCCTGATAAATGGGGCGGCCAACTACGATATGATCCGCCCCGCCCTGGATGGCGCTGGCAGGTGTGGCCACACGTTTTTGATCGCCCAGTGCCGCGCCTGCCGGACGCACGCCGGGGGTTACGATCAGCCGGCCCGTCGCCTGGGGTAGGGCGCGGATCAGAGCGGCCTCCTGCGGGCTGGCGATCACGCCATCGGCCCCGGCCTCGAAGGCGTGGGCGGCGCGTTCCACCACCATGTCCTGAACGTCACCGGCCTTCATCATGCCGGCATCCAGGTCGTCGCGGTTCAGCGAGGTCAGGATGGTCACCGCCAGGATTTTCAGATCCTTGCCCGCCGCGCCTTCCTTGGCGGCGCGCACCACATGCGGGTCGCCATGCACGGTCAGGAAATCCAGATCGAACTGCGCCAACCCCCGCACCGCGTTTTCCACTGTGTTGCCGATGTCGAACAGCTTCATGTCCAGGAAGATGCGCTTGCCGTGTTCCTGCTTGAGCTCATTGGCCAGTGCCAGCCCGCCGCCTGTCAGCATGCCCAGGCCGATCTTGTAGAACGACACGGCGTCGCCCAGCGTCTCGGCCAGCTTCAGCCCTTCCAGCGCGTTGGGGACGTCGAGGGCGACGATCAGGCGGTCATCGGCGGTTTGGGACATTGTTTCAGCCTTTCAAACTTGACGGGATCGGCGCTTCTGTAGAGCGTGTGACGCATTGAGACAAGAAAAGACGCAGGAAAATACGGGATGATACGGTTGGGTGTGGTGTCCTCGGCGGCTGTTCTGGTCGTGGCGGGCGCGGTCTGGGCCGGTGAAACGGATTGCGGCGAGGCCCGACTGGTCTGCGCGGACGTCAAGGACAGCGGGTCGGCGACGGCGATCGAGAGTTTTGCACAGATCTATGCCGATTGTCCGATCTATTCGCAACTGGCGCGCGATCTGTTGATCGGGCTGACCGGCGAGGCCTCTGCGCCGGCAAAGGTCGACGACCCGAAGGAACCGCGACGGCGCCTGCGGGTTTCCGACCTGCGCCCCCGCCCGGAACCCGACCCCGACGATCCACCGCAGGACACCGACTATTCGGACGGAGAGTATGATTGCCTGATGGCCGCTGCCGCTCCGGGGCAGTCGCCCTATTTCGACGGGGTGAAATGGGCCGACATGGACGCCGAGAATGCGGTGGCGATCTGTGCCGATCTGCTGCTGAAAGACCAGGATGTCGATGCCGAGGTCGTCGCCGCCTTTGGCCGGGCGCTCATCAAAGGTGGCAAGCTGGAAATGGCGCTCGAGTTTTCGGAACTGGCCGCAATGGAGGGCAGCGGGCTGGCGATGAACACGCGCGCTTCGCTCTATAATGATGGCGAGATCGTTCCCACGGAACACGAGACCGCGTTTGCCTGGTACATGGCCGCTGCCGAAACCGGTCTGCCGATGGGGATGCACAACGTCGCTTATGGCTACGAGAACGGGAAAGGTATTGCGCCCGACATCGACAAGGCGCTGTACTATTTTGAAAGGGCCGCATTCTTCGGATATGAGCCGTCTCTGCTGCACCTCGGCGTAATCTATCGCGAAGGCACGCATGTCGCACGCGATATGCAGCGCGCGGTCGATTATCTGAAGATGGCGGCCCGAAACGGCAGCGCCGATGCCGCGGCGCGTCTGGGATACATCTACGAGATCGGCGAGAACGGCTACTCCAAGGACATCGAACAGGCGCTGGATTGTTATTTTCAGGCCGCCAGGCAGAACAATGTCGTGGCGCTGCACAATCTTGGGTCTTTGACCTATCACGGGCGGGACGGTGTGCCCCAGGACACGGAAGCAGCCCTGTTGTTCTGGGGCAGGGCCGCAAAGCTTGGCGATGTGAAATCGCAGCGCAAATTCGGCCGGTTGCTCTATGAAATCGGCGATGTCGACGAGGCGCTGAGGTTTCTTCGCCTCGCGGCCGAGCAGGGCGATGACGAGGCGCAAAAGCTGATCCGGCAGATCGAAGGCGATTGACCCCCACGGCTGACAAACGAGCCAGCGGTGTCCCCGCATTGTCCCAACTGTGCTATGGTGCTGCCATTCTGAAACGAAAACTGCATCAAAGGGACAGACCATGAAGCACCTTGTTCCGCTGGCCGTCGTGGCCACGCTGGCCGCCTGCGTCGACACGCCGCCACAGACCGAAACAGGCGCCGCGCCGCCCCCGACCAATGATGATTTGAATCTTGTCCGCGGCTATCGGTCCGAAGATGACTGGTGCCAGTTGACCGGAGAAACCGCCTTTACCGGCAATTTCCTCGACCACACCGCCGACCTTGTATCCTGCCCCACGGGCAGCGCCGCCGCGCAGTCGCTGGTCGAGACGAGCGATGCCCAGCAGGTGGCCGAAACCGGGGGCTACACTGTCTATACGATTCCGCGTGGTTGAGGCGTTTTTCCACTCTCTAGCCTCTTGAAGCGGCGGAGAAGTTTCCCAGATTGAGGTCAAGGCCCGGACCACTGCGTGCTGCCAAGCGGGCGCAAATTCACCGGGCGCTTGGAAAAGGAGAATACCATGGACTTGAACAAGTTCACCGAACGTGCACGGGGGTTCGTGCAGGCGGCGCAGACCATTGCGCTGCGCGAGGGGCACCAGAGGCTGGAGCCCACACATATACTCAAAGCATTGATGGATGACGATCAGGGGCTGGCAAGCAATCTGGTCACACGCGCGGGCGGCGCGCCGAACCGCGTGGTCGAGGCGCTTGACGCAGCTATGGGCAAGATCCCGAAAGTCAGCGGCGATGCCGGCCAGATTTACATGGACGGCCAGACGGCCAAGGTTCTGGACGAGGCTGAAAAGATCGCCACCAAGGCGGGCGACAGCTTTGTTCCGGTCGAACGCGTGTTGATGGCGCTGTGCATGGTCAAATCCAAGGCCAAAGAGGCGCTGGAGGCGGGTGCCGTATCTGCGCAAAAGCTCAACGAAGCCATCAACGACATCCGCAAGGGGCGTACTGCTGACACCGCAACGGCGGAAGAGGGCTATGACGCGCTCAAGAAATATGCCCGCGACCTGACCGAGGCCGCGCGCGAAGGCAAGATCGACCCGATCATCGGCCGCGACGAGGAAATTCGCCGCGCGATGCAGGTTCTGTCGCGCCGCACCAAGAACAACCCGGTTCTGATCGGTGAACCCGGCGTCGGTAAAACCGCCATCGCCGAGGGCATGGCCCTGCGCATCGTCAACGGCGACGTGCCGGAATCGCTGAAGGACAAGAAGCTGCTTGCGCTTGACATGGGGGCGCTGATCGCTGGTGCGAAATACCGTGGTGAATTCGAAGAACGCCTCAAGGCTGTTCTGACCGAGGTGACCGAGGCCGCCGGTGAGATCATCCTGTTCATCGACGAGATGCACACGCTGGTTGGCGCGGGCAAATCGGATGGTGCGATGGATGCCGCCAACCTGATCAAGCCTGCGCTTGCACGGGGTGAGCTGCACTGCATCGGTGCGACCACACTGGACGAGTATCGCAAATACGTCGAAAAAGACGCGGCCCTTGCGCGCCGCTTCCAGCCGGTGATGGTTCAGGAACCGACGGTCGAGGACACGATCAGCATTCTGCGCGGTATCAAAGAGAAGTACGAGCTGCACCACGGCGTGCGCATCTCGGATTCGGCGCTGGTGTCGGCGGCGACCCTGTCGCATCGCTATATCACCGACCGGTTCCTGCCCGACAAGGCCATCGACCTTGTCGACGAGGCGGCGTCGCGTCTGCGGATGGAGGTGGACTCCAAGCCCGAAGAGCTTGATCAGCTGGATCGTCAGATCCTTCAGATGCAGATCGAGGAAGAGGCGCTGAAGCTGGAAGACGATGCGGCATCGAAGGATCGCCTGGAAACCTTGCAGAAGGATCTTGCCGAACTTCAGGAAAAATCCGCCGAGATGACCGCGCAGTGGCAGGCCGAACGCGACAAGCTGGCTGGCGCGCGGGATTTGAAGGAACAGCTCGACAAGGCGCGGGCCGATCTGGAAATCGCCAAGCGCGAAGGCAACCTCGCCAAGGCGGGTGAGCTGTCCTATGGCATCATCCCCGAGCTTGAGAAAAAGCTGTCCGAGGCCGAGAATGCCGAAAGCAACGCCATGATGGCCGAGGAAACGGTGCGTCCGGAACAGATCGCCAGCGTTGTCGAACGCTGGACGGGCATCCCGACCGCCAAAATGCTGGAAGGCGAACGCGAGAAACTGCTGCGGATGGAAGAAGAACTGCATTCGCGCGTGATCGGTCAGGATGCGGCTGTCACCGCTGTTGCCAATGCAGTACGTCGTGCGCGAGCCGGTCTGAATGACGAAGGTCGTCCACTTGGCTCGTTCCTGTTCCTCGGACCGACCGGCGTGGGTAAGACCGAGCTGACCAAGGCCGTGGCGAATTTCCTGTTCGATGACGACAACGCGATGGTGCGCATCGACATGTCCGAGTTCATGGAGAAACACGCGGTCGCCCGTCTGATCGGTGCCCCTCCGGGCTATGTCGGTTATGACGAAGGTGGTGTGCTGACCGAAGCCGTGCGGCGCAGACCCTATCAGGTCGTGCTGTTCGACGAGGTCGAAAAGGCGCACCCGGATGTCTTCAACGTGCTGTTGCAGGTTTTGGACGATGGCGTTCTGACCGATGGTCAGGGCCGCACCGTGGACTTCAAACAGACGCTGATCATCCTGACGTCGAACCTTGGGTCTCAGGCGCTCAGCCAGTTGCCCGAAGGTGCGGACAGTTCACAGGCCAAGCGCGACGTGATGGATGCGGTCCGGGCACATTTCCGGCCCGAGTTCCTGAACCGTCTGGACGAAACGATCATCTTTGACCGCCTCAAGCGGGCCGATATGGATGGCATCGTCGATATTCAGATGGCACGTCTGCAAAAACGTCTGGCCGCCCGCAAGATCGAGCTGGCCCTGGATGACAGCGCCAAGGAATGGCTGGCCAATGAAGGCTATGATCCGGTCTTCGGTGCCCGCCCGCTGAAACGCGTCATACAGCGCGCCTTGCAGAACCCGTTGGCCGAAGCTCTGCTGGCCGGGGAAATCAAGGATGGTGACGTCGTTCCGGTCACCGCCGGGCCCGATGGTTTGATCATCGGCGATCGTTTGGGAACTTCCGAGCGACCCCGCCCGGACGATGCCGTGGTGCATTGATCTGACACCGTGAACTGAAAGGCCCGCTTTTTTGGCGGGCCTTTTTCATGTCGGCTTTCCATAGCCTTTGTTCAGATAATCACTGAGGACCTTCATCCAGACCTGCGCTTTCTCCATTGGAAACTGGGCCATGAACCTCAGCTTCACAATACAGTTGTCCACGACGCCGACTGCCAGAAGTTCGGACAGGCCATCCGATGCCTTGGCCTCGGCCCGATACGGCAACACCTGCGACGGATCACGCAACTGATAGGCGTTGATTTCGCCAAGCTCGGCACCGCGCCGCGCAGCTATTGCAGCGATATCGCGTGCAGCTTGCTTGAAGCTTTCAAGGGCCATTTCGGATGAGACGTCCCTTTGTTGATGGTCATAGAAGAAAACCGTGATCTTGGAGGACGGGTCTGCAAAAGTGGCGGAATAGCCGAGGCCCGGATGGCTGTCTTCATAAACTTCAGACCCGATCTGGTTCAGATCGCTCAGGACCTGCGGCGCGCGCTCAAACAGCTTTTTGCACGATTGCACATCAGCCAATGCCGGTCCGCACAGCAAAGACAGAGAAACAACAAGTGGTTTGAGCAACATGGAGGCAGGGTGTCCCAAACAGATCAAGAATGCACGAAGTCTTGGTCTGCAACTTTGGCAGAAGTTTGGCTCTGCCGGAAAGATGGCCGGGCGGGCGTTGGTCAGCCGCCCGGGAATTCGTCAGACCAATGCAAAGATCCGGGCCGGCCCGCCGGTGCCCCCTTGGTGCTTGGGCGCGCCGATCACCAGCGTTGCACCAGACGCAGGCACGCGATCCAGCCCAGCCAGACATTCGATCCCGAACCGGCCTGACGGCAACCAAGCGTAATGTGTCGCGAAATCTGCGGACATGCCGTGATCAAGAGACAGGGTATCAACGGCAATTGATCGCGCTCCGGTCTCCTCCATCAGCATCTGCGCGGCTTCAACGTGGAATCCCGGGTAATGCTGCGCTTCGCCGTCGAAATTGCGGAACTCATCCGTGGCGGTTTTGCCTGCCCATCCGGAATGCATCGCCACGCAGGCACCATCAGGGATATCACCATTGGCCGCAATCCAGGCTTTCAGATCGTCCGGGGTGACGCGCGTGTCAGCGTCTTCGGCCGCTCGGGCGGCGATGTCCACGACGCATAAGGGGGCGACCAGATCCGTGACGGGGATTTCATCAACCGACGTCCCATCCGCCGAAAAGTGAAGCGGCGCATCGATATGCGTGCCCGTATGTTCGTTGATTGAAAGGTTGAACAGATTGAAGCCGTGATCAGCAAAGTTGAATGCTTGCTCGGCGGAAATGCCGGGTTCGCCGCCCCATGTCGGGAAATCCGGGCTCAGCGTATGGGTCATATCTTCGACACCGCCATGCCCGGCTGCCAGTGCTGCCGGCGCGACGGCCCCGGTTGCGGCTGCTGCAACACCCGAAGCGGCGGCAGCTTTGAAGAACCCGCGACGAGACAGCATCTTGTCTTTGACGGCATTCATTACGCAGATATCACACATTTTTCTTCCTCCCATTGCGGCCAAAAGGCTGCAATCGCAGCCTTGCCTCGCGTTCGGCTTGGCGTGGCGCCCGTCTGACAGAGTGCAGCCTTGCGCCCGCAGTTGTAAAGTTTTGTACCCGTGTTCTGACGGTAATTCACTAAAACCGCGGTTTTCCGCCGGGCTCCAAAAGCTCTCTAGTCTATGGTTTTCGGTGCTGAAAACGATACTCGAATGCCCGATCACATTGGAACGTTACAATCACTTCGCTCAATCGTTACGCCTGTTTCCGTGGCTCTGTGCTATCAGCACACTACGTCAATAGCGACCACTGAAGATGACGGAGACCCATATGGCGCATCGCTGGACCAATACTTTGACACATGCCGACGTCACCCCCCGGGCGGCGTTCCTCAACCGGCGGCAGGTTATGGCCGGGCTGGCAGGTGTCGGCCTGACTGCGATGGCCAAACCGGCGGCAGCACAGGATGGGTTGGAGCCGAACACGTGGGAAGAGATCACCACCTACAACAACTACTATGAGTTCGGGACCGGAAAAGATGACCCGGCGAAATATGCTCATACGCTGGTGACCGAACCCTGGAGCGTCACGATTGACGGTCTGGTCGACCGCCCCGGCGACTATGATTTTCAGGCCATCCTGTCCGGGATGACGATAGAGGAGCGGATCTACCGCTTCCGCTGTGTGGAAGCCTGGTCGATGGTAATTCCGTGGAACGGGTTTGAGCTGGCCGACCTTCTCAATATGGCGGGCGTGCAAGACGGCGCGAAATATGTGGCTTTTGAGACGGCCTATCGCCCGGACGAGATGCCGGGAACGCGGTTTCCCGTTCTTGATTGGCCGTACCGAGAGGGCTTGCGCCTGGACGAGGCGATGCACCCTCTGACAATCATGGCAACCGGAATTTACGACCGCCCAATTCCCAACCAGAACGGTGCCCCCTTGCGTCTGGTCGTCCCTTGGAAATACGGCTTCAAATCGATCAAGTCGATTGTTCGGATCACGCTGACCGAGGATGAACCGCCCACCAGCTGGAACATGTCCAATCCACGCGAATACGGGTTCTACAGTAATGTGAACCCCAACGTGGACCATCCACGCTGGTCTCAGGCTTCAGAGCGCGAGATCGGGGGCGGGCTTTTCGCGTCCCGCAAGCCGACCCTGATGTTCAATGGCTATGAACAAGAGGTCGCCAGCCTTTATGAAGGCATGGATCTGACCAAGAACTATTAGGACCATGTCGGCGATTAACCAGATACTCCGCCGTATTCCGGTATGGGTCATATATCTGCTGGGGGCGTTGCCCGCGCCCTGGCTGTTTTATCTTGGCCTGACCGGTGGTCTGGGGGTCGAACCGATCGAGGCGTTGGAGCACAGATATGGGGAACTGGCCCTTCAGTTGTTGATTGCCGGTTTGGCGGTCACACCCCTGCGCCGGTATGTCGGCCTCAACCTGATGAAGTTTCGCCGAGCGATCGGGGTGCTCACTTTTGTATACGTCGCGTTGCATCTTCTTGTGTGGCTGGTTCTGGATGTGCAGCTTCCCAGCCAGATCTGGGCGGATATCCTCAAACGCCCGTACATAACGGTCGGCATGACGGCGTTCCTTCTTCTGCTTCCGCTGGCGTTGACCTCCAACAACTGGTCGGTGCGCCGACTGGGACTGCGCTGGCGCAAGCTGCACCGCCTTGTATACGCGGCCGCATTGTTGGGGGCGATGCATTACCTCTTGCTGGCAAAAGGTTTTCAGATCGAGCCGCTTGCTTACCTGGCTGCCATCATCGCCCTGCTTGCCCTGCGCCTGCCGATTCCCAACCTGTCTTTGTGGTCCAACAGGGCCGATTCCGCCTGACTCGGAGGTGAGTCTGTGGGTAATCATGTGCATAACGCGCTGAACCGGGAATTCTGACCTGCCTTTACATGGTTGTCAGCGGCAGCACGCTTGGTGGGTCCGATTTAAGTGTATGTAATTAATTGATAAATGAGCTTTTCAAGAATTTCTTCTGTTTTTGTGTATTTTCTGCTTGCGGGATTTGTTTGTTATACTTAGAACCCCCTTCACCGGCGCTGCTGAGGCGGTGCTGACGGGTCGGAGAGACGGCCTGACGGACTGGAAAGACGGTTGAGACG
>NZ_WQEP01000016.1:0-43879 GCF_013033705.1 Ruegeria sp. HKCCA0370
TCGGAGCCCGTTTGCCAAGGCGCCGGTCACCCAATCAGTGGACGACTTTTGCTCCGCCCCATGGCCGGTTTTTACGCTGCCGTTGACACTCTGCATTGGGGAAAAGCCGCAATTTCTACACCTGAGATTAATTTTTGGCGTGCGATAGTTAACCGATATTCAACATGAGGATTTAGCATGAAAAAACTTGCAACCATCGACCTGCCAAGAACAAATACTAACGCCCTTGAAGTGCTAGCATGCTGCCAGGCCGCAGCCGAGAGAGCCGGAGCCGAGCAAGCCAAAATTCAGACCTTTTTGGAGGATGCCGTACAGGGTGACTTTGAGCACTTGTTGCGTGTGGTGAACACCCACTTTGAGATCTCTATCGCAGGGTCTTGATTGGAGAGGACGTGGCATGCCGCCACGAGACCATGAACCAGCAATTGAACGGCGCATTTAGTCGTCTTTTATTTCGGATGCGCAGGTAAATAATACGAGGCCTCAGACAACAGCGATGCCAGATCACTCAGTTTTACCAGTACACCAGGTGTCCTGGCGTCATCTTACCTTCCATTTGCGCACCATGTGTCTCAAGTCTGCAAGTCAGCTATGATGCGGTCGCGAACCGATTCAAAGCTGGCGCAAGTAATGGAAATAGCTACGACTCGGATTGTTAGCCAACATAATAAGGAAGCCTTGGGCATGAACTAAGGCAGGTTCTTGGCCAAGCGCCAATTCAGTCAAGCTGACGAAAGCTTTGCGAAGAAAAGCGTGTCACTGGCCAAGGCTGCAACATGTACAGCCAGACAGGGCGGAGATTTCAAAAATCGCAGACTTGGCTGGCTGTCCGGTGATTGCTTTTTTGCCTCGGTGGCCTTGTGGGATTGCAGGGTCCTTGCTGACGACCAAATCTCGTTTTCGCTGGCAGGTCTTCAATGTGTCAGAAAGCCGAAACTGCGGTTGCTGAAGTCCTTGTTGCCTTTTTTGATAGTTTATCCGAGGCAAGACCTGCCTCGTGATTGCCTGAAGGCTTGCGGCTCAAAGGCTGGGTTCTTTTGGCATTGAAGATCGTTGAAGATTCCTGTTCCGCCTTTTGCGGAGTGACGCATGCGATTGGGCTGTGCAGAATTCTCGACCGACCCTGGGACATTGCGGGTGCGAGCGCCGCAAACCATTCTTTAGATCAACCAAAAGACCGGTCATGTACCAACCAACAAAGCCTGACCACTCAAGTGGGGCTACTCGGCGCGACCGACACCTTTTTGGCATAAGGCATGGTGGTGTTAAGAACTCAGCGCTCGGTAATGAAGGACAGCCCGGACACGAGTTGTCTCAGTCCAAGCGCCGCGCCTGCAAAGATCGCGGCGAATGTCACAGGCGCGCTGTAGGCCAGAAGTGAGAAGGCAGATATGCCTTGTCCGACGCTGCAACCTACTGCGATGATCGCTCCGGGGCCCATGATCGCCGCGCCCAGCATCTGCCGTTTCAATTCGCGCGGATCTTCGCAGGCTTCCCAGCGAAAATGACCCTTTGACCAGGACCCCAAAAACGCGCCGATCAGAACGCCCGAGACTGATCCGACGGCAAAAGACAAAGTGTTTCCGGACGCTGTCATCAAATAGAATATCGTGTCACCCAAGGGTGCCGCGAAGGTATGGGTTTGCACCGGCTCACCGTCAAAACCGTGGGTTGTTACCCAGTTTGTGCCAAGCCAGCCCGAGACGATCGCCAGTCCAACCACAGATCCCCAGAACACCTGCGCTGGCGTGCGGCGGAACTGCTGGTTCGCCAAAGCGAAGACCACCAAAACGACACCGACGGCAGAACCGACGAACCACGCCGGAACAGAGGTCAACCGTTCAGCTAGAAAGCTGACGCTTTGGGGCGCGCTGATATCCATTTCCACTGGAAACAGCCAAACCCGCAGATATGCCAGGGGGCCGGACATTACGACATACGCCGAAAGGCCCATGATCAGGACGATGACGAAGGATCGAAGGTCGCCACCTCCCAGCCTTGCCAGCGCCCCATAGCCGCAGTTCCCGCTGATGGCCATTCCATAACCGAACATGAGGCCGCCCACGATCGAACCGATCGGGTTCCAGGTCTGGGCAAGGTAGCGTGTTCCTACAGGGTCAAGCCACCCGAACGCCATGGCGGCATGGCATCCAACAATCGCAACGCCAATCGCAACCGCCCACATGCGAAGTCGCCGATCATCGCCTGCGTAAAGGAAGTCTTCGATTGCACCCAGCGTGCAAAAGCGACCGATGCGTGCAGCCAGCCCCAAAGCGATGCCCCCAATCAAACCGATCAGAGCAACGGCATTTGCGTCTCCCAATGCTTCGAACATTGCCAGTCTCCTCCCAAAGCTGGCGGCGTCTTGACCGGCTTCTACGTCTCCCGGCAGAAAAGATCGTAAACGACTTCCAGAATTTGCGTCGAACGATCATCAGCCAATCTGTAATAAATTGTCTTACCCTCGCGCCGTGTTTTGACCAAGCCTTCAAAGCGCAGTCGGGATAATTGTTGGGATACGGCGGCCTGTCTCGCCGACAGCATCTCTTCCATTTGGGTGACGGACTTTTCACCCGATGACAGATAGCACAAGATCATCAGACGCCCCTCGTGGCTGATGGCCTTCAGGAAGTTTGATGCCGTCTGGGCATTCTCCATCATTCGGTCCAGATCTTCCGCACACATGTCCTTTGTGAACACCGGCAGTTTCGATGGTTTGTCCAAAAGGATCGCCTCGCTTTCTCAGCTTCACGCATTCAAAACAGTTTATGTAATTTGCCGCCGATTAGCCAGAGGTCTCAACCTGTACCCCTGCGTCACGCAGCATCACGCCCAACAACCCCCAGAAAAAGTCTTCGCCGGGGTAGCCTTCGATCCGGCCGACTTCGTGGCCGTTGTCCAGCAAAACAAAGGTCGGAGTGTAGTAGAGAGGTCGTTTTAGGGTGATCCCATCCGGCAGGGTTTCATGGATGTCGACACGCCGAAGCGGGGCGGCATTTCCTTCCTGTGTTTTCGGGTAGATTCCCGAGATTTCGGAATCCCATCGGGCACACCACATGCACCCATCTTCTTCGGCCATCAGAAGCGCCATTTCCGCCCGTAAAGCCAGAGGCGAAATAAGCAACGTGACCGCAAGCACAAGCAGGAAAAGGTGGCGCATCTCAAGCTCCGATTGACCGCAGCGTCATATCTTTATTACTTTGAATGTATGAATGATAGCGTGCCAGGACGGGTTTGACCATGCTCGACATTACATTTGCAGGGGCTTTGGTCGCAGGGCTGTTGTCATTTCTGTCCCCGTGCATCCTGCCGATTGTCCCGTTTTACCTCAGTTACCTGGCGGGTGTCGGGATGGAGCAGATTTCTGCCAGTTCAGTCATTTCCGGCAACGTTCGCCGCAGGGCAACGCTTTCTGCAATCGCTTTTGCAGCAGGGATCATAACGATATTTATGGCCCTTGGGGCCACGGCTTCGATATTCGGTCAAATGATCCGCGAATACTTCGATATTCTTCGTTGGATTGCCGCGGCCATCATCATAGCGATGGGCTTGCATTTCCTGGGGCTGATTCGCATCGGATTCCTGTATCGCCAGTTTCGGGCAGATGTCGGTGAAACATCAAACCTGAGCCTGATTGGTGCGTATGTTCTGGGACTGGCATTTGCTTTTGGCTGGACGCCTTGTGTCGGGCCCGTGCTTGCTGCAATCCTGTTTACGGCGGCCGGAACCGAGACGGCTTGGCGCGGTGCGATGCTTCTATTCGTTTACGGGGTGGGAATGACCGCCCCCTTTGTTCTGGCGGCCTTTTTGGTGCGCCCCTTCATGCAGTGGATGGCGCGGTTCAGAAAGCATTTGCCCCTGATCGAGAAGGCCATGGGCTGTCTGTTGATTCTGTTCGGCGCTCTGATCGCAACCAACTCGATCAATCGCGTGGCTCAATGGATGCTGGACCATATGCCCTGGCTTGCGGCCATCGGATAATACGGGAGGAAAACATGAAGCGAACATTGTCAGTTTTGATGGCGTGCTTAGTGGGCGTGGCGGTTTCAGCCGCCGAGCTTGGCGACGACGGGTTGCACAAAACACTATGGATGCGCGACACGTTCAAAGACCTTCGCGAGGATCTTGAAGAGGCGTCAGATGAAGGCAAACGCCTGGTTTTGTTTATCGAGCAACAGGGCTGCATCTATTGCAAGAAAATGCACGAAGAGGTTTTCCCCCAGCCCGACCTGGCGGCGTACATCGAAGAGAACTTCTTTGTCGTCCAACTGGATCTGCACGGAAGCACCACGGCCACCGACTTTGACGGGGAAGAGAGCGAGCAAAGAGCGCTGATGCGCAATTGGGGGATTCTGTTTACGCCGACCCTTGTATTTCTGCCGGAAGAGGTTCCCGAGGACGCCACCGCCATTGATGCAGCGGTTGCAGTCATGCCGGGGGCGTTTTCGAAAGGAACAACCTTGGATCTGTTCACCTGGGTCTTTGAAAAGCGCTACGAACTTGAAAATGGTGAAGATTTTCAGCGCTACCACGCACGGCGCATTCAGGAGCGAAACAATATTTCGCAAGACTGAGGTCGGGGGATATAAATAAAAAAATTCATTGTAATGAATTTAATGTTGCGACAGGCCACCCTCGTCGACTACGGTACACAAATGCTTTGGGTCGCAAAGCGCCGTCGGCGTGTTAGCAAATGGGAGGGATCATGAAGCTGAGACTCTTAACATTGGTCTGCGCAATGACAGGGGGTGCCGCGTTTGCCGCGGATACCGACCCGAAAAACGTAACCTATGGTGAATATGGTGCCGTAGAGGTCTCGTTGACCGGCGCGGCCGGTGACGCGGCAAATGGCGCGCTGATCGTTGGCGACAAGTCAAAAGGCAATTGCGTGGCGTGCCATGCGGTCTCGGCTTTGGCCGATATTCCGTTCCATGGCGAGGTTGGCCCGGCGCTGGATGGTGCCGGTGATCGTTGGTCCGAGGCCGAGCTTCGCGGATTGGTTGCAAACGCGAAAATGACGTTCGAAGGCACGGTGATGCCGGCATTCTACAAGGATGACGGCTATATCCGCCCGGGCGACGCCTATACCGGCAAAGCCCCGACCGAGCCTCTGACGTCGATCCTGACAGCGCAGGAAATCGAAGACGTGGTCGCGTTTCTTGCAACCCTGAAAGAGGAATAGTCACGCTTGTCCAGCGTGATTTTTCGAAGATTCAAAGGAGATTGAAAATGGAACTCTCTCGCCGCGAAACTCTGGCCCTTGGGCTGGGTGCCGCGTTCCTGACAATGATGCCGTTTCGTGCAAATGCGGCCGCTGAGCATGCGATTGCCGCGTTTACCGGTGGGGCGGATGTGGCTGACGGCGGTGTTACACTGACGGCACCTGAAATCGCCGAAAACGGAAACACCGTTCCGATCGAAGTAAGCGCCCCGGGTGCGGCGTCGATTCTGATCGTTGCAGCAGGCAACCCCGAACCGGGCGTCGCAACGTTCAACTTCGGCCCGCTGGCTGCTGAACAGGCTGCTTCAACTCGTATCCGCCTTGCCGGAACGCAGGATGTCATTGCCGTGGCGAAGATGGCAGATGGCAGCTTTGCCAAGGCATCCGCGACCGTAAAAGTGACAATCGGCGGCTGCGGCGGCTGATAGCCACGCGCGCCTCGAAGAACAGGAGACTAACCAATGGCAACCGGTGTGAAACCCCGCGTCAAGGTTCCCAAGAAAGCCGCAGCTGGCGAAACCGTCACGATCAAGACATTGATCAGCCACAAGATGGAAAGCGGACAGCGCAAGGACAAAGAAGGCAACGTCATACCTCGGTCGATCATCAACCGTTTCACCTGTGAGTTTAACGGCGAAATGGTGATCGATGTGACGATGGAGCCGGCAATCTCAACCAACCCGTATTTCCAGTTTGAGGCAACCGTGCCCGAGGCAGGTGAGTTCGTGTTCACCTGGTACGATGACGACGGCTCTGTCTACGACGAGAAGAAATCGATCGAGATCGCCTGACGGCTCGACCACTAAGGCAGATCAGCGCCGGACATGACGTTTGGCGCTGGTCCACCAAGGGAGGAACGTAATGAATACAAAGGCATTAACGGCGATCGCGGCAGTTCTGGTTTTCCCAGTGTCAGCAATGGCCGGACCTGACGAAGACAATCTTGTGATCAATGACGAGCTGGACATGACCTCGGTCACCGAAGCGCCGGCGCATCTGGAAAACCTGGACACGATCTATTCCGGTTGGCATTTCCGTACGGATGAAACCCAGGCCCTTCAGATTGATGATTTCGACAATCCGGCGATGATCTTCGTCGATCAGGCTGCCGACCTTTTTGAGACAGTCGATGGGGCTGCCGGCAAAAGCTGTGCCTCGTGCCACGACGGGGTGGAAAGCTTCAAGGGATTGCAGGCTTCCATGCCGAAGGTTGATGCCGAAACCGGCAAGCTGGTGGTCATGGAAGATCTGATCAACGCGTGCCGGACCGAGCACATGGAGGCCGATGCCTGGAAATGGTCCGGCGGCGATATGCAGGGCATGGTCGCTTTGATCGGACTACAGTCACGCGGGATGCCCATGAACGTTGCCATCGACGGTGATGCCGCCCCGTATTGGGAACAGGGCAAGGAAATGTACTATACTCGCTATGGCCAGTTGGAGCTGAGCTGTGCCAACTGTCATGAAGACAATTGGGGCAACATGATCCGGGCAGATCACCTGAGCCAGGGAATGATCAACGGGTTCCCGACGTATCGCTTGAAACAGGCCAAGCTGATTTCGCGACACAATCGTTTCCGCGGTTGTATTCGTGATACGCGGGCGGAAACCTTTGCCGAAGGTTCAGACGAATTCCGTGCGCTGGAGCTTTATGTTGCCTCGCGTGGCAACGGGCTTTCAGTCGAAACCCCGGCTGTGCGCCAATAACGAACGACCCGCGCGGGCGATGTCTGGCGCGGGTTTTTCAAGAATGCAACATTCACACATTTATATGTGTAACAGGAAAGCCGAAAGATGATTTCTCGACGTGACTTCTTGCAGGTTTCAATGGCGGCATCGGCTCTGTACGGAGCATCCGGGTTTGGCAATTGGGCCAGGCTTTGCGCGCAGCAAAGTCTGACGCAGGATCAGCTGCTGGAGTTTGAGACCTTTGGCAATATCAGCCTGATCCATGTCACTGACATCCACGCGCAACTCAAACCGATTTACTTCCGTGAACCCGAGATAAACCTGGGTATCGGCGAGGCGAAAGGGCAGATGCCGCACGTCACGGGGGCCGCGTTCCGCAAGGCCTATGGGATCGAGGATGGCAGCCCGTCCGCCTATGCGCTGACATACGACGACTTTGCGGCCCTGGCAAAGACCTACGGTCGGGTCGGTGGTTTGGACCGGGTCTCGACGGTGATCAATGCCATCCGTGCGGACCGGCCCGATGCCCTGCTTTTGGATGGCGGCGATACCTGGCACGGGTCTTACACCTGTTTTCAAACGGCCGGTCAGGACATGGTCAATGTCATGAACGCGCTGAAACCTGATGCAATGACCTTTCATTGGGAGTTCACGCTGGGCAGCGACAGAGTCAACGAAATCGTCGAAGGGCTGCCCTTTGCCGCTTTGGGTCAGAACATTTTTGATGCCGAATGGGATGAACCTGCGGAATTGTTCAAGCCCTACAAGTTCTTTGACCGAGGCGGTGCAAAGGTTGCCGTGATCGGGCAGGCGTTCCCTTACATGCCAATTGCGAACCCGGGTTGGATGTTCCCTGAATACTCTTTCGGCATTCGGGATGAGAACATGCAGGCAATGGTTGATGAGGTTCGCGGTGCCGGTGCCGATGTCGTCGTCGTCCTCAGCCATAACGGCTTTGACGTAGATAAAAAAATGGCAGGCCGGGTGCAGGGGATCGACGTGATCCTCAGCGGCCACACTCATGACGCGCTGCCCGAGCCGGTTCTGGTGGGCAAAACACACATCATCGCGTCAGGCTCGAACGGCAAATTCGTCAGCCGCGTGGACCTGGATGTACGGGATGGGCAGTTGATGGGGTTGAAGCACAAGCTGATCCCGATTTTCTCTGATGTTATCGCTCCGGATCCTGCGATTACCGCTCTGATAGATGAGCAGCGCGCGCCGTATGAGGCCACGCTCAGCGAAGTGATCGGTAAAACGGACTCGTTGCTCTATCGTCGCGGCAATTTCAACGGCACTTGGGATGATCTGATCTGCGACGCCCTGCTCAAAGAACGTGAGGCAGACATTGCCATGTCGCCTGGCGTTCGATGGGGCCCGTCGATCCTGCCGGGGCAGGAGATCACGCGCGAGGACATCTGGAACGTCACCTCGATGTCTTACCCGAATGCCTATCGCACGGAAATGACGGGTGAATTCATCCATGTGATCCTCGAGGATGTTGGCGACAACCTGTTCAACCCTGATCCTTACTACCAGCAGGGCGGCGACATGGTCCGTGTCGGTGGGTTGGGTTACCGCATCGACGTGACCAAGCCGCAAGGGCAGCGGATCACTGAAATGACCCTGCTCAAGACAGGTGAAGCGATTGATCCGTCGAAAACCTACGTTGTGGCGGGTTGGGCCAGTGTCAACGAGGGTACCGAGGGCCCGCCGATCTGGGATGTCGTCGAAAACCACATTCGCAATCTAGGCACTGTAACGGTGCAAGAAAACACCAGTGTCGATGTCGTCGGCGCTTAAGAAACAGATGGAGACCTAAGAGATATGGATGACGCGTTCAAACCGTCGCGCCGGGCCTTCCTGAAAGGCAGTGCCGCGGTCGCCGCGGGGTCAGTTGCAGGTGCGGCAGTGGCAGAAACGCCCGACCCCCTGATAACAGAGCTTCAGGATTGGGCATCGTACACGGGTGCAGGCGTTGACGAGACACCTTATGGCATGCCGATCAGCTATGAATCCCATGTCGTGCGCCGCAATGTGGAATGGCTGACCGCCTCTCCGATTTCGTCGATCAACTTCACGCCGATCCATGCGCTCGAAGGGACGATAACGCCGCAGGGCTGCGCCTTTGAACGTCATCACTCTGGCGCGATTGAACTGCGCAAGGAAGACTATCGGCTGATGATCAACGGGCTGGTCGATCGCCCGCTGGTCTTTACGTATGACGACATCGAGCGGTTCCCGCGCGAAAACCACGTGTATTTCTGCGAATGCGCGGCGAATACCGGGATGGAGTGGGCAGGCGCGCAGCTCAACGGCGTTCAATTCACCCATGGTATGATCCACAACATGGAATATACCGGTGTCCCGCTGCGCACGCTGTTGCAGGAGGCCGGTGCCGATATCTCGCCCGACAAATGGGTCTATGTCGAGGGCGCGGACGCGTCGTCCAACGGCCGCTCCATTCCGATGGAAAAAGCGCTGGATGACGTTCTGGTGGCCTTCAAGGCAAATGGCGAAGCCCTGCGGATGGAGCATGGCTATCCTGTGCGCCTGGTCGTGCCAGGCTGGGAAGGCAACATGTGGGTCAAATGGCTGCGCCGGATCGAGGTTGTCGACAGGGCGGTGGAAAGCCGCGAAGAAACTTCGAAATACACCGATGTCTATGCCGACGGCACAGCCCAGAAATGGACCTGGGTGATGGATGCGAAATCCGTCATAACCTCGCCCAGCCCGCAAATGCCGATCAAACATGGGCCCGGGCCGCTGGTGATTTCAGGGCTTGCATGGTCAGGCCACGGACAGATTACCCGTGTTGATGTATCCAAGGACGGTGGCATCACGTGGGAATCGGCACGCCTTGGCAAGCAGGGCGACACCAAGGCTTTGACACGTTTCTATCTCGACACGAATTGGGACGGGGCGCCCATGCTCCTACAGGCCCGAGCAATGGATGAGACCGGCTATGTACAGCCAACCAAAGACCAGCTGCGCGAAAAGCGCGGCGAAAACTCGGTCTATCACAACAACTGTATCCAGACGTGGTACGTAAGCGCAGAAGGGATCGCCGAGAATGTCGAAGTCTCTTAGTCATGTTTTCCTGCCCGTATTCGGCGGCACAGCGTTGGTGCTTGCGGGGGCGTTGGTTTTCGCCAACCGAAACTTCGGCCAATCGAAGATCGAAACTTTGGAAACCCGGATTGGCCAGGTTGAGGCCCACGCAGCAGCCGCACAGGAAAAAGCGAAGTCAGAAGCCGAACGAGCAGCCCAGCTTGAGCTCAAAGTTCAGGAAATTCAGGCTGCTGCCGCGGAACGGGTTGCGAATGGCGCGAACCTGACCGCACCCGCGCCCAGCCGCGAGGGTACCTATGGGCTTGGACGGCCTGCGCTGGAGGAAGAGATCGCGGCCTGGGACGTTGACGTTCTGCCGGACGGGCGGGGCTTGCCTGTCGGATCGGGCGACGTTTGGACCGGGGAAGAGGTTTTTGCCGACCGCTGCGCGTCCTGTCACGGAGAATTCGCGGAAGGTGTGGACAACTGGCCTGTTCTTGCCGGTGGGTTCGACACGCTTGCAAACGAAGATCCCGTGAAGACCGTCGGGTCCTACTGGCCGCATTTGTCTACTGCCTGGGACTACATTTCCCGATCCATGCCATTTGGCGAGGCGGGCACTTTGACCGCGGATGAGACCTATGCGATTGTTGCCTACATCCTGTATTCAAGTGATTTGGTGGATGACGATTTCGAACTGAGCAACGAAAACTTCGCCGAATTCGAGATGTACAACAAAGACGGTTTCGTCGTCGATACACGACCCGAGACCGAGTACACTGAATGGCGCAAAGAGCCTTGTATGGAAAACTGCAAGGCAGAGGCCGCTGTCACGATGCGTTCCGTTTTTCTGGTCGAAACGCCGCCCGAAGGTGGGTCGAACTCGGTTATGAATGATGCCACCGTGGACGGGTTGCCGACATTCACTGCGGACGGCCCGTCGTTCATTCCGGCAGCGGCACCCAAGCCCGAGCAAGAAGCCGCTGCGGAACCAACCGTTCAAGAGGCCGAAAAGACTGACGAGGCAACGGAACTGGTTGCCGCCGGAGCAAAAGTCTTCAAGAAGTGCAAAGCCTGCCATCAGGTGGGTGAAGGTGCAAAGCACAGTACCGGGCCGGCATTGAACGGGATTGTCGGGTCCAATGCAGGATCGGTCGAGGGGTTCAAATACTCCAAGGCGATGAAAGCCGCAGCCGAGGCCGGCCTTGTTTGGACGGATGAGGAAATGGCGGCCTTCCTGACGAAACCCAAGGATTACATGAAGGGCACGCGAATGTCTTTTGCGGGGCTCAGGAAGCCGGATGACATTGAGGCCGTGATTGTCTACCTTAAATCGTTCGGAAGCTGATCATGCGGTGGTCGAACATATTGTCGTGCGCAGCGGTTCTGGCGGCTTTCGCCTCATCGACCTACGCAACCGAAAACCTGGGTGATGCCGAGGCCGGGAAAACAGTGTTCGCCAAATGCAAAGGCTGCCATCAGGTTGGCGAAGGCGCTGAAAACAAAATCGGCCCGCATCTGAATGGTGTCTTTGGGCGCAAGGCCGCGGGTCTCGATGGTTTCAATTATTCCAAGAGCCTTGTGCGCGCGGGAAATTCGGGTTTGGAATGGCACGCTGACACCTTGTCGGCCTATATCGAAAACCCACGTGCATTTGCGTCGGGCACAAGGATGAGCTTTCGCGGCCTGAAAGACCCGGAAGACCGTGCCAACGTGATTGCCTATTTGCGGGCGTTTTCAGACAATCCCCGTGATATTCCCGAAGCGGACCCAACCGCGAAAGGTACGGATCATTCCGTCGATCCAGCGATCCTGGCGATTCAGGGGGATCCCGAATACGGCGCATATCTCAGCAGCGAATGCACGACGTGCCATCAGATCGAGGGAAGTGACGAGGGTATCCCGTCGATCGTGTATTGGCCCGACGAGGATTTTGTCGTCGCCATGCACGCATACAAGGACAAAAAGCGGCCACACCCGGTTATGCAAATGATCGCCGGAAGGCTGAGCAATGACGAGATTGCGGCGTTGGCCGCATATTTCAATAACCCAGAGTAATTGTGCCTAAGGGGAGGAAACGCGATGACACTCAATAGACGTACATTTCTAGGAGCCGCCGGGGTGGCGGCAGCCGGATTATCTGCACCGATGGTTCTGGCTCAGGGCAGGCCCCGGGTCGTTGTTGTCGGCGGCGGTGCAGGCGGCGCTACGGCTGCCCGTTATATTGCGAAGGACAGCAAAGGTGAGATCGACGTGACGCTGATCGAGCCGTCGCGGACTTACTACACCTGCTTCTTCTCGAACCTGTATCTTGGAGGGTTCCAGGAACTTTCGGATATCGCGCACAGCTATGGAACGCTTGCTGCCGACTATGGAATAAACGTGGTCCACGATTGGGCCATCGGTGTTGACCGCGATGCCAAGACTGTATCCTTGGCCGGGGGTGGCTCGGTCCCGTATGACAAGCTGATCCTCAGCCCGGGTATCGATTTTGTCGACGGGGCTGTTGAAGGCTGGGACGTCTCGGCGCAAAACAAGATGCCGCATGCGTACAAGGCCGGCTCGCAGACAGAGCTTCTGAAAGCTCAGATCATGGCGATGCCCGAAGGCGGTACCTTTGCGATGGTTGCACCACCAAACCCGTACCGCTGCCCGCCCGGACCCTATGAGCGGGTCTCGATGGTTGCGCATGTTCTGAAAGCAAACAATCCCACTGCGAAAATCATCGTGGCGGATCCGAAGCCGAAGTTTTCGAAGATGGCATTGTTCCAGGAAGGCTGGGCAAACCATTACGAAGGCATGGTCGACTGGATCGGTGAAGACTTCGGTGGTGGAAATGTCTCGGTAAACCCGGACGCGATGACGGTGACCATCGACGGAGAAGAGACCAAAGTCGACGTCTGCAACGTGATCCCGGCGATGAAAGCCGGACGCATTGCCGAAATGGCCGGAGTGACCGAAGGCAACTGGGCGCCGGTGAACGCCGCGGACATGTCCTCCAAGGCGGATCCGGACATCTATGTCCTGGGCGATGCCAGCCAGCAGGGTGACATGCCGAAATCGGGTTTCTCGGCCAACAGTCAGGCGAAAGTGTGCGCGAATGCCGTGCGGGGCGCGTTGACCGGATCCAAGGTGTTCCCGGCCAAGTTCTCCAACACCTGCTGGTCGCTGATCGACACGGATGATGGCGTGAAGGTTGGCGCAACCTACGAGGCGACGCCGGAAAAAATCGCCAAGGTGGACGGCTTCATCAGCCAGACCGGCGAAGATGCCGATCTGAGAAAAGCAACGTATGAAGAGTCGCTGGGTTGGTATGCCGGTATCACCTCGGACATGTTTGGATAGAAGTTCTCGGGGGTTTTGACACGGGTCAAAGCCCCCGAAGCTCAATCTGAGAAACTGCGGCTCAGGAGGAGGATCAAGATCATGAAACACTTAATCATCACGGCCGCGTTTTTTGCGGTCTCTGCCAGTCAAGGGCTTGCCGAGGATATCATCACGACCCCCTTTGACGGAAGTTTTGATGATGCCACCTTCGCGGTCGAATCCGCCATTGTCGGGCAGGGGTTGGTCATCGACTATGTGAGCCACGTTGGCGAAATGTTGAACCGAACGGGCGCTGATGTCGGCAGCGACAAACAGATATTCGCGGCGGCGGACATCTTTATTTTTTGCTCGGCAAAGATTTCGCGAGAGGTGATGGAAGCTGATCCGATGAATATCGGATATTGCCCATACGGGATTTTCGTGGCCGAGGACGATGACGGGGTGAAGGTCGGATACCGAAGCTATCCGGACGGCCCAATGCAAAAGGTCCAGACCCTGTTGTCCGCAATCGTTGAAGAGGCTGTTGGGGATTGAAATGAACTACCGGCAGTATTTTCGAGATCAACTAGATCAACTGAAACAGGAAGGAAACTACCGGGTCTTTGCAGACCTCGAACGTCAGTGCGGCGCGTTTCCTAAGGCGCGCAGTTACGCAGGGGGTGGTCCCGAAAAAGTCACTGTCTGGTGCTCGAACGACTATCTTGGAATGGGACAGCATCCCAAGGTTCTTGCGGCCATGCACGAGGCGATCGACAAATGCGGTGCAGGTGCCGGTGGGACGCGGAATATCTCGGGGACCACGCACGAACATGTGCTGTTGGAGCAGGAGCTTGCGAACCTTCACGGCAAGGACGCAGCATTGCTATTCACGTCCGGCTACGTATCCAATTGGGCTACGTTGGGAACCTTGGCGTCCCGCATCCCCGGCATCACGGTACTGTCCGACGAATTGAACCATGCCTCGATGATCGAGGGGATTCGTCACAGCCGTTGTCAAAAGCGGATCTGGAAGCACAACGATCTTGAGGACCTTGAAAGACATCTTGCGGACCTGCCTGCAAATGCGCCCAAGCTGATCGCGTTTGAAAGCGTCTATTCCATGGATGGCGATATTGCACCGATTGCCGGGATCTGTGATCTGGCGGACCAATATGGCGCGATGACCTATCTGGATGAGGTTCACGCGGTCGGGCTGTACGGTCCGCGCGGCGGTGGCATCGCCGAGCGCGAGGGCCTGATGGACCGCCTGACCGTGATTGAAGGGACTTTGGGCAAGGCGTTCGGCGTGGTCGGCGGGTACATCGCGGCGTCGAAGGAGCTTGTCGACTTTGTCCGATCCTTTGCCAGCGGGTTTATTTTCACCACTGCTTTGCCTCCGGCCGTTGCAGCAGGTGCTGCGGCTTCGGTGAAGCACCTGAAGCAATGCAATGCAGAGCGGCAACAGCACAAAAAGCGCGTGCGCGAAGTCCGGGACAGGCTGGACGATCTGGGTATTCCCCATACACCCAACCCAAGCCATATCATTCCGGTCATGGTCGGCGATCCGGTCAAGTGTCGATTCATTTCGGATGTGCTGATGCGTGACTATGGGATCTACATCCAGCCCATCAACTATCCAACTGTTCCCAAAGGAACGGAACGTCTGCGGATTACGCCGTCGCCGGTGCACACCTGTGAAGACGTGGACCGGCTGGTATCTGCATTGGGCGAGTTGTGGACGCAATGTCAATTGGCGCGCAGGCCAATGGCTGCGCAATGACACTGACGAATTGACCAAAGACAAAGACACACACGCAACGAAGTGAGAGTTTCTGTCCATGGAGAGGCTCATCGATTTGCTGGGAGACCCGGGCACCCTGGCATTTGCCGGAGTGCTGGTCGGTATCTTGTTCGGCGTGACGGCTCAGAAGTCCCATTTTTGTTTGCGCGCATCGACTGTGGAAGTCGCCGAAGGTAAGTTTGGCCCCCGCTTGGCGGTTTGGCTGATCGCCTTTACCGCAGCACTGACGCTGGTACAGGCGCTTGTCTCGCTTGAATTGCTGGACCTTTCCGAGGCACGCGCGATCGCGTCAACCGGCAGCCTTAGCGGTGCGATTATTGGTGGGGCGATGTTCGGCATCGGCATGGTTCTTGCGCGAGGATGTGCATCTCGCCTGCTGGTCTTGGCCTCGTGCGGCAATTTGCGTGCACTTGTGACAGGATTGATTTTGACCCTGGTGGCTCAGGCCGCCTATACAGGCGTTCTCAGCCCGGCCCGTGAAGCGGTTTCTGGTCTTTGGACCATCTCAGGAGGCGCAGAGCGCGATCTTGCAGAAATAATGGGGTTCCCCCCATCGGTCTATTCGGCCGTTGCCGCAATTGGATTTGTCCTGTCGATCGTGTTTGCCCTTCACAGGAAAGTCGCGCCTGCAAAGATCGTGACAGCCGCCGGAGTTGGCGGGGCAGTGGCGCTTGGCTGGTTCATGACGTTTTCCATCGCGCAGGCATCTTTTGAGGTCGTCCCCGTGTCTTCGGTGACTTTTACCGGTCCGGCCACTGACACGCTGATGGCGTTGGTTGCAGAGCGAAATGTGGTGCTGTCTTTCGGTATCGGTCTTGTGCCGGGCGTGGCCATTGGCGCAGCAGGATCTGCCATCATTTCCGGCGAGTGGAGGATCGAGCGTTTTGGCTCGGACACTCCGATGGAACGGTACCTCGTCGGAGCTGTCTTCATGGGGTTCGGGGCGATGCTGGCCGGAGGTTGCGCCGTGGGCGCCGGACTTTCAGGCGGGTCCGCCCTGTCATTGACAGCCTGGCTTGCCGTTTTCTTCATGTGGGTTGGGGCGATAGGAACGCACAGGTTTTTGATGCGGCTGCCGGTATTGCAGCATTCCTGACTTACTCGAACTCCATCTGTTCGAAAACGCGCCCGGCGTTCTTGGTCGCCAGTTCCTCGAACGCGTCCAGATGGGCATAGGGGGACTGATCGACATAATAGGCTTCGGTCAGATCGCCGCCCGCATCCATATGTTCTTGAATCCTGGTTCGCAGATACAGCAGGTAATCGCGCGTATAACGGCGCACCTGATCCATATTCGTGGGATGACCGTGCCCGGGTATGACATATGTGGCATTCAAAGCCTCGAACTCGTTGTCCCAGGTTTCCAGCCAATCCGCGGTATAGGTATCCTGAAAGATCGGCAGCATGCGCTCGTGGAATGCCATGTCACCCGCGATGACAAGGCTTTGGTTCGGCAACCAGATCGAGATATCGCCGGGGCTGTGGGCCGGTCCGAGGTATTTGGCCTCGATCCGGAAGTCGCCCATCTCGATCACGTATTCATCATCGAATGTCTCTGTTGGGCCTGCCAGAAACGTGCCCTCTGCCTTGTCCTGATTGTATCGTTTCATGCCCTCCAGAATCTGAGGGCCATACTCCTCGAACTCAGCTGCTGCATCCGAATGGGCGAGGATCGGAACCCCGATTTCCGACCAGTAGGCATTGCCAAGCATCGCGTGCCCCTGACCGTTCTCGTTGAAGACAAGCGTGACCGGCTGATCCGTAATCGCCTGAATTTCCTTGTGAAGTGCCTCGGCAAGGACAAAGGCGGCACCGCCGTTGACAACGACCACGCCCTCACCGGTCACGATGAAGCTCAGGTTGTTGTTGTGACCAGAGTTTTCGTAGGTCGGCGGAGCGGTTGCGCCAATGGCGGAATAGACGCCAGGGATGAATTCGACCGGCTTGGAATACAGAACGCTTTGCGGATACTGGTCTGCAATATCCTCGCTTGCCCAAGCTGGTGTGACGAAAGCAACCGCAATCATGAGTGATCGTATCATGACGCCTCTCCAATGAATCTGTAGGCCGAACCGGTCTTTTCGACGCGGCCAATTCCACCGTTCGGCAAATGGAAGCCGATTATTCTCATTTCCTCTTCGGAAACCTGATCCAGCAGAGAGTAACGCGCAGCTGTGGCGACCTGGGGATCCTGATCCGTACCACTGTGCCAATCGGGGTGCTCAAAGGCCACGTGCGGATTTCCCAGCGCGTCGCCGACGACCATCACGGACTCATTCCCATTTCGAAGCTCAAAAGCCATGTGACCGGGCGTGTGCCCAAAGCTTGCCCGTGCCGCAATGCCCGGAAGTATCTCTTGCCCATCCTCGAAGAACGCGACCTGATCTTCAATTGCTTCCAATCGCCGTTTTGCACCGGCCGCGAACGCGGTGCGATCTTCACCTATCGTGTCCACCGTTGAGGGGTTCCACCAGTAATCCCATTCTTTGCGTCCAATGAGGTGCGTCGCATTAGGGAAAAGCAGGTCGTCGAAATCATCCAGAACACCCCAGATATGATCCGGGTGCGCGTGGGTGAAAACCACATGCGTGACACTTTCGGGCGACAAGCCAATTACTTCAAAAGTTTCCATAAGTTTGCCCGATGTGGGCATGAAGTCCGGCCCCGCTCCAGCATCGAACAGCACGGTGTTTTCATCATCTCGATAAAGCGTGACGTTGCACTCTGGCTCGTACTTGGTCGCGTCCGCTTGAGTGCGGGTCAGAAATTGCTCGACCTCCTCTTTGGGCATGGCTCCGAAAACAACATCAGGTGGCAATGACAGGTATCCGTCTGACACGGTCGTAATTCGGGCTGAAGGTCCGAGCCGCAGCTCTGCCTGCACGATCTTGGCTTGAGTTCCAAGTGCCGCAAGGCACGTGGCATTGAACAGGAAGCTGCGTCGGGACAAAGAAATTCCATTCATACGCAATCATTAAAATGAATATTATTATTTGTAAACGATGGAAGTACCTACAAAGGATCATTCCTAGACGTTGGAAAACCGGCCGGGTCTTCTTTGTGAATGGGCGAAGAACGGTTTTCAGCGGTGGTAAATGGAGACGACACCAAGGTCATGCGCAAAGTGAACGTGCAGCGCAATCCGCGCCATGATGGTTTGCCGAGGAAGAGATGATGTCGGAAAGGCGATTGTTACGTGACCTCGAAACAGGGGAGAGGCCCAGCCGCTGAACGACGGCGACGGCAGACGCAGCTTTCCACCGAAAAATCCCGGCCCATCTGCGTCAAAGCGCATTGTTCTCATCCCGCTGTGCTTGTAAGGAAATTGCACGGCCCCAGGGGCTGCGCCGTGCGGGCGTGATGGAATGGTAGACATATCAGACTTAAAATCTGAAGGGCGTATGCCCGTGTGGGTTCGAGTCCCACCGCCCGCACCAAAAAACCGTATAAGCGTTTTTGAGAAAACAAATAAAATATGGCAACTTTCGTGCCCCACATTCTGCGCCACACTTGTTGAGGTATGCTTGCCAATCAGGCGGCCTTTTCTTCCATTAGACTTTCCAGTTCAGCAACCTTCGCCAGATTGACGCCTGTGCCCTAGTGAATCATCAATTTGCGGTCTTTCTTGGTGCACAAGAACGATTGATCCGATTGAAATGGCGTGTAGACCATTCACTAGTGATCCAGGGAGGAACGCATAGGCTCTGAAACTCGATCAGTCTGGAGCCTGGTCTTCGCTTGGCCTACAGTGTTGCTGGGCAACTCTCCAACCGAAAAAGGAGCACCTATGTCCCGACTTTCAGAACGCAGAGACTTTGCCACCGAAATCTGCAAGCAGGCTGGGGTAATGGCCAAAAAGTTCTTTGCAGATCGGGTCAATCTTGTCGTTGATCAAAAAGGCGCTCAGGACTGGGTCAGCGAGGCGGACAGGAGCGTTGAGACTTTCATTCGTCAAAAGATCTCGGAGGCTTGGCCCAAAGATGGCATTTACGGTGAAGAACATGGCGCGGTAGCGGGAGAGAGTGGTTTTGACTGGGTTATTGATCCAATTGATGGAACCACGAATTTCGTGAACGGTATTCCAGCATGGACCATTGTTCTGGCTGGTGTCACCAACGGCCAAACGGAGATTGGCGTGATCCATGATCCAAACGTGGATGAAACATTTGTCGCAACGCGCGGAGAAACAGCGACACTTAACGGATCACCGATACGCGTCGCTTCAGGAGTGCCGTTGCGCGACGGAACTGTGGCCGTAGGATACTCGAACCGGATTGAAAGCCGTCATGTTTTACCCGTGATCGAGGATCTGATCGAGCACGGGGCGATGTTTCACAGAAATGCCAGCGGAGCGCTTTCGTTGGCCTACGTCGCTGCCGGACGCCTTTTGGGTTACGTCGAGGAACACATGAATGCTTGGGATTGTCTGGCTGGGCAATTGCTGGTCGCGGAAGCGGGCGGCGTTGTCGAGGATCAGAACGCCGATGCGATGATCCGAGACGGCGGACGCGTAATCGCAGGCACACCAGATGTGTTCGAGACGTTGCGTGAGATCGCAGAAAACGCTTGGAGCGCTTAACGTCTAGGTAAAAGAGACCCAACCTGATTCAGGTTTGAGCGTCGCTAGATCAGCCTGCCAGAAATGGCCTTGCGAGGGCTGGTCATACTTGCGGTCTATCGAACAATCCGAGAGTGCGCACCAAAGCAATGTGCCTACTGCCCCGTGTGTCGCGATTGCAAGATCCCCGGCATGATGCGTATGGATTATCTCTGTTACTGCGCGATGAATGCGTTTCTGCGCCTCGACAGCTGTTTCCCAACCGCGATAGCTCGTATACGGCTGAGCAAAGAAAGCATCGGCCGCTGCCTCAAAATCGTCCCGAGGCAAGTAACCGGTTGCGCTGCGGTCGTTCTCACCAAGACTCAAGTTGCAATTCACGGGTAGCGCTCGTGGTGCAGCAAGAATCTCACCTGTTTCGCGGGCCTTCCGCTCGCCACTGGTCCAGATCTGCGTCACGTTGGACAAGACTTCACTGGATGCAAATTCAGTAACGCGTTCGCGGCCCACAGCATTCAAGCCCCACTCAGTTATCGGGACGGCCGGATCGACAGAGACCTCGGGGTGCGAGATGATAATGAGTTTCGGCATTTAGTCCGGCAAAAGAACGGGGCCATTTTCAGCAAAGCCCATTTTGATTTCGGTGCCGGGATCAAGCGGCATATCGACGTCATCGTGTACAGCAAAAACCTGACCGAATTCACCGGTCAGCGTATATTCCATCCGAACGCCAACATAGGTCGCCTTGGCCACCGTGGCCGGGATGCCTTGGTCTGAGCCGATGACCAGACGTGAGGGGCGCACGGCGATGGTCGCAGCTCCTTCGGACAAACCGCGACGTGGTAGCGTGTGGCGATACCCTTCTATTTCTATCGTTGCCGCGTCGCCATTGATTTCGACGATTTGGCACTCCAAAAGGTTTGCCTCGCCTATGAAATCGGCAACAAATCGGTCGTTCGGGGCATCGTAAAGCTGGCGGGGTGTGCCCATTTGGGCGATTGCTGCGTTGCGCATGACAACAATCTCATCCGAGACCGCCAGTGCCTCCTCCTGATCGTGGGTCACGTAGACAACTGTCAAACCGAGATCTTGCTGGATTGCCCGAATATCCTCTCGTACCTGACGGCGAAGCTTGGCATCGAGGTTGGACAACGGCTCGTCGAACAGCAGAACCTGCGGCTCAAGAACCAGCGCGCGGGCGACTGCAACACGCTGTTGTTGACCCCCCGACAGTTCAGAGGGAAGACGGTTGTCGAACCCCTGAAGACCAACAAGTTCCAATCCATTCAGAGCGCGGCTGCTGGCTTCTTCCTTTGCAAAGCCCGAGAATGTGAGGCCATACATCACGTTTTCCAGCACGCTCATGTGAGGGAAAAGCGCGTATGACTGGAACACCATGGATACGTCACGGTCGGTGGCAGGCAACTTGGTCACGTCCCGATCTCCGATCAGGATCTTGCCCGAGCTTGCCATTTCCAACCCGGCAATCATGCGCAGAGTCGTTGTTTTCCCACAGCCTGACGGGCCAAGCAGTGTGACGAGCTTTCCCGACTCGACGTTCAGGTTGATGTTGTCGACGGCAACGACATCCTTGCCGAACACTTTCGACACGTTCTCAAAGCGTACCGGGGCGGCCTTGGAACCGATTTTGGTGTCGGTCATGGCGATGTCTCCGTTCCGTGCTGCGTGCGTCGGCCAATCTGGACCCGACCGACTAGAAGTTGCAATAAGCCGACCGCCGCGAGCATCACGAAGATCAGCGTCGTCGAATAGGCGATCGCAAGGCCATAGTCGTTGTTCTCGACCCGACCGATGATGTAGCTGGTCGCCATGTCATATTCTGCGCTGACCAGAAAGATGACGGCCGAGATCGCCGTCATGGCGCGCACAAAGCTGTATACAAGCGCGGCAAGTATCGCAGGGCGCAACAGCGGCAGAATGATATTTCGGAACGTCTGCCACGAGTTTGCACCAAGGGTCAGCGAGGATTCATCAAGGCTGCGGTCAAGCTGCGACATGCTCGCGATCCCCGCACGAACGCCGACCGGCATATTGCGGAAGATGAAGCTGACAACGAGAATGACACCCGTACCCGTGATTTCAATCGGCGGAACGTTGAAGGCCAGGATGTAGCTGACGCCGATCACTGTCCCGGGGATGGCGAAGGACAGCATTGTTCCAAATTCGAAAGCGTTCTTGCCTGCAAAACTTTGTCTTGTCAGCAGATAGGCGGTCACCAGGCCAACGGCGGCAGTCAATGGCGCAGCAATGGCCGCGATGGTTATGGTGGTCCAGAAACTGTCCCAAGCTGCCCCGGTCCAGCGAATACCCTCTTCTTCGAAGCGGACCGAGAATGCAGTGATATAGTGTTTGATCGTCAGCGAGTTATCGACGCCCCACAGCTCGACAACACTGCCGTAAATGATCATCGCGTAGACAACAATTGTGAACAGCGCCCAACCCAGAGCGATGAGCAGCACCGGAACAGAAAGGCCAGTGGGCATCAGTGGATGAACGCCGGCATCCCCTTTGCCAGTGACGGTTGTATAGCTTTTCTTCCCCAGCCAGACACGCTGCGCGTAAAAGGCGGAAAGAGTAAAGAACAGAAGCACCATGGCCAGAACCGCAGCCCTGCCTTGATCGTACTGAGCGCCGACGATGGCAAAGAATATCTCGGTCGAAAGCACGTCGAAATTCCCGCCCAATACAAGCGGATTTCCGAAATCGGCCATGCTTTCGATGAAGCCCAGAAGAAATGCGTTCGCAAGACCAGGCCGCATCAGGGGCAAGGAAACCGTCTTGAATGTCTGCCATCTGCTGGCGCGGAGCGTTTGCGCCGCTTCTTCCATCGACGGAGAGACACCTTCAACCACACCGATCAGAACAAGAAACGCAATTGGCGTAAACGCGAGTGTCTGCGCGATCAGGATGCCCGGCATTCCGTAAAGCCAGCGTGTCGGTTGCGTGCCGAACAGTTCGGCAACGAACCGGGTGACAGAGCCGGACAGGCCAAAAAGCAGGATCAGCGCCAGGCCGATCACGAATGGCGGGGTGATTATTGGCAGAACGGTCAGAGCCCGCAGCGCGCGCTTGTAGCGAAAGCCCGAGCGCGTCACGACAAGTGCAAAGCAAAGACCAAGAACCGTGGTGATGACGCCAACGAGGATGGCAAGGAACAGTGAATTCCAGGCTGCGCCACAACGCGCGCCCTGAAAACACCCCAGACCCCACAGTCGATCATCGAAAAACTTCGAGAAGAAGACCGCGATGGAATACGCGCCGTCTTCGGTGATGAAGGCAGCGAAAAGCATCTTCGCGATGGGAAAAAAGACAAACGCGGTGACAATTGTAATAACGCCCCCGATGGCGCTTACGACAAAGACGTCACCGTTAATGGCACCCCTTGCCGCAATCCCCTGAGTAAGCAGGAACAGAAAGCTCGAGGCGCATATCATCGCGCCATAGCCCATGCCAAACTGACGGTCGCCAAGTTCGCCAAACATCGCCTCCAGCCAATTGAAGTTGAAACCTCTGATGCCAATGCTGAACCCCTGAGCGATCAGCCAGCCAAAGCCAAGCGCCCCTGACAGGATCAGTATGCGGGCGTAAACTGGATCAGATTTGGTGCGCTTCAACACCAGAAGCGGCAGGGCGAGTGCGATCAAAAGCGGAGCGAGCCAAAGTCTTTCACCTTGCCCAATCAGAAACGCAGCGGGGGCGTAATCCTCATCGAATGGATAGCCGTCCAAAAGCCACTCGAACGACCAAAGGCCGCCGTCGACCATGTACCAAGGTAACAGGCAGAATCCGACCCACCCGGCCGTGATCCAGAAGATCAGGACGGGATGGGTCGTTTTTGAAGTCTGGTCAGTCATTTACTGCGGCAGAGTCGAAACCTCTTCGTCCCATTTCTGCAACAGACGCTTCCGTTCGTCCGAGGACCCATACTTTTTGAAGTCATAATCAATCAGCTTGATCTGATTCATGTCTGGCGCGCTCTCCGAAGTTTTTGCGTTCTTGTTCGACGGTACCTGAAACGCGTTGACCTGAAGAGCAAGATTCTGAGCTTCTGGAGACAGCGCCCAGTCATAGAACTTTTTCGCCTCTTCTTCGTTGCGCGCCCCTTCAATAATCGACATCGAGCCGATTTCGTATCCCGTGCCCTCGCATGGCGCGACGACCTTAATCGGGAATCCTGAAACGGCCTGCTTCACGGCGTCATGCATGAAGACGATACCAATGGTGTTCTCACCACGACCGGCGGCCTTGATCGGCGCAGACCCAGACTTGGTATATTGGTTGATGTTCGAATGCAGACCTTTCATGAACTCAAAGCCTTCATCCTCGCCAAAGATCTGAACCATCGACGCCAGCGTGGTATAGGCCGTACCTGATGAGTTCGGATTCGCCATCTGAACGTGGCCCTTGTATTCGGGCTTCAGCAGGTCTTTCCAACAGGCCGGTTCGGGCAGGTTGTTTGCAGCGATAAGATCGGAATTGTAGCCGTAGCCAAGTGCGCCTGAATAGATGCCGATCGTCTTGTTGCCCGCGCTTTCTGCCTGGGATATCGCCCAATCATGAAGCTGGTCGCGCATCGGCGAAGTGTATTCCATCGTCAAGCCCTCTTCGGCGGCCTGCAAATGCGGATCACCCGTACCGCCCCACCAAACGTCTCCTTTCGGATTCGAGCTTTCGGCGCGTATTTGTGCAAAGGTTTCCCCTGACGACTTCCGGGTCATGTTGACGTCGATGCCTGTCGCATCTTCAAAGCTGCGCGCCATCAGTTGGCACCAGTCTTCTTGCGCCGAACAATAAAGTGTCAGCTTGTCGGCCTGTGCCGCCGACAGTGACGCAGCCAGGGCGATCACCGATCCAACCGTGGTGGATATCAATTTCCTCATTTTCTTCCTCCCTTTGAGCTTGATGCGTCCGGGTTTCCCGGTTCTTTCATGCCCTTCCTCATGCAGCCTGTCGAAGTTTCTTTATGACAATTTTGACTTCTGGATTGTCTGTCAGATTGTTCAGTAAATCTGACAGGTCGCTTTCTTGAACCAACTTTGCGGCCTTTGCCGGTGAAAACCAGTGACGCGTACGTTCACCTTTTTCCTTCCAGCGTCGCTTCAGTTTTTCGACGACCATCGGATAAAGGGTGACGCGGCAGCGAACGCTGCTTTGCCCCTCGTATCGTTTATCATAGAAAAAATGACCGATTGGCCGTTTCGATATGGTGCCGACGGCGCCAGCTTCTTCTTGCGCTTCGATTTCAGCAGCTTGCCATGGTTTTTTGCCGTCCATTAGCCAGCCCTTCGGGATAACCCACCGGCCGGTGTCCCGCGAAGTGACCATAAGAACGCGCAACTTGCCAGTCTTGTCCCAGCGCATCGGAAGCGCCGCAATCTGATCTGCCGTTTCGCTGTCGCTCATGCCGCCTCTCAATGCCACACGATCAAGAACCAAAAGGAAGCTGTCTTGTTGGCAAGTTGGCCGGTCAACGCTTTGCCTTGGCTCGTATTCTGAATTTGATCAGCCTGTGCATCTTTGCTTTGCGCTTCGAAATACTTGTGTTCGCTCGAATTCTCACAACCTTCCGAGGGTTATGCAACAAAAAATATTGCATTATGACCGAAAGCCCACAAAAGTGGATTTCGAAACCTAGTCGGGTCGTCGGATGTCCAAAACTAAAACGCGCGGCAAAATGTCTGAAAAGAACCACAGCCGGGTAAAGAAATCCGACCGGCGCCAGCAGATATTGCTGGAACTGAAGCTGCGCCCGCACGTTCGCATCAACGAACTGGCGCAGCGGTTCAACGTCTCCACCGAGACGGTTCGCAGAGACTTCGATGCTCTGTCGAATGATGGCTTGATAGCGCGGGCACACGGGGGGGCATCGGCCGCCGCGCAAGGGCACTATCCGGGTCTGGATGAACGAACAAACGCACAGGTTGAGGAGCGCGAACGGATAGGTGCGACAGCGGCAGAACTGATCCAGAGCGGTGAAACGGTCATGATCGATTCCGGCTCGACCACAATCGAAATGGCACGTGCACTGGCTTATATTGGCACATCTTGCACCGTAATCACCAATTCCATTCCCGTAGCCATGACCCTTGGCCATGGGGCTGCACAAGTGCTGTTATGCCCGGGGGAATACTTGGCAACTGAGTCTGCAACGATCGGAACCGAGACGCTGGAGTTTCTGTCCCGTTTCAACGTCGACAGGTGCATGATTGGTTCCTCGGGGTTTTCGACCGATGGACCTTCAGAAACAGTGCGCGGCTTTGCGGCAATAAAGAGGGCAATGCTGTCGCGCGCCCAGAAACGGCACCTTCTTGTTGATTCCGGGAAGTTCGGCCGGAAAGGCCTGTCTCAAGTAGGGGACCTTGACGACCTGGATTCAATAGTCACCGACAAAAAACCAACAGGAGAATTGCGTAACGCCATTGAAAGCGCCCGGGTCGACGTTCTCGTCGCCGGGTAGATATGAAATGACTGATTAACGGCGGATAAAAAGCACCGCACTTGACTGGGAGGAAAACATGAAGATCGATATCAAACTATTGCTTGGGGCATCTGCAATCGCGCTCATGTCGATAAGTGGAACGGCGTCGGCGCAGGATTGTCCACGCGGTGACTTGGACGAGCGTTTTTGTGATGCCGACGGGGATTTGATCGCGGATATCCCCACAGATCCTTCCGAGCAGATAGATCCTGACACTTTGATTTTTGCCTATACGCCGGTTGAAGATCCCGCCGTATACAAAACCGCGTGGTCAGATTTTCTTGACCATTTGAAAGCGGAAACTGGCAAGGACGTCGTCTTTTTCCCTGTTCAAAACAACGCGGCCCAGATCGAGGCGATGCGTTCGGGGCGTTTGCACATTGCAGGCTTCAACACCGGTTCCAACCCACTTGCGGTAAACTGCGCCGGGTTCCGTCCGTTCACGATCATGGCTTCGAAGGACGGAAATTTTGGTTACGAGATGGAGATCATCACCTATCCGGGTTCGGGCATCGAAAAGGTCGAAGACATCAAGGGGAAGCAACTGGCTTTCACATCGCCTACATCCAACTCGGGATTCAAAGCGCCCTCGGCGATCCTGAAAAGCGATTTTGATCTTCTGCCCGAACGCGATTTCGAACCTGTCTACTCGGGCAAGCACGACAACTCGATCCTGGGTGTAGCCAACAAGGATTACCTGGCGGCTTCGATCGCGAATTCGGTAAAATCCCGGATGATCTCGCGCGATGTGATCAAGGAAGATGATGTCGTTACGATCTACAAGTCGCAGACCTTCCCGACCACAGGGTTTGGGACCGTCTACAACCTGACGCCCGAGCTGCAGGAAAAGATCCGCAATGCCTTCTTCAATTTCGATTGGGAGGGGACGACACTTGAAGCTGAGTTCTCAAAATCAAACGAAGGCCAATTCCTCGAGATGACCTATCAGGAGTTCTGGGACGTCATTCGTAAAATTGACGCAGCAAATGGCGTTTCCTACGCCTGCCAATAACCTTTCACTAATCCGGCGGGCCTGAAAGGGCCCGCTGTTCACCCTAATCTGGGGCATTTCATGCTGCGTCTTCAAAAGCTGACGAAAACATACAAGACCGGAGATCAGGCGCTGAAGGCGATTGATCTTGACGTTCCAAAAGGACAGGTTCTTGCATTGATCGGGCCTTCGGGCGCGGGCAAATCGACCATGATCCGCTGTGTCAACCGGTTGGTTGAACCGACAAGCGGCGGTGTCCTTCTGGATGACGTTGACGTGACCAAACTCGGCTCGGGAGCGTTGCGGAAAGCACGCCGCGAAATGGGTATGATCTTTCAGGAATATGCTTTGGTCGAACGCCTCACTGTGATGGAAAACGTATTGTCCGGCAGGCTGGGATACGTGGGATTCTGGCGCAGCTTCCTAAGACGGTATCCGCAATCGGATGTGGACGAAGCCTTCCGCTTGCTCGATCGGGTGGGGCTGTTGCACATGGCGGATAAACGGGCGGATGAACTGTCGGGTGGTCAACGCCAAAGGGTGGGCATCTGCCGCGCCTTGATTCAAAACCCGAAACTGTTGCTGGTTGATGAGCCAACTGCGTCGCTGGACCCCAAAACCAGCCGTCAGATAATGCGGCTAATCACCGAGTTATGTCAGGAACGCGGATTGGCAGCCATTATCAATATCCATGATGTGGCGCTCGCTCAGATGTTTGTTCCGCGCGTCGTGGGGCTCCGATTTGGCGAAATTGTGTATGATGGGCTTCCCACCGGCCTTACCCCTGAGAAGCTGACCGAGATCTATGGGGAAGAGGACTGGGAAGCAACCATCGAAAAAGTGGACGAAGATGAAGATGTCGAGGCCGCAGAATGAGCCATCGAGAACTGGACGACATGCTGGGAAAAGGCTGGCGTAAACCTGCCTTTGTCAAGAACCCAGTGCTCCGCTGGGCATTGCTCCTTGGATTTTTCGCCTACCTGATCGCAGCCTTTATGACCATCGAAGTCGATTGGGGTCGTGTCTATGAAGGGCTGGATCGCGGCTGGGCGTTTGTGCTTGCATTCACCAGCCCAGACTTCATTTCACGGTGGTCAGATATTTGGAGCGGCCTTCTGGAGAGTATCGTGATGACCGTGGCCGCGTCGGTCGTGGGTATCCTGATATCGATCCCGATTGGGCTGGGGGCTGCACGCAACATCGCGCCATTGCCAGTCTATATGATTTGCCGAGGCATTGTTGCGATAAGCCGGGCATTGCAAGAGATCATCGTTGCCATATTGCTTGTGGCGATCTTCGGCTTTGGCCCGTTGGCCGGATTTCTGACGCTTTCCTTCGCCACCATAGGGTTTCTTTCGAAACTTCTGGCCGAAGATATCGAAGCCATGGACAAGGTTCAGGCCGAGGCGATCAAGGCCTCTGGAGCGCGTTGGCCACAATGGATCAACTATGGAGTTCAGCCGCAAGTGATGCCGCGACTTGTGGGCCTTTCCATGTATCGGATCGACATCAACTTCCGGGAAAGCGCGATCCTCGGGCTCGTGGGGGCTGGCGGAATTGGTGCGACTTTGAACACCGCATTCGACCGCTATGAATACGACACCGCGGCGGCCATTCTCATTCTGATCATCGGCATCGTGATGGCTCTGGAATACCTTTCGGGGATTATTCGAGCGAGGGTTCAGTAATGCCGATACTTGAACGCGACGATGCGCAAATCTGGCGTCGCCGGACAACAGGTCAGAGCTTGGTTCGTTGGTTCGGCTGGCTGTTGGGCGTGGCGATCTTTGTTTACTGCTGGCAGCTGATTTCGGAATCGACCACTTGGTTTTTCGTCTGGGACGCGCCCCGCATCGCCAATGATATCTGGACCCGGGCAACGCCTCCCAAATGGGAGTACATCACCCAACTGGGCCGCCCGATTTGGGACACTCTGAACATTGCCACCCTGGGAACAATCATCGCCCTATGCATGGCAGTGCCCGTTGCCTTTTTGGCGGCCCGCAACACCACGCCGTCGGCTTTGTTCATACGGCCGATTGCCCTGTTGGTCATTGTCTCGACTCGCTCTATCAACTCGTTGATCTGGGCGCTTCTTCTGATCGCGATTATTGGTCCCGGAGTGTTCGCCGGTGTCATAGCAATCGCCATTCGTTCAATCGGGTTTTGCGCAAAGCTTCTTTACGAAGCGATTGAGGAGATTGATCACACGCAGGTCGAAGCAATAACGGCAACCGGTGCTTCACGCTGGCAGGTAATGGCCTATGGGATCGTACCGCAAATCCTGCCCGCGTTTGCAGGCATTGCTGTTTTCCGTTGGGATATCAACATCCGCGAATCCACGGTGCTCGGGCTAGTTGGAGCCGGAGGTATCGGGTTGCAATTGTCGGCTTCGCTCAACGTTCTGGCTTGGCCACAAGTCAGCCTGATCCTGATTGTCATTCTCGTCGCGGTTATGATCAGCGAATGGGTTTCGGCGAAGGTACGAGGAGCCATCATTTGACCGGTTTCTCTGTGCAAGATGCTTTTGACGCCTACGAGGCTGTACGACATCGCCTGCCGCAAACCAGATCTACTGAATTGAACTATCGCCAGGCGGACACGCTGGAGGACATAGCTCATGAGTTTGACGTGTTCCTCCTCGATGCTTTCGGGGTTCTCAATATTGGCGATACGGCAATCCCGGATACGCCAGAACGGGTCAGGTCGCTGACAGCCGCTGGCAAACGTGTTCTGATCGTGTCGAATGCCGCCGGGTTTCCCCACGCAACTCTTATGGAGAAGTACAATAGGCTTGGTTACGATTTCGCACCACAAGACGTGATCACCAGCCGGGCCACGTTGTTGTCTGAACTGAACGGCCAAAGTGATTTGCAGTGGGGGTTGATGGCGGCTCCCAGTGCCGGCCTTCGCGATCTGGAGGGGCTGAAACTGTCCTATCTGGAGGATGACCCGAAGCCCTACGAAACCGTCGACGGGTTCTTGTTGATCGGGTCAGCGGTTTGGACTGAAGCACGACAAGCCATGTTGGAGGCCACTTTGCAAGAGCGTCCCCGCCCGGTATTGGTCGGCAACCCTGACATTGTCGCTCCGCGCGAGTACGGTTTTTCCAAGGAACCCGGTCTTTACGCGCACCGGTTGGCAGACCGGACAGGCGTCGCCCCTCAGTTCTTTGGAAAGCCTTTTGCCAATATCTATGATCTTGCTTTCCAATGTCTCGGGCACATCGACAAGTCTCGGGTTCTGATGGTGGGCGACAGCCTGCACACCGACATACTGGGCGCACGAGAAGCAGGCATAGCTTCCGCCCTCATCTCGGGATACGGTTTCTTCGCAGGGCATGATGTTAAAGCAGCGATCATAAAGGCAGGGATAGTCCCAAACTTTGTCGTAAGCCGGCCTTGATTCTAAGGCGTCACCCTTAGATGCGTTTTCCTGTTAACGCTTACTCGTATGTCGGCTGACACCGCGTGGCAAACATGCCGACCATATACATGCAGTGCCACGTGTGAGCGGCGGCTTTGGAAAACTCCTCCGCAACCACAGAACTCTGAACTCATGTCTGGATTGGACTGTTATCACACATCCCAACAAACTGACGTATCGGCCGCTTTGACCGCAATTCGCAGCATATCTCAATCAGGTTCACGGCCTCAGTCCACAGCGGGTTTCAGAAACCGTGTACTTTTTCCATTAGCTTTTTATGGGTTCTTTCGAGACCGTTCACAAGTCGCCGTCTATCTCATCGAATCAAGTCCCCGAACCAGCGACCGCGCGCACCGTCGCCGCGCAGCCGTTTCTTGAACCGATCAAACGCGATGAGCGCCATGTCCTCAAATGTCGGGTCGTTCGGGTTGTTTTCTGCATCAAGACGCCGGAGCTCAAGTTCCGCAATCGGATCGTCGTCGCGTTCCGTTTTAGAGGACCATTTTTTCGTTCTGTGCGCGCATCAAACAGGGACATGTCAGGGAAAGATCCAATCCCCCATCCTGGCGCTTGCCGTTGTCTTAGAACCGATAGAACCAGCGACTGCCGTTCTGCGACTTCTTGAGAAAGAGCCCGCCACTGTATTGAACAACGATACAAAGCGCGGCATTTATTACCTGCGCTGCTGATAGTCGGTTTTCGTCTCTTGCTTTAACTGCCCCACATTTTCAGCGCGGTGCTTTCCCAAATTCTGTTGCAGTGTCCTGCAGGTGACGGACTAATTTAATAATAATATTAAGTTCTTAGGGTCTATATGCAGCATGTTGTACAAGCCGCATCGTGCTCACCGCCCGTACCAAAAAGAATAAGAAAAATGCCGTGACTTATGTGTGCGTGGCAGAACGCACGGGAGCTGCAAAGCCCCCCATAATACTCTGCTGTGCAACTATGCTTAAACCGGAAACCCCAATTGTCGGATCAGTTTCCAAATGTCCCTGTTCGCGGCTGACAGCTGATCAACGACTGCTTCGATCTGGAGCAGAGCATTGTCGTCCACGGTATCTTCGCGGCCGAGTTTTATGTCGGTTTTTCGGTCAGCGATCCGCATAAGGATCGTTTTCGGGTTTCCGCTTTCAGGGTCGAAGGAATAGATGCAATGGTTGTACTTGTTGCGGATGCCAGAAAGCTTGGCCAGCCTTTGCGTATGTTCAAGGATCGGATCTCGGAGCTGGGCAGGGCGCCCTTCCATTTTTGCAAGTCTTTCAACCAGATCTATTCGCGCGCGGGTGGTGTTCAAAGTCAGAAAGATGATTACGGCCACGTCCTTGGACGTTCCAGTCAGGCCAGCGATCAGATGGATCAGCAGGCTCTCGGTGTTTGTCCACATGTAGTTCAGCCTGCCGACCAAAAGGATCAGGCGGTCGAACCGGGCTTCAAAGGGATCAGTCAAGGGCGGTCTGCTGCGCCTCATGAGGCGCAACCTCGAAATAGAAATGAGCAGCCGCCGTCCGGTTGCTGACGCCAATCTTTCCGACAACGTTATGCATGTGCAGCTTGACCGTGTGTTCCGTGATGCCCAGCTTGGCCGCAATCAATTTGTTGCTTTTGCCTTCTGAGACCAGTTGCAAAACCTGTTTTTCGCGGCGTGTCAGCTTGGAGTACTGTGCGTGCCGATCCGCGCCGTTGGATGTAATTGTCTCCCGTTGCCGTGGTCTCTCGGGCGCGCGCTGACAGGGGGTTGAAACACAGTCAGCCAGAAAGCTGGGAAGATAAAGTTCCTCGTGCATCAGCAGTCTGAGGATGGCGCGCCACGCGTCCGGTGCCACGTTCATCGGTAGAAAGCCAACATCTCCAAACTGCGCGCGGTTCCAGCCTTCGAACAGGTGCCGGGCCGATTCCTCTTTGCGATAGGCGAAGGCAAGACAGCCGGAACCTGCACTTTTGGTGTATGCATTTGGGCGCGCCAACAGGTCTTCGATCAACATCTGATCCACGACGACGATCTTGCCGCTGTCCGGAACACTTGCACGCATAGCCTCGAGTGTTTCGAAGCGAAAAGCGCGGACACCAAACTCGGTTTGAACGCTTCTTAGGGTTTGATTTGAATAGAATAGTTCTTTCCCGAGGAAGACAATTGAAAAATCTTCTGAATAAAAACTCTGATTGCCAGATTCATTGTTCAAAGACTCACTCATTATATTCCCTCACAAAACGGGGTTAATCGGAAATGGCTTTATCGAAATGGAATTACCGGTGTAAAAGTAGTTAACTAATCAAAGAATTACGTGAGGTTTATTGTAGCTGAAAACGTGATTTTCTACAACCAGACGGTATAGTTCAAGTGCCTTAGATATAGAACTATTGTTTAGGTTTTTCGGTGTGGCATTGTGTAACCAGCGGAAACAATTGCATTATTTTTTATTGCTTTCTTAATTTAGAACTTTTTGTTCCAGCCCGGCGAAAGTTCCGCAATATTCTCAAAATAAACATAAAAAACAATAGTTTATCCTCATCAGAACTTTCAGTTAGCTAGTCGCAAGCGTGCGTCGCTGCGAACATGGTCAGGCTTTAATTGTGAAAGCGTCTGTCCCTGCCGCGCCCGTTCCTTGCGCATTTCAGCATCGATTGTGAACGGCCGCGTATTCGGCTTAGCCGGGAAAGGAGGTGGCCTCAGAAAAACTACCGTGAACCGCATTCAGCGTGCTTGAACGCTGTGCGGGTATTTTAGTTTCAATCACGCCCGTTGCCGCTTTGTAGATGAATGGCGGTCAGGCGTTCCAGAAATGGGAATTTGTTATGAGACGCAATGTTAATAATACAAACGTAACGACCGTTGACGAAATCGTTGTCGAAAACCTGGATGCTCCGGTGGATGTTGAAATTCAGGTTGATGAGGCTCTTGTCGAAGCTGATGTGACTGCGCAGCAACAGCAGCAGGACCAGAATGTAGAGAACGCCAACGAACAGGGTCAGGATCAGGGTCAGGACCAAGGCCAGGATCAAGACCAGGGTCAGGATCAGGACCAAGGTCAGGATCAGGACCAGGGTCAGGATCAAGACCAGACGCTTAATGCCGGCGACAACACCAACGACAACTCCAACAGCAACTCAATCAATATCGATTTCGGTGGCGGTGAGTGGATTCCGCGCGACGATGATCAGGTTGATCTGGACCTCGGCGATTCGGCGACAGTGGGTGACGTGATCACTGCTGGTCGCGATCTGACCTATGATCCAGGCGATGACATGAATCTGGATATCTCGATGGACGGCGCCGGAACGGCAATGTCATCCGTGAACAGCCAGGTCGCCAGCCTGAGCGACGACGACACGCTTGATTCACCGACCGTATCCAACAACGCCGACTTCACCCAGAACGGCGATGCCAATGGTGGCACGGCAACTGCGGCTGAAGGTATCAGCTCGGATGCCGGCGGTGGAAAATCGGGCGACGGTGGAACCAGCTACGGTGGCGCGGCCGATTCATCAACCTTGGGCAGCCACGCGTGGGCTGACGGTGGCGATACCGGCAGTGCGGATGCCGATTCCAGCGCTGGTCGGGGCGGATCGACCGGTGACGCAAGCAATGCCAGCAATGGTGTTGGTATGGCGGGCGCAGGATCCGACGGTGACAGTGCCGGTGGAGATGGCGGTGCCGCAGATGGCTCAGCCTCGTCCGACAATGATGGCAGCACAAGTGCCGATGGCAGCGGAACCGGCGGAGCCGGCGGCAGCGCGGATTCGTTTGGTCTGGGTCTGGGCTTGGGTCTGTCCGGTTCGAACGCAGCCGGTAACGCAAACGGCGGCGACAGCGATTCCGACTCGACCGGAACCGGGACCGGAACGGCGGACAACGCTGCGGACGCGTCCGGCGCGGACGGTGGCGATGGTAATGCTGCGGCAGATGGTTCGGCTTCGAACACAAGCGACAGCAACACTGATGCAAATGATGCCACTGCGGGTGACAACACTGCGGACGGCTCTGCTGACAGCGGCGCAGACAGCTCGGCTGACGGCTCTGGCGGAACCGGAACCGGTGGTGACGGATCCGGCGGTGACGGCACTGGTGGTGACGGCACCGGTGGCGACGGCACTGGCGGCGACGGCGAAGGTGGATTCGGCGCGATGGTCGAAGCTGCAATCATGGCTCTGCAGGAAGAGCTGGGCATGATTGACGCCGAAGCAGGCGAAGGCGGCGACGGAACCGGCGGTGACGGCACCGGTGGCGACGGCACGGCCGGCGACGGTTCAGGTGGCGACGGCTCGGGCGGCGACGGCTCCGGTGGGACCGCTGACGCGGATTCCGATGCTCAGGGTGTTGGCGATCAGTCGGCAAGCGGGCCGGATATCGACCAGAGCCCGGGCGACGTGAACGGCGCGGCCAGCAACTCGCAAGACACCGACGGAAGCGGCGGTGACGGCGGGTCGAACGCAGCAGATGGCGCAGCGGATGCGGCCGGTACCGGAACATCGGCTGCCGACGGCGACGGCGGTGCGGGCGGTAGCACAACGCCAACATCATCGTCTACCGGCAACGGAGCCGGGTCTGCCGACGCGGCCAATACCGCAGGCAACGGCGGAGCTGCCGACATCTTCGGAGACGCCGACACAAACGGTGCGGCTGACAGCTTGGCCGAAGCAATTGCCGGATACGGCGGCGAAGGCAGTTCCGACAATGATGCCACATCGACTGGGTCGGGCGACGCAGCTGGTGCGGCTGACTCGGGCAACGGTGGTGCCGGTGGCGCATCCGCCGCGAACGGTGGAACCAGCGGAGCTTCGATGGGCACTGCAACGTCAGGCGATACCATGGGTGGCATGATCACCGGTGGTAACGGTGGCGGCGCCTATTCAGGTGACGGTGGTGCCGGCGGCAATGGTGGTGCCTGGGGCGCGAACAATGGTGGCGATGGCATCGTGACCGGTGAGTCCTATGCATCGGCGGCAGCTGTTGTTGATACGTCTGCGTTCAACCAGTCGATCATCATGGGCGCCAACGTCCTGGGCAACACGGTCGATACGACCATGGTGGGTGGTTCGATGAACATGTCCCACGCCAGCGACGACACGGACGTTTAAGTCAAAAGGCGGGGCTCGCATTTTCGGGCCTTGCTACCTTTCGAAAATGCCGGGGCCGCAAAACGCGGCCCCGGCCCAACTGAACCCAAAGCGGAAATTACGAGCCGCCGCGGGCAAAAAGGATAACCGACATGGCACTTGACGGTATTACGGAAACGATAGCGCATTTTGTTGGAACTTTTGAGCTTACGATAGAACAAGCCCGCCTGAGGGATCAGTACGAGGAATTCAGCGCCCTGAGGCGTAAAGCCGAAATAGACGGGCTTGACGAGCCTACCTCGATCAACATCAAAGCTGATCTGGATGTCCCGGCGGGCGAATACAAAGCCCTGCCATTCAATTTTCTTCCCTCTCAACCAGAACTTCCGTTGCCGAAGGCTCCTGTCGGGCCGGTGCATGAGTCGGTCATCATCCTCAATGGTGACAGCGCGGAATCCACGCGATTTGTTCCAGACAGCGTATCCGGCCCGTCTTCTTCACCTGAACTGATTATTCTGCGACCGGATACGGTGCCATTGGGTTCGGCAATGACGTTCACCGTGCAAAAGGTGGTCATGCGCGACAACGACACGGTGGGGGAAGGGGACTTTCGCGATACCGAGGCGCTGATCGCCCAGGGCGAAGAGATGATGGACATGGCGCTGTCGCTTCATGCCATGGCAGCCCCTTCGCTTTCGCTCGCGGATTACAAGTCGACCGAAATGCTCGAGGCGCTGGCCGAACAGATGTTGGCCCCGGCAAACGCGAATATCGACGGGGTCACGGTACATCAGTTTCATGGCAATGATGCGTTGGGGGTGATCGTAAACGGTAAGTACGTTGAAGAAGCTCCGATATGGACAGACATCCTGCCTGCGTTCCATCAGCCGGATGAAGCCGGAGAGAATGAGGCAGAGGCCATGCTTCCGGCCGAGTGGGATCAGTCGAAAGATCCTGACTTTGACGACGGACACCTGGTCGTGACCGGAGGGAACCTTGCGATCAATGCTGTCTCGGCATCTGTAGGTTGGGTTGATGCCCCCTATATCGCCGTCGGAGGGCAGGCGATCAGCCTGACCGCCATCAGCCAGGTTGCGCTTGTGTCAGATTGGGATGTGGGGGCACCGGGAACGGGCAGCGGCACCAATGTGATTCAGTCCTCGAAGATCGAAGTCGAAGGCCGAGATGCCCCCTGGCTGGACAATGGCGCCGGAACAACCGGACAGCCTGACTTTATCGTTGTGGATTGGGTCCACGGTGATCTGGTTGTGGCCAACTTCGTCAAGCAAGTTATCGACGCCACGGATATCGACAACATACAGACCGAGATTTCGGCCGCATCGACCTTGTACGCGCTGGGCGACAACGAAATGTTCAATGTCACCGACATCGTGCAGCTGGGCAGTTTTTACGACCTGATCATGATCGACGGGAATATGATTTCCGTGGACATGTTGTACCAGACCAACGCCCTGATGGATGACGATATCATCAGCGGCGGTATGCCCGGCGCAATGGCCGGAGATGATGAAAACGTGATCATGAATGACGCGTCGGTCAAAACCGTAGGCGCAGATACACATCAGGATTTGCAGCAGAACCTGTCCGACGCCATGGCGCTTGATCAAACGGATGTGGATGCGTTGGAGAATGCGCTGCTCAACGATCCCTTGTTCGCAGGGATGGAGCAGTTGCGCGTGCTCAAGATCGACGGAGACTTGTTGCAGGTGAACATCGTTGAACAGGTCACCATGATGCTGGATCAGGATCAAATTGACCTGTCCGGTCCCAGTGCCGCCGATACCGATGTCGTCGCAGGCAGCAACGCCCTTTTGAACTCCGTCAATCTGACCAAAATGGGTGTGGATTCGACGGTTATGGCCGCTGACGGATCTTATTCTGACCTGCTGCTTCATCAGGCCAGCCTGATTGACGTGCCGGACAACCAGGAAATCACAGATATGACCAACGAGGCGATCGCCGCAATCATGGCGGACATGTCTGTGCCGCAACCGGATGCGGCCCTGGCACTGGACGCACAATCCACTGACACAACGACACCAGATGACGGCCTGCAATCCATGCTGGCCTGACCCCCCAAGTTTTTATCGAGTGACCAGAAGGTTAGTATATGTCGATTGTTTTTTCGTCGCGCCGTCCACTCTTATCCAGTCCACTGGACAGGCAGGGCGGTTTGGGCCCGAAGCGCCAGCGCGCAGACGGTGGGGCAGATCCAGCGACACAACGGGTCAAAGCCCGGTTGCACCTGACGCAGGAGATGCGCGTGTCTGAGTCAGATCCAGATTCGACGGTTGAAAGCGAAGCGCCACAGCAATCCAAAGACCAAAAACACTCACGCGAACAACGGCGCGCTGATCCTCCCCATCAGCGTGCGCAGCCGCAACCCGCGCAAGATGAAGACCCGGCGGGTGGCGGCAATGGGGTGGCCGATGCCGACGGCCCGGATCCGGCATCCGCCGGGGACTCGACTGCGCGCAAGACCCCCTCTGCACGCGCATCCGGTGAGAACGGCATAGGCACCACGATCGAGGCCAAGGCAAACCAGCCACTGTTGCAAACGAATTCCGGCGGCGGTGATGGGAACGGGCCACCCCAAACCTTCCACAAACGCACCCCGCCCGAAGATTTCCAGCGCACGTTGCGCGTTTCGATGCGGGCGATCCGGCGCAATCTTGCGTTTGTTCTGGTCCTGACCTGCGCCACGAACATCCTGATCCTGGCGATTCCGATCTATCTGTTCCAGATCAGTGACCGTGTTCTGACCAGCCGGTCGCTGGATACGCTGATCATGCTGACGGCCATCGTGGCAGGGGCGGTGATCTTCCAGTCTGCTTTTGATGCGGTGCGGCGGTTCATGCTCATGCGGACAGGGGTTGAAGTGGCGGCCCGGCTGGGCGCACCGGTTCTGAGCGCGGCGGCGCATGCGTCGCTGCACGGAAACGGGCGCGAGTATCAGACACTGGGCGATCTGCAACAGCTTCGTGGTTTTCTGGTCTCGGGCACGCTGCTTTCATTTCTGGACGTGCCGTTTGCACCGCTGTTCATTCTGATGATCTTCCTTGTGCATCCGCAACTGGGCATGATCGTGGTGGTTACTGCGTTGATTCTTATGACGATTGCACTGATCAACCAGAAAACGACTGCCAAGCCGTTTGCCGAGGCCAACAAGGCGCAGTCCATGGCGAACCTGCATCTGGATTCGATGTCTCGCAACAGTCAGATCATTAATGCTCTGGCAATGATACCCGAGGCCGTGCGGATCTGGGGGCGGGATACCGCCCAATCGCTGACCTGGCAGGTGCGGGCACAGGACCGCAACGTGATCTTCGCTGCAATCTCGCGCGCCGTTCGCCTTTTGACGCAGATCGGAATTCTGGGTTGGGGCGCGTTTCTGGCGCTGCAAGGAGAGATCACAGGCGGTATGGTGATTGCGGCCTCGATCATTGCTGGGCGTGCCTTTGCGCCGATTGAAGGTTCGATTGAAGGATGGAACAGCTATCTGCTGACGCGCGGAGCTTACGGCCGGATCAAGGCGCTTCTGTCGACCTCGGCCCTGCAATACGAAAAACTGCGTCTGCCCCGCCCCGAAGGTCGGCTGGATGTCGAACGTCTGCTCTATGTACCGGGCGGAACCAAACGCGTGATTCTGAACGGCATCACGTTCTCGCTGGTTCCCGGCGAAACTTTGGCCATCATCGGCAATTCCGGTGCCGGGAAAACCACGCTTGGGAAAACTCTGGTGGGATCCATTCTGCCCACATCGGGCAGCGTCAGGCTTGACCTGATGGACATCCGAAACTGGGACCCGCGCCAGTTTGGCGAAAGCATCGGCTACCTGCCGCAGGATGTTCAGCTGTTCCCGGGCACGATCAAGGACAATATCGGCCGGATGCGGGCGGATGCCACTGACGAACAGATCCACGATGCCGCCGTTCTGGCCGATGTTCATAACATGATTGCAACGTTGCCGCAGGGATATGAAACCGTGGTGGCCGCTGATGGTTCGCCTTTGTCCGGTGGTCAGAAGCAGCGTATCGCACTGGCACGGGCGTTCTTCGGCAACCCCAGAATGGTTGTGCTGGATGAACCGAATTCAAATCTCGACGTCGCGGGCGACAAGGCGCTGGCATGTGCAATCGAACAGGCACGTCAAAGCAAGATCACCGTTGTCGTCATTACGCAGAAGCCAACGTTGTTGAATGTTGTCGACAAGATCATGCTGCTGACGGATGGGCGTGTGGCCCTGTTCGGTCAGCGTGATCAGGTTCTTCAGCAGATCAACGGGCCGCGCAAGCAGACTGGAATTGAAGGCCAGCAGGGGGGCTGACCATGAATGACCTCGTACCTGTGAACAACTCAGCCAATGAACCAGAAGTCTGGTATGCCGAGGTTCCGCGCTCGATCAACAGGTTGATAGTGATCGGGGTGGTCTTGCTTGTCGTGTGCTTCGGCGGTTTCGGGGTCTGGTCCTTCAGTGCCCCACTGGCCGCAGCGGTCATCGCGCAAGGCAGCTTTGTGGCCACGGGCCGCAACAAGATTGTGCAACATCTTGAAGGCGGGATCATCGAAGACATCAAGGTTGTGGAAGGTCAGGCGGTTCAGGCAGGTCAAGTGTTGATGACCCTGGACCAGACCTCGGCCCAGGCCAATGAGCGTGAATTGCATATTCGCAAGCTGCGCCTTCAGGCCATGACCGAGCGGTTGCTGGCCGAGTACGGGGAACGCGACCGCCTCGTGTTTTCGCAGGCGCTTGTCGAAGCATCAGAAGATCCTGAAGTAATGGCCATTCTGGATGGTCAAAAGCTCAGCTTTGATGTGTCGCGCAAGACGCTGCTGAATGACTTGGCTTTGCTGGAGCGCAATATGGAAGCGCTGAAAATCCGATCCAGCGGATTTGAGGCGCAACTGGATAGCATGGCCCGGCGTGCCGAGATATTGCAGGAGGAATTTGAGGCCAAAAGCCAACTGTTCGAAAAGGGCCTTGTCCGCAAAGGGGAGTTGAACACGATCCGTCGTGTTCAGGCCGAAGCCGAAGGTCAGCAGGCCCGGTTGCAGGCGGAAGCCGCTGAAATCAACCAGATGCTGCTGAAATATGACGAACAGATCGCGCGTACGCGGTCCGCCTATCGTGAGGCCGCACTGGATGAACTGGGCGTGATCGAAGCCGATCTGGAAAGCGTGCGTGAAAAATCCCGACAGGCGCGCAGCGTTCTTGACCGGGCCGTGGTGCGCGCGCCGGTAACCGGAACGGTGGTGCGATTGCATTATCACACGCCGGGCGGTGTGATTGAGACCGGGGAACCGATAGCCGAAATCCTGCCCGCAGATGCGCCCCTGATCATCGAGGCACAGATTCCGCGTACCGAGATTGACAGTGTCGTCACGGGGCAGACCGCCACAGTCCGCCTGATCGCGTTGAACCAACGCACGACGCCTGTTTTGTATGGCGAGGTTTTCTATATCTCGGCCGATGCGCTGCTTGAGGATTCGACCGGTGTTCCGCAGGAAGTCTATCTGGCACGAGTCTCACTGACCCCGGATGAGTTGCAGCGCGTGCGCGGCTTTGTTCCGACACCGGGGATGCCCGCAGAAATCATGATCCAGACCGAGGAGCGCACCTTTGCGGCCTATATCGCCAAACCGGTATCAGACAGCATGTCGCGCGCGTTTCGCGAGCAGTAACACGCGCGTTTCCTTCCATGTCTACACCTTCCAAAATTCGCATGTTAACCTCTGCGCGGTGACGCAAAGGAGAACTCACATGCCGGTGACTGTGAAAGAGATGATGGAGGCGGCCAACGCGGTGGTCGAGCGTATCGATGCGGCCAAGGCAAAGGCGATGACCGAACAGGGCGCGCTACTGTTGGACATTCGCGATGCGAATGAGCTGGAACAGACGGGCCGCGCCGTCGGAGCGCATCATATACCCCGCGGCATGCTGGAGTTTCGGGCAGATGATGCATTGCAATCACATGACCCTGAACTGCGCAAGGATCGCCCCATCGTGTTGTACTGCGCATCAGGCGGGCGCGCGGCTTTGGCCGGAAAACTCCTGAAGGATATGGGATACCAGAGGGTGTACAATCTTGGTGGATTGACGGACTGGGTGAATGGGGGCGGTGAAATCGCCAAATCCTAGCTTCGGAACCGTCTGAAACTGACACAAATCAAAGTACAACACATTCGAATCGTGAAATATTTGGCCGGAAGCCATAAAAAGGAAAGCCCGGCCATGTTTCGCCTTGCCGCTATGCTGTATTCACTGATTGCAACTGCTCTGTCTGGTTCGGCCGTAATCGCCGTGCTGTCGGCCGGAATGGTGTCCGTCAGCGCAATTGTGGGCGCCGCGGCCGCGGGGGCCGTAATCGCAGCTCCGGCATCCTGGATGGTGGCCAGGCGGTTGTATCAAGGCGCTTGATCAGGCGTTCAGGAAGGTCCTGACGGCAGCTTCGAACTCGCGCGGTTTTTCGGCGTGCAGCCAGTGCCCGGCGCCGGGGATCTTGGCAAATCGCGCGCCGGGGAACAGTGCGCGGATTTTGGCCCGATGTTCCGGCAAGACGTAATCTGACTCGGCCCCCGACAGGAACAGCGCGGGGCCTTGCCACTGGGCGTCCAACTCGGGAAAGCCCATGATATTTGGCATCTGGTCCGCCAACACGTCCAGGTTTAGCAGCCAACGCTTTCCCTTGATGTCTAGCGATTGGGTGAAGAAGCTCTGCAATGCTTTTTCAACGCCTTGCTCGGCCAATTGCTGTTCGGCATCCGAGCGGCGTGTAATGCGCGAGAAGTCCACGGCACGCATGGCCTCGATAAATTGAATTTGGCTGTGCGTGTATTTCACCGGCGCAATATCTGCGACCACCAGTTTGTTCACCAGCGCGCCGTGTTGCAGCGCAAGTGTCATCGCGGCCTTGCCGCCCATTGAATGCCCAAGTACGTCCGCCGTCCCGCCGATCCGTTCGATGACCTCGGCGATATCCTGCGCCAGATGTGGATAGTCATGACAAGCGTCCCACGCGCTGTAGGCGTGGTTACGCATATCGACGGCCACAACCTGCCGCTGGTCTGATAGCCGTCTGGCAATCACGCCCCAGTTTCGGGCCGACCCATACAGGCCGTGGGCAATGACAAGGGGCGGTCGGGCGGTCGGTTCGCCATGTATGATGGTGTTCAGCATGTACCGCGTGATACAAGTCACCGCCGGAAACGACCAGCCCCATTGTAGGTCATAGACGCTGCCGCTAGATTGCCTCCGCAGGAGGCCACCAATGGCGCAGGACCCAGACATTCAGACTCGGATCGCCGAAACGGTTGTGTTGCTGCGCGCAAAGCTCGGGTTGCGCGACAAGACGCTCGAGGCATCAATCCGCAAGGCCAAGCGCCGACTGCCGCGGCGCGTCTACAAGCAGGCCTTGATTCTGGCCCGGGCCGAGGCGATGGCTTCTCATCCCAAATTGAGGCTGGTTCTGGACAACCCCAAGCTGATCAAGGCGTCCGACGTGGTGCAGGAACATCTGGGGTCCATCAATCTTGCGGATCGCAGATGGGGTTGGTTCCTTGGCCTGCTGGGGGGGCTGGCCTTCAACATGCTGGCACTGACGACACTTCTGTTGGTTTTTCTGTGGTGGCGCGGCTTGATCTGAGCTTGGATTCTGGACAACGCGCCAAGGTCTGAACATGGCGCAAACCCCTGTGTGCGGTGACATCGAATGCACGGATTCGGTGTGACCAGCTGCGCGAAAGGCTGGTCGGGGCGGAAAAAGCGCGTATTGACCAGAATGGCTTGGGCGACCGTGGGGCCCGGGACCTTGCCCAAAACACCGGATTTGCGCTGGGCGAGATCCAGAACGTTTTCAGGGATCTGACGCAAAAAAACGGCGCCTCATGGCGCCGTTCCGTGTTGGAGGATGGACCAGTTACAGGTTCGGATAGATCGGGAAGCGTGCGCAGAGGTCTGCGACTTCGGCCTTGACCTTAGCTTCGACCGCGTCGTTGCCGTCTTCGCCATTGGCGGCCAGGCCGTCGACCACCTCGATGATCCAGTCGGCGATCTGGCGGAATTCGACCTCGCCGAAGCCGCGGGTGGTGCCGGCGGGTGACCCCAGACGGATGCCCGACGTGATGGTCGGCTTTTCGGGGTCAAACGGCACGCCGTTCTTGTTGCAGGTGATATGCGCGCGACCCAAGGCTTTCTCGGTGGCGTTGCCCTTGACGCCTTTGGGGCGCAGGTCGACCAGCACCACATGGGTGTCGGTGCC
>NZ_WQEP01000017.1:0-39070 GCF_013033705.1 Ruegeria sp. HKCCA0370
AGAGTACACCCAATTGTGATACACGGTGAGTTTTGTGAAATGCTCAAAAAAGTCAAACGATTGACTGCTTTGGGCTCAGACCGGTCATCTGACGGTTTCAGTAGGTCATTGAGTCGGTTCAATCGGCATCAAGGTCAGCAAGGCGGACTCTTCGGTCATTCGCGTGCAACACCAGTGTCTATCTTGACCCTTGGCAAATGGCTCAGGCCAGATTGTTCTTGTGAACTTTGCCGTTCTTCATAATCACATCGAAATTGTCCGCAGAGGCCATGACCGTAAGGTCGGCAATCGGGTCTCCGTCCACGAGCAGAATATCGGCGTAGGCTCCGGGTTGGATGACACCGACTGGACCAGCCTGGTAGGGATTACGCGGGCCGGTCAGGTCCCAAAGCTGTCCATTCAGACCTGTCGCCTGCCGCAGAATCTCGGCGTTGCTGAACCATGGCGTCCTGAGCTGCAATTCCTCCAACTGCGTTGCTTTCGTTTCCCTCGATCCGACGAAGTCTGTTCCGAGTGCAATCTTGGCGCCAGATTCTCGCGCTAGTCGAAGCATGGCATCGAGACCATCAAACGCCATCTGTTGGCGCTCTGCTTGGGCGGGCGAGAACCCTGCCGGAATGTCTGCCGCGAAGAAGCCAACCTGGGTTGAAAGCCAGACGCCTTTTTCCACGGCCAACTCCATCGACTCGGGCGTCATGAGGTTGCAGTGTTCGATACATTGGTAACCTGCCTCAATAGCCGCCCGAACCGATGTGTCCATGTATGCGTGCGAGGTCGCGTAAGTGTTCCAACGTTTGGCCTCGTCTACTGCCGCTTCGAGTTCTGCCGGCGAATACTCGTTGATATCCAATGGGTCGTAGAGGCCGGTCACGGCGCCACCTGAAAAGACTTTGATGAAGTGCGCACCCTGCCGAAACTGCTCGCGTGCAGCCGCCAGAACTTCAGGAACTCCGTCTGCAAAAAGTGTGATCCCAAGTCGCTCCGCTTCCGTGAACGGCGGCCCGCCGAAGGCTCTCGGACGCACAGACCGCGGCCGAAGGTCGCCATGACCGGCGGTCATTGAGATCGCAGCGTTTGACGCCTGAATACGCGGGCCGGGGTGGAGGCCTTCGTCTATGGCGCGAGCCAAACCGAGAATGCCGCCACCGGTATCTCGAACACTGGTAAAGCCACGCATCAGGGTGGCTTCACTTTCGCTCAATGCCAATGCAGCAATGTAATCTGGACGTGCCGTCAGGAAGCCAGCTGGGTCCTGGTTCCACTGTAGGTGTACGTGCATGTCGAGGAGCCCCGGCATCAGGGTCCGCCCATCCCCATCGATGCGCGGCACCTCTTGCGCAGCATCGGCAGCGGGCGAGACATCCTTGATCACTTCCCCTTCGACAAGGACGTTCGTGAGCTCGGTCAATTCATCGGACATCCCGTCATAAACACGCACGTTCGTGAAGAGCGTGGCATCCGGGGCTTGAGCACGGACTCGCGCCGGGACCAGCGCCAGCGCAGTGGTCGATGCGAGACTGGACAAAAATGCGCGTTTGGTGATCATAACTTAACCCTCAAGATGACGAAGAAGTTGTTGAAGGCTACCTCAGGCGCGCGTGTAAAACCATCCGGTAAACCCGATGAAAAGGGTGACGTAAGGTATAGAGTTTTTAAGGCGTTGAACTGCAGGTCATCCTGCTTTGCAAGAACGTCCGCTTTGAGTGCGTTGTACAAATACCGACATAAGAACATAGTAAGAACATCTCTTTCTTTGCGGAAGCTTCTCCCTTATGATTTCGATAAAATCTGGAGAAGCAGATGGGCGGTATTGGAAGTGGTCGGCACTGGCATTGGGGAGCAAAGAACACGACTTCCGACTATCGCAGCATCGATGCGCGGCGCTGGGCGCGTGAGGGCTTTCTGACGCCTGGACGACGCTTTTCATGGCAATGGTCTATCGAAGGCAAAAAAGTCGCCAGCATCGATGTACTGGCAGAGCATGGGTGTGTGAGACTCATCTATCGCAGCCGAGACCACGGCGACGAGTGGGAGAGCCTCGACTACCCGGTGCGATTGCTTTCTCAGCCTTGTCATTACGGGGGCCATCGCTACTGGTTCGCTTGCCCAGCGCGCGGTTGCGGTCGACGTGTCGCTAAGCTCTATGGTGGGCGTATTTTCGCGTGTCGTCATTGCCACCAACTCGCATATCCGTCCCAGCGAGAAACTACTTTTCAACGTAACCAAAGGCGTGCTGATAAAATACGCGAACGCCTGGGTTGGTTGAACGATCCGGATCTGATGGAAGGAACGAAGCCGAAGGGGATGCACTGGCGCACGTATTATCGCCTTGTTGCGGAGTTGGAGCATTGGGAGGAAATGTCGAACAAGTCGCTGCTGCGATACTTGGGTAGGCTGGCAGTTAACCTTAAGGCAACGTGAACTCAGAGCACTTCGGGGGCGGTGAATTCTTCACCGTGCTTCTTTCGCTAGACCCGCCGTTCAGGCTTTCGCGTGCTTCCGCAGTTCAACATTTGTTTACACCAACAGTCACCAACCTTCGGAATCCCTAAATATCCATCGGAAAACGCGGACACGGTGTTACAAAGGGTGGATATCGGGGTGGATAGAAAGGGCAGGAAAACTGATAATACCTTTTAAATCAAATATTTACATCTGAGATTTGGTGCCGCTGAAGGGACTCGAACCCCCGACCCCATCATTACGAATGACGTGCTCTACCAGCTGAGCTACAGCGGCACCGTAGGTCATACCGAACACATTATGACCGGATGCGAAGCTTCGTTTAAACTGTCAGTCTGGCGCCTGCAAGCCCGGTTGTAACCGTTTTGGCGTTGCTCAGTTCGGCCGGGCCTTGAGTTGTGAACCGAAAGCCTGCGGCCAATCTTTCAAATTGGCCCTCTGATCCGTGAATTTTTTGTGACGACGTGGAATGAAATTGACTCACCGTCTATATTTCAATAATTCATGAAATATGATAGAACAGATAACCGATCAATTGACCATCCTTGGCCACCCGCAGCGCATCACCGTGTTTCGCATGTTGATGCGACGGTTTCCTGACAGGGTTCCCGCGGGCGAGCTGGCGGCGGAGCTGGATATCAAACCCAGCACCATGTCGAACTACCTGAATGCTTTGCAGCGGTCGGGGCTGGTGAAACAGGAACGATCCGGGACGTCTCTGCTCTATTCGATTGAAATGAAAACTGTGCAGCAAATGCTCGATTTCCTGATCGTGGATTGCTGCCGTGGCCGCCCGGATATCTGCATGCCCTTTCCCAAAGACACCGCGACGAACCGAAAGTTCAATGTGCTGTTCATTTGTTCCGGCAACTCCGCCCGTTCGATTTTTGCCGAATCCTTGCTGCGACAGATCAGCGGCGACCGGTTCAACGTTTATTCAGCCGGGACGCGGCCCAGTTCAGAACTCAATCCCTTTGCTGTGCAGGTTCTGCGCGACAAGGGGCACGATATCTCGGTCCTGCGGCCGAAGAATCTGTCCGAGTTTTCGGCGCCGGACGCGCCCGTCATGGATTTTGTCTTTACTGTCTGCAATCAGGCCGCCAACGAGGAATGCCCGGCTTGGGAGGGTCAACCGATAAGTGGCCATTGGGGCGTGGAAGATCCGGTCAAGGCCGAAGGTACCGACGCCGAGAAAAGTCTGGCCTTTCGAACCGCCTACGGCGCACTGAAGCGCCGGATCCAGGCCTTTTCGTCATTGCCGGTCGAAAGCCTTGACCGGATCGCATTGCAATCCGCCGTCGATGAAATCGGGCGCACGCCTACCGAGGAAACGAAATGACCACCTACGCACTGAACGGCCTTGGCCGTATGGGAAAACTGGCCCTGAAGCCTTTGCTTGAAAAAGGCGCAAAGATTGCCTGGATCAACGATGCCGTCGGTGATCCCGAGATGCATGCGCATCTGCTGGAGTTCGACACCGTGCATGGGCGCTGGGACGCGGAATTCGACCATGATGCAGACAGCATCACGGTCAACGGTACCCGCCTGCCGTTCGTTGGCACAAAAGACCTGAGCGCGTTGCCGCTGGACGGTGTTGATGTGGTGATCGACTGCACCGGCGTGTTCAAGACCGAAGCGAAGCTGGCACCGTATTTTGACGCTGGGGTGAAGAAGGTTGTTGTCTCTGCTCCGGTCAAGGACGGGCCGACGGCCAATATCGTCATGGGTGTGAATGACGGAACCTACGACCCCGCGGTGCATAGGATCGTGACGGCGGCCTCGTGCACGACAAACTGTCTTGCGCCTGTCGTGAAGGTCATTCACGAAAACCTGGGCATCCGCCATGGATCGATGACGACGATTCACGACGTAACCAATACGCAGACAATCGTGGATCGGCCTGCCAAGGATCTCAGGCGCGCACGCTCGGCCCTGAACTCTTTGATCCCGACCACGACCGGGTCGGCCACGGCCATCACTCTGATCTATCCGGAACTCAAAGGTCGTCTGAACGGCCATGCGGTTCGGGTGCCGTTGCTGAACGCCTCGCTGACCGATTGCGTGTTCGAAGTTGAGCGTGAAACCACCGTTGACGAGGTCAACGCCTTCTTCAAAGCCGCTGCCGAGGGCGAACTGAAGGGCATTCTGGGCTATGAGAGCCGCCCGCTGGTGTCCACCGATTACACCAATGACGAACGCTCTTCGATCGTCGATGCGCCCTCGACCATGGTTGTGAACGGGACGCAGGTGAAAATCTATGCGTGGTACGACAACGAGATGGGCTATGCGCATCGGCTGGTGGATGTCGCGCTGATGGTCGGGGCATCATTGTGACGCAACGCCCCGAAGGACTGTCGGCCTATATCGCGGTCACGGCTGCCTATTGGGCCTTCATGCTGACCGACGGGGCGCTCAGGATGTTGGTGCTGTTGCACTTTCACACCCTGGGCTTCTCGCCGGTGCAACTTGCCTATCTGTTTGTGCTTTATGAAATCGCTGGGATTGTCACCAACCTGTCCGCCGGTTGGATCGCCGCACGGTTCGGGTTGACCTCGACCCTCTATGCAGGGCTAGGGGTGCAGATTGTCGCGTTGCTCGCCATGACGCAGCTTGATCCGAACTGGACCGTCGCGGCTTCGGTCACTTTTGTCATGATCGTGCAAGGGGCCAGCGGAGTGGCCAAGGACCTGGCCAAAATGTCTTCGAAATCGGCGGTCAAATTGCTGGCTCCCTCCGAAGGAGGCGCGTTGTTTCGATGGGTTGCGGTTCTGACGGGTTCGAAAAACGCGGTCAAAGGGCTGGGATTCCTGTTGGGTGCCGCCATGCTTGCAACACTGAGCTTCCTTCCGGCAGTGCTTGCCATGGCCGCCGCTCTGGCGGTGATCCTGGTCGCGGTGATGTTGTTCATGCCAGCGGGCCTGCCGAAGGGGCGCAAGGGCGCAAAGTTCTCTGAGGTTTTTTCAAAATCAGCAAATGTGAACTGGTTGTCCGCGGCGCGTGTCTTCCTGTTCGGCGCGCGGGACGTCTGGTTCGTGGTCGGCATCCCGATCTATTTCTATGCTGTTCTTTCAGATGGCACCGAAGAGGGCAATCGGGCCGCGTTCTTCATGATCGGAACATTCATGGCGGTGTGGATCATCCTCTATGGCGCCGTGCAAGCCAACGCGCCAAGGATTCTTCGTGCGTCAGATCGAACCGAAGGTGATCTGATCCGTGCCGCACGCAGCTGGGCGGCGATCCTGTTCTGTGTTCCTGCGGCTCTGACACTGGCTGTTTTGCTGTCAAATGGGCCCGAGACCTGGCTGACCCTGACGCTGGTCGCAGGGCTTTTGGTCTTTGGTGCGATCTTCGCGGTCAACTCATCGCTGCATTCCTATCTGATTCTTGCCTTCACCCGGTCCGAGCGTGTGACGATGGATGTCGGCTTTTACTACATGGCAAATGCGACGGGGCGTTTGGCCGGCACCGTCTTGTCTGGCCTGACCTATCAGGTCGGGGGGCTGCCCACGGTGCTGGGCACGGCGGCCGTGATGGTCGGGCTTGCCGCGCTGACCTCTGGCAAACTTACGGATCAAACGGCTGAGGCGCTGTCATGAGCATTTTTGAACGGTATCTCACGATCTGGGTTGCGCTTGCGATGATCGGTGGCGTCCTGATCGGACTGGCCGCGCCGGGGCTGGTGCAGCTGGTGGCAAGCGCCGAAATTGCCAGCGTCAACCTGGTGGTGGCAGTGCTGATCTGGGCAATGGTCTACCCGATGATGGTCAACGTCGATTTCGGTGCAGTCGCCGGAGTCGCCCGCCAGCCACGTGGTCTGATTGTGACGCTGGTGGTGAACTGGCTGATAAAGCCTTTCACCATGGCACTGCTGGCCGTCCTGTTTTTCGACTATGTCTTCGCGCCCTGGATCGCGCCCGAAGATGCGGCGCAATACACTGCCGGTCTGATCCTGCTGGGGGCCGCCCCTTGCACCGCCATGGTGTTTGTATGGTCGCAGCTAACCAGAGGCGACGCGACATACACGCTGGTTCAGGTCTCCGTCAATGATCTGATCATGGTCGTGGCATTTGCGCCGATCGTGGCCTTTTTGCTGGGTGTCACCGACATCGAAGTGCCGTGGCAGACTTTGGTTTTGGCCACGGTCCTTTATGTGGTGCTGCCGCTTGTCGCCGGGTTGATCACCCGCCGCAGATTAGGCTCTAAACAAGCGATAGAAGCCTTTTCTTCGCGGGTAAAACCGTGGTCTGTCATGGGATTGATTGCAACCGTGGTCATCCTGTTCGGCCTGCAAGGTCAGACCATTCTGGCGAAACCTACGGTCATCGTTCTGATCGCCGTTCCCATTCTGATCCAAAGCTATGGGATTTTTGCCATTGCCTATGGCACCGCTTATGCGCTGAAGGTTCCCCACCGGATCGCAGCGCCCTGTGCCATGATCGGGACATCGAACTTTTTTGAATTGGCCGTTGCCGTCGCAATCAGCTTGTTCGGTCTTCATTCCGGCGCGGCACTGGCGACGGTCGTGGGGGTCCTGGTCGAAGTGCCGGTGATGCTGTCGCTTGTGGCTTTCGCCAACCGAACACGCCAGCGTTTCCCGGAACCTGCAACATGACAGAACCGGTCAACGCGGTAGGGCGATGACCGGAACTGGCGGCTATGCACCGCCAGCCTTGCAGCAACGTTGCTTCAGAAATCCACGCCGCGCTGTGCTTTGATGCCCGCTTGGAACGGGTGTTTCTCCTCGGTCATTTCCGTGACCAGATCAGCATAGTCACGCAGCGCGTTCGGCGCGTCGCGGCCAGTCAGGAATACGCTGGTCTTTTCCGAGCGCGCGTTCAAACCTTCGATGACCTGTTCGACCGACAGGTATTCGTAACGCAGGGCGATGTTGATCTCGTCCAGCACAACCAGATCGTATTCGCCGCTGGACATCAGGGCGCAGGCCTTGTCGAAGGCGGCATTGGCAGCTGCAATATCGCGCTCCCGGTCCTGTGTGTCCCAGGTAAAACCTTCGCCCATCGTATGCCATGTCACCAGATCACGCTCTTCGAAGAAACGGCGCTCGCCGGTTTTCCATTTGCCCTTGATGAACTGCACCACAGCAACCTTCTGGCCCCAGCCCAAGGCGCGAATGACCACGCCGAACGCGGCCGAGGACTTGCCTTTGCCCTTGCCGGTATTGATCAGGACCAGACCGCGGCCTGGATCCACGGCCTCGGACACTTTCTTGCGGTGCTGGGCCTGCACCTTCTGCATCTTTTCCTTGTGATCCTGCGCGTCGCTCATTTGGGAACCTCTTTGACTGTTCGGCCCAACCTAGGGAAAGATTGCAAAAGGTAAAGTCACGCTTTGGGGTCTGTAACCGACCGGGCCTTGCCGCGCTCCAGCCCCAACTGGTGTTCGCGCCAGATGACGACAACATTGCCTGCAATCACCAGCGCGGCCCCGATCAGGATTGCAAGCGTTGGCAGTTCGTCGAACCAGACATAGCCGATCACGATCGCAAAAAGCATGGTTGCATAGTCATAAGGTGCCAGCATCGAGGCCTGGCCAAACCGATAGGAAGATGTGACCAAAATCTGAGCGACGCCGCCGATCAGGCCCATCATGACCATGATCAGAGCCTGATTCCATGTGGGCAACGTCCATCCCCAAAATGCTGTCAGAGCGGACAAGAGCGTCGCGGTCATCGAGAAATAGAACACGATGGCCGCAGGGTGATCGACCTTGACCAATTGCCGGATATGGATCTGAACGAAGGCACGGGCGAGGGTTGCGCCCAGCACGCACACCGCGCCGATGGTGGCGGCGACCTCCATCTCGGTGGTGCCAAGACGTGGCCAGATCATGATCAGGACGCCCAGCAGACCCAAAGCCACAGCGCCGATACGAATAAGCCGAATCCGTTCGCCCAGCATGACGGCGGCCAGAATCAGGGTGAAGATCGGTGTCGCGTACCCGATGGCAGTGACTTCCGGCAGGGGCAACAGGCTGAGGCCGGTAAAGGTAAGCCCCATGGCGCTTGTTCCCAGAACACCGCGCCAGAAATGGCCCATGGGTTTCTTGACCACAAAGCCTTTCGACAACTCCCCCCGCGCGATGAGCCAAAGAATGATCACGGGGATTGCGAACAGGGACCGAAAAAACACCAATTGGCCCGGCGGGAATTCATCTGAAAGTGCTTTGACCAGCGCGGACATCGACGTGAACAGGAACAAGGCGCACAGCTTCAGCGTTACGGCAAGCAGAGGTCGATGCGAAGTTAAGGGTTTTGTCATCGGCGCGAACCTGCGTCTTTGACGGGCAAAGATCAACGGGTGGATTCAGCAATTCACCCAGGATTGCGGCAAGGAACAGCCGATCTCTTCGGCGAATTCTTCAAGAAAGCGGATCATGCGCGCGGTGCGTTGTTCTGCAATCCGCCTCCCGGTCTCGGTCAACATGTCACCTGGCAGGCGCAGCAGTTTCACCTTCCAGTGGTCGAGCGAGAAATGAAGGTCATCCAGTGGCCGGGCTTGGGCAAAAGGGTCCGCAGGATGGTAAAGAGTGCGCCCCAAGGCTCCGGAAACGGAAAAGTTGCGGGCGATACCGATGGCGCCCAGGGCGTCAAGGCGGTCCGCATCGCGCAGAATGCGTGCCTCGATCGTCTCAGGGGGGATATCGGCCGAAAAACTATGGGCTTCGATCGCGTGCTGGATCGCGCGGACCTGATCGGCCTCAAACCCGATTTCCTTAAGAATAGGCTCTGATTCTGCTGCGGATCTGCGCGAGGCAAGATGTCGGTCAGGATCGTCCTTGGGCAGATTCACAAGATCGTGCAGGTAACTTGCGGCCAGCAGCACGGACATATCGGTTTGATCATCTGCGATGGCCCGGGCGTTGGTCCAAACACGATCCAGATGGGCCAGATCATGGGCCGGATCCGTTTCCATGCGATGTGCGACCACGGCCCGCAGGCGGGTGCGCAGATCAGCCGATCCGTCCACGGTTTTCTCCGATCTGGCCGCGATGCAACAGCAGGTGGTCGAGGATCACGCAGGCCATCATCGCCTCTCCTACCGGGACCGCGCGAATGCCTACACAAGGGTCGTGACGGCCCTTGGTGATGATCTCGGTCTCTTCGCCTGATTTGGTGATGGTTTTGCGTGTGGTCAGAATCGACGAGGTCGGCTTGACGGCAAAGCGCACGACGATGTCCTGCCCGGTTGAGATGCCGCCCAGAATCCCGCCCGCATGGTTCGAGCTGTATTGAGGTCCGTTCTGCCCCATGAATATTTCGTCGGCATTGGCCTCGCCCGTCAGTTCAGCCGCGGCCATGCCTTCGCCGATTTCGACGCCTTTGACCGCGTTGATCGACATCATCGCAGCAGCTAGATCAGTGTCTAACTTGGCGTAAACCGGCGCGCCAAGCCCTGCGGGCACGCCGCGCGCCACAACTTCGACAATTGCGCCAACCGAGTTGCCGGACTTGCGCAGATCGTCCAGATAGGTGGCCCACTTCTCGGCGGCTTGCGCATCCGGTGTCCAGAACGGGTTCTGTTCGATCTGGGACCAGTCGAAATTGTCGCGCTCGATCTTATGCGGCCCGATCTGGGTCATGTACCCGGTGATCTGCACGTTGCGTGCGATCTGTTTGATCGCCTCACGCGCCAATCCACCCGCAGCCACACGCGCGGCTGTTTCGCGTGCAGAACTCCGCCCGCCGCCGCGATAATCCCGGATCCCGTATTTCTGCCAATAGGTGATATCGGCATGGCCCGGGCGGAACTTGTCCATGATATCGCCATAGTCTTTCGAGCGCTGATCGGTGTTTTCGATCATCAGCTGCACAGGCGTTCCGGTGGTTTGCCCTTCGAACACACCGGACAGGATTTTCACCTGATCGGGTTCGCGCCGCTGGGTGGTGAACTTGTTCTGCCCCGGTTTGCGCTTGTCCAGCCAGTGCTGGATCATGGTCTCGTCGATGGTGACACCCGGCGGACAGCCGTCAACGGTGGCACCCAAGGCGGGTCCATGGCTTTCACCCCAGGTGGTGACGCGGAATAGATGGCCAAAACTGTTCATCGACATGGGGCGGGCTCCTTTGGGATCGTGATTAGCGGGGAGCGCCTTGAGCCTCAAGGGGATTTGCGAATTGGTGGGCGCCACCTTGCGGTGGCGCGAATGAATATTTTGAAAAGATGAAGATCAGGCGGCCTGCATCAGCGCCGTTCGGGTCGCTGTGATTTTCAGCGCAGCTTGTGCGGCTTCGCGGCCTTTCTCAACAAAATGCGCGCGGTAGATGGCGTTGTGGTGATCGGTTTCCTGATACTGGTGCGGCGTCAGGGAAACGGACAGGACCGGTACGCCGGTATCCATGCCCGCGCGCATCAACCCATCGACAACGGCCTGCGCCACGAAATCGTGCCGGTAAATACCGCCATCCACGACAAATGCGGCGCAGGCGACAGCGGCGTAGCGGCCGGTTTGGGCCAGATCGCGGGCCAGCAGCGGCATCTCGAACGCGCCGGGAACGTCAAAAACATCGACCTGATCGGCCGGGATCAGTTCAAGAAATCCGTCCAGCGCGCGGTCGACGATGTCGGAATGCCAGTTGGCTTTGACAAAAGCATATAGGGTGTGTGTCATCGTGATCTCCTTTCAGTTCGGTGGCCTGCTGGCGGTCGCGAAAACCTTCGCTGCCAGCCCGGCATGACACGTCACCCAAGGCGATCACGAGCAGGCGCGCCGGTTCACCGGCACGGCTTGCACGTTCTCTTCCATCCGGACTTTGACCGTCGGCTCTGGCCTCTCACCAGATCTGCTGACACTCTTTCGTGGTTCCACACTTTGTCCGAATACCGGCCTCTGCCGTTCGGATCGTGGACACGGCAGAGCCGCTCGCGGGCTTGCGGGTCATGGCCCGCATACCGCCGGTGGGGAATTCCACCCCGCCCTGAGAACGAGGCAGACCTTGCCAAGAACCAACCCCATCTGCAAGAGATTTGGCAGGAGGTCGCCCATGCACCCAAATCCAGCCTTCCGCGTCGAGGATCGAGCGCGTCATATTGAATTCGCCCGTGACCGGGCTTTTGGCGTTCTGGCGATTTCCGGCGACGGCGCGCCATTGATCAGTCACGTGCCCTTTCTGCTGTCTGAGGACGGTGCGGTGGTCGATCTTCATCTGGTGCGATCAAACCCCATTGTCCGTATGCTGCACGGGCCGAAAGAGGTCAGGATCGCGGTGCAGGGGCCTGATGGCTATGTCTCGCCCGACTGGTACGGTGTCGCCGATCAGGTTCCGACGTGGAACTATGTCGCCGTGCACCTGACCGGACGGCTTGAACTGCGCCCGCAGGACGAGCTGCGTGATTTGCTGGACCGACAAACCGCATTCTTTGAAGATCGACTGCTGCCCAAGGCGCCATGGGTCACCGGGAAAATGTCTGATGACGCGTTGGCCAGAATGATGCGGATGATCGTACCATGCCGGATGCAGGTAGAGGATATCCAGGGCACCTGGAAACTGGGCCAGAACAAGCCGGAGGAGGCAAGAATCGCTGCCGCCGACAAAGTGCCCGGCGGATTTGGCAGTGAAACCGGTCAGCTGGCCGCCTTGATGCACAAGGCGTAACCAGCACCGGGAAACAGGATTACTCGGAACTGAAAGTTGCCAGATAGGCGGCGATATCTTCCGCGCCTTTCCTGAGCTTGACGCTCATGTTCGGGCGGGCGGTTTCGTCATCCAGATACTCTTTGATGAAACCGATGGGGTCTTTGGAATAGGCGGCGATGTTTTCTTCGGTCCAGATCAGACCTTCTTCGCCGGCGCGGATCATGTCATCGGTGAACATGCCGACCGGCAGGCGCTCGCTGCCATAGCGATAGTCTTTTTCGGACCCGGCGACACGTCCGACGACGCCATAGAGATTCGGGCCGGTGATTCCGCCTTTGACCAGTATTTCACCGTCCTTGATGATCGCATGACACGATGAACAGCGGTTGTACATCGCCTCGCCTTTCGCAGGATCACCTGCCGCAAGTGTTTGCGAGGACAGGGCCAATGTGAATATCGCAGTGGCCAGGGTGATTTTTGACATAGGGGTCTCCTTGCAGGAGTTCGCGCGTTTTTGCGCTGTCCGGTATTCACGGAAAAAGTGCAACTGTATAATTGCGCTCATTTTTTGATTTAAATCATCTATTTGGCGAATATGATTTACCCAGCAGACAATCGCTGCTTCGTGATGCTGATTGTCAAGAATACGCTCTCAAATGACTGGCCGACTGGTGGTCAGAATCGGGCTGGATTTCGCCTGCAAAACGGAGTTCGAGGTTCGAATCAACCCCCCTTGATTCGAAGTCGCAGGCAAAGTTGCGGACGAGAATCACCAAAAAAAGCCCCTCGTCACGTGCATGAAGGGACACATGCGGCGTATTGCGCGTTTATGAACGCTGGACGAACACTATTCTCCCCGATAGTAAGCGCGGTTAAGACACCGCATTCGTGCGGTGCGCGAGCTATTTGCCCGTCCGCGGGCGCCAGATAATCGGAGATAACCTCGTGTCCCACGCAGAAGACCACGAAGGCACCCGCAGAGATTTCCTGTACTACGTCGCTGGCGGCGCAGGTGTCGTTGCAACGGGTGCAGCCGTATGGCCACTGATCAACCAAATGAACCCGTCGGCAGACGTTCAGGCGCTGTCCTCGATCCGTGTGGATGTGAGCGGCGTCGAGCCGGGCACGCAACTGACGGTAAAATGGCTGGGAAAACCCGTTTTTGTCCGTCACCGCACCGGTGCCGAGATTCAGGAAGCCCAGGAACAGGACGCCGAAGGTGTTGATGCGCTGCCAGATCCGCTTGCACGCAACTTCAACCTGAGCGCAGATGCGCCTGCGACTGACGCAAACCGCGTCATGCCGTCACCGGAAGGCGAAGCGCCTGGTGCTTGGATCGTTCAGATGGGCGTTTGTACGCACCTCGGCTGTGTGCCTCTGGGGGATGCCGGCGACTTCGGTGGCTGGTTCTGCCCGTGCCACGGCTCGCACTACGACCTCGCAGGTCGTATCCGTAAAGGCCCCGCGCCTGAGAACCTGCCTGTCCCGCCCGCAGAATGGGTGGACAACAGCACAATCAAACTCGGCTAAGGGAGACCCAAACTTATGTCCGGAATTCCCCACGATCATTACGAGCCGAAGACAAACGGCGAGAAGTGGCTGAACAGCCGTCTGCCGATTGTTGGCCTGCTGTACGATACCCTTATGATCCCGACCCCCAAGAACCTGAACTGGTGGTGGATCTGGGGCATCGTTCTGGCGTTCTGCCTGGCGCTGCAAATCATCACCGGTATCGTTTTGGTGATGCACTATACCCCGCATGTTGATCTGGCCTTTGCCAGCATCGAGCACATCATGCGCAACGTGAATGGCGGTCACTTTATCCGCTATCTGCACATGAATGGCGCATCGCTGTTCTTTGTGGCGGTTTACATCCACATGTTCCGCGGCTTGTACTATGGCTCGTACAAAGCCCCGCGTGAGATCACGTGGATCATTGGTATGCTGATCTACCTGATGATGATGGGCACCGCCTTCATGGGCTATGTTCTGCCCTGGGGTCAGATGTCCTTCTGGGGTGCGACCGTGATCACCGGCCTGTTTGGTGCGATCCCGTTTGTTGGTGACGCGCTTCAGACCTGGTTGCTGGGCGGGCCCGCCGTGGACAACGCCACGCTGAACCGCTTCTTCTCGTTGCACTATCTGCTGCCGTTTATCATTGCGGCATTGGTTGTGGTGCATATCTGGGCCTTCCACACCACCGGCAACAACAACCCGACAGGTGTCGAAGTGCGCCGGGGCTCGAAAGCTGAGGCCGAGAAAGACACGCTGCCGTTCTGGCCGTACTTCGTGATCAAGGATCTCTTCGCCCTGGCCGTTATCCTGGTCGTGTTCTGGGCCGTCGTGGGCTTTATGCCGAACTATCTGGGCCACCCCGACAACTACATCGAAGCCAACCCTCTGGTGACACCTGCACACATCGTTCCCGAATGGTACTTCCTGCCGTTCTACGCGATCCTGCGCGCGTTCACCGGTGAGGTCTGGGTCGTTCAATTCGCCAGCTTCATCACCGGCGGTATCATCGATGCCAAGTTCTTCGGTGTTCTTGCGATGTTCGGCGCGATCCTGGCCATGGCGCTGGCGCCCTGGCTGGACACGTCTAACGTGCGTTCGGGTAAGTACCGTCCGATGTTCAAATGGTGGTTCTACCTGCTGGTCATCGACTTCTTTGCCCTGATGTGGCTGGGTGCGATGCCCGCGGAAGAGCCCTATGCGACCTTCTCGCTGATCGCGTCCGCCTACTGGTTCGCCTATTTCTTCGTGATTCTACCGATCCTCGGAGTGATCGAGAAGCCTCTGGCACAGCCCGAGACCATCGAAGAAGACTTCAACGCGCATTATGGCAAGGCTGACGCCAAAGCCACGCCGGCCGAGTAAGAAGAGGGACCGGAAACATGTTCAAGAAACTTGCAATCGGCGCCGCGTTTGCCTTGGCCCTGACCCCTGTTGCATCCATTGCAGCAGGTGGGGGTGAGCAGCATATCGAAGACTTCGACTTCTCGTTCGAAGGACCCTTCGGTACCTGGGACCAGCATCAGCTGCAGCGCGGCCTTCAGATCTATACCGAGGTCTGCGCAGCCTGCCACGGTCTGCAATACGTGCCTCTGCGCGATCTGGAAGCGCTGGGCTATTCAGAAGAAGAAGTCATCGCCTATGCGGCTGACAACTTCGAAGTGTTCGATCCCGAGCTGGACGATTTCCGCCCGGCGATTCCGACTGACCACTTCCCGGCCAACAACGGTGTCGGCGCACCGGACCTGAGCCTGATGGCCAAGGCCCGCGCGGGCTTCCACGGACCTTACGGTCTGGGCATCAATCAGCTGGTCAAAGGCATGGGCGGAGCCGAGTACATCGCCTCACTGCTGGACGGCTATACTGGTGAAGAGAAGGAAGAGGCAGGAACTGTCCTCTACGAAAACAAGGCCTTCCCCGGTGGCTGGATTTCGATGGCACCGCCGCTGGCGGATGAACAGGTCGAGTTTGCTGACGGGCACTCGAACTCTGTCGAACACATGTCAGAGGACGTCTCGGCGTTCCTGATGTGGGCGGCCGAGCCGAAGATGATGGAGCGCAAGAACGCTGGCTTTGTCGGCGTGATTTTCCTGACCGTTCTGTCGGTGCTTCTCTATTTGGTCAACAAGCGCCTGTGGGCTCCTCATAAGGGTAAACTTCGTAAAGAAGACTGAGACCCTTTTCAGTAAGCATAAATTGAAATCCCCGCGCCACCCGGTTGCGGGGGTTTTTGTTTCCAGAAGGGGTCACAGGGCCCTTGCCCCTCTTCTTGGCCATTGGCCAGTTCTTCCCCGGGGTCTTTCTTGCCTGATGAAGGGAATCAGGCCGTGAGTTGGGTCATGGTCCGCCCGGTTATAGCAGCGCGCACGATCTGGCCTTCGGGTTGAGGTGCTTTGAACGAAACCTCGGTGAACTGTTCGGTCCGGCCCATATGGGCGTTTTCCATCAGGATGTGATGGGTTTTGCCGATTTGTTGTGACAAGTGCTTTGCGACCTGAGCGTCGCCTGCTGCGCGCAAGCGGGCGGCGCGATCCTTGATGACCGTTCCATTCACCTGCTGCGGTATGCGGGCTGCCGGTGTGCCTTCACGCTTGGAATAGGGGAAGACATGCAGCCAGGTCAGGTCGCAGTCGGTGATCAGCTTCAGCGAGTTTTCGAAATGCGCTTCGGACTCGGTCGGGAAGCCTGCGATGATATCCGCACCAAAGGTCATGTCGGGGCGCAGCTTGCGTGCCTCTTCTGTAAAGCGGATGGCGTCGTACCGCAGATGGCGGCGTTTCATGCGCTTTAGAATCAGATCGTCGCCATGCTGTAGCGACAGATGTAGGTGCGGCATCAGGCGCGGTTCGGTTGCGATGGCCTGCATCAGATTCTCATCAACCTCGATCGAATCGATCGAACTGATCCGCAGGCGTGGCAAATCCGGCACCAGCTTGAGGATGCGCATCACAAGATCGCCCAGCTTGGGGCTTGCGGGCAGGTCGGCGCCCCAGGATGTCAAATCGACCCCGGTCAGCACGACCTCGTTATACCCCTTGTCGACAAGCCGCTTGATCTGATCCACCACCACACCGGCCGGGACGCTTCGCGAGTTGCCCCGGCCATAGGGAATGATGCAGAAGGTACAGCGGTGGTCACAGCCGTTCTGAACCTGCACATAGGCGCGCGAGCGGGTGCCGAACCCGTCGATCAGATGGCCGGCCGTTTCCGTGACCGACATGATGTCATCCACCTGCACCGCCTCGGTCTGACCGATGAAATCGGCAGCCATGCCTTTCCAGGTCTCGGGCTGCATCTTTTCAGTGTTGCCGATGACCGCATCGACCTCGTCCATCCGGGCAAAGGTTTCGGGCTCGGTCTGGGCGGCACAGCCTGTGACGATCAGGCGGGCATTCGGATTCTCGCGCCGTAGCTTGCGGATCTCCTGCCGGGCCTTGCGCACGGCCTCAGCCGTCACTGCGCATGTGTTCACCACCACAGCGTCTGTCAGACCGGCCTGTTGCGACAGCTCTTTCATCGCCTCGGTTTCATAGGCGTTCAGGCGGCAGCCCAACGTGGTGAACTTGGGCGGGTTCATCCCAGCGACCTCAGAAATTCAGGCGTCAGAGTGCCAGAGAAAACGTGACATGTCGGGCCGGTCATCCAGACACCATCGTCGCGCCAGTCGACCCAAAGCGTGCCACCATCCAAATCAATCCGCACCTTGCGCCCGGTCCGCCCCCGTCGCGCGGCAGCCACGGCCGTTGCACAGGACGAAGAGCCAGATGCCAAGGTGATGCCTACTCCGCGCTCCCAGACGCGCATACGGATGTGATCCGGGCCAATGACCTGGGCCACCTGGACATTAGTGCGTTCGGGATAAAGCGGGTGGTATTCGTAACGCGCGCCGAATTCTGCCAACGGGATCGCTTCGGCGTTGTCAACGAAGAACGTGCAATGCGGGTTGCCCATTCCCGTTGCCGTAGGGGTGCCTTCGATTGGCAATTCCAGCGTGTCCATCTCTTCTGCCAGAGGAACTTCGCGCCAGTTCAGCTGCGGGTGCCCCATGTTGACCGAAGTGAGCCCATCGCCGGCATCCCGCGCATGAAGGGTTCCCCGTTCCGTGGTGAGCTTCAGGGCAGAGCGCCCCGTCTCATCCATAAGCAACCGTGCAATACAGCGGGTGGCGTTGCCGCAGGCGGCAGAGGTTGATCCATCGGAATTGTAGAACACCAGATGCGCGTCGGCTTCACCTTTTTCGATAACGGCCAACTGATCGAATCCCACACCAAATTGCCGATGCCCGATTCCCCGGGCCAGTTCCGGCGTGATCGGGGCATCCTGTGCGCGTGCGTCAACAATGACAAAGTCATTGCCCAGCCCGTGCATCTTTATGAAGGGCAGTCCGGTGTCGAGTCTCTGTTGCATGGCGGGCATATAACGTCGGTCCGAACATGAATCCACCCTGTCGCGAAGATTCCTCAAAAAAGGGGTTGACCCTCCAGCGCCACCTGCCTAATTAGGCCGCCTATCGGGTTGCCGGAAACACGCGTTGTTACGGCGAAACGAGGCGCGAAATAAGGGCTTGAACCCAGTCGGGGAATTGCCGTAAAGAGCGCCACGGATCGACAGATCCAACAAAAGAGTGGGCCGTTAGCTCAGTTGGTAGAGCAACTGACTTTTAATCAGTGGGTCGCAGGTTCGAATCCTGCACGGCTCACCACTTTTTTCTAAGTTAAAATAATGTGTTATGCGCTGTAGCGATTGTGTTGCTACTTGCTCAGCAAGAACATCTGCTTTGAATGGGGGACTTATGGGGGACAAAAGCCGCTGATTTCTAACCCTAGTTCAAACCCGTAGCCAGCCTAGCTGATGTCAGGTTTTTTAAGCATTTCTTCAAAGGAAGTGCGTCTGCATCATCTTTCGTCAAAAACGCTGACCAGCTTTCATCGGCGAGTGTTTATTGATTTGCGCGGGCGGGCTATGTGCAATGATGGCCTCGTTCCGGGCCTCGACACACAAGTCAACATGCGTCATGTCGTTGGAATGACAGCTCAGAGCCCTGTATGACGCCTAGTCCGCGATCGACACGAGATTCAGGAGTCCGGTCTTGACTGGCACGAAGGCGATGTCGGCGCAAGCCCGCTTAGACAAGCCACAACACAAGGCAACATGCGATTGATCCGAGGGACAGGCTTCCAACAACCAATTGCAAGTGGAAGCGAGATGCCGGTTGGGCGCTGTGCGCTTCCAATCGGGAATACACGCGGCGGGCGTTCATCCACGCTCCCCAGTAGATTAGCAGCGAGATCAACACAAAAAGGGTGGCTGCAGCCTTCGCCAGCCACTCGGGTTCGACGGCGGAAAATACGGCCTTAAGGCCAAGGGCGATGGCCACGCATGCCATTCCGGTTCTCATCCATCCCGCAAATGTGCGCTCATTTGCCAAAATGGTGCGGTCTTCGGCCCAGTCGGTCCGCTCCTCGGCCAAGTTTTGGCTTTTCGTGTTTTTTTCAGACATTGCCGCCCTTTGGACTAGTCACCAGATCGGAATGTGCAGGCTTGCCGGTTTTTCGGCAAGCCTGCCCAAGACCTTAAACGCGCACAGTTGGGTCGCAAAACGACACACGCGCCCGGTCACCGCGTCAGCTTGATTTCGAGATCGCCCGCAGCATCCAAGCTGCCTGCTCATGAAATGCCGAACGTTCGGTCGCCAGATCTTCAGTCACGACGTCTTTGCGGCTTCCTGCAAGCTCGGTCAGGGCGTGCAGGCGGTGCGCCACCCGCTCGTGATCAGCAGCCACATCTTCGATCATGTCGGCGGCGGACAGGTCCCCTTCGCGATCCTTGATGGCCGAGAAATCCAGGATGTCGGACATGCGCGAGGGCGCCAGGTGTCCCAGCGCGCGGATGCGTTCCGCGATCTCATCAGCGGCGGCGAACATGTTTTCGTACTGTTCTTCGGTCAGCTTGTGGATCGAATAGAACAGAGGGCCTTCCACGTTCCAGTGATACGCATGTGTCTTGAAGGTCAGCCGGTAGGTGTCGGCCAGAACATCAGCCAGACCTTTGGCCAAAGGTGCGGTGTCGCGCACGCCAGTGGAAACGGGGTTTTCGTTCGGGACAACGTTCAATGCGTCGGTCATGACAACTCCTTTTTTCTACTGGGGAAGAAACGCCCAAAACCGGATTTGGTTCCACTTTCGGCGGAAAAATCAGTTGACGGTGGGCATCCCGCCATCAGCCGAATAGTCGACCGACACCCGCAGCAGGGTTGGAACGGCGACGTCAGCCGCCGCCTGCAGCGCAGGAGCAAGATTGCTGAGACTTTCGATATCTTGGTAGATCCAACCAAAGGATCGGGCCAGAGACTCCCAATCGGGGTTGCCGAAGGAAAACTCGCGCGCACCAGGCTGTTTTTCGTCGATCAGACCATAGCCGTTGTCTTCCCAGACCAGAACAGTCACGGGCACGCACAACCGGGCCGCCGTCTCCATCTCCTGAACATTCATCAGGAAGTCCCCATCACCGCAAACGGCGATCACCCGACCCTCGTCCAACAGACGGGCAGCCTCGATCGCTCCGGGCAGCGCAAGGCCCATACCGGCCAGGCCGTTCGGAATGATGATTTGACCCGCCCGGCGTGCTTGAACCTTGCTGGCGACCCAAAGCTTGTGCAGGCCCACGCCAGACAGCAAAACGTCGCTTTCGCGAAGCGTTTCGGAAATCGCCTTACATATTTCCGACGGCGCGACACAAGCGGCATCGGAAGCTGTTGCTCCACCTTCCAGCGAGGCGTCAATCCTCCGCTGGAGACCTTTGAACCAGCTTTGCGCGGGACGTTCGGCCGAGGCCTTCGCCAGAACGTCGATGCAGTGCGGAAGGTCCCCGGTCAGAGCGGCCTTTACCGGCCAGTCCACATCAACCGCCGAGGCCACGTCCGAGATTTCGAGAACCGGCTTCTTACCGCCCATCGAGATGTTCGAGGGTGGATATTCAACCGGGTCAAACCCGATGGCAATGATCAGGTCGCACAGGTCGAAGGCTTCAGACACCAATTCTTTGCCCGGTTGACCGATCGAATGCAGCGAGAGCGGGTGCCCCGGAGGCAAAACGCCTTTGGCCATGAATGTCGTGACGACCGGGGCAGAAAGGCTTTCTGCAAGTGCCCGAACGTCGCTTGCGGTGCCAGATCGGATGACCCCGTGTCCTGCAAGGATCAAGGGCTTTTTCGCATCAGCCAGCAGGCGCGCGGAACGGATGACCGCATCTGCCGCCGGTCGCACCTCGGCTGGCGGCGGCGCCACGAAAGGTTCGGCCAGAATCGGGACCTCGGCCAGATCCTCGGGCAGGGAAAGATGGACGGCTCCGGGTTTGTCGAGCTTGCTCAATCGCACGGCCTCGGCCACGACTTGGGGGATTTCATCCGCGACCATCAGCGTTCGGCTCAACTTGGTGACTGGCGCGAAGAGCGCTTCGAGATCGATGATCTGATGGCTTTCGCGGCCCAGCCTGGACCGCGCACCCTGCCCCGTGAGGGCGATCAGCGGCACATGGTCAAGCGTGGCATCCGCCACACCGGTGACAAGATTGGTCGCTCCAGGTCCAAGTGTCGAGAGGCATACCGCCGGGTTCCCCGTCAATCGACCGTGAACCGATGCCATGAACGCCGCCGACTGCTCGTGCCGGCACAGGACGAAGTCGATGCTCGACTTGTCGAATGCGGCGATCAGATCGGTTGTTTCCTCACCCGGAACACCGAATGCACAGGTCACGCCGTTGGCTTCCAGGCAGGCAATCAGAAATTCGGCAGCGGTTTGGGTATGGACGGCATCTTTCATAGGGCTTTGAACCTCGGGGTACTGTTTCAGGGAGTGCGGATGCGCGGGGGCTTACCCACGGATCAGCCGCAAGATCAGCGAACCGATGAACAGGACCAGAAAGATCACGAAAAGGATCTGTGCGATACCGGCCGAGGCCGACGCGATGCCGCCAAACCCGAAGATGCCAGCAACGATTGCAAGTGCGAAAAAGATCAGCGCCCAGGACAACATGGGATTTCCTTTCATTTCTGTGACTACTGGCGGGTCAACGCTTGGAACCCCAGATTGGTTCCGGATCATTGTGGTGGAACCTTTGGCGAGCGCCCGCGTTGGGTCGATGAAAGGAGATCTGACATGACACAGAAAACGGCGAAAAAGGCCCCTCAGGACACTCCGCATGCGGAAATGGCGGCGCGGATCGACGAAGTGGCCAAGGAGGCCAAATCAGCCTTGGAAGATGGCGTTACCGCAACGCGCGACACGTTGAAAACGGCGCGCGACGAGGCGCAAAAGCAGCTGACACAGACATCCGAGAAAAGTGCCGCATTTGTGCGCGAGAACCCGGGTCTGGCTATGGTCGGAGCGTTGGGCGCGGGTGTCCTGCTGGGCCTCGCGTTGCGCAAGGCGGAACGTGGTTAGAACACGCGGTACACCGCGACCGATATGGGTATCGAGTACGTTTTGCCGGCCATGCTCGGCTTGGGTTTGGCCGGACTACTGATCTGGTTCTTCATCAGGAATCGTTGACACCGCTACTCGTCACTGCCACGCCAACCAATCCGCCATCCCAAAAGACCCAAAGCGCCTCAACCGCGCTTTGGGTCTTCTTCTATTTCGGGTTTGATCTGGGCGTAGGCCAGCATCGTGAAGACAGCGGTTCCGCCGATGATGTTGCCGGCGAGAACGGGCAGGAAAAAGCTGAAAACGGCTGTGCCTACTGGCAACTGCCCCTGAAGCATCAGAACCGCCATTTCCACCGAACCGGCAACGACGTGGGTAAAGTCGCCGGCCGCAATCATCCAAGTGAAGATTACGATGACCAGCACCTCGTTGTTCTGTGCCGAAGGCAGCATCCAAACGATCGCCGCAATCAGGATCCCCGCCGGTATTCCGCGCAGAAAGCCAACCCAGGCGCCCATGCCGGTGGCGTGGTGGCTCAGGTCGTTGATGACCGCGACGAGTTGGGGCGACAACACCGGCGTATGGATCAGGAAGGCAGATATCGCAAACGCCCCCAGCACATTGGCACCCAGAACGATTGCCCACAGCCTCGCGGTTTTGGTGAAGCACGCGACGGACGGATTTATCATGGCTGGAACGACGGTCGTAATCGTGTTCTCGGTGAATAGCTGCATCCGCCCCAGGATGACCAAGACAAAGCCGAGGGAATAACCCAGGTTCTCGATCAGAAAGCGCCCGCTGGTTTCGGGCAGATGTGCCCGCAATATCGCTTCGCCCAGCACCGAAAAGCTGATCAGCACTCCAGCGGCAATCCCGGACCAGAACAACGCTTTGGTCGGGCGGTCCAGCTCCTCCTCACCGTTTTGGCGGATGGTCTCGAATATCAGGCGCGGAGACAGCCCGGACGCTTCTTCGACCGCTTCGCGCTCACTCTCTTTCTCGACAAGATCGTCTCGCGGCGCGTTGTGTGTATTGGACATTTTGACCCCTTGTATCGACCTTCAAACCCAACGTTCTGCCGGTCGTTTTGGTTCCATCAGGCGCAAAAAATCCTCAAGCCTCGTGCGAGAACTGGGATCACACCCAGATCTTTGTCGGGAACTTTTAGCCACCTATCGCGTTGTGTCCGTGTAGGAACAACGACAAGTAATTCGAAAGGAACTTCGGTATGGTGGAAGTATATGGCATTGGCGGTCTGATCGTCCTGGTTTTGTCGATCTGGGCCATTATTTCGATCATCGGCTCGTCTGCGACGACCGGTGCAAAAATCCTGTGGGTCCTTTTCGTTCTGTTGCTTCCGGTCGTCGGCTTCATCTGCTGGCTGATCTTTGGCCCGAAGGCAGCGCGCAGCGCGATCTGATCAGCGCGGAAATTGTCGGTACAAAAAAGCGCGGCATCGGTCGCGCTTTTTTTGAGTCAATTGTATAGATGGTGAAATGGGCCCTGTGCCAGTTCACCCAGGATCAGCGCCGATCTTCAAGCCGTTCCCACTGAAATCAATGGCTGCGATCTTGCGGGCAAGATCTGCGGCAGTAAAAGGCCGTATCAGTGCCGCACATTCAAGTTGCGCTTGCACCTCGGGGGACGGGTCCAACAGCAACAGTGCACTGCCGCGCTCGGCCAACAGCCGCGCGACGGCGTCAAATGACGTCTCATTTCTGCGATAGCTCAGAACGCTCAAGGCCGGGGTGAATTCGGGGTCCTGCCAGAAATGCCCACCCGCGTGCAGCTCGCGGATATGGACAATGCGATCGGTCGAAACTCCGGGGATGGCGTCACTGATGTCCGCTGCTTCGATAAAGTTTTCCGTAACAATCAAAACATCTGCTACGCTGCGGGAAGAGGCTTCCATAAATACCATCCTAAAATCTGTTCGATGCCACCGTAGGGCAATCCCGCAGCGCCGCAATAAACTATGACACAGCAACGAAAAATTTCTCTGATCGCATGTGCGGACTGTCCGCTGAGGCAGATGGACGTCTTCCTGCCGTTTTCGGAAGACGACCTGCGATTCATGCAGGGTTTCAAAACCGGCGAGATGCAGGCCGAACCCGGAACACAACTGTTCATCGAGGGCGCGAAATCCGCGCATCTGTTCACGGTCCTGAGCGGGATGGGCGTTCGCTACAAAACGCTGGAAAACGGTCGTAGGCAGGTCATAGGCTTTGTGCTTCCAGGCGATCTCGTCGGGCTGCAGGCTGGCGTCATGGGCGAGATGCGGCACTCGGTCGAAGCGACAACCGCGATGCGGCTGTGCGTTTTCAATCGCTCGCGGCTGTTCGAGTTATATCAGAACCAGCCTGATCGCGCCTTTGACCTGACATTCCTGGCCGCCGTCGAAGAGCATTTTCTGGGCGACGCCCTGACAACCGTCGGCCAGCGCGGCGCGATCGAGAAGATCGCGTGGAGCCTGCACCGCTTCTACACAAGGTCGCAGGCTGTCGGATTGGCCAAAGGCTTGCAGTGTCCGCTGCCCTACCGGCAGCAGGATCTTGCGGATGCGTTGGGCTTGTCGCTGGTTCACACGAACAAGACCCTGCGCCGGCTGAAGGATCTCGGTCTGGCCGAGTGGTCCAACAATGTGCTGCAGATTAACGATCTTGAGGGTCTAGCCGAGCTTGGCTTGGTCGAAATTACCGAAGCCGTTCCGCGCCCGCTGATCTAAACGTGGCGGATGGACAGGAATTAAAGAACCGCCGACCGAAAAATCGGCCGGCGGCTTGATCACATGCTTTGCGACTGAGGAGCCGTTTTATGACCCTTCGTAGGCCGGCATATCCTTCAGCATCTCCTTGTCAGCGTGAACGAAGGCATAGGTGTTGTCACCATTGACTTCACGCATCAGCGACACGCGCGAGAAATCGATCAGAACATCCTTTTCCCCCAAGCCGAGGAACCCGCCAACGCCGATCACGGCCCCATCGACCGATCCGTCCATGTCGACGACGACCTCTTCGATCTCGCCGATCCACTCTTGCGAGACGTCATAGACGCGCATGCCGGTCAGATCTTCGGCCGGGATGGTGCCTTGGGCAACGGGGACATAACCCTCGATGTCGATGGTGGTTGGGTCAACCACATCGGCCATCTGACCGGCTTTTTCGCTGATGTACTCACCGGTTGCTTCGGCTGCTTGGTCGACGTCTTTCGCCGTGTTCTGCGCAGCGTTCTTGATATCCTGCGCGGTATTGGACAGCGCATCACCGGCTGCCTCGGCTGCCTCTTCCAGGTTCTTGCCGACTTCTTCGACATTCGAGCTTTCTGCATAGGCCGATGCCGACATCACCAGAACGATCGAAGTTGTGGTCAGAAAACGTTTCATAGCTCACTCCTTTGGTCTGTTCTGACCGCGTTTCCCGCGGTCTTGTTGAACAAACGAATGACGCCGCGACTTGTTCCCAGAAAAATGCAAAAATATTTGTTTTAAAAAGAAAAAACCGCGCAAATGCGCGGTTTGACAAGTCGTGAACAGACCCTTAGACCGGGTGCAGCGGATCGGAAGATCTGGACAGAACCATGTAGTGTTCGTCGTCGGGAATATTGCGTAACTCAGCGAACGGAAAACTCATGATATCTGGTCGCCCGTCGATCAAGAGAAACCGCAGAGCCTTGGTGTCAGGGTCGAACTCAATATCCTTAAATCTGCCCAACTCACCAGTCGAGTCAAACGCAGGGTTGCCCTGCAGCTTCGTAAACCATCGGAAGTTGCTAGCAGGTGGCGTGGGTTGGGGGCGTTGGCCGAGAGCGTCATTCAGGACCGCTCCCATCACAACCGGCGCAATCGCGTTGCCGAACAGCCCTACAACCAGGGGCGGTAGGCCCTTGATGTCCACTGCGAGGGGAACTTCGCCTCCTTCCCGTTGTCGAAGATGATTCACTTGGTGTTGGGATAACGCGCACACTACCTCGCTTGCACCAAGTTCGAGCGTATCGGCGGTGAACGCCACCGGGTCATTCCCTCCGGCCACGCTCAGATTGACCAAGACGTACTCCAACTCGGTCTGCCCAGCGCGAATGGCGATATCGGAAACGCGACCAATTGCGTGGTCGGTTCCAGCTGGGACAACGGGCGTGTTGATGAGGTCAGACAGTTTCATGGCGCTCGTGATTACCTGTTGGGATCGATCTTGGGAGTCTGTGGGGCGCCATTGACTTGATGCCGCCCCACGCGATGTGAGCATCCACCTTTGGGCTACATGTCCTTGATCAGGCGATCCACGATTTCCCGAACGTCTTCTTTCGAATCTCCGTATTTCTTTTGGATGATGCCTTCCAGTTGCTCGCGATCTCCGCGGGCTTGCTCGATCTCATCATCGGTCAAATCGCCGAAGCGCTCGATCAGCTTGCCTTTGAATTCGGTCCAGCGTCCAAGAATTTGGTCCCAGTTCATCGTAAATTCCTTTCGATTGCTTCGTCGCCGTCAGTGAAACGCACCAAACTCGAACTGGTTCCGGGCACCGGCGATATTTCTGCGTTGGCCCCAAAAATGGGGGTTCGGGCAGATACCGAACTGTGTCCTCAGTGGCGTTCGAACTGGTCTTGGGAACAATCTCGCCTTCCATGCGTTGGAGGACCGAGACCTCAACACAGGAGATCGAACCATGCCACGTCGAACCGAGACCACGGAGAAAGCAAAAGCCCATGCCCAGGATCTGGCCGGCAAGGTCAAGGACACCGTGACCGCCGAGGCCTCGGCCCGGGCCGAATCACTGAAGGACAGCGCAGCGCAGGAGGTTGGGAGCGCCGCTCATGCAGCCGACGCAGCTGCCGGTGTATTTCCCGACCAATCGGTGCAGCATCAGGTCTTGTCGAGGATTGCGGACAACATGGAAGCTGTGGCTGGGCAAGTCCGCTCTGCCGACTTGGCCAGTATGAGCCGAAAGGTGTCTGATTTCGCCCGCGAAAACCCGCTGTTGTTCGTCGGATCGGCTGCCTTGGCCGGTTTTGCTGCAGCCCGTTTCCTGAGCGCGCGCAATACGGGCGCGGCCCAATCCGCATCTTTTGGTGCAGATCCTTGGGATATTGATCCGTCGCTGCTGCATGGTACCTCGGTCGATATCTCGGGCCACACCAGCGCGTTGGCGCGAATGAATGGTGGCCGCGATGCATAACCCCAACGATCTGCGATCTGCACCGGGGCTTTTGGCAAACGCGCTCAAACATCTGTCGGGTTTGCTTCAGGCTGAGGTAAAGCTTGCCAAGGAGGAGTTGTCCCGAAACCTGACGCGAGCGGGCTTAGGGCTGGCCTGCCTTGGCATTGCTCTGATCCTTTTGATGATCGCACTGAACCTCATGGCGACATCCCTGGTCGCGTATATCGCCGCCAATGGTTTTTCGGTGGGTATGGCCTCGTTGCTCGTTGGCGCGGGCTTGGCACTGGTTGCTGGGTGCCTGGCGCTTTTTGGCCGGTCCCGCCTGTCGGCTACCGCGCTGGTCCCCGAGCAAGCCATGAAAAACCTGCAGCGCGACATCGAAGCGATGAAGGAGTCGACCCATGTCTGACCTGACACCTCTTGAAACGCAGATCGCATACGAACGCAGCGCTCTTGCACGCTCGCTGAATGCTCTGTCGGATACGCTGGCACCGCCGCGCCTGGCAGACGAGGCGAAATCGACGCTCGAAGCCTATGGCGGGCAGATCGGTGCGCAACTCTGGTCCGCGGCCCAAAAAAACCCGGCCGCCTTTGCTCTGCTCGGTGCAGGGGCAGCCCTTTTGGTTGCGGGTCCCGGGTCTGGCGCAAAAAGCACCCAATCCCCGCGCCAGGCCGTACCTCCGCAGCAGGCCTTCGACGGGTTTGACCGGCGTGTTGCCGACGCTGACAGCCGCATGAAACAGGAGATGACCGGAATGACTGAACACAGCCAATCTGCCAGCTTGCTATCCGCCGCCTTGGAACGTGGTCTGGACAAGCTCTCACCCCAAGCCCGTGCCCGTGTGATCGAAGCGCGCAAGGCCGCAATCGGTGCGCAGCAAGCGGTCGAGAAGCGTGCGCGGAAGGCGGCGAAGGCCTCGCAGACCTTCGTCCATGATCAGCCGCTGGCAGCCGGCGCATTGGCGCTGGGCGTAGGTATTCTGGCTGGCGCTCTGCTGCCCAACACTCGCAAGGAGGACGAGCTGCTGGGCCATCGGCGCGATCAGCTGATGCGTCACGCCCAAAAGGTTTTCAACGAAGAACTGGACAAGCTGCATGCCGCGGCCAATGCACGGCTGGATGACGCGGCTGATCGGGCCTCTGACGCTTTGCGCAGTCAGTGAAGCGCGCCCATGCCAACTGTCTTCAGCTCTCCATCGGCCTTGCGTGCAATGCTGGCGATCCTGACCGGGATCGCCATCATCACCGCTTTGTACCTGGCCCGGTCCATCGTCGCTCCGATCACCTTTGCGTTGGTTTTGGGGGTCGTGGTCGCCCCGCTTGCCGACAAGCTTGAGAAGGTCGGTTGCCCACGTGTGATATCCGCCTCGGCACTGTTGTTCGTGACCAGCACCGTCATTGTCGCGGCGTTCCTTCTGCTCGAACCATTGCTGTCCACGCTGGTCGAACAGTTGCCTGCCATCAAACGCGAGTTGCGCTCTTGGGTCGCCGCGATGTCCGAATTCATTCGGGGTATCGAAACGCTTGGACGCGAGATCGAGGAAACCGTCGGGGCCGATGGGGCAGCGGAAACGGAATCCGCCCTTCCGTCGGTGATGGATGCCTTGTGGCTGGCGCCCAACTTCGGATCAAAGATCCTGATTTTCATCGGCACGCTGTTCTTTTTCGTTTTGACCCGGCCCGAGCTCTATGCCGCAGCCGGTCCCCTGAAAGCGCGGCTGTATCTGGCTGACCGCGCGGTCTATCGCTATTTCGCTGCCGTGACGTTGGTCAATATTGGCCTCGGGACGGTAACGGCTGTGGCCTTGGGGCTGATCGGCATCAATGACGCCGTGGTCTGGGGAGTGGCCGCCGGCCTTCTGAATTTTGTGCTGTATCTCGGCCCGCTGATGATCCTGACCGGCCTTCTGATCGCCGGTTTAACCCAGTTCGGTGGAGCCGCGGCCCTGTTGCCCCCCCTGGTTTTCCTGGCGATCAATCTTTCTGAAGCACAATTCGTAACACCCGCCTTCGTCGGCCAACGTCTGCAGGTGAACCCGTTGGTCGTGTTCATCGCCATCATCTTTGGGCTTTGGCTGTGGGGGCCGGTCGGCGCCATCGTCGCACTCCCGATCCTGCTGTGGTTCGGCGTGTTGATGAACCCCAAGGTCATGAGCCCGGTCGCGCCCACCTAAACGATGTTTTCAGTTACCCCCGGAAGCGGTTGCCGCATGTCGCGCGCAACGTCGGCGTCATGCGGGACCAGGAAGCCGCTGCGCGCTTCGGGGCGCCGCACGCCGTTGGCCTGTACCTCTCGCCCCCACCACGCGAACATGGCATCGGGCTCGATCGGTTTGCTCAGATCATCCGAGAACCACCAATGGTCCACCAGGGCCTGCCGCAGAACCGCGACCCGCTGCCGGTCGGTGACCCGAAGGGCGACTTCTGTGTCCCACCGCAAAGACCGTCCGTTCAGGTTGGCGGACCCGACCAAAGCATGATGGTCATCCACCACCAGAACTTTGTTGTGAACGTGAATGATCGGAGACCCGCTCAGAACTTCAGCGCTGGCATCGGCCCCACTGGCCGAAATCGGTTGGACCGGGGTCGACACCGAAACCCGGTCTTGGAACCCCTGCTGAATGATCTCCAGGCATTTGGCCTGCAGGTCCAACCCGTATTGCGCGTCCAATCCGTCATGGCCGCCAAAGGCCACTTCCTCGGGCAAGGCTGGTAAAACAAGTACCAGTTTCAGATCCTGCTTGGAATGACCCGCCTCAGCCAAGGCCTCGGCCAGCCGGGTTGATCTGAAATACTGGGTCTCGATGTGCAGAAGTTGCCGCGCGGCTTGAAAGGCGGCTATGTGCTCATCCTCGATCTCATGCGCGATGGTCTTTGGAGACAGCCGCCAGAATGCAAACCGGCGCGGGCTGGACAGGGTGCGGCGCAGGTGGGTTGCCTGTGGGGCCGTTTGTCCGGTTGCGATTTCATGTTCGAACCGGTCGATATGGCGCGCGGCCTCGGCGGCCTCGGGTCCGCGGACCAGCAATTGAACGTCTGACCAGGTGTTTTTGGCCAGACGGTCGTGATCCGGTGTGTCAAAGCGCCTTTCGTTCAAGTCCAATCCGCCGAGGTAGCAGACCTCATTGTCGATCACGGCGACTTTCTGATGGTGCGACACGGTGTGAAGCCTGGGTAAAGTGTCCGACCCCAGCCGTACTGCCTGCCGTTCGCGTCGTTCGCGGGACAGCTCCTGAATCCGCTGAGCCTTTTTCCGAAGAACCGCCGGCAACAGCGCAGCCCACGGCAATGCGCCAGCCTGTGCCGGGTGCATAGACACGCGAACGGTCAAGCGCGAGGCGATTTCTGGACCCAGGATTTCCGCCAGCGCAACCGCCTGCCGTTTCGTGCGCCAGCTCAGCTCGTGCAACTCGGTCGCGAAGATCGGATCGAAATCGCTGATGACCAATTGAAACGAGACACCCTTGCGGATGACATGCTCGATCAGGTCAAACCAGGTATCGCCGATCTGGCGCGCCTCGTCGCTGCGCAGCCGTGTCATGAAATCGAATATCCGAAAACTTGCCTTGATCTGGTGCCGGGCCTCAAGAACCGCTTTTTCCAAGGCGGGCCAGGCTTGCGCGGCCGTAATCAGGACCTCAAAGTCATTCTGCTGCGGCACGGGCATCACCGCCTCTCTCATCCGCAATGGTCTGAGGTTCGCTATCGCCTTCTACTTCGGCGATATCGAACGTCACCTCATACACATAATGCGATGACGTCTCGGTTATGGTTTCGGAACCGTCCAATTGGCGGAGGAAGGCCTGCATCAGCCGTTGACCGATCCCGCCGCTGTGGAACAGATCCGCACCGTCGTCTGTCTGCCCGCGCGTGTTGGAGATTTTCAGATGCAGGGTGCTCTCCTCTGGTCGGGTCAATTCCACCGAGATTGTCGGCGGTCCCTCCTGCGGAACGCCTACGTATTTGACCGCGTTCGTCAGTGCCTCGGCCACCAGCATCGACAGCGTGACGGCCTGATCCTGCCCCAGTTCGACCGGCGCGATCCGGCAGTCAACCTCGACCACCTGACCCAGAATTGGCGGTCGATGCGCCAGTTCGGCGACCAAATGCCCGATCAGAGCCTCGGTGTTGATCGTCGTCATCTGCGAGTTCTGGTTCAGGGTCTGGTGCACCATGGCCAAGCCGCGAACCCGACGCTGCAACTGTTCCAGCAAGCGCCGGGCCTCGGGGGTTTCGGCCTTGCGCAAATGCATGTTCATGATCGAAGCGATCAGTTGCAGGTTGTTTTTGACGCGATGGTGCACCTCGCGCAACAGCAGCGTTTTCTCGACAAGGTCCCGGTCGTGTTGCGCCTCCGCCTCGCGGATCAACAAGACCATGCGGTTGAATGCAGTCTGGATCTGCTGAAACTCCTGCGGCGCGCCTGCAAGGCTTTCAATTGGGTCGCGCTCGCCCAACGCGAAACGACGCAAGGCCGAACGCAAGCTGTCGAGATGCCGGATCACCAATCGATGCAGGCCCCACAAGGCAACTCCCAGACCGGTCACCCACATCAGGATCGGAAAAGCAATGGTCAGGGCAGTGCTGCCTGCACCGACAGAGGCCAGCGCCGCCTCGCGTGGCCAACTGCCAATCACGGCGACTTCGCCCGGAATGATGCTGGCAACTGCAAAAACCCGATCCTCTCCGTCGGCCGTTTTAGCCGAAAATGTTTTGCCGGAACTGGACAGAACCAACAGGTTTTCTTTCGCGGGCGGTAGGAATGGTTTGACCTCATCCAAGCCTACATTTGATGACAGCACTTCTCCGGTCGCGTCGAACAGGGCGATGACCACGTCACTACCAATGTTGCCAACATCCAAGGGCGTGCGCGCCAGCGCATGAGGTATCGAGATGGAGACAAACCCCACAAGCTCGGTCCTGTTCATGACCGGCTGGGTTACGATGATCACCGATTGCCCGGTCGCCGCGCCGGCTCGATTGACAGAAAACGTAAGCTGCGGATTTTCCGAGATCTGCCCGAAACCGGGCGCGTCCGACAAATCGATGGTCTTTTCGACGGTCGAGCAGGCCATGACCCCATTTGGCTGACTAAACCCGGCAAATACAAACTCGGGCTGGCGTTCAACGAACCGGCGCATGAGGTCCGAACAAGCGGCATTGTCCAGACCTCCCTCGGCAAGCGCGGCTGTAAGTCCCGAACTTGCACCAACAGCTTTTTGCAGTAGCTCCCGCTCCCGACTGGCAGCTTCAATCGTTCGCGCCAGAACTGAGGCCCGCGATCTTTCGTCGGCCTCGGCAATCACGGCGCGTGTCTGCAATACCGCAATCAGCCCCGAAGGCAGAAGCGCCAAGGTGACCAGCGCGGCAAGATAAACGGTCAGGCTGCGCGGCTTCGCATCCATGAATCGTCAGGCCGCCGGTTGCGACTGGACGATTGACGCCGTGACGGCATCGGTCAATTCGATGGGCTCGTCGTCATCCAGATCCATAAGTTCGGCCAGTTGCGCGCGGGCCCGGTTCACCCGGCTTTTGATCGTTCCCAGGGCGACACCGCACATCTCGGCTGCTTCCTCATAGGAAAACCCTTGTGCACCGACCAGCACCAACGCTTCACGCTGTTCATCCGTCAGCTGGTCAAATGCAACCGCAAAATCCTTCAACGCCAGCCGTCCGTCATGGTCGGGCTTTTGCGACAGGCTTTCGGCCATCGCGCCATCCACATCCTCGACTTCACGCTTGCGCTTGCGGTGCAGCGAAAAATAGGTGTTCCGGACGATGGTGAACAACCACGCCCGCATGTTGGTGCCTTCCTGAAACGAGTCGATATTGCTCCATGCCTTGATCAATGCGTCCTGCACGATGTCATCGGCCGTGGCCCCGTTTCGGCATAGGCTGATCGCAAAGGCACGCATCGCGCCGATATGTTCGACAAGCTCTTCTCTGGGATCAACCATCCGAGCCTCCCGCGTCACCCGTTTTGGGAACACTGGTCTGGTTGCGCAGTTTTTCGAGAAGATCGACGAACCGATCCGGAACCGGTTCGCTGGCAACCTCATCGAAAGCCCGCTTGAGGTTTTCGTCGATCCGCTTTTCTATTTCTTGCCGATGTTCTCGGCTGGGCTGTGGTTTTGTCATGGCATCATCAGAAATTTTCACTTTTGCTGGAACCATAACGCCCCAGTGTGCGTTTGGTTCCCGAGTTTAGTGAAAAAAATGAGGAAAACATAGATGACCGAGCTGACCGGAGTTTCCGTCGCAGATCAAATTGGCCCGCTGCTGCCGTTTCTGCGCCGTTATGCCCGTGCCCTCACCGGCTCACAGGACAGTGGCGACGCCTACGCCGCAGCATCGCTTGAGGCGATATTGGCAGATCCCGCCCAGTTCGATGCCGATCTCGCGCCGCGGGTCGCGTTGTTTCGTGTTTTTCACGGCATATGGTCAACGTCGGGAATGCCCGTTGACACCGATGGCGACAGTTCCGACATCCAATCGCGCGCCCACGCCCAGCTGGCACGCCTGACGCCGAACACGCGCGAGGCCTTGCTGCTGCGCACGGTCGAAGAGTTCTCGGTCAGCGATATCGCCGCGATCATGCAGATAGAACCCGCCGAGGCTCAGAAGCTGATCGATATCGCCTACGAGGAAATGGCCCGCCACACTTCTGGCCGCATTTTAATCATCGAAGACGAAGCAATCATCGCGATGGATCTTGAGACGATGGTGGCCGACCTGGGCCACCAGGTCATCGGGGTCGCACGCACCGAGACCGCCGCCATTGACCTGGCCAAGCGCGAGCCGTTCGACCTGATCCTGTCGGACATTCAGCTGGCGGACAAATCCAGCGGAATCGATGCGGTGAACCGCATCATTGCCCAGCACGGCGATTGCCCCGTCATTTTCATCACCGCATTCCCCGAGCGCCTTCTGACAGGCAAAGGCCCCGAACCCGCCTTTCTGATTTCCAAACCCTACACCGAAGAACAGGTCAAATCGGCCGTCAGCCAGGCCATGTTCTTTGCCTCTAGCGCCGTGATCGAGGTCTGACCCGGCAGGACCGCGCTGCAAGAAAAAACTCAGGCGATGAAACACGAGGAACACCATGGAAAACGAGATTGCACAGACCGCAGAGAACGTGACGAACACCGTTTGGGCCGAACTGTCGCAAGTTCTGAATACCGAGCTGTATGACGGGAAATCGCTGAGCGACCTGCTGACGCTCGAGGCCCTTCTTGGCCTTGTCGCGAACACGATCGCGGCGCTGATCCTGTTGGTGCTTGGGCTTGTGATTTCAAGATATGTCAGCCGGAAGATCCGGGGCGTCGGTGAAAAATCGGAACGCCTGGACGATACGTTGTTCAACTTTCTTGGCAATCTGGCGCGCTATACGATCCTGGCGTTTACCGGGCTGTTCATTCTGAACACGTTCGGGGTGCAGACGACGTCGATCATTGCGCTGATCGGTGCCGCCGGTTTGGCCATTGGTCTTGCGTTGCAAGGCACATTGTCCAACGTTGCAGCCGGCGTGATGATCATCCTGTTCAGGCCGCTCAAGATCGGCGATTTCGTCGACGTGAATGGCGTGCTCGGAACCGTTAAAGACATCACTCTGAACTACACCGAAATTGCCGATATGGGAAACGTCAAGGTTATCGTTCCCAACGCCGAGGTGTGGGGAAACACCATCAAGAACTATTCCGTCTACGAGACCCGTCGTGCCGAGTGGACGTTCGGCGTTGGATACGGCGTCAACTTGGCGGAGGCCGAGCGCGTCATTCGCGAGACGATCATGTCGGACGCCCGTTCGTTGGCTGACCCCGAACCGTTCATCCAGGTGAACAATCTTGGCAGCAGCAGCGTCGATTTTCTTGTCCGCGTGTGGTGCAAGTCTTCGGACTACTTCCAATACCAGGCGGACATGAAGCGCAAAGTCAAAGAGGCGTTGGACGAAGCGGATATCAATATTCCGTTTCCGACCCGCACTCTGTTGATTGAAGGCGAAAAGACTCAGCGAGAAAAAGCGATCGCGGCAGAGTAACCTTGACTGTTGACCCCAGGTGCCTGAAGCCAGCACTCTTCAGGCAAAATTAGGGGTTTGAGCAACGGAGGTGCGGTCATCGGGCTGAGTCGCCAAAATGATTGCCGCGACTGAAACGCCAAAATGAGTTGGCCTGATCCTCCCCCAATGAAGTGGTCCGCCATTATGCTTGGGAAAACCGAAGATCAGCATGGCAACGAAGAGACACAAGCCAGAGGAGATTGTCACGAATAGTAATCCTTGGGCTAGAACCTGAGCGGCAGTACCTGTCTTGGTAGGCCCAGAGCTGGTCAATATGATCCTAATCAGTCTTTTCACGCTCAGACTCCGGCTGGCTCGAAGCTCAAAAATGCAATTAAGTCCACTTGGCATCCCAGGGCAGGCAAACGGTCGTGCCAACCTTCTTACCTATCTCGATGCCTGTCTGGTCGAAGCGACGCATGAACTCAGCGCCCGACTCGTCTTGTCTCCGTTGCAAAGTGACAGTTTCCTCTGAATCCGAAACGCTCACTATGGCACGATGAACGTCCTCTTTTAGATTGGGGGGCCAGCCGTTTTCGGTCGAAATTGGGTTCCCGTGCTTGTCAAAGAACTCGCCCTGAGTGACGACGACTTTGAACTGGTTTCCTGCGTCCTTTTCCAGTTTTTCCACCCTGCTACGAACACTCATTTTGAAGCCTCCAAAGCTGCTATTCGTTTCTCTAGTTCCGTCGTTTCCAGAACCCGCCTGTATTGCTCAATAAGCCCCATGACCGTCGCTCCCTCCAAAGGTGTCACGTCACCCTGAGAAACGGCTTGTAGCACCGCTTGTGCGGCTTCTGAGGCGTCGGATGCGGATTTGATGGGGGGAAGGTCGAAATTGACCGGTGCGTCCTTTCTGGTGGGTGCTATCCGCTCTAGACAAAGCCGCAGGGCCGTGCTGTCACCCTTGAGAGCCAACTCAACCGCTTTTTGCGTGATTGCCTCCGATTGCCCCTCAAGCAGTTCCTCTACTGCCCGAGTGACCCGGTTTCGGGTTCCTCTGGGCTTGCCGGGATTGCCAGTCGCAAAAGTGCCATCCGGGTTTCGTTCGTCCGTATTGGTTCCGTTTTTTCGGTCGGGTTCATCCGTCATTACTTATGCCTCGTTTGTTGGACTGTTGGTCCAGAAGGTGTCTGTTTCCCCCAGACCCCCTGGTAGATTAAGGATGTCTTAAAAACTGCGACGGGGGACTTGCCGAAATCGGGCGTTTTCGTCGCAAATATTGATACGGCCCGTCGCATTTATTGCGTCGCCTCCGTCATTCTCGTCGCAAAATCTACGACGGTCTCGTCGCAGTTTTTAAGACAGGGTTTTGTTTTTCCGCCCTTGCCAGTCGGATTGTGAACTGGAGCTTTTACGACCGGGAAATCTGCCCCTTCAGACCACTGCTTGTATAATCTGCGACCTGCCTCCCCGTGTGCGGTCGGCAGCGAAATTTCGGTCAGTTCAAACAGAGGAGATGATGCGACGCCACTGGTGCCGAGTTTGGGCGGACGCGTCACGGCGATGAAGCCCTTCGCCTGTAATTCACGAAACCCTTTGGCGGCTGTGTTGTACGACACGCCTAACCGGTCAGCGGCTTGTCTGACGCTCAAGCAAATTCTGCCGTTGTTATTGTTGGCCGCTCCGTGCCATTCCAGCCTAAGCCATGGATACAAGGCCTGCGCGGTGGAAGAGAGGGCCCGCCAAGCGGGCTCCTCCATCATGTTGCGAACAAGCTTGGTCCAATGCTCGACGCGCTTTTCGTTTCTCTTGTCGCGCCCCATCTAAGCAACCTCCGCCTTGCTAAGCGCGTCTATGAATTCCGGTAGCAACTCCGCCTTGAAGGCGACGCCTTGCTTGCCCGGTAGCATCTCTCCGTCTTTTGAGGTGAAGAACACGCGGATATTGATGAGGTCATGCCCCTGAAAGTCATTCCGGCTGACACGGTATTCCTCGTGGCTGTTCTTGGGGATCTGGGTGATGAGGGCCATTAGCGGCCCTCCCCGTAGTACAGCATTGCGACGATGCGTGCAGCAGAGTCCGAGAGGCCATGCTTGCGACGAAATGTGTGGATCTGAAGGTCGCGGGTTTTCATGCCGCTAACTCCTGACCGCCAATACGTGTCACGCTGTCCAAAAGGCTGTAAACGCCAAACCGGCTGCGTCCGGCCTTTGGGTCATTGTCGAACCGTATCGTCTTAATGTTTGGGCCCTGCTCATCTCGTAGACCCATGACGAAGTGGCTCAGACTGCAGGGCGATGCGCAGTGAACCGGGCCGTCAATCAACGAATCCAGCATGCGGCGCTTTTTCTTACTTACCCAGATGTTGCGGGTTTCACTTGACTCACCGGTTACCCGGTACTCAGCCGGTTCGGTGTCTGGCGAAAGGTCACGCCATGCGGTAACCCACAATGCGTTTCTTACGAGTAGTTCGGGTGTTTTGGTATTCATGCTCAATTCCTCAAGCTTGCGCTTTAGGTCAGAACACGTTACATTTCTTGCAGTCATAGCCACCGACTTACAAACGAAATGCCGAGTGCCCATGTTTGACCCATGGTGCGCGGGTTTCGTTTTAAGCAGCGACCTCTTTTGATTTCTCGTCAAACCAGCGGTCTAACTCGTTGTATTCCAAACGAGTTGCGCCACCGATTTTGACAAACTTAAGAGCCCCCTTCTTCATCTCTGCATACAGTGTTGCGCGGGACATGCCGGTGTAGGCAACTGCGCCAATGATATCCGTGGCGCGCGGCCTAACGGTGATTTGAGTAGTGCTATCCATCCTGCTCACCTCTGTGTTGCTTCGATGCACACAGGGTGTCAGGCTCTATTCGCGCCGAAAATACCGCCGAATTCGCGCCAATCGCGCCGTTTACTAATATGGATAGATTTTCGCGCGATTTACCCGCGTTTGGACTTTACTCCCGGCCTTGAGCCATCATCGGGCTTGTAGGCATCCCACAATTGGCGCTCTTTGTCCCTAGTGATACCATGAGCCTTTCGCCATTCTTCACGTTGTTTCTGAGTTGGTTTTCGACCGGGGAAGCTATCAAGAAATGTGTTGTAAGCTGCGTCTCTTTCAGCAGTGGTTGCGAACCGCTTGGCGGGCTTAGGAGATAGGTTCTTGAGTGCAACTCGGATCCTGTCTGCCTCAATGTCCGATACGATAATCTGCTGCCCTTCAAAGGGTTCCAACTTCTGTGCAAAATCTAGGGAAATTTGGTGCCCTGTCAGATTGGCCGTATCAAGGCGAAATAGAATAGCGACACCAACAAACAACTCAGGTTCCATGCCTTTTGCCGCGTCTCGAATCTTGGCGAGTGAGACCACACCGGAGCCTGCATCAATGAACGCAAACTCCATCCGTTCGCCCCATTGGATCATGCTTAACAAGTCTAGAGAAACCTGTACCGGCTGTTCACCGGGACTGTAAATCGCCACCGATCCAACTTGACCAATCTGGTTGGCGAAATCATCCCAACTGACGTTAGCACTGCGGTATTCTGAGGCAATCTCATAGAGAGACACATATCCGATTGGGTTAAACATTTTGCCGCCCCTCAAGCTCAATCACATCCGCGCTTTCCTGCGTCACTAACTCGGCCCATTTATCCAGCGCCACGGCGCGCTCCGCCAGCAATTCGGCCTGATTGTAAACACGGGCAACAGCACTGGCCTTTGATGCAGTGGCCGCGTGGTTCAACACCCGGTCAACCACAGATTCAGGTATCCCACGTTCGGCCATGTGCGTTGCAAATGCCGTCCTGAAATCGTGTAGCCGCCACGGCTCAAACTCATCGCCAAGCAATTTATCAAGCCGGGTTTTCATTTTGCTCCACCCAGATATTGGGGTGCGGCCCGTTGTGGTGAATAGGAAGTCTGATGC